>CAJQPP010000046.1 GCA_905480235.1 uncultured Pirellulaceae bacterium
GACGGTAAAGATACCGCCTGATTGGGAGTGCCTGAGCTGATTTGCGGCGTCGGTGAAAGCTGGCTGGTGTTATTACTGTTCCGGAAAAAAAGGCCGTCATTTCCCTGATTCTGCGGGGCCGTTGCAGGTTGGTTTTTTGAGACCATGCGTAAATTGACGTGCGTTACCCGATTTCGCAATTCCGCAGGAATCATGCTGGTCAATTCCATACCACTTCTTAAATCGGTGAGCATCGACTCCGTGAGCTCCAGATGGTACGTGAAGGTCTCCTGTTGAGGGTTGTTCGACCCAAGGAAATCTTGAGCATTTGAGGAATTTAGAGCACATGTAAGGGCAAGTGCCCCCACAGTCAAAGCGACGAAATTGCGCATCGATCCTTCTCCAGAGTCAATCTAGTTACAGATTGTGTTAGTCCTTTAACGAGCCGGCTACATCCAAACCTGTTCCGATGTCCGACATAGGCTGAATCGTAAACGCTTTCTTGGTCGACAGTAAATAGAGATATGCCAATCACGTGGGAATCCAGCTTTCTGCCATGCTTGACGAGATTGATTTCTGCCAATAAACCTGCTTAGATTCTCAAATTGTGAAACCAGGCGATTCGAACTCGGCACCATGAGTGCAAGCATTTAATTGATAGCTATAATTAAAAGATGCCTACCAACATTTCCATTGTGATTCCCCTTTTGAACGAAGCCCCCAGTTTGCGGGAATTGCACGCCGATTTGCTTTCGGTGGCGGAGGCCAACGATTATTGCTTTGAGATGGTGTTTGTGGATGATGGTTCCACGGATCAATCCTGGGCCATTATCGATGAACTGGCGGCAGTGGACACGCGTGTAAAAGGTATTCAGCTGCGGCGAAATTTTGGAAAAGCCGCAGCCCTCTCAGCTGGCACTGGCATCGCGCAGCATGCCTACGTGGTGACGATTGACGCGGACTTACAAGATGACCCCCGCGAGATTCCCAACCTGCTGAAAACTATGGAATCTGGGTATGACGTGGTCAGCGGTTGGAAAAGAGATCGTCAAGATCCATGGTCACGTCGCTGGGCATCGCGGATTTTCAATGGCCTGGTGAATACCCTGACCAAGGTGAAATTGCATGATCACAACTGTGGGTTCAAACTTTATCGAAGAGAAGTTTTTGATGAAGTGGATTTGTATGGTGGCTTCCACCGATTTGTTCCGGTACTCGCGGCGGCTCGGGGATTTCGCATTGGCGAGGCCGTTGTCAACCATCGACCAAGAAAGCATGGTCGATCAAGGTATGGTCCATTTCGCATCGTGCAGGGACTCCTCGATCTGATGACGGTCTGTTTCTTGACCGGTTACAGTCAACGTCCGCAACAATTACTGGGCCTGATCGGGCTGGCAAGCTTCCTGGGAGGAATCTCGGGAATGTTATTCATGGCAATTTACTGGGTGTTACGAATGAACTTTTATCCTGACTGGACACCGTTACATCAACGTCCTGTCGTGATATATTCAGTGGCTGCTTTATTGGTTGGTACTCAGTTGTTAACCATGGGCTTTTTGGCAGAATTGCTGGTCGCGAGGGACCAGAAACGCTCACGTCGATATGCGGTCCGTTCGGTGGTTGGCACTCCTAAAAAGTCATCGTCAACGGTCTCTGCAGATTGAGTTGATGAAAGTTTGACCTGATTGCAACGAGCGGAATGTCTGAGGCAGCGAATATTTCCATCTGGGAACTTTGACACGAAATGGAAAACGAACTGGAATCACAGCAAGCGGAAACATCGCGGCATATCCAGTTGGATAGTAAAACGCGATGGGCTATTTTCTGGTTGCTGATTATCTGCTCAACGGCAGTCGTGTCATCGCGTCTGTGGCAAGTTAGTAGCGTCTCTTACAGCGAAGAAGTACCGTTCTTTAGCGCGAACGATCGCAGCCGCTGGTGCACGATCCGTTCGTTGGGCGATCACGATACCTACGCTATTGATTTGGTATTGGCGGCGGAAGATGGGGAGTCTTGGGATACGATCGACAAGGTCATGCATTGGGGCCGAGATTTTCGACCGCATTTTTATTCCAGCAAGCCAACTTTATTACCTACGCTGGTTACTTACCCCTACATTGCGCTCAAGTACTGTACGGGCTGGGATCTGGCGAACAATCCCTTTGATGTGGTGCGTTGGCTTTTATTGATCTGCCAGGTGCTGCCACTGATATTGTTCTTTTGGTCGATCGGCCGGATAAGCGAATTGGTTGCCGAATCGGAATGGTCACGCATGTTCGTGGTCGGCTGCGCCGGGTTTGCGACGTTTGTTACGACATTTGCGATCTCTCTCAATAATCACCTACCAGCGGTCGTGGCCGTGTCATTGTCCCTGTATGCGTTGGTGATGATTTGGAAGAAGCAGTCGGATCGTGCTGGTTGGTTTTTGCTGTGCGGGTTGATGGCTGCTTTGGCTGCGGCGTTCGAAATTCCGGCATTGGCCTTTTTATTGACGGCTTTCGTGTTGTGTATGTTACGTAGCGTATCGAAAACGTTATTGGCGTTTTTACCTCCAGTGCTTGCTGTCGCAGCAGCATTTTTTGTGACCAACTACATTGCCCACGGGACCTGGCAGCCGGCTTATGCTCATCGTGGCGACGGTCCCATCCTCAATCTGATCGACGAAATAAATACTGCTGAGTTGGGGCAAGGAACCGTCAATTCTCGATTGCGCGAGTCATTGCAGGCGGTGCGTGAAGACCTCGATGAAGATGATTTCGATGAAGCGCAAGTCCTCCGTGGTGAGTGGCCTACCTCGAATCCGGCTGAGGTGAAATCCCGCTGGATCATGTATTTTGACGAAAAAACCGAGCCGCTCGTTTTGGTGGAACGCGGCGACGGTTTCGGTGTGGCGGTGCATCGTTGGAATAACTGGTATGAGTATCCGGGTAGTTATTGGTTGGGTGGTAACGAGGGGAAATCTTTGGTGGACCGAGGCGAGAGTCGTTGGGATACCTATCTATTTAACCTCACACTTGGACATCATGGCGTTTTCTCGCTGACACCTATTTGGTTTCTCTCAATTTTCGGCGTGCTGATTCTTTGTGTTTCACCCCGCTATCGCTTGAGGCTTTTAGGTTGGGCCATCTTGACCATTTCTATCGTGGTGATTGTCTTTTATGTCACGAGACCCGAAATCGACCGAAATTATGGCGGTTACTGCTGTGCACCAAGGTGGCTGTTCTGGCTCATACCGATGTGGCTGCTGGCCATGATTCCTGCTCTTGATGCGATGAGCGAAAGTCGTGGCATGCGATTTTTTGCGTTGCTTCTATTAGCGATTAGCATTGGTGCCTCGTTTTACGCTTGGTCGAATCCCTGGGTGCATCCTTGGATTTATCAGCTGATTGGCGGCATTTAGCCGGTGGTTTTGTACTAGGCATACGAAATCTTCCCTGCGCCCCGGCCCGTTTTCGCGAACGCCTGACCGATTCGGCTTGTCGCAATTTGTTGACAGCGTTAGATTTTTCTGTAGATCACTGACGCGCAAATCTCTCAGTTAGGCCGCTGGTATGGAAATTCGATTTTATAACTCGCTGACGAACCAACTTGAAGCCTTCCAGCCCATCGAGCAGGGGCAGGTCAAGATGTACAGTTGTGGCCCTACGGTTTACGACTTTGCGCATATCGGTAACTTCCGCACGTTTCTATTTGGGGATCTGCTGAGACGGTTTATGGAATTCGCTGGTTACGACGTCCAGCACGTTTCCAATATTACCGACGTGGGACATATGACGGATGATGCCGACGAAGGCGAAGACAAGATGGAGGTCGCCATGTCGAAATTGAAGGCAGGCAAAAAGTCTTATCAAGTACCTGACGGCGCCATCGAAAATCCCAATGATCCGTATCAGATCGCCGATTTTTATACCGCGGCCTTTATCGAAGACTCGAAGCGCCTCGGATATAGGATTGCCTTTGAGAACCCTCAGCAGTGCTTGCCCAAGGCGACGGATAATATTGATGGCATGCTGGCCATGATTCGCCAGTTAATCGATCGCGGGCATGCCTATGTGGCTAATGATGGCGTGGTGTACTTCAGTGTCGAAAGTTTTCCCGAATATGGAAAGCTGAGCGGAAACACTTTGGAGCAATTACAAAGTGGCGCTGGCGGTCGTGTTACCGATGAGAATCAATCTTCCAAACGGCATCCGGCTGACTTCATGCTTTGGAAACCAGATACCCACCATATTATGAAATGGGAATCTGAGTTTGGCGAAGGTTATCCAGGATGGCACATTGAGTGTTCCGTGATGGCTTCCAAGATGCTGGGCAGCGAAGTCATTGATATCCACACGGGAGGAGAGGACCTGATATTCCCGCATCACGAATGTGAAATTGCGCAGTCACGCTGTGCCAGTGGGGAGTCAGCGTTTGCAAATTATTGGATTCACGCCAGGTTTCTGTTCGTCGAAGGCAAAAAGATGTCTAAGAGCTCCGGAACGTTTTACACCGTGCGCGACGTGATGGAGGGAAATTTCAAAAAAGGTGCTGAGACGGATGAATTGTGGGGTAAAAAAGTTGACCCTGCCGTGATTCGTTTTGAACTCATTAAATCGCATTACCGTGATAATTTGAATTTCACCGCCAAAGGCATCGAGGACTCGGCAAATCAGGTGCGAAAATTGATCGAATTTAGAGCCAAGCTTGAACAACAAGCTGGCGATGAAGTGGTCGAGGTGGGCTTGGACCATCCTGTGCTGCAAAATTTTGGTAAAGCCTTGGCAAATGATCTGAATATTTCCGAAGCGATGGCGGTTGTAAATAAATTTCTTTCGGCACCGATTGAGAACCCAGCGGAATCATTGGCAGTGTTTAAGCAAATAAACGCTGTGCTTTCCGTCGCGCCAATTAATGAAGGTATGGATCCCGCCCTGTTACCCGAAAGTGCCGGCGAGGACGCCGATCTGGAAGCGGTTTTGGAAAATCTCTGCAAGGAGATGGATGCCGCACGCGCCGCCAAGGATTGGGGAACTGCTGACGGGATTCGAGATAAGATTCGCGAAATGGGTTTTGAAATACGGCAAACGCCCGAGGGAACGGTTATTCAGAAAGAGTTGGCTTAACGGAACTCAAATCGGTCCCGAACTCAAATCGGTCCCGAACTCAAACCTATCGAACCGTGAGTCTGTGGTGCGCTCGCCGGAATTTCTGATCACGCACGAACCGGGGTTCCGCGATTTCATGGCCGCCTAGGCGCCTTCCGTTTCGTCAAGCATGCTTTTTTTAAGCTTGGCCGAGGGAGAGCCAGAACCAAGGCCCGGTGTCGCGGCACGACGGCAAAGCCAACCGACAAAAATCCGCTCTACTGTGGTGCTCAATAACCACTCTGGTAGCCCGCCTAGACTCATTGCAACACTCGGCGATTTTGTGGACTGTGCAGATTCTAACGCCCTTTAGCAGGGGTTTCTGTTCCAAGCATGGGTGAAATCGAGGTTTGGCCTTCGTTTTTTTATCCACCGCTCCCCCAGTTATTCCTGACCTACAGTTCTATGGAGTTTTATCTTTTTACATCACATCCCTCTGTCTACCGAACCATATTTTGAGTGGCGAAATGCAACATCATGATCCAGCAAACCCTGAAACTCCCCAAGTTCAGGTGAGAAGCTGTATAGAGACGCCAGACTATTCGGTGGAGGATTTACCGAACGCGCTACTGGATATCGCCTCGTTTTCCCACATGGAAACTGATAGCGATGGCTTCTATCGGGCATTACATCGAGTCATCGACAAACTCACACAAGTCGACAGTCTACTAATCGGTCTGGTTGACCCAGAAACAAGTCAGCTCACCATTCCCTGTCACCTGAACCAAGCGGCTCAGGATCACGATTACCTTGATCCTGACACTTTGGAACGCCGTGCGATATTGAACCTGGTCGTCCAGTCCCGAGAGCTCGTTCATATCAATCGTGATGACATTTATCGAATCAAAATCAGTCGCGGATTGGATCCCGAAATTAGTCAAATCCCTGAGGACGCGATCGGCTTACCTTTGCTCGAGGGCAATCGTATCGTGGGTGTCATGTTATTGGAAAGTTTTGCCAAAGACTTCCGCTACAGCGATACAGAAAAAGAAATGATGTGGCAGATCAGTGCCCAGGTAGCCAAGTCGCTGCATCAAAAGGACATCATTGGAACTCTGATGCATTCCAAGGCAAACCTCAAAAATGACAATCGATACTTGCAGGGATTGCTTGACGAACGTGAGGAAATTCATCAACGTCTGTTGCACAACGCCACCCATGACGCTCTAACCGGTTTGCCTAACCGGGCACTTTTTTTGAAGCGTCTTCGCCAAGTCATCCATCGGTCGCGGATGAACGATCAGGTAGGCTTCGCGGTCTTGTTTGTCGATTTGGATCGCTTTAAGGTCGTCAACGATAGTCTGGGCCATCCCGTGGGAGACGGTCTATTGGTCGAGGTCGGTTGTCGCTTGAGGCATTGCGTTCACTCAAGTGCGCTGGTTGCTCGGTTGGGGGGGGACGAATTTTGCGTTTTACTGACCGTGGATACGTCTCCCGAAGTCGTAAAAATGGTGGCAAAACGAATTTTGGAGAACCTGAAACAGCCAATGTATTTGGATGGTCAGCGTGTCGTGACCAGTTCCAGTATTGGAATCGCATTTGGTCATGAGCGGTACGAAACCGCGATCGATGTACTGCGTGATGCCGATACAGCGCTATACCAAGCCAAATCCCTTGGTCGATCTAATTTCAGTATCTTTGATCAGTCCATGCGAGATGACGCGGTTTTGCGAATGGAAACGGAGCAGGCGTTACGGCAGGCTGTTGAAGAAGACCAAATCACCGTTCATTACCAACCCATTGTCGATTTGCAAACGGGGCAATTGGTTTCTTTCGAGGCACTGGCACGGTGGTTCCATCCCACCCTCGGCCATGTACCGGCGTCGACATTCATTCCCATTGCGGAAGAAATTCACTTGATTTCGCAACTGACGGGCAACGTTTTTGAAAAAGCGATCAGTCAGGTTAGTCGTTGGCGGTGTGAATTTCCCGGCTTGAATGAACTCGGTCTGAATGTAAATATCTCACCCATGCAGGTTGAGAGTGAGGGATTCGTTGAATCCATTCAGGATTTTTTGACGGGCGTTGGCTTACCGGCGCGAAGTCTGAAATTAGAGGTTACGGAGTCGATGCTGCTCAATAACCCTAAATCTGCGACTAAGGTTTTAACTGAATTGCATGAGATGAATGTGCGATTGGCGTTGGATGATTTTGGGACAGGCTATTCCTCCCTTTCCTGCCTGAACTCACTGCCTCTCGATGAACTCAAAATTGACCTTTCGTTCGTGCAGAACATCGTGGATGACGATCGATCAGATGCCATTGTGCAAATGATCGTGGCATTGGCACAAGTTATGGATTTGCAAGTGGTAGCCGAGGGAGTCGAAACGGTTGAGCAGTTGCAGATCCTGCGAGATCTCGGTGTGCACCGCGGGCAAGGATATTTATTTGGAACGCCTGCGTCGGGGGATTCCATTTACAAACAATTATTCGAAGCCAACCCACGCCGAAATTCAGTTACCGATACGATTCCATTTGTTCCTGCAAGATTCAATTAATCGTTGCGATGCACTTCAACTCGATGGCAATCGGTGTCGGCAAGGCGCCGACTTCCACCGTCGTGCGGCAGGGTTGCACCTCTCGAAAAAACTCGGCATAGACTTGATTGTATTTTGAGAAATCATCCGCCATGTTGGTTAGGAAGACTGTAACGTCGACTAACTGATCCCAGCTTGATCCGGAGGCTTCGAGGATTACTTTGACATTGTCAAAGACGCTTCGACATTGAGCTTCAATATCATATTTCTGCACGATTCCCTGCTGATCGACTTCGTTTCCGGGGATTTCATTCGTCCCGGGTCTGCGGGGCCCCACACCAGAAAGAAACAACAGGTCCCCGACGCGACGCGCATGGGGATATAGGCCGACGGGATTGGGGGCTTTGTCAGTCTCGAATTTTTCCATCTTAATATTTCACAAAAACGTTTTTTGGTTCGGTAAAGAAACGTAGCGACTCCTGCCCACCCTCCCGGCCGGTCCCGCTGGACTTCATGCCTCCGAAGGGTGTGCGAAGATCTCGGACCATCCAAGTGTTGATCCAAACGACACCGGTATTAATACGCGCTGCCATGCGATGGCCGCGACTGATATCGCTGGTCCATATCGACGATGAGAGTCCGTAGCGGGTGCCGTTTGCCAACGCAACTGCCTCGTCTTCGTCCTTAAACGACTGGATGGTCACAACCGGTCCAAAGATCTCTTGTTGGTTGGTTTGGCTCTCATTGGCAAGGCCTGTGAAAACCGTTGGCTGAATGAAGAAGCCGTCCGCACAACGGCCCGTCAGGCTGATTGCCGCGCCACCGCATTGCAATTCTCCGCCCTCCTGCTTACCCGTTTCGATGCATTGCAGGACTTTTTCTTGGTGGGGCTGGGAAACCACCGCTCCCAAATCGCTTTCGGGTTCGTGGGGGTCGCCAACTTTCATGGCTTTGGCGCGGGTTACGAAATCACTCAGGAATCGATCGTACAGGTCTTTTTGGACGAGAATCCGCGAGCCGCAGAGGCAGATTTGCCCCTGGTTAGCAAAAGCCGACTGCAAGCTCGTCGCCAAGGCCCGCTCGTAATCACAATCGGCGAAAACCACATTGGGGTTTTTGCCACCAAGTTCCAATGAGTACTTCTTAAACTGCGGGGCAATGGTACGGGCGATGTGCTCGCCGGTTTGAGTGCCACCGGTAAAGGAGATTGCCTTGATGCCCGGGTGTGTCAGCATGGCGTTACCCGTTGTCGCACCCCCGCCATGAACAATATTTAAAACGCCCGGCGGCATGCCTGCTTCGATGCAGAGCTGGGAAAATAAATAAGCCGTCATCGGAGTGACTTCAGAAGGCTTGGCAACCACACAATTACCGATGGCCAAAGCGGGCGAGATTTTCCAAGACAGCAAATAAAGAGGAAGGTTCCAGGGCGAGATGATGCCGACCACACCCAGCGGCTGTCGCAGAGTGTAATTGATACCGTCGGGCATCGCATGGGATTCGCTGGCGAAACCCTCGGACAGGCCAGCGTAAAAACGAATATTGGCCGATACACGCGGGATGTCGACCGCCCGCGCTAAACGCAGTGGCTTTCCGTTATCGTCGGTTTCCGCGTTCACCAGGCGTTCCCGATTTTGGTCAACCAAGTCAGCCAGTTTGCGCAAGATTTCTGAGCGTTGAGCCGCGGGCATACCTGCCCATTTGGGAAAGGCTTTTTCAGCACTTTCGACAGCGGCATCAATGTCGTCAAGTTGCGAATTGGGAACTTGCGAATAGACCTGCCCAATCGCTGGATTGACGTTTTCCAGATAGTCTCCGCTGCCAGGTTCTAGCAGTTGGCCATCAATATAGTTTTTGATATTTATTAAAGACACGGCGTGCGTCCTCCATCGACGGGGATGTTGATTCCATTTACGTATGCTGCGGCTGGCGAAGCGAGAAACGCGACGACGGCCCCTAGTTCTTGCGGCCGACCAAACCGTCCAGCCGGAATGGTCGTTTTCATTTGATTTGTAATTTGAGCAATCGAGGTACCTGCTTGCTCCGCTTGTGTCTCGATTAAGGACTCGAGGCGAGCGGTCCGACAAAGGCCCGGCAACATGTTGTTGACTGTGATTCCAAAAGGAGCCAGTTCTCCGGCCAACGTCTTGCCCCAACTAGCCACAGCTCCGCGTATCGTATTGGAAACACCTAATCCGGGAATGGGTGTTTTGGCTCCGATGGAAATGACGTTGATAATCCGTCCAAATTCCGCAGATTTCATGCCTGGGATTAAAGCTTGGGAAAGGATTTGGCTACAAATTAGGTGGGCATCAAAGGCATCTCGGAATTCCTGTGAGCGCGATTCGGTGACCGGTCCTGCGGCAGGTCCGCCGGTGTTATTTACCAAAATTTCCGCTTGGTTGCCTTGTTCCGTCCATTGGGAAAGCAACGTTTCCAATGCGTTTGGATTGAAAAAATCGGCAACCAAATAACGGTGAACCTGATCTCCTGAGCGAGGCAGCTCTTCCATACGTCGCTGGAGCCGCGTTTCATTTCGAGCCAGTAGGACCAAGTTGGCACCCAGCTCCGCCAGCTCGCTGGCGCAAGCCCACCCGATCCCTTGGGTGCTCCCGCAAACCAACGCAGTGCGTCTTTGGAGGTCAAGATTCATTCAGTCAATCCAGTGGGTGGCGGAGGCATTCTCGGGCTCGGTAAGCCCAAGCCCCAGATCCTAACATTCTTATCGTGGCTTTGAAATTGGCGGAAAAGAAACTCTAATGATGGGATGCTCTGACGGGAAACGTTCAGCATCGCTGGAGCACGAACACGGCAAGGTAAAATGGTGGCTCGGACTTCGCATTGATGCGAGTTAAGGGCCGCGAAATCCAGAGAGACGAGTATTCATGGCACAAGTTGAAACGTACGAACAGCGGTTGATGAGGGCACGATCCTTTGACGCAGGAGATGAACTGGCAGCGTTTCGAGATGAATTCCATCTACCAATACAGGATAACGGTGAGCCGGTTCTGTATTTTGTGGGGAACTCACTTGGTCTCCAGCCTAAACGCACCGAATCCTATATCGCTGAAGAGCTGACGAAATGGCGAGAACTGGGAGTTCGTGGCCATTTTGAATGTGAACGACCGTGGATGCCGTATCACGAGTTCTTAACCGAAACGATGGCCGAGCTTGTTGGGGCTCAGGCTAACGAAGTGGTCATGATGAATTCGTTGACGACCAACTTGCACCTCATGTTGGCAACGTTTTATCGGCCCACGCCAGCACGGCACAAAATTCTGATTGAGGATCATGCGTTTCCTTCGGACTTCCAAACGGCAAGTTCGCAAATCGAATGGAATGGTTTCGCACCGGAAAACTCCTTGCTCGTGCTGCCCACGGACGGCGCAAGCGTCACGATCAATGAAGAAGCGATTCTCGAGACGATTCACAGGGAGGGGTCCCAGCTTGCGCTGGTCATGTTGCCGGGTGTGCAATATTACACGGGCCAAGTTTTTCCGATGGAACGCATTGTGGCAGCCGCCCACGCGGTGGGTGCCAAAGTCGGGTTCGACCTTGCGCATGCGGCTGGTAATATTCGCTTGAACTTGCACGATTGGGATGTCGATTTCGCCGTTTGGTGCAGCTATAAATATTTGAATTCGGGCCCTGGATCAGTGGGTGGTTGTTTTGTTCATGAACGGCATGCCAGTAACGTGGACTTACCTCGTTTGGCCGGTTGGTGGGGACATGACAAAGGCACGCGTTTCAAAATGAAAAATGAATTTAAGGCCATTCCAACGGCAGAAGGTTGGCAGCTCAGCAACCCGCCGATTCTTTCCCTGGCCGCGATTCGAGCCGCTCTGGACGTTTTTAAGGAGGCGGGAGGTATGAGCCCCTTAATCGGAAAATCGACATTGCTGACCCAGTATCTGGATGTTCAGTTAAGACAACGGTTGGGCGATAGAATAAAGGTGCTCACTCCGGAATCTAGCCGGGGATGTCAGTTATCGTTGGAAATCGATTGCGGTGATTTGCCGGGGAAGCAGGTGCATCGCCACCTTGAGGCGTCAGGTGTGGAAACGGATTGGCGAGAGCCGAATGTGATTCGCGTGGCGCCCGTGCCACTATACAACTCATTCGAGGATTGTTTTCATTTCGTGGAAAAGCTTGCTAACTGCATGAAACCATGAATCCGCCGCCCAGTTTTTCTCAATAAAATATCTGCAATCCAGTAAACGCCTGAAAGGCACGCGTCATGAAAAAACCACACCATATATTGATCGCCGGTGCCGGTTTGGTGGGATCGCTTTTGGCACTCATGTTGGGGCAACGCGGGTATCGTGTGACCGTTCTCGAAAAACGAGATGACATGCGACGGAAATCTTTGTCAGCCGGTCGCTCCATTAATTTGGCGCTGGCTGAGCGTGGTATGAATGCGTTGCGGCGAGCTGGTTTGATGGAGGAAGTTGAGAAACTTCTTATCCCGATGAAAGGGCGAGTGTTGCATGGGGTCGATTCGCAACTTCTATTTTCTCCCTACGGACAAAGACCGCATGAGGTCATTTACTCCGTATCACGGGGCGAGTTGAACCAGTTAATGATGACTGCCGCCGAAACGCATTTCGACGTGGATATTCTATTCAACCAATCTGTCGAGTCGATCGATTTTGATCGGAACGTAGTCAGCATCAAGGATCACTTGGCAGATAAGACTTCCCAATTGGAATTTGAATTGGTGATTGGCGCCGATGGCGTTGGGTCGGAAGTTCGCAAAGCCATCATGAAAGCGACGGGCGGAAATTTTCAGGTCGACATGTTGGATCATGACTACAAAGAGCTGTGCATCCCACCGAGGCCTGGCGGCAAGGAAAACGGATGGCAAATGGAGAAAGAAGCATTACACATTTGGCCACGCGGTGGCTACATGTTGATTGCTTTGCCAAATTTAGACGGAAGCTTCACAGTGACCCTGTTTTTACCGAGTAAGGGGGAGCCGAGTTTCGAGCTGATTGATGAACCGCATGAGTTGAATGAATTTTTTGACAGCCAATTTCCGGATGCCAAAGCATTGATTCCTAATTTCCAAGAGGAGTACTTTGAGAACCCCATCGGTCAATTGGGAACCGTTCGTTGTGATCGCTGGGTCTTTAATGACAGCGCTTTTATTCTGGGCGATGCTTCGCATGGAATCGTGCCCTTTCACGGGCAAGGGATGAACGCTGGCTTTGAAGATTGTAGCGAATTGATTCGTTTACTGGACGAGCATGGAGACGATTGGGCCACCGTGCTTCCTGTTTTTGAAGAGATTCGGATGCCCAACGCAAATGCCATCGCTGAGATGGCGTTGGAAAATTACGTCACGATGCGGGACAGCGTGACGGACGAAAAGTTTAAGCTGAAAAAAGAAATAGGTTTTGAGTTGGAACGCATGTTTCCCGATCGGTTTATCCCACGATACTCAATGGTAACGTTTCACCGTTATCCCTATGCGGATGTATTTTCCCGAGGGCAGATCCAGGATGAAATCTTAAACGACTTGGCCAGTGGGATTGAATCGGCTGGCGATTTTGATCGTCAGCGCGGAAAAGAGTTGGTCGAGTCGCGTTTGCAAGAACTGGCGCAACCAGCCTGAATCCGGGACTCGTTGGCGTAGGCCGCGGCACCCCTCCCCGAGCAGAGAAATGTCACTTTTAGACACTGAATCGAAACCTCATCGAATCGATCACATTTTCTGGAAGCGTGGGTAGGTCGCTTCGCGGGATAAGAAACGTGGGCAGATTGAAGAGGTCCAAAAAGACACGGTTTTTCTCGGCCGTGCGATTAAGGTAGTCATGGCCGGATGACCCACCGGTGCCGATTTTAGCTCCCAGCATGCGATGCACCATCATGGCGTGCCGCGACCGCCAAGTGGTGAATAACTCGTCAACCTCCACCAGACAGGTCAGGTATCTGTGTGGCAATTGCAACATAGGTTGATCGCGATACAGATTAATGAATATCGCAGCCAGCATGGCCGAATGCGAGAATCGGAACTCCCCTTCGCTTCGTAGTTCTTCGAATTTCTCTTCGTCGAGGATAGCCGAAAATCGGGTGTTCGTCGCTTCCAGTTCGTGAAGCTGATGATTTCTAACGACCTCTGGTAGGGTCGGATTATCTTCGATGATTTTGCGATCTTTCGAGAGCATTAAGGCGACGGCCTTTTCATAAGCATCCCAAAAATCGAAGCCTTTAAAATCAAGAAAGGGCAACCTTTCCAGCCATTTTTCGGTGACTTCCAAGAGGCTGGGTTTGGCTTCGGCAATTTGCATTTTGCCACGATCGACTTCGCTTAAACGAGAGCAAATGAACTCGCGATCTACGGGTAAACGCATTTCCCGTTTCAGCCCCAACGATATTTCTAATTCCTTGAATTGAACACTTTGAAATCCTGATGCCGGAATCAGTAAATCCCGGAATTCCAAGAAATCGAGCGGCGTCATCGTCTCCAAGATATCGATTTGTGAGTTTAGCAAACGCTGGATTTTATGGACACGTTCGAGCCTCGCGACCATTCGCCCCATTTGCCGATCGTCAACGACGTGGTCGTTAAACATCTCAATGATGGAGCCTATTTCATAGAGCATCTGTTTGAACCAGATTTCATAGGCTTGGTGCACGATAATGAACAGCATTTCATCATGTGCTGGGGCGCCCCGTTTTTCGCTTTCGAGTTCTTGGGCACCCAGTACCTTATCAAGCTGCAGGTACTCGCCGTAATACAAGCCGCCGGGCTTTTTGTTCATTTCCGTGCCTAACTTTGGATACTAACAACTGCCCGGGGCGGACGTGTTGGCGTGATAATTATGATCGATCACCGGGAATTGCTACCGGACCCGCATCATAATCGTCCCATTTCCACTCTTCCGGAGCCGGTCCTACCATGGTGTCATCCGTCAAATACTCATCCCAGAGAATTTCTTGACCTGTGTAGGATGCTTCGCGACCCATGAGCGCCATCATCGTGCTCTTGCACATGTAATCGCCGTTGTTGATGGGTTGGCCGCTGCGAATGCTCTTGAATAATTCATCATGTTCGACATCGTACATGCTCCGCTTCCGGTCAGTGTAACGCCATTCCATTTCACTTTTGACAACATGCCGAAGGATGTGAGCGTTTCCTTTCGTACCAAAGACATTGCATTCGTTTTCTGACCAACAACCGGACATTTGTCGGCAATGAGAAAAAGCTTTGATGCCATTAGCCCACTCATAGACGGTGGCAAAGTGATCGTAAGTATTCCCGTATTTGCTATCGATACGTTTTTGTCGACCGCCCACTCCGTAACATCTTATGGGAGCCTCGTCGCCCATCAGCCATAAACACTTATCCAATGTATGAATGTGTTGTTCGGCAATAAGATCACCTGACAACCAATTGAAGTAGAGCCAGTTTCTCATCTGGTATTCCATTTGGCTCCAATCGGGTTTATTTCCGCGGTGCCACAATTCACTGGTCAAATAATTTGCCTCCATGGCAGTGATATCGCCAATGGCTTTCTCTTCGAGAATCTGGTTCATCGTGGCGTTCACGCCCAAGTCGTAACGCCAGCACAGTCCTGAAACTAGGCTCTTGCCATTTTCCATGCACTTTTTACTGGCCTCCATCACTCGACGGATGCCAGGGGCATCGGTAGCAATCGGCTTCTCGCAAAAAATGTGTTTGTTATTGTTGGCCGCATATTCCATCTGCCAGGGACGGAAAAACGGGGGGGAACACAGAAGCACGACATCCACATCGGTGTCGATGAGTTGTTTGTAACAGTCAAAACCGGTGAAGCAGTGATCATCTTTGACGTCCATGAAATCTGCGATGTCGATGTTCAGCAATTCCCGGGTCTCGTCGACCTTGTCCTGGAAAGCATCTGCTAATGCCGTGATTTTGATGTTTTTATCGGCGTGGGTTGCGTTAACCACGGCTCCCCGGCCCCGGCCACCACAACCAATCAAACCGACCTTGAGGGTGTCATCGACACTGTGGTGAAAACCGTGAGCGATCGGTAATTCCGTCGACATGGCCGCCGCTCCAGCCGCTGCAGCGACAGAAGCCGTTTTCACAAATTGCCGGCGGCTAGGATTGTTTCCGTTATTTTTGTTTGGTTGTTTTGCTTGGGGCATCGTATAACCTCGAAGTCAGAAGACAGCGATAATGTTTTGTTTGAACCCTTCACACTAACGCACGGCAGCGTTTTTTTCCAGTCTGACGACAGCAGGGATGGCCGACATACCGGGAATTTTGAATTCTATGGAAAAACGTGAACCGAGTCACATGCTGGATTTGCCTGCCATTAAGAGCCAAATTGGCGAGGTGAATTTTTGTTTTCGGCAGGAGGTGACTTCTACCAATGATTGGGCGCGAGATTCTGCTTCTCAGTTAAAAGCCGGCGAAATCAACTTGTTTTTGGCGGAAAATCAAACTGCAGGTCGCGGGCGAGGCGACCATGTATGGTATTCCGGGCCAGGTAGCCTGACTTTCTCGTTGCTAATGCCCTGCCCTTTCAATTTGCAAGATCCCCGCAGAGGGCTGCTTGCCTTGGCGACCGGGTGCGGAATTTGTACTGCGTTGCGTTCATGGGGCTTTGAAACGCAAATTAAGTGGCCCAATGATGTGTTCTTTCGCCAACGAAAGTTAGCGGGCGTCCTCATCGAATCAGTCGACCACAATCGAGTGATCATTGGTTGCGGCATTAACGTAAACAACGAGGTGAGTTGCATCGAATCCGCCACAAACCTACGCTCGCACGCCTCAGATCCTGTGGATTTGTCCGAGATTTTGATCGCCTTGGTGCGTGCGATCAATTGGCGGGTGAGCAGCATCGAACAGGCCCCCGGCGAGCTTATCGGGCTGGTCGCTCAATACGATGGTTTAGTCGGGAAATTAGTCCAGTGGTCGACTGGTCGAAAGACCGGAACCGGGGTGGCCCAAGGGATTGCTGATGATGGTTCTCTGAGGATACTCACCGATCAGGGTGAGATCGGAGTCCATTCTGGAAGTGTTACCGTCCTAAGTAACCTTTAGGTCGCGTTTTTCGACATTGCAGGAAAGCCAAAATTTGCCAAAGCAGGGGTGGCACGCCTTTTTTCAGCCGACTTTGTGGCGGAATATTGCCTCGGCTGGGTAGATGCCATATTGCTTAACTGGGTTGTTATTTGTTGTAATAGGGGTTCCGGTAAGGAGCTTATGGAAATCAAGTATCCAACCGGTTCTCCGACTTGGAGAATTCAACTCATACATAAAAATGCAAGCGAATCGTATGACTTCGATCCGAAAGGAAACTCGAAAGTATCTACCATCCGCACCGATTCAACTGCCCGTTTCTCGTTCTGGAGGTTCCTAAAATGCCATTGTTTGAAGTAGAGACTGACGCGCACATCATCATTACCTGGGCTGATAACGAGGATTTGGCAACTGCCATCGCCACGGAATCTTATCCCAGCGAGTCCATCAAGCGACTAACCAAGCGTCCCCGTGACACCTGGGTCATTTCCAAGGGAGTATTGGGAATTACGCAGGAAGAGGCAGAGATTTGTGGTGTTGCCAGAGATTGCCTTTCCAAAGCCGCCGGCGATAAAGTTCATGCGATCCGGCTTTACATGCACGAAACCGGCACCGATTTGGATGAAGCCCGGAAAGTCGTAGAGTCCAATATGGTCATGGGTTGGTAGCACTTTTTTGTTATCAGGCTGACAATTTGCTTGTGCACCTTATAAGCGCCGAAGTTTTTCGGCGTTTTTTTTGTTGGGTTTTGGTGCGGGCGAAGTCTTGGCCCGGATTTTGGGGGCTGTGCCAGAATTGTCAATTTCGCAATTGACACCCTCCGCGGTCTATCGTTAGTTTTCGCTCCTCCAACACCGAGAACTTGGCGAAAATCATGCACGAGACCATCAAGATCATTGCAGTAAACAATCCCGGCGGCCAACCACGACAATTCTGTGTTCAGGTTCGCGACACACAGTTCCAGAATTGGAAACGCTCGGGCGTGTTCTTAGATCAGGCATCTGCTGATTCCCGCAATCAGGAACTGCAACAATCAGGCAAAGAGGCTCGCATTGTCCATTATCGGCTTCCTACAGCCGCCTGAAATGCAGACGGGAAGTTGTCAATCGTGCTTTAGCAGGGCAAAGCGGCTGGTTGCAATCGCTCTACCGGAATTCATCTGGGTACCGTAGCCGCGTCATTGAAACAGCCAAGCTGACGACCATTTTCATGGGTCTGTCGGGGTTCCCACGCATATCTCCAGAATTGGGTGTCGGTCGCCGGTTGTGCATCGAATGTCGGGGCCTCTTTTCAGGACGCACTTGCAGATCGCGTTTTGCGATCCCCCACACTCTAAGTTAATCGGCACCCCCAGTTTTCGAGAATGCTTCGATGAGTGCTTGTCAGATTGGAAGGCGGTTCCAGCTAACAACCGTTTGCCTCAGAAAAGCTCAACGATAACGGTACGATTTCACAGGGTCTATGCTGTTGACGACATCGTGAGAACGTTAGGATTAGTCAATAACCAACATCTATTTCGCCCTGGCTCAGCTCAGTTTTTGACTGAAATAAAAAAGTACCCGATAAGCCTCTCATGAGTTATCTGATTGAACTCCAAAGCATTTCTAAATCCTATCGCAAGATGGTGGCATTGAAGGATGTTTCGTTGCAAGTGGAGCATGGGGTCACCGGTTTACTGGGCCCTAATGGAGCCGGGAAGTCGACTTTGATCAAAGTTCTTTTGGGTCTGGTGCGTCTCAATAGTGGAAGCGGGACGGTACTCGGCAAACAATTGGGAAAAGAGGGCCGCGAAATTCGCTCGCTTGTTGGGTACATGCCCGAGGACGATTGCTATTTCACGGGCATGACGGGAATCGAGATGGTCACCTTTTGCGCGTCTTTGTCGGGGATTGCTGCCGGTGAAGCGATGCGCAGATCCCACGAAATTTTAGATTTTTGCGGTGTCCAGCAGGAGCGTTACCGAAGTGTCGAAGGTTACTCCACGGGCATGCGGCAGAAAGTGAAATTTGCAGGAGCGATCGTTCATGATCCTGATTTTTTGATTTTGGATGAGCCAACCTCAGGGTTGGATCCGGAAGAGCGGGAGTCATTGCTTAACCGGGTCAGTGTATTGTGCAAAGGTTTTCAAAAATCGGCTTTGATATCTACGCATATCCTCCCCGACGTACAAGCCATTTGTGATAACGTGATTATTCTGGCCGAAGGGGAAGTCAAAGTCGCAAGTAGTTTGAGCGAGTTAAGCAAGCCGACCTCCCCCCAATACACCGCTGCGGTTGTAGAAGGTGAGGAACGCCTGGTTTCCGGATTGAATCGGGTGGGTTTGCAGGCAGCATTAACTCCCGAAATGAAAGTTAGCGTCAGAGTGGATAAGGAAACGGATCTGCAACGTATCTATGAAGTTTGCGAGCAAGACCGTATCGTCCTGAAGTCGCTCGTGCCGAGCTTAAATTCATTACAAGAAATATTTATGGCTGCGATTGGCGGGGGTAGTAATGCCAATTCATGATGTCGGTTATCGCAAGTGGAAGGGCGAATTCACAGCAACGTGGTCGCGTTGGCTGATCATCTCTAGCGCAGGCATCCGTACCGCGCTCAGCAGTCGTTGGATAAAGCGGATTCTAATTGCCAGTTGGTTGCCCGTGATCTACTTCGCGCTGATCCTGTTCTTCTTGGAAAACGTCTTCATCGCCCCTCAGATGGCAGCGTTGCAAATTCAAAATTTATCTACCAATGATGCGTCGAGTGGGATTGATAAAGCCGTTGTATTACCATCGGGAATTCAGGCGGAACTAGACGAAAAGATTGATCTCGCGGAGGAGGCCGTTGTTCAAAAAACACAAGAACAAGCGCTCATTAATTCTCCGCTTGGTCAATTTTTACCGGGTGATGGTCGAGTATTATTGGAGAGCTTAAAGAGCAACGATCAATCCGAAATGCGACACACGGTCTGGAGTTATGTGTTTTCCACTTTTTTCCAATACTCTCAGGGTTTCGCGACTTTGATGGTGGTGGGATTGATCGTGCCTCCACTGATTTCTCGTGACGTGCGGTCTCGAGCTTTGTTGCTTTATTACTCGCGTCCCATTACCCGCGTTGAATATGTCTTGGGGAAGCTGGCTATTCCTGGATTCGTCCTGGTCTTGATCACCGTGGCGCCGGCGATGGTGCTTTATTTGGTTGGCGTTTTAGTGAGTCCCAACCTGAGCGTTTTGGCGGATACATGGGATCTGCCTTTCCGTATTGTTGCCGGAGCGGCCGTCTGTATTATTCCCACCTGTTTGCTGGGACTATTACTTTCCTCGCTTTCCCAAGAGAGTCGTTTTGCAGGGTTCGCTTGGTTTACGGTTTGGGGCCTCGGGGCGGTCGTGTGGATGGGAATCTACACGTCAAAATCACAGGGTGGGCAGGTGGCTTACGACAGCGAATGGTCTTTAATTTCCATTTATGCAACTATTGGACGAGTGCAGGCATGGGTCTTTGGATTGGAAGTCGAAGTGGCGCGTGTCGCACCATCGCTCATCATGTTAATAGTCATTTCAATTTTTTCGGCTATCTGGATGTATCGCCGTGTCTCAGCTCCCATCAGGATCTAGGTCGTGATTGAATTTCATAAAGTCACGAGACTCTACAAAACCGTCATCGGGGTCAACGATATTTCACTGAAAATCGGGCCTGGTGTTTATGGTTTGCTGGGCCCCAATGGCTCGGGGAAAACCACCTTTATTAATTTGGTGATGGGACAGCTTCGCCCGACCATGGGACATTTGTCGGTATTTGGGATGGATCCCTGGCAGAATGAAGGCTTGCTTAATCGGATCGGCCTATGCCCAGCCATTCAGGCTCACTACCCGTTTATTTCGGGAGTGAAATGGGTAGCTTATTTAACTCAGTTGCGTGGTTTTCCACGTAAGCAAGCTCATCAAATGGCGGTCGAATCCATGACCGTCGTCGGGATGGAGCAAGCCATGAATCGAGCCATGAGCAGTTACTCGCTGGGCATGCGTCAAAGGACGGTTTTGGCTCAGTCAATCGCCCATAAGCCGGAGTTGTTAATTCTCGACGAACCTTTCAATGGACTCGATCCTAAAGGACGTTATGAGATGACCCTTTTCCTGAAATCTTGGGTGAAAGAGGGGCGGAGTGTGATCCTGGCGAGTCATATTTTGCATGAAGTCGAGACGCTCAATCCATCACTGCTTTTGGTTTCCGGGGGTCGATTGTTGGCCTCGGGCTCTCCCCAGCAAGTACGTTCCATTTTGGCGAATTGCCCAAATTCCATCCGTGTCCGTTGCCGTCAGACCGCCGAACTGGCCGCCTTGGTGGCAAGTAATTTTGAGATTGCCAGTATTTCCATTGACTCCAAAAAGCAGGAGCTTGCAATTGAAACCATGAGTCCATTGGAATTACTCAAGTTATTGCCGGGTCTGGCCATCAAAAACAATTTGCTTATTTCGGAATTAAGATCGTCAGACGATTCGTTACAGAATATTTTTAGCATGCTCATGCTGATTCACCGCGGCGGCATGCGTTTACCGGAGTGAGGGAATGGGGTTGATTAACAGCGTCTTTGCGACGGTCCAATTTGAATTACTCCGCGTGCTCACTTTGCGGCGATTGAGCGTTGCTGTCATTATGGCTTTGTTCCCACCGATGATGCTCTTTTTCCTTCAAGCAGGAGGGGCCTTAGCGGCGCCGGTTTTTATCATGACGCTTTTTTGCGGCATGATATGTCTCTTGTCGCTTCTGTTGTGGTCCACATCGAATGTGTATGCGGAACTGGAGGGGAAAAGTTGGACCTTCATTACCTCTCGACCCTATGGCCGTTGGTCAATTTTGTTTGGGAAATTTTTCGTAGCTTTCTTGGTCTCTTTCCTGATTTCCTGGGTCGCCCTTTCGCTTTGTATGTTGGTTACGGCAGATTTGGAATTCAACATACTTCAACTGGTTGACGACACCGATGTATCTAAACTTCGGATATGGCTCTCCTTAAGTGGCCTGCTCTTTTTAGCGAGTATGGTTTATGCGGCGATTTTTTCCTTATTCGGGGTACTCATTCAAAGGCGAGCGATGGCCGCTGCCGTGGTCTTCTTCGTTGTTGTTGAGGTTGCGCTTGCGGTAATCCCTGCGGTCGTTGGGAAATTTGCCATGACCTTCCATATGTTTTGTCTACTGACCCACTGGGTGGGTTGGATCCCTCCTGCGGACTCAACAAACGACGACTCCAACCAAATTCTGAATGATTTTATTTTGGTCTATGGGCGACAGGATTCGTGGGTGCACTTGGCCGTTATTTTTGCGACCACGGTTCTCTCGCTTTCTGTGGCTGCTTACGTTATCTGCAAACGCGAGTACATTACCTTGGAAGATTCCCAGGTTTGAACAATCGTCACCAAGGTTGCTCCGTCCAAGCTCGAATATTCAGCCGTTCCTTTTTAACTTCAACTCGCAGCGCACCGGTATTTCCGGTGTGGAAAATGCGGGAGTGTAGATCGTCTGGTAGGAATAACGGGATTTCAGTGTTTTTCCCCCGACCAGCACTGACGATCACGATGTCCGGACGGCACCACGCCAGGAACTCCGTGGGTCGGCTATTTTTGCTGCCATGATGCGGAGCCATCACAATGTCGTAATGGCAATCCTTGGAGGCAAGTAGTTGATCCAATCCAGTCGCCTCCAAATCACCCGGCAGCAACATTCGAAAACCGTCAAACTCTATCGCCAAGACAATACTGTTGGCGTTGTCGGATCCTGGAAGTCCCTCGTGGGGGGGACTCAATATTTTCAGGTTGCCTGGAGAAAGAAAATTTAAAGGGGTGCCTTGAGATACCTGTTGGATATGAATCCCTTGGCTGGCCAACGATTCCAGTAATTGGGACACCATAGGAACTTGGGTGGCTTTATTTTTCAGTCGAGGTGTGACCAGAACTCTATCGATGGCGAATTTTTCTGCCAGCGCGGGTAAACCATTGAAGTGATCTGAGTCTGCGTGTGAGATGATAACGGCATCCAAGTGATGAATGCGGTTTTCCCAGAGTAATGCAGAAGCGGTGGTCTGTGCGTGCTTGGGTGAACCGAAACTGCCGCAATCATAAAGCAGGTTTTTACCACCGGGTAACTGCAACAGCACGCATCCGCCATGCCCGACATCCAAGACCGTGACGAGCAGATTCTGGCGATTTTTCGCCGTCCGGGACGCCCTCCAGTCCGGTCCCCACCAACCGAGGACAAACCACATTAAAACAGCAACTATTACCCAGTGAATTTTGTGATTATGGAATTTCAGGTAAATCAACCAAAGTGCTGAATAGAAAACCAGCACGGCAATGGTCGTGGGACCGGCGGTCCACCAGTGACCGCCAGGAATCTGGCTGCTCGTTTGTACGGTCTCTTGGATAAGCCAAAGCGAGGCATTGCAGCCTGACGCAAGCAAATGAGCAAGCGGAGGAAACCAACTTCCAAATAAAAGAATTCCCAAGCCAAAAACAAGGCTGAAAAAAAGCGGGACAAGTAATAAGGGGTTAGCCAGCAAAGCAATCGGCGCGACGATGTGAAACTGACTCGCGACTGCCGGTAATGCGAATAACCATATGATGGCGCTCACGGCAAACGCCGAATAGGTGAACTGCAAGATTTGCCCACGCCAGCGTTCGCAGGTTGAGTGTGAGCTTTCGATCAGGCGATCGATTGGATCCGTCGATCTTGGCACAGTGATCCAATTTTTGAAAAAGATAAGCGTGCCGACGGCGAGGAAGGAGAGTTGAGCACCTGCGCCAAATAATTGAACCGGATTGATAACGAGGACAACGATGCCTGCTAACGCCAAGCTGTTAAATGAAACGGCGGTCCGCCCTATCCAGCGACAATAACAAAAAATACAAATCAAGATGGTCGCTCGAGTAACGGGCGGTCGGAATTCGACCAGAGCCGCATAGCAGATCACGAATAGCATGGTCAAAAACAAGCCCTGGCGCCTGGAAAGTAAACCGAACCGCGGGAGCACAAGAAAAAGTCCCGCCAATATCCCTACATGCAATCCAGAAATTGCCAACAAATGCACCGTACCACTGAGCAGGAAATTGTCACGCGTTACGAGTGCCAATTGATCGCGGTTGCCCAAAAGCATGGCAGATGCCAGAGGTGCGTTCGTCGGCGAAAGGTAAAGCCACAACAGTTGATCCAAGTGGCTTCGGAAATGGCTGAGTGACCTGGCCAGGCGATTCCCATGGCTTATGGGTGTCAGCGAATCGGCATGATTGAGATCTAGCCAACAAAGTGTGCGTCGGCCTCGAAAGTAGTCTTGAGTATTAAAATCGCCTGGATTAGTTGGCGGACCTACCGCGCTCAAACTCCCCGCAACTTCAATCCGATCACCGGCCGTAAGAGCGGCGAATTTTCCGTCCGCAAAAATTTCTACGTACCCATAGGCGGGGCGGAAAATTCCATGATCGCGAATGGAATCCACTGCTAAAACCAGTCGAGAGCGGGGACCGCGGGGCCGCGAATATTTTTGTTGTTCGGTATCCGCTGCCGACCACTTGGGCTGGCCGCGGATTTTTCCGCGCACGACGACCGGGGTTGCATCTAACTGAGCAAACGTCCCGATGTCTCGATAGGCAATCCAGTTCCAATGCAGGTTGTGCCAAACACCACCCAGAATAAATAGGGCACCTAGCATTGCGATCGAAGAAGCAACGTGATGCTGCTTAAAAAAGAGGCTACCCCAGAAAATGAGGCAAGGGATGAATGCGGCCAACCAGATCAACGGGGGGAAACCCAACAAGCGATCGGCAAGGATTCCGAAAGCGACGGCCAAAAAAACCCTCAACAAAGGTTGGTATAAAGGCGGCGACTTGTTCACTGGGGGCCCTCGCTCTCGTCACGCTGACATTCCAGATTTTAGTCTCCGGAATCTCTGGGCACTTGGAAAGGGTGCAAATCGTCCTTCATCGTGTTTTCTGGCGATTGCTGGCGTAAGCCAAGCGAGGTAACCCCTGAGAGAGACAAGCGAATTTAGCGACGCACCGAGGGCAGCGACCGCGAACTCCGAAGTTCCGTGGGGCGGTCCAAAAATGTAGATCGAGCGGACCGGGAAGACCCGTCCAAGGTCGACATTTTCCATGCTGGCGGAGTGCGAGCGGAGCGGTTCGAGGAATCGACGGGCCTCCGGGTGGCTTGGTGTGGCGGAAACCCTGGCGCGACCTCTGGCGAATCAATCACAACGACGGTCGCTCTACGACTCTCCCCCAAGAGGCCGTATGGATCGCAATCCGGACCACAATAACCGCTATCACGCCTCACGGGCGGCAACAAACGAATATTTGCCAAGCGATCCAAGCAATCCCGGAATCGGGGGACCATTGTATTGCTACTAGTACGACAAACGTCGCCGAAACAGCTATGATCGACGTAGACAGAAAACGGGCTGGGCCAGTGTACGGAGAGATTCTTAAATGAAAGGCCCCGTTTATGTTCGCAACTACAAACTTCATCCATTCGCTCGTAATAAGGTTGGCCACGCCAACCATAGCAATTTGCTCGCGGAATTTGGTGGTTGCAATTCGGACAATTCTCCGTGTTTTGGACGTCGATGTACAATTCGCGAGCTCGTTGTGGGGAAAGCCCCTGAGCGGATAATCCGCCATGGGATTCGCTCAGAACGAGCAAAACGGTAACAGTTAGAACGAATTTCAACCACATCGCGTCGCTACCTCAAACAAAATGTCAGGTCCCGTTATTTTCGAGAGCAGACCATCTATAATGAAATCGGCTGTGAGCCCTCCGGTTATTCGACCTGATTGTTAAATCCGGCGTATGCGGATCGTAGCGGCTAGGGAAAATACGAAGTATTTGAGATCGAAACAAAATCCGTTTTAAGCAAAGTGTTCAGGTTCCATGAGATTCGTTTGTGTATTAAGCGTGCTGGCTGTGTTGGCGATGATGGGTTGCGACCAGCAGTCCAAATATGACGTCATTGTGTTGCAGTCCAAGGTAAACCAATTGGAATCACAACTTGGCACTCTCGAGGAGGAGGTGGGCAATGCGCGGGATCGCGTCGCCCTACAAAAATCCGTCAACCGGTTGCAGGAGGAAGTCGTTCAATTGCAACGTGCGTTGCAAGAGCTGAAAGTAAATCCCCAGAATGTTAAGACAGATGCCGGCTCACAAGCGGATTCGGTTGCTGAGGAACCGACTAGCAATAGCCCGACCGCAGAGCAGATCGCCGAGGCCATCGCTGGTTTTGAAGAGGCCGGAGCGCAGATTGATCGGGATGAGGAGGGAAATGTAATCGCCGTTCGCGCAAGCGAGTTTCCTGTGGAGCAAGCGGTGATGGCGCAATTGACCAACTTTGAAAAAATCAAGCAGGTGTCCGTGTCAGGGCCTTGGGTCACGCAAGAGATGTTTGAGATTTTTGGCCAATTACCATCGTTAGAAAGATTAGATGCCGGTGTCACGATTGCAGACGGCAAGGCTTTGGAAAATTTGGTGAGCTTGCCCCGTCTCAAATACCTGCAGTTGTTTCGCACGGACGTGGATGACGACGCTATGCAAGTGCTGGCGAAAATGCCTGCGTTGGAACAGTTGCGGTGCGGCCAAACTCGCATCGGGGACGAGGGGCTTCAACATCTGTCAAATTTAAAGACGTTACGTGCGATTGACTTGAGTGACTGTAATCGCGTCACAGTGGCCGGTGTGGAATCGCTTTCGAGTCTACCAAAACTCAAGTTTTTGAAAGTTTGGGGCCCGTCCATTCAAGACAGCGCCATGGAATTTGTTGCGAAAATGAAAGCACTGGAAGTGCTGGGCCTAAATGACACAGCGGTCACCGATGCAGGGTTGGAGAAGTTGGCTGATTTGGAAAATCTAAAAGAGGTCCATCTTGTGCGGACGAGGATAGGAGACGCCACCTTGGCTGTGCTCGGAAAGATGCCGGGGATTCAAACGCTCCGTTTACGCGATACCCAAATATCAGACGCAGGTTTGGTTGAGCTTGCTGGCCTGGAAAATCTTAAGAAATTGGATCTCAGCGAAAACAGTTCACCGGGAATTTCTGACGAGGGTCTTAAGTCAATCGCCAAAATGAACAGCCTGCAAGAGCTGAATTTGTGGACGACTGCGGTCACGGATGAAGGAGTGAAGGCATTGGTGAGCTTACCAAATTTGACGTGGTTAAACCTCGATAAGACGCAAATTACCGATGCCACACCTGAGACGCTTTCTGGAATGGGGCAACTGGCCTGGTTGCACCTCGGTTCCAACGAGTTGACCGATGAGTCCATTGGACCGTTGTTAAAACTTGATCAATTGAAATACCTCAACATCTCCTACACCGGTATTTCACAAGATGGTTTTTTCCAACTGGACGATGAGTTAGCCGAACGCGGCGGCGTTGTGGTTCCTCCGTAACGTTAAACGACCCCTTGTTCCACAGGATCTACAACAGGCCTTCGCCCGAGTTGTGATCGGTACGGAAGGGGCTGCGGTTTTTCGGGTTGGACTTTTCCTGGGGAAAGAACTGAGCGAGGAAGTCAATTGACTGCTTTGCGAATACCGGCGCGTTGTAGCTGTGTCGGCTAAGTTCGACAAAGACCCCACCCTGATAGTCGATGTCTTGCAATGCGGCAAAGATCGGTGGGAAATGGATGTGGCCATCGCCAAACATCAAATGCTCATGGTCGCCCGCCTTCATATCCTCGATATGCACATTCACAATGCGATCTTTCCAACGCAATATGAAATCAACGATCGGGACTTCGCCCTGGCAAAATAAGTGCCCAATGTCCAAAGTCAGTTGAAACGCGGGACTGTCGATCCATTGCAATAATCGCTCATAGGCGTTCATGGTATCGATCAACATTCCGGGCTCGGGCTCAAAACCAATGATGACGTCATTGGTTTCGGCGTATTGAATTACGGGGTCCAGCGATTCGGCCAAACGATCCATCGCTGTTTGAAGGTTGATGGTGTCGGGTTTCTTACCTGACCACAAAGAGACGCAATCACTCCCCAAACTGGCCGCGACATCAATGCAACGCTTGAGGTATTCGATTCGCTGGAAACGGTTCTCGGATCCCTCACTGATCAAAGTGGGTTCGTGTTTGACATTGGGGTTCAGGAGAAACCTGGCGCCCGTCTCTACCACGGTCTTTAACCGGTAAAGCTGCAATGCACTCTCGAATTCGCGCAGACGCGCATCGAATTGCGGGTCGAAAGGATTTAGCCAACCATGGTCTACGGTGATTGCAATCCCGTCGTACCCCAGCTCTGCGATTAACTCGATCGCTTGCAGGGAATGATGATTCGCCAGTCCGTTCGTGTTGTAACCGAGGTACACAGGTGCTTTGTCTAAAAAACGGATTAAGTAGCCATGATTCGCCGGCTTGTGATCCACGCTGGAATGATCAACAAAGCCACTAATAAAGCATAAATGGGAGTGTTGGATGATGCCAGATAACAAATGGACGCATCTATCATGATGATGGTAAGAAGACTTGTAACCACCGCTTTTTTCACATCACCGGGTGACCCTGTCGAGATACCGACCAGCAAGTTTCGAAACACCGGAAAGACCATCATGATCAATAAACCAACAAACAGCAGGGGACGCTGAAATTGCGTGATGGAGCTTTCCGCTGACACTCCCGCCTGAATCCACATGGAACTATACGGCAAAGTTGCCAAGCCAATGACCGCCAAAACCATTAGGCTGGCCCCCGCGATCAAGTTGATACGGGAACTGGAGCGGTGCTCGTCGCGAGCATACAGCGTGATCCCCGCGACATAAACACCCACGCAAACAGCGATATAAATTTGGAAAGGTTCAAAAAACGGAAGGCCTGGGTCACCGGTGGTTAGGGAGCACCCCAGCAAAACATTGCCAGCTCGGCACAAACCCATCGCGGACGGGCCAAGCCAAGTTGATTTTGCCCAACCGTTGTAAAAATAAACGGCAATTAAAACCAATAAAGCGACCCACACCGGAGTCCATGATGCGCTCTCGGCCAATCTGGCGGCTGCCATCGCTGAGACAAGGGCAACGGTTATCAGTCCCAGCAGGAGTCTCTTTGCATGACTAAGGGAGATCACGCCGCTGGGCAGCACTCTTTCCGGACGCTCCTGACAATCCAAACGAAAATCGCACACGTCATTCATGACCATACCAGCGAGATACAGGCAGCTCGAACAAAGTAGCAATGCAAATAACCCCCACCATTGATTAGGCGTCGCCGCGGGCAATGCTGAAATGGCAAATCCCATGAGGATGTTGGACCAAGTCGTGGGAAGAAGTGATATCCGCATCAGGCGGAGGTAGTCGGAAAATTTGCTCATGCAGCAATTAAAGCACGAATGCAGATGTGTGCAAGCGTCGGATTGCTGGTGCAGCCGAGGATTCGGGGGCCAGCGACTTGCTTTATCCCATTGTAGAAAGGGTTGCGTGGGAATTGTCTGTGGCGGGAGATTTCGGTCAGCGCAAAAAATAAGCCCGGAAGGCCAAGTGGCTGATTCCGGACTAGTCCCCCCCTGGGATACTGCAATGCAGATGCAATTTCCCATTTGTGTTGATCAGGTCAACACAATTAGTTATCGGAGCCTGATGCGAAATACTTTGACGATAAACGGAGGGAAAATTGACTCGGAAAAAATAGTTCGAAAAGTGCTATCGGAATTTGGTAAATCTTGGGGAAGTTTGTCAATTCTTTAATCTGTGCGCCTCGACTTTGCCGATTTTTCCGAATAGCTAAAGTGCCAAAGTTTTATGTCTTCAATTCAACTTGAAACCGGATCTTTTTCGGATGAGTTCAAAACAGACTTCTCGACCAACTCTGCCTTATAACATCGTATTGCCAATCTTTTTGGGTTTGGCGGCGTTTATCGTGTTATTCGCATCGATTAACAATGGAACTATAAACAACGAGATGGTGACTCGATATTTGGCAGGCCATACGGTCTCCAAGGTCACCACGGCGATGTTCATGGTGGGGATGGCGTCATTGTTGTTCATCCTCTGCGATATTTTCCGACAACGAAGTTTACTGTCGAAAATTTCTTTATCGGCCAATGCTGGCAAATTACAGCAAGAGTCCGAACAAGACGGAGCGACGCCCGCAACGGGTGAACTGCAGGTTCGCTTAGAGCAACATCAGGGTCGGCGTCGTAGAAGCTATTTTTGGAGGCGACTCTATACGGCTTTAGATTTCGTACATCGCAATGGTTCGCCAGACGGTCTCGATGAAGAGTTAAAATACGCTTCAGAATTGGATCAGGACGAGAAACACGATCGTTACTCGTTCGCCAGGATTCTAGTCTGGGCTATTCCTATGCTGGGATTCCTTGGAACTGTGTTGGGGATTTCTGAGGCGTTGGGTGGGTTGGAAATTGGCGAAGACAATAATTTTCAAGAAATGATGGGGGGCTTACGCAGTAGCCTTTATGTCGCTTTTGATACCACGGCGATTGCCCTGACCTTTGCCATTCTTTTGATGTTCACCATGTTTGCGGTGGATCGCTCCGAATCGAGCTTGCTTACTCAGGTGGAAGCTCGTACTCGGGAGGAGTTATTGCCGCATTGGGAACTTACCAATCAGGCCAAGGACTCCTATGTGCAAGCGGTGGAAGCGATTGGCGTGCAGATGCTCGATTCGACCGAGCAACTAGTAGACCGACAGGTCAAGCTGTGGCGAGCTAACATTGACGCGGCCGAATCCGCCTGGGTCGAATCGGTAAGATCTACGCAAACCGTCGTCCAGGAAAAACTTGAGCATGCACTCAACTCTTCCACGGAGAACCTTGGAGATCGCTTGCGAGAAACCATTCAGAAAAGTGATGAAGCGGTGGGCCGGCGTTGGGAGCAATGGCAAGTAGCACTTTCGGAGAACGCTCGCCTGTTAGCCGGTCATCAGCAACAGCTGGTCGAATATTCCAGGAATATGATGCAGTCGTTGGAGAATATAGGATCCCTTGCGGAAACCAAGCAGGCGATTGCCGACTATCTTGAAAACGTGCCATTATCGGCGGAATACTCGGACGCCAGTGATAAACTGGCAACGGCGGTTCGCTTGTTGGAGTTTCGGTTAACCCAATTAGATGCTGCGGAAACGCATGCCACACAAGACGATTCCGATCCGGACACCGTGAGACATGCAGCATGAGTCGAAAACGACAACGGGAAATAGGCGTTGCAGTCAGCTTATTCCCGTTTTTGGCTGTATTGATCTGCACGATGGGCGTGCTGATCGTGATGCTTGTTTTGGCCGTCAGCAGTTCCGCCAACAAGGCACAGGAAGCCAATCTCGACCGGCTTGAGGAGCTCCAAAAGGAACGCGAGGTTCTGTTGGATGTCTTGGATTTGGAGCAATTTCGCGTCAAATCACTCTCCAACATGCGGCCCAATTTGAAACGTCGCTTGGAAGAAGAAAAGTTACGGCGCAGTCACCTCGATGAGGAGATACGCAGGCTCAACGAGGAAACTCGGGTGCTCGAATCCCAGTTTCAAGGGCTTATTAGTAATGACTCTGAGACGTTGCAAACCCGTCAACAAGACAGCGATCGTATTATTGAAATGCGTCTGCAGATCGAAAAAAAACGGTCTGAGCTTGAGCTGGCCCGAAATGAAAATATTGGGCAACCGGTACTCTACTCCATCGTTCCCACCCGCACCTCGGGCGGAACCGAGCGGCGTCCCATTTATGTGGAATGCACGGCCAGTGGCATTCAACTACAACCCTCAGGCATCACGATCGGTTTGGATGATTTCACCAAGCCAATATTACCGGGTAACCCTTTGGACGTAGCTTTGTTGACAACACGCGAACATTGGAACAAGTTCGATACGGGTGGAGCCAAAGGTGAGCCTTATCCATTAATTGTCGTCAGGCCCGGCGGGGCAACGTCCTACGCTGTGGCGCGTCGCGCGATGACCAGTTGGGATGATGAGTTTGGTTACGAACTGGTGGAAAACGAAAAACGACTTAACTGGGGTGAGGCTGACTCCAATTTGTCGTCGAGTTTAAGGCAAGCTATTTCCATATCCAAACAACGACAACTACAGCAAGTGGAAGCAGGTCTGGCGACCTGGTTTAATTCAGGGCCAAATCGCGTCGGTTCGCTAGGAGGGCAACCATTGAGCGGTGGCTCAAGTGAGCGAAAATTCTCCCAAGCAGGTCAATCACAAAGAAATCAATACAAAAATGGCAGGGGGGATGTTGCTTCGGGGATGGGGTCCCCATCGCAAAACGCCAAGGATTTTGGGCGCTCGGGACCAACCCGCGGTGGGCAGTTCCCAAGCGAAGGTAGCTTCGCAAGTAACGCTTCGAAATCGGGTGGTTTGGATACCACAAAAAAGGATAGCCTGACGCGATTTGCTGGTTCGCAACGCAGCTCCAAAGGGCAACGCGGTGGAAGTAGCGCGAGGAAAAATTCCAATCAACGGGGGATGGGTTCGCCTGGTGATGGTGGGGGGGAAGGCAACATGGCCAGCGCTTTGTCGCAGGATCCAACCAGTTTGTCGGCCCAAGCTCAACAAACGAAACCGTTGGCAAATTCTCGTGGAGAGAATTGGGCACTGCCCACGCGAACGCCGGGTGCAACACCCTACCGACGTCCCATCCGGGTGGATTGTCGAGAGGATCATTATCTGATTTATAGTAGCGACCTCGATAGAACGAGGATTCGCATTGCCATTACCAATTCGGTTGATGTGGCAATCGATGAACTGGTTAATGAGGTTTGGAGCCAAATTGAAGGATGGGGGATGGCCGAGATTGGTGGTTATTGGAAACCGGTTTTAAGGCTAACCACCGACGATATCCAAGGCGCTGCCAAGGCTGATGAATTGGCGAGGAAAATGGAAAACAGTGGCATCGAAATTGAGAGGCAGTGGCGATGAAAATTCGGCGGTCTCGAAGACACGGGCAAGATAATGTAGGCGGCGAAGATTCTTTTTTGGATATCGTGGCCAACCTGGTGGGGGTCCTGATCATTCTTGTCGTGGTGGTAGGTGCCAAGGCAGGGACGAAAATTCAGGCCTCTGTAAGTGATGCTGAGGAAGGAGTGGCTATCGCGGAATTGCAAAAGCAGCAAGACAAAACGCAGCGACATGCCCGCAACCTGCTAAAGGACAACTACGAGCTAGAGGATAAGATTCTGCTCGAGCAACAAATGACGGCCGATCGTAATGATTTGCGAAATCGTCTACTGGTCCACATGGTTTCCGTGAAAAAAGAAATTGAAAATCGCGCTCAGTCGTTGGACGAAAACCAAAAGCAAGCTTTTCAGCAAGCGGAAAAATTGGTGACACTGGAATCGCAATTTCGCAAGCTAGATAGTGAATACACGGCCTTGAAAGCGGTCAATCGTCGCGAAGAAGCGATCAAGCACTACCCGACTCCGATCGCGAAAACAGTATTCAGTGAAGAGATTCATTTTCGTTTACGAGCCGGGCGGATCGCCTACGTACCTATGACGGAACTGACGGAACGCATGCAGGATGAGTGGAAAGAAAAAGCCAGAAAACTTCAAATCGCAAGTGAAACGGTAGAAACGGTCGGGCCGGTAGGAGATTTTCGCTTGCAATATCACCTCCAAGCCGAAGACCGCGTCTCCACCACAGCTTACGGGGAGGCAAAGGAGCGATTCATTGAATTCACTCGATTCGTGATGGTGCCAACGCGTGAGGGCATCGGAGTACCGCTGGAAAAAGCGATCCAACGGGGGACCGATTTTTCAAATTGGATCGACCTTTCAGTGCCCGAAAAAACCACCGTATCGATTTGGGTTTATCCCGATAGCTTCAATGAATTCAACCAGTTAAAGCAGTGGTTGTATGAACGGGGGTTTAAAACGGCTTGCTGGCCGCTGTCGCAAAACTCTCCCATTTCTGGCGGTCCCGCCGGGTATCGATCGACCGCCCAGTAACCCTTTGTGGGAAACGTCTCTCAGGGTTTGGTCGGCAACTGGCTTGCATATTCGTCCAGTTTTCGTAACGTAGCATGCATCGTTTCCAAGCCGTCGGGGTACGGAATCCGTTTCTGCATTTACGACGATTATTGAGAATGGCCCGCAAAAATCCGCGCCGTAACATCTCACGAATCGACATGAGCTCTGCCAGCGGAAGCCAGCACGGCGGTTGGGAGGTGCGTATGCAGAGGCGCGGAAAAAAATTCGGCAAGTTCTTTGCTGATGGTCAGTTCGGTGGGCGTCGCGCCTCATTGAATGCAGCGAAAGCCTATCGAGACGGTTTGGAAGCTCGGCTGGCAGGGTATTCAGTAAAAGAGTTGGCGCGAAAACCCTCTACACGCAATACCTCTGGGATCGTTGGTGTTCGACGCGCAGTGCAAGTCGAAGAGACTGAGGATTACGTTTACACTTACGCGTTTTGGATTGCGCAGTGGATCGACGGTAAGGGCAAACGAAAAACACGTAGTTTTTCGATTGAGAAGTACGGCGAAGAAGACGCTTTCCAACGCGCTGTTGCGGCACGGACCAATGGGGTCAGCCATGCCAAACGTACTTTGTAATCTTGCGAGATGACTTGCGAGATGAAAAAGGGACGCCGTTGTAGAGAATTACCAGATGACCGTGACGGTTTCTCCCACACCGATACCCAACATCTCGCTGATGTTGATACCAGTAATACCAATATTCAGGCAGCCCTCTGCGTTGATAATCGCAATCAACGTTCCCGCGGGTTCGTTGTGGTCCGGGGGATAGATACCGATTGTTTCATGCCCGCCAACTTGTACTCGGACCTCTTCTTGATTCGGTGCTGCTGCGCATTCCGCTGCCGGAACATCCGTGATCAAATCACCCTGGTCGTTTAGCGCTACGACGCGCCCCTCTACCCTTTTATCGATCAAACTACCCCCCACTGCTGTTTCGCTCGTTGTGCCTTCAGCCTAAACCAATTGGGAGCGACTCCACAAGGCTATCGTGGTGCGCCGAAGCGTAATCATGATATTCGCGCATTCAGTAGGGGCCACTAAACCGGCCAAATCAATGAACCCAGATCGTTGGCAATTTGCAACGGCTTCTCGTGTCTGAACGGTATGCGATTCACGTCGATAGGGTCTGGCCTGCAAGAAGAAATTTTCAGGTCACAATCTGTAACGAAAAAAAGGCAAGTGTTCTGTTTAACACTTGCCTTTCGATGTTTTCTATTCGCGACAGCCTAATCGACTGAGGCGGGCAACTTAAAGGGTTTTGCTTTAACCGCTTTTTTGATTCTGCCGCTGCGAATGCACTGGACGCAAACCTTCATTGATTTGGCACCGCCGCCCGGTTGTTGAACCTTAACTCTTTGCAAGTTTGGTCGGAACTGACGGCGTGTAATACCAGTGATCTTCGTACCGACACCACCGAGGTACTTTGCCTTACCGCGGGTCTCTACCGAGTTACCCTTGGACGGTTTTTTTCCACAAACTTCACACATGCGTGCCATGATGCACCCCAAGCCTATTCCGCAAACGGACCATTTTGATTTTCAAGAATTGCACAGTATACCAGTCAAAAGAGGGCTGGCAACGGCAAAACGAGCAACGATTCCTAGGGATTTTGGGCAGCGAGGGCGTTCTTTGGCCGGCTGTCCCTCGCTTTTCCGAAATCTGCCTGCCGTGTCGAGGTCAGGCCGAGCGTTTGGAACGCTGGGTCGCAGCAGAACCCACGATTTCCTTAAATTTGACGATGGCTTTTGTTTCTTGGGGGTTTTTCTTGATCCACGCCGCAAGCAGCATCATCAGGTTAATATTCAGATGAGTTTGGGGCACCTGAGCCGGCCGAGCTTGAGCCTCCTGGCAGGCTGGCAGCGATCTTGCGTCGGCTGGACCCTGTGTGCATTCCGTGATTTGGCCCGCTCTCAGGATCATCCAGTGCTGTTGGTGGTCGAACCCGGGCAAACTCCAAATGCCGTCCAGTTTCTTAGTCGCGGTAGACATTTGCTTGATCCGACGACTCAGCCATTTGATTTGCCGCGATTGATCCCTCAGTACGCCGGCGCGTTCGAACGACAGTTGTGCAGCCGCCTTGCGCATTCTTTCCTCCAGACGATCGAGCATCGCATGGTCTTTACCTTTTAGAAATCGCACCGCCTTTTCCACTTTTTGGCGGTAAGACTCTCGGCTACAACCACCGGCACAGGGGCCCGGGCAGGTATTTAATTCAAATCGCAGGCATTGAGCGGTTTGCTCGTTTTGAAATAGTTCAAGCTGATTGTTGAACTGCATTTTGACGCGATCAGGACAATTGCGCAGTTGGAATACGTAATTCAAACACTCGATTACTTCGGTCAGGCGGGCTCTCCCCGCAATGGGACCGAATGCGTGAGCAGCTCGTTTGGGAACTTCGCGAGCAAAAAATATCGTCGGTGCAAGGCCTTGGCTAATGCAAATGAAACCCGGTTGTCGGCGCTCGGGTTTACCCTGCACGTTGTACGAGGGGCGAAATCGGGTAATCAGCTCCTGTTCCCGGATTAATGCCAGTAGCTCATGGGAAATTGGCTCCCAAACTAACGTGCGGCTGTGACGCCGGATCTTAGCCATTTTGGGATCTGTCGTTTCCGTCGCAAAGTAGGACAGGAGACGATGGCGGAGCGACTTACTTTTGCCTACGTAAATCAGCGTGTTATCTCGATTCAGCCAACCATAGACACCGGGGCAAATTGGAATCTGCTCGCGAACTTGTTGGCGTGCCTCGGAAAGTTTGCGCGGCAGCCTCAGGTGTTGGGAGGGTCGCAGCGCACAAGGGGCGATGAGTGAATCCCCAAATCCCTGGAAAACATCCGAGGGGCGTGTATCAGTTTGTTGGGTAACCGTCCGTTGGATTCCCACAGCCCAGTCCGTTGAAGTGGCCATTGGTTTAATGCTTCCGCAATGGAACTTAACATTGCTGGGAATTCAATGCGAGGCAAAAACAAGGTCAGAGGGGTTGAGAGGGCCCTTCAAGCGTCCGATTTGGGCGACTTGCTGGCTGTCGGATCAGGGACAAAAATTGCGAAAAGGAAGAGCATAACCGCTCCGGTCACTAATAAACTGTCCGCAATATTAAAATTCGGCCAAGGATCGCAAAGTGGGACTCCTTGCAGACGAAAATGGATCCAGTCTCTGACGTGATAAGTGTATTGTTCGCCGTAAGAAGCTACGTAACCAAATCCCATGCGATCGTAGAGATTGCCAACGATGCCCCCCGCAATCAGGCCTAGCGCAACGGTTAGCCAGCGGCTTACCGCCATTTTGAACCAAAATAACCAAACCATAATGCCTATCAAGGCAATCAGCGAAAGTCCGGCCAGTCCAAAGCTTTGGCCTTGGAACATCCCAAATAGGGCGCCACCGTTAAACGAGGTTTGTACACCGAGGACACCATTGAACCACCAATCGACATGGTCCGAGGGTTTTATGATGTCGTGATAGCGGTCAAAAAAGAGGGTTTTGGTGTACAAATCAGCCACCAGACCGGAGACCGCCAACGCGCAAAAAAGGACGTAACGATTGATAGGCAATCGCACGCCCTCAGTGGTATTCGTTTCAGCCTGAGTTGGCTGATTAGTATCGGTTGGCTGATTCAATCTCGGTAGCGCACTTTACACAATAAGGTGTGTAGGGGATCGCTTTGAGACGCATTTTAGGAATCCGTCCCGCACACTCGGAGCAGGAACCATAAACGCCTTCTTCGATTCGTTCAAGTGCAGCTTCGATCTGTCCTAAGACTTCTCCCTCGTTGTTCATCAGACGCAATGTATTGTCTTGCTCGAAGGTATCACTGCCCATATCGGCAATGTGGCTTGGTACCGAAGAAGCGCTTCCGCCGCTGACCCCGCCTGATTTGGCCAAGGCAGCATCCGCTAGTGTGGAGACATTCCCCCGCAACCTCGAACGCATTGCCAGTAGCATCTCCTTAAACGGTTTCATCTCTGACTTTTTCATCGCTTCCTATTCCTGATCCATTTGGGATGAGACACTGGGGCCATTGTTGGCTTCCGATGGCCCGGGTTCCGAATTTCCCCGTGTCGGGCGAGGTATTCTATGGAGACGGTTTGCCACCGTCAAACATTTCGTGGTAAAACCTCCTGTCGGTGGCAGGTAAGCCATTGCTGTAAAACGACTTATGCCGTCGAATTAAAGAATCTTCAAGTTCATCGTCTGTTTTTTCTACCAGAGTTTCCAATGGCAAAATGTGACGAAGGCTACATCTGCCACGTTTGCGGGAAAGATGTCGAGTCCATTTCTCAAAGCGATTTGTATCTGCGGTACGTGCTCGGGAAGGTGGATCCCGAGGTGTTACATACCACTCCAGAGCGGCACATCCGCTGCAATCCCGTTTTGGCTCAGTTCATCAAGGATGACCGATTTGAGCCTGTGCAAATCGAGGGCGCGATGTCGCGGTTGCATCTCGATCCCGGCTACGTCTCAGAGAAGGAAGCCTTGGTTTCCCGCGGCTATCGCAGGTTGTGGGAATTGAAGTCGGCCGAGGGTGAGTCCATTTTGGACTTTCCGTTGGAGGAGTTCAGGAAAACTTAGCCGCTGCGGCCGGCTCTAGGGCAGCCTCATGCCTCTTCTGACCCGGACAAATCGACGACGTTTCGTCCCTTGGAGTTTTGTTTGATAGGGCGGGTCCAAGCGACTTGAGTCGTCGATAGTTTGCCGTAGTAATGCGGAAAGGTCTGCCGTTTTCGCTCCTCGGAAATGGCGTCGCCAAGCGGGCTTTCCCATCGCAGCGATTCCCCCATCGATTCGGTACGAAAGGCGACCAACAGTAGGTCTGGCACGCTCGCGAAGTAGAGATCGATGGTCTTTTGTACCTGCGCTGCAGACGACAAATGAATGAATCCATCTTTCAGATCGATACCTGCCCCTGAGAATTCGCCATGGGATTCAGCCGCATGCCAGGTGGCGGCAGGTAAGATTTTGTAGACCAGTGAGAACATATTGCTAATCTTCGGAAGCGGTTTGTAAAGGTGCCAAGGGGCTCTCTTCGGCAGCCACTTTTCGAATGTCTTTCGTCATTTTTATCGAGCAGTGCTTGGGACCGCACATGTTGCAAAAGTGGGCGCTCTTAAAAGTATCCTGCGTCAACGGTTCGTCGTAATATGCTTGCGCTGTTTTGGGATCTGGCGAAAGACGGGCTTGCTCGTTCCAGTCGAATTCAAATCGCGCGTTGGACAACGCATCGTCTCGGTTCTGCGCCCCGGAACGCCCCCGAGCAACGTCGGCCGAATGTGCGGCAAGGTTGTAAGCAATCACGCCCAGCTTTACTTCCTCAGCATTGGGGAAGCCAAGTGGTTCTTTGGGCGTCACGTAACAGAGCATGGCTGCACCAATGGGGACCGGGGTCAAGCCGACGATGGCTTGGCAATGGAGCCAATGTCTCGGTGGGGAAGATGATTTTTTCAAACCGGAAATGTCGTTTATCGGAGTGCCTGAGAGTTAATCGCCACTCTCAGTTGCCTCTGTGATTTTGCTGTGAGAACCATCGCAGCGAGGAGGGTTTCCTGTCTGTTTGCAGGTGCAAAGCCAAGCCGTTTCAGATTTTTCAGCCGTGAAGACTAACGGGGTGTAGTTGCAACCGTCTTGTTTATGTTTTCCATCACAAAATGGTTGGTTTTCCGATAAGCCGCAGGTGCACCAAGCGTATTTTTTGCCTTCTTCAAGCTGAACTTCGATGGGTGCTGTACCAGCACATTTTGGCTTATCCATTTTTTGCTCCGAAAACATGTTGTGTATTTTGAGTGGATTATCGCAACCTTATCACGATTAGCCAAGATGGTGTAATTCTGTTCCTCTGCGGTAAGGGAAACCGTAAATTCGAGTGCGCAGCGAACGCGGAGGTTTGGCGGACGTCAAAAAAGAAATCAGCACGCGCCAACGAATCGTTTATCACCAATAAACGGCCCCTGAAAAAAGGGGCATGAAAAAAGGGGCATGAAAACAAAGAGGCATGAAAACAAAGAGGCATGAAAACAAAGAGGCATGAAAACAAAGAGGCCGCAAAAAACGGCCGTCTGTGTCATTTTACCATCGGCAGGCGAAGGCCTATTTCAAAATTGGCGTAAGCCAACGCTCGCATTCTTGCAGCGACATCTTTTTCCGTTTGGCATAGATTTCCAACTGATCGCGGTCGATGCGGTTTACGGAGAAATACCTGGAATCAGGGTGCCCAAAATACAATCCACAAACGCTTGATCCGGGCCACATGGCAAATGACTCGGTCAGCATGATCCCCGTATGACGTTGTACGTCCATCATCTTCCACAGAGTTTTCTTTTGCGAATGGTCGGGACAGGCCGGATAGCCGGGCGCGGGGCGAATTCCTCGGTAACGCTCTTTGACAATGTCTTCCATGGTCAATTCCTGATCACTACCAAATCCCCAGTCTTGCCGGGCGCGATGATGTAGCAACTCCGCAAACGCCTCCGCCAGACGGTCTGCTAGAGCTTTGACCATAATGGAATTGTAATCGTCGTTGTCCTTTTCAAATTCAGCGGCGATCTGATCAATCTGGATTCCGGTTGTGACGGCAAAACCTCCGATGTAATCTTCGCGCCCTGAACCGACGGGTGCCACGTAATCAGCCAAGCTGCGAAACTGTTCTTGACCTTTACGCTGCCATTGTTGACGCAGCATGAAAAAGCGTGCCAGTTCGCTTTCGCGACGCTCATCCTGATAGACAATCACATCGTCGCCATCGCTGGCGGCGGGCCAAAATCCGTAGACACCGGTTGCTTTCACGCGGTGTTCATCAATCAACGATTGCAGCATTTCCTGTGCGTTTTCGTAAAGTTCTCGGGCAACCTCGCCCACGACAGGATCTTCAAATATTTTCGGAAACTTGCCTTTCAGTTCCCAAGTCATAAAGAAGGGAGACCAATCAATATAGGGAACCAATTCGTCCAAGGGGAAATTGTTCAGGTTGCTGATACCAGTGAACTGAGGGCGGTTTATTTCGACCGTATCCCAATCCGTTTGGAAACGATTCTCGAGGGCATGCTCATACGTAACCAGCTTGATGTCGCGTTGTTCATAGGCGGCGACTAACCGCTTTTGCAAACTTTGATTTTCCGCAAGGATCTCCACTCGGCGGTCTTCGTTGAGCAGGCGATCGACCACACCCACGCTTCGCGAAGCATCCAGTACGTGCAATACCGGCTGGTCGGATTTGGGGGCGATTTTCACAGCCGTATGTTTGTCGCTGGTGGTGGCACCGCCAATTAACAGAGGTGTCGTCATGCCACGGCGTTTCATTTCACCGGCGACGTGCACCATTTCATCGAGGCTGGGCGTGATTAGACCGGACAGCCCGATGATGTCTGCGCCCTCTTTGACCGCAGTGTCAAGAATGGTCTCGCAGGGCACCATGACTCCAAGGTCCACAATGCGATAGTTGTTGCAGGCCAGCACAACGCCCACGATGTTTTTTCCGATATCGTGGACGTCACCTTTCACGGTCGCCATGATGATCGTGCCACGGGCGTCTTCTTTTTGCAGGCCTGCTTCCTCT
>CAJQPP010000047.1 GCA_905480235.1 uncultured Pirellulaceae bacterium
GCGTGTTTTGCGAATGGCGGATGGTGCTTTACTGCTAGTGGATGCTGCAGAAGGCCCCATGCCGCAAACTCGATTTGTGCTTTCTAAAGCGCTGGAAGTCGGCCTGAAGCCGATTGTCGTGGTTAACAAGATCGACAAGCCTGATGCCCGAACTCCCGAAGTGCTCGACGAAACGCTTGAGTTGATTCTTGAGTTGGGTGGGGAAGATTACCTGGAACACTTTCATTACATCTTGGCCTCCGCGAAAGAGGGTTACGCCACTCCGAGTCCACAAACGCCAAGTGATTCGATGGAGCCGCTTTTGGACATGGTGCTGAAGCACGTGCCCCCACCCGTGATCGATGTCGAACAGCCCTTCCGCATGGCAGTTACCACCATCGATTGGTCGGAGTACGTCGGCAGGATCGCTATCGGTCGAGTGCGATCTGGCACGATCACCAAAGGCGATACCGTGGCCATGATCCAAGACCAGGGTCAGCGGAAAACGGCCAAAGTCGCCACGGTCTATGAATTCGACAAGCTTGGGAAAACGGAAGTGCCGACCGGCACGGCAGGCGATGTCGTTGCCTTGGTTGGTTTGGAAGGCGTTGGCATCGGTGATACGGTTTGCCAGGTCGATGTGAAAGAGGCTTTTCCGCGTATGAGCGTTGATGAGCCGACGCTGCAAATGATTTTTACCATTAACAGCTCGCCACTCGCGGGCCGCGAAGGCAAATACGTAACGGGGCGGCAGCTGCGAGAGCGGCTGATGCGTGAATTGCAACGAAACGTGGCATTGCGTGTCGATGCTGCGGATGGTGCTGACGCGTTTCGCGTTTCGGGTCGTGGAATACTGCACTTGGCTGTACTAATTGAAACGATGCGGCGCGAAGGATTCGAATTGTCAGTCGGCAAGCCGCAAGTATTGAAGAAGAAGATCGATGGCGTGATTTGTGAACCGTTCGAATCGGTGGTGGTCGAGGTACCCGCCGAAAAGATGGGGCCCGTCATGGAAATGGTCGGAGCACGGCGTGGCGAGATGATCGAAATGAGCCCGCGTGGCGATTACACCAGCATCCTTTTCCATGTACCCGCCCGGGGTTTAATTGGCCTGCGTACCCGTTTGCTGAATGCCACGCAGGGGACGGCTGTCTTGCACCACCGCTTTCTCGAATATCGGAACGTGGAAGGTACCATTCCTTCGCGACCCAACGGGGTGATGGTTTCCATGGCCGCTGGTAAAGCGGTTCCCTTCGCGCTTTTCGGATTGCAGGAACGAGCAGACATGTTCGTTTCACCGGGCGATGAAGTTTACGAGGGGATGATCGTCGGCGAAAACGTCCGCGACAATGATCTGCCGGTGAACCCCACTCGGGAAAAGAAACTGACCAACATGCGTGCCTCCGGTACCGACGATAATGTCCTGTTGAAGCCAGCTCGGCAACTCTCGCTAGAAGCGGCTTTGGAATACATCGAAGACGACGAGTTGGTTGAGATTACCCCTAGTCGCATTCGTCTAAGGAAGACCTTGTTGCGAGAATCTGAGCGTCGTCGCATGGCTCGCGCTGCTATCGGGGCGACCTAAATCCCAGCTCTCAAGGGACGGCAAGGTGGCAAAAGAACTTAGCTGAAACCGCTAACCCATTTTGCAAGGGCGACATGTTTTTTCCGCTTTCAGATGATGACCGGACGCTCGATGGTCCGGCTTGGGTAACGTGGATCCTGATCGGGATTAACCTGCTGGTCTTTGCCTATCAGGCAGCCAATCCTGAATTTACCGAGGGATTTAGCATGATCCCCAAGGAAATCACGACCGGAGTAGATCTGGTCGATTCCGAATTCATCGAGTTTGATGGGCAACTGGTCGAGATCCCACAGCATCCAGGCCCGCCGATCATTTTCTTAACGCTCTTTACCTCCATGTTTATGCATGGTGGTTTGATGCATATTGCGGGCAATATGCTTTATCTGTGGATCTTTGGTGATAACGTTGAGCATCGTTTTGGGCATGTTTGGTTTCTCATCTTTTATCTGATGAGTGGGCTGGTCGCATCCGCCGCCCAAATTGCCTTGGACCCGGTTGGCATCATTCCAAATTTGGGTGCTTCGGGCGCCATTTTTGGTGTGCTGGGAGCCTATTTGGTGCTGTTTCCGCGCAATCAGGTAAAAGTAATCGTCATGTATTACGTGGTTTCCCTTCCCGCCATGGTGGTGATCGGCGTTTGGGCAGGCATTCAATTTGTATTCACGTGGGATTCCATTTACGCCACCCAGCAATCCGGAGGCGTGGCCTATGCGGCTCACGCGGGTGGTTTAATTGCCGGAGCATTGATGGGGTTGGTGGCACGCTCGCTTTTCAAGGAGGAACCGGATTCTGCCCTGCATCGCATTGATGATCGCGACCCGAAATCTCGAATCATCTGGTGAGTCGTGGCAACTGGAAAAAATAGAACCGAATTTTGGCTTTACGAATCAGATTCTAAAACCAACTCTTCGTCCCAGGGATTATCCCAAGGCTTCCATTTGGCGAGATAGTCACCATAGATGGGGTGCTCGCTTACTCGTTCTTCGAGCCATTTCCGGGTGCCGGCAAACAATGCACGTTCTTGATCCAGCTTTAATTGGCCGGTTAGTACTTTGGATCGCAGAAAGACCAAGTAGGTATCCAATACGTCGCATCGGCAATAGGCGTTGATCTCGGCCAGATTTCCTTGGTCATAGAGGTTTTGAACCATGTGTCCGGCGATATCCATTTTCCCGGGCAGTCCTAGTAGAGTGGCGATCAGGTTCAAGCCACCGTTCATCCGCGTCGCACCAAAATTGGAAAACAAATCCTGCAGATCTAAATGGGACTTGAGGTTGTAGCGATTGCGTTTTTGGTCATACGTCCGATCGTCGAGATTGAACCACGCAGGCACCGCGATACCGTATCGATATGCTGCCAATTCCAATAACGGAATGTCGAAGCCGCGTCCATTAAAACTCACCAACGTGGGCTCGTTGTAATTTAGCCAGCCCCGCCAAAAGTTTTCAACGATCACGGGCGTGCGATACTCGGGATCATCCAAAGTAACGAGATCGATTAATTCAAACTGGGCATTCACTTTGGCGACTGCCACGGAAACCGGTTTTTGAAATGTATAGGGAATGAAATCGGATCCGGTTTTTTCCTTGCGTTCCCCGCGATACATTTCGACCGCCTGAAAAGGCGAAAGGTCTTTCTCTTTGGGATATTGAATGGCGGCAACCAGTTCTCCGTCGGCAATGGACTCAACATCAAAGACGAGGTAGCGAGGATCGGAATCGCCTTGAGCCATGTTCACTCCATTCTGATTGTGCGTTGCAAAGCCAAGGCGTTTCTAATCTTGGCCGGGCAGGCAATGTTTCAAGGTCAGCAGGGCGTATGCCGTACCGTAAGGCTGGTGATAATTGTAAAGCGGGTAATCCCACCAGCTGCCATCTTTCTCTTGTCGATCCAACATGAGTTTCGCTAAAAGACCTTGGTAGGGACCGCGTTTTTCCAGCGGTAATTGTTCGATGCAAATCCCTGCGTAGTAATGGCCAAAGTAGTAAAAGTAGCCGGCGACACCCATCCATGATTCATGCGGGACCGGTCTTTTGCGGCCCATGTCCAACCAACCGTTGCGCACGTAAAGACGCACCAGCCAATGCTCGAGCACATTGTCTGTGATCTCCTTGTCACCCCACAAACGCAACGCCACGTTGCAGCATTGACTGCGCCCAAGGCTGCCCCCAGGACGATTGATACCACGCATGGGTTGCGTTTTTAGGTACTCACCGTAGAGGTAAGTGAAATCAGGTTTTTGCTGACGCAGCGTCGCCTTAATCGCACGTTTTACGGTTCTTTGGTTGACGTCAAAACCGGCGTCTTCGGCGTTTTTCATTGTGACCAGTGCGGCACCATTCAGAAAACTGGTGGAGCTGGAAGTGGGTTTGCGTCCGCCGTAACGAAAATCGTAATACCCCCACCCGCCGTCGACGGATTCGTAGGTATCCAGCATCTTGAGTTGCGAAACGATGAGTTGATCCAGTTGGCTACGTTTATCGGTTGTGACACCTTGGCGTTCTCGTAGCAACAGCAGGGCATCGATGGAATACGTGTGGGCCCAGCAATTATAAATCGCGTCACTGGTAGCCCGTTTCAGGCTCGGTAGTTGTTCCATCAGCCAAGCTTCTGCTTTGTCGACAGCGGCTTGCACCTCAGCGTTGCCTCCGCTTTCGACCGTCAGTAACGCGGAGATGCACAAGGAAGTGGTCGCCATACGAAAACCATCATGGGCCCCGGGAATGGGGGCGTAGATATTCAGGTCTTTGGTGTTCGTCGCAGCCCCCCAAGCTCCCGTTTTACGTTGGTTTTCCAGCAGATACTCTACGCCTCGATCAATGGACTGCTGAATATCCAGCGGAGAAGGTACCTCCACATCCGGAATCTTGGGCGGTTGGCTGAAGTCATAGGGATCTTCGACCAACCTTTTTTGATTTTGCGGTTGGGTGGTCTCCTGCGCTGGAGGTGCATCTTTGACCACTTGGCAGCGAGCTTGGGGAAGCCAGTTGACGGAGCCAGCGATGACCAGCAGACATGCGACACCGCGAGCTACATTTTTTGCGAACACGATAGGGGGACCCTTCTTCGTCATGGTGAAACTGCTTTCTATTCAGGCCGTTCCAGTAAAATTTTGTCATCCGCCGATAATCCGGCCGTGATTTCAAAATTGCCATCCGCTTTAAGGCCTACCGTTACCGCATGTTTTTTGTGTCCATCACCTTCTACCAGGTAAACGTAGTGGTTAATGCCGTCGTTCGTGAAAACGGCGGCTTCCGGAGCGGTAATCGCGTTTTCTTTTTGAACAAGTAAAAATCTAACGGAGCAAGTCATCCCCGGCATCACTCCGGTCGGGATTTCGGTCACGTTCATTTGGCAATCAAAGGTATCTGCTTGCAGTGGCACGTAATTGACTTTGCTCACCCGGGCGCGTGTCTTTGATGTGGGGAAAGCCGTGGGTGTGACCACCCCCTCAGAACCCTCGGTGATCGAAGCCAGTTGTTTTTCATTCAGGTTGGCTCGCAACATGACTTGGGTGGGGTCGACAATGGTCACGAGGGTTTTGTTTGGTGGAGCCTTTTTGCCAGGTTGCAAAACACGACTCGCCCCAGCAGGACCGACCCATTTGCCACGTTGGCAACTGCCATAGTAAAGCACACCACTGGCAGGTGCTTTGAGCGTCATTTTTGTGCGATCGTTCTGCAGTTCTTTAAAGTCGGCTGATTCGTTTGCAAAAGCAGCCTTGGCTTTTTCGAAGGCGATGCGTTTTTGATCGCGTTCCATGGGCATCGCAACTTTCGATTTTTCAAATTCCAAGCGGGATCGCTCCAAGCCCGTTTTCTTTTCTTCGGCTTGGCGCGGCAAGACCGTTTCCAAGGTGCGGGCCGCCTGCATTTGGCGTTGCTCCAGATAGAACTGCTGGTTTTCGACGTCGCGTTGCGTGCGTGTTAAGACAATCTCTTCGGATTCCTCAGTCAATTCATCTTCGTCATACATCCGCTTTAATTGGTTGTATTCTTCCTGAGAATACTCGAGTGAGTGCTGGGAGCTTTGAACGCCTCGGCGAGTGCTGCGTTCGCGATTGGGGCGTTCGACTTCGGTGTAATACTTGTAGTCGGCTTCCGTATTTTCGAAGCCACGCTGCTCGAGCGCCATATCGAGGTCAAATGTCTGCTCCGTCATATTGAGATCCAACCCGGATGACTTTAGCGCCAGATCGGCCATTTGCATGCTGTAGTCAGTCTCTTTGAGTTTGCGGTCAATTCCTTCCGTCTTGAACCAGACAATTTCCTCGCCGGCGTTGACGGTTGTTCCCTCACCGATAATTTTCTTGATTTCAAGATCGGTCCACTTATCGACGTTGGTTTCGACCGGCGTCATGTTTTTGGATTCGACCGTCGCATTGACGTTTTCAATGACTTCGAAAAAGCCCGGTTTCACCGTATGTATCTTGCGTTCATCCGCTTTCTTGTCTTCTTTTTCCTGGGACGTCGCGACCGTTTGCAACGCGAACAATAATGCAAGGGCCAATAGCAGGCGGAATTTCATGTTGGTGATTCCCAAACCGGGTGACGAATGTTTACTCATAACTGCTTCAAGTATAGCAATTATCAAGGGCATTCATACAGACGCGACCTCAAGTCAGAGTTGGCGTTGTGGTTTACGTAAGCCCGAGTCCGATAACCATGATTCATGGCGTTGTAGGGATCTTTGCCGTGGTTGCCCTGTGCAGAGTTGCCCGCCTTTTAAGCGCACTCGTAAATCCGATAAGATAAAGCGGTTTCCCAAAATCTTCGCCACTTTTAAACCCAGGCCTATGAACCGACAACGACTCCTTGATCGATTTTTACAGTACGTGAAAGTCGACACGATGGCATGCGACGACGTGGACCATTACCCCAGCAGTCCCGGGCAAATGGAACTTGGCAAGGTTATCCTCGGTCAACTCCACGAAATGGGATTGTCCAACGCGACCCAGGATGAGCACGGCATCGTCTTGGCCACCATTCCGGGTAATACCGACGCGCCCGCCGTCGCCTTTAATGCGCATCTGGATACCTCGCCGGAAACGACCGCCCTAGGCGTACAACCACAGATCGTGGAGGCCTATGATGGCCAAGATATTCCTCTGTCGGGCGATCCTTCCAAAGTCATCACCGTTGACAAATGTCCGGCTTTGGAAAATCTCGTCGGCAAGACCTTGATCACAACCGATGGCACGACACTTTTGGGTGGCGACGATAAAGCCGGTGTCGCCATCATCATGGAACTGGCAAGCCATCTTCTGGAAAATCCCGATATCCCCCATGGTCCGGTGCGGATTCTGTTTACCTGCGATGAAGAAATTGGTCGCGGTGCCCAGCATGTCGATGTAGCGCAAGTGGATGCGACGGCCGCTTATACCTTTGACGGCGGTGGTCGAAATCACGTCGATGTGGAGACCTTTTCCGCCGATTTGGCAACCGTTACTATTCGCGGTATCAATACCCACCCGGCCTATGCCAAAGATAAAATGGTCAATGCCATTCGCGCTGCCGGGAAATTTTTGGAAGCCATGCCTGCCGATGCCATGCCGGAAAAAACGGCCGATCGAGAGGGCTTTCTGCATCCTTACGCCATGGATTCAGGGGTTGCCGAAGTGAAAATGAAAGTTCTCCTCCGCTCTTTCGATACCCAGCAGCTGACGGTCTACGCCGAAAACTTGATGGCCATCGCAAAGAGCGTGGAAGCGGACATGCCCGGTTGCCAAATTCAAATAGAAGTGACCAAGCAATACCGAAATCTGGGTGACGGTTTGCAGAAGGAACCGCGTGCTGCTGCTTTTGCGTTGGCAGCCCACCGCCGTCTGAATCGAGAACCGATCGAAGCGATCATTCGTGGGGGCACCGATGGATCTCAATTTACGGAAATGGGTTTACCGACGCCCAACCTGTCATCGGGTCAACACAATATTCACTCGCCGCTGGAATTTGCCTGTCTGGATGAAATGGTCGAAGCCTGCGAAGTCGGCGTCGAGTTGGTAAAGATTTGGAGTGAAGGCGCGGAAGGTTCCACAAGCCAATAAGGTGCGGCGAAATCTCACCCAGCCACAGACTGGCCCGCATGAACAAGGTGATTTTTTGCTAGGGAAGATATTTTTACTGCAATACTTGGCATTTGCAGACGAATATCCCCATAATGCGCCAGTTAATCCGTCGGCAGTCTTTTGCCTCGACAGCGTATAGTCCTAGGAGAAAATTATGGGAACCGTCTTGTGGGCAGTCATTATCTTGGCTGCCATTGGTTTGGCCATCGTGGTGTTCGTTATCGGCATCTACAACGGCTTGGTGAAGCTACGCAACCGGTACGAAAATGCGTTTTCGCAAATCGATGTGCAATTAAAGCGGCGCCACGATTTGATTCCCAACCTTGTCGAAACTGCCAAGGGGTACATGAAGCATGAGCAAGAGACACTGACACAAGTCGTTGAAGCACGGAACCAAGCGGTATCGGCTCAGAAAAATGCTGCCGCCAACCCGGGTGATCCCAAATCGATGAAAGAGCTGATGAAGGCCGAGTCTGGCTTGAATGGGGCCCTGGGTCGCCTGTTGATGGTTGCAGAAGCTTATCCCGATCTGAAGGCCAACGAGAATATGCTTTCCTTGCAGGAAGAGCTAACCTCCACAGAAAACAAAGTGGCCTACGCGCGCCAAGGCTATAACGATTCGGTGACCGCCTACAACACGGCTCGCGAAGTCTTTCCGGCCGTGACGGTCGCCGGTATGTTAGGTTTCAATGAAGCCGAGCTGTTAGAAATTGAAAATCCTGAAGAACGTGTTGCCCCCAAAGTTTCCTTTTAGGGTGGACGGTCGGTCTGGCCATTGCATCGCCATCGAAAGACCAAGCGAGATTTCGAAATCACGACTCGAGGTGGTCATCAGAACCACCTCGTTTACTTTTAACGCTTTCCATAAAGGCACATTGAAGTGGACTTTTTTGCCAGCCAGGAACTTGCCAGAAAAAATACGCGGCGATTGATTTTCTATTTCATCATTGCCGTCATTTGCATGATCGCTTCGATTTACGTGATCGTGATGATGGCTATGGGTGCGACACGCGCATCGAACTCAGCTCCCAGCTCGCAAGCGATGACGGTTGAATTTTTTGATCCTCTCGTGCTGGGAGCTGTGGCTTTGGCTGTCAGTTCGGTGGTGGGGATGGGCAGTGCTTACAAAATTGCCTCGTTACGGGGTGGTGGCGAAAGTGTGGCTGCCATGTTGGGTGGGAGGCGTTTACCGCCCAATTCCAACGATCCGGGTGAACGCCGAATCCTCAATGTCGTCGAAGAAATGGCGCTGGCCGCCGGGGCACCGGTGCCGCCGGTTTATCTCCTCGATAACGAGCCAGGTATCAACGCTTTCGCAGCCGGCTACACCATCGATGACGCCGTGATCGGTATCAACCGCGGTACCATCGACAGCTTGACCCGCGACGAATTACAGGGCGTCATCGCCCATGAATTTAGCCATATCCTCAACGGTGATATGCGCATGAGCATTCGCATTATTGGCGTTCTGCACGGCATCCAATTGATCGCGCTGGTCGGCTATTTTGTGCTCCGCAGCGGCGCCGGTGGGCGACGCGGTGGTGATAACAAAGGGGGAGGCGCCATCCTGTTAGTTGCCCTTGGCTTGGTGATCGTAGGTTGGGTTGGTTTGTTCTTCGCACGCGTCATCAAGGCCTCCGTTTCGCGGCAAAGAGAATACTTGGCGGATGCCACGGCGGTTCAATTTACCCGTAATCCGGACGGTATCTCAGGAGCTCTGAAGATGATTGGAGCTTCCTCCAGTGGTTCCACGATGGCCGCCGCGGGAGCCGAGGAAGCCAGTCACATGTTTTTTGGATCGATGTTCCGTAATCCCAGTTCTATTTTCGCCACCCACCCACCCCTCGGAAAACGTATCCAAAAACTGGACCCACAATTTAATGGGGACTTTACCGGTTACGCCAAAACTCGCATGGCGCGTCGGCAGCGACGAGAGGAAGCAGCGCTGAAAAAAGAAAAATCTAAAACAAAGACCGGATTCCCGTCTGGCAGCCCCACCGGGAAAATGGGTTTACCGGGCATGATGGGAGACAGCTTTCCCATCGATCCTGCAATACTAATCGCCGGAATTGGCCTGCCCGATGAAGACGATGTGGAATATTCCGAATTGCTCGTAGATCGTATTCCCAATGATTTAGCCGACGCAGCACGCGATGTTTTTAGCGCTCGCTGTATCGTCTTTGCGTCGCTGTTGGATGACACCGCGGACGTGAGACGAGAGCAACTGGAAGCGGTTGCCAAAGGCGAAGGGCAAGCCACGATCGATGAGACGATACGCTGGGAGCCGACCATTCGTAACTTGAATGAAAGGTATCGTCTGCCAGTCTTTGAAATTATCCAAGGTTCCCTGACCGGCATGTCACCGGAACAATACACCTCCTTTCGGGAAAGCGTCGACCGATTGGTGGCAGCCGATAAAAAAGTCGACCTGTTCGAGTTCTTCCTGAGGCACCATCTTTTGGTGCACTTGGATCGGCGTTTCGGTCGGGTCGCTCCGCCCCGAGTAAAATATCGCGCGATGAACCCGTTGCAACCCGATATTTGTCGACTCCTCGGAGTGCTGGTCCGCGTCGGTCACAGTGATCGTCAAATCGCCAAAGCAGCCTTTAACGCGGCCATGGATGCGTTGGAAAAACCTTGGCATGACGAGGAGGGGTATCTCTCCGAGGGCTTCAAATACAGCACTCTCGAACAATCGATCGAGAAATTGAATGGAGCTTCTCCTAACATCAAGAAGCGTGTGCTCACGGCAATGGCGGTCGCTATTACGTTTGATAAACAAGTAACTGTCGAAGAGGCCGAGTTATTTAGAGCGATGTCGGAGTCCCTCGACTGCCCAGTTCCCCCAGTTGTTGCCAGCATTTAATGGCCATCAATTCACATGAGAGCTAGCGGCTCATCTTTTAGCCGTTCAAGACGGTTGTTTTCGTTCTCTTAACGCCGCAGATGGTCGATTAAAAGAAAACGGTAACCCGCGCGCAAATGCTGCATCCCAGCGTCATTTGGCAGGCAACCTCCGGTTGTTTGCGAAGGCTGATCCAGCACACTTTTTGGGCGGTTTTAGTTACCGGCGTAATCGAACATTCTTTGCAAGGAAGCAAGGTTCATGGCACAGCAACGTCGACCAAGCGAACAGAACGACTCCGACGCTGGCGAGCGGGAAAGCGTAGAGCATGACGAACGGGTGGTGGGTCACAAAGATCGAAGCTTGTTTTCACGGAAATGGCTGTGGGGCCTGCTGATGTTGGTCGTCCTGGTGTGCTTTCTGCCTGCCATTGTGGTCCGCACGCCATTGAAGCAAGTTATTATTGACCAGGCTTTGGCAGATTTTAAGGGACGCATTACGGTCGATGCCGTTACTTGCGGTTGGATTACCAATACCGAATTGACCAACGTGGTGGCGACGGATGAATCCGGGAACCCATTGTTTCGCGTTGGTTCGTTAAAGATTGGCAAGTCTTTGATTTCAATCTTAAACGCCACGGATTATGGAACGATTCAGATAGATCGTCCTGTTTTGCATTTGCGTTTGCGTCCCGATGGCAGCAACCTGGAAGATGCGTTGGTTGATTTATTACCGGAGGCGGAGCAAGCGGAGGGGCCTTCCCCGTCGGCAATTTTAGCGATTACTGACGGGCAAGTTTTGCTCACGGATGCGGCCACAGAGCGACAATACAGCTTAGATAAATTGACAGCCAATATCGAGGCTTTCCAACCCGACGGCGCTCCTTTGAGAGTCCATCTGACGGGGGACGTTGCAAATCAAGGGCAAGCCGGGCATGGCTCATTTGATGTCAAACTGGCCTTTGATGCGGGCAAGAACCAATTGGATTTCGAAAACGGTTTAGCCGAATTGGAAACCGATACGCTTCCCATTGAGTTCGCTTCGCCTGTCCTTTCTCGTTACGTCGAATCCATTGCCTTGTCAGGTATGATGAATGGCAAGGTCACTGCCAATTGGTCGGCCGAGGATGCCGCTTTTGATGTTGATTTGGGTTCGACAGAATTTAGTAACTTGACGGTCGCTGCGCCGAAAAGATTAGCGGATGATAAAATTTGTCTAACCAATGCCTGGTTAAAGGGTCGCTTGTCGATCACGCCCCAAAAAATGCAAGCGGATCGTTTGGCGGGTTACACGGAAATGGGTTGGTTCAAGGCTGATGGCGAATTGAATTGGCAACAGATAGCCGCCGTATCAGGCGCTCAAATACCGGCCAATAATTTCCAAGCGGAGGGCTCTGTCAGTTTGGCCCCCTTGGTGGCGATGTTATCCAATACGATACCTCTGCAATCGGGAATCCAATTGGAAGCCGGTACCATTCAATTCAATGCGGGCAGTCGTATCGAGGGTACCGATCGGCGTCTGGTGGTGAATGTGGAAAGTTCCGGCATCACGGCGGTTCGCGATGGTCGGCAATTGAACTGGGATAAACCTGCTCGCGTCGTGACGGCGATTCGTCAGACGAAAGATAATGCGGTGCTCATCGAATCTTTCGATTGCCGGACGAATTTTCTCTCAGTCAATGGTTCCGCGAACCGAGACTCGGGTGAATTTCAGGTCCAAGGAAATCTCCAATCCGCATTGGCCGAGGTTAAACAATTCCTCGATTTGGGTGACTTCGAACTGGGGGGGGAAATCGATGGCAAGTTTGCGTGGCAGTTTGACGGTAATTCCCGCGATAATTTGGAGAGTCGACCGTTACGTGCTGGAGGACGATTTCGTGTCGAGAAACCACGGGTTCAACTCCCTGAACAGGGTGCATGGAGCGAGGATGAAATAGAAATTGTCCTGCAGCTTTCAGGACAGCGTTTAGCGAATCAAACCGGCATCGCGGTTCCGCTGCAATCCATTCGCCTGGATTCGGGGAAGCTGGACCTCATTAACGCAGGGCAGACCTTTGAAGCCTTGCTGGCCGAACCCCTGGTTGGTCCTTCATGGGATTCAGACTGGAAGCTTAACTGCAAGGTCGGTGGCGATTTGAAAACTTGGGTTTCACAACTTGCGGCCTTCGCACCGGTCGATGCCGTTGTCACGGGTAATCTGGACGCCGACGCTCAGATCGTGATAAAGCAAGGAAAACAGATTTGGGTTGAAGGCCTGAAATACGAATGCCGGGATCTCTTTTTTGATGGCTACGGCGTGACGCTGAATGAAAAGGAGACGGGCGGGGAAATCGAAGGCGGAGTTGAAATCAACAGCGGAAAGGTCCAAATCACCAATGCCACACTGGCGTCTTCGGCATTTTCGGTGCGAGCGCAGAATGTGTTGTGGGATCCTCGTCCAGAAACGGAGTTGCTGTCCGGTCAGATTGCGCTTCTGGCAGATATCAATCGATGTTTGACGGCGGTCAATCCAAAGCCTGCGACGGATAGCCTGCAATGGTTTGGCAGGGCCAATGGGACCATCGATCTGGCCACCAACGAGACCGCGATCAACAGTAAAATAGTCCTTGAGCTAAGCGACGTCGTGGCAGCTAGTTTTGAGCGGCCGCGTGGTGGCGTGCAAAATGTATCCAGCGGAGGCACATGGGTGCGGGTTTTGGATGAGGAGGCAATTACGGTCAACTCAACATTGCAATTGAGTCGGGACTTACAGCATCTGGTGCTGAATAACGCTCAAGTAACTGCTTCCGCTTTGCAGGCCCAAATTACGGGGCAGGTGCGCCATCTATCGGGTGCGTTAGAGACCGATATTGAGGGAACCTGGGACCCCGATTGGGTCAAGCTGAGGCCGTTGGTCGACTCCATGTTAGGCGGCATGGCCAGCCTGGAAGGCGTACGAGGCGGCGGCTTCCGCATGCAGGGACCCGCGTGTAACCCTCGATATGGCGAGCCTGGGGAATCGTGGATTAATCCCGCATTAAAAATGGCGACCGTGGCGACTTGGGAATCGGGGCAAATCCTCGGATTACCAATCGGTGGCAGCCAACTGGATTTGCAATTAGCCAATGGGATCGCCATAGCACAAACGCAAAATATTCCCTTTAGCAACGGTGTGATGAGACTCGCCCCGCAACTGGATTTGCGAGGCGAAAGCAGTGTGCTTTATTTGACGCCTGGTGAGAAACTGGAAAGGGTTGAGTTGAGTCCGGAAATCTGCCGGGCTTGGTTGCAGTACGTGGCGCCGGTCATCGCGGGTGCCACAACCGCCCAAGGCCAGATCAGCGTAGCGATCAATCAGGCTCGCATTCCCGTGGAACGCTTAGAAACTGCGACCGTGGAGGGAGTTGTGACATTGCATCAAGCGGGAATTGGACCGGGGCCGGTAGGGCAGCAATTGGTGCATATGGTCAACCGCGTCAAATCGCTTGCTCAAGGTAGGGCGTTCAATGCCACGCCCGCGGCAGCCAACGCCCAATGGCTAAAATTTCCTCAACAGAAAGTCGTTTTCCGAATTGAAAATGGCCGTGTGATCAACGAAGGAATCGAATTCCGCATCGAAGATATTGTCATTCGTACGTCCGGGAGCGTGGGGTTCGATCAATCGATGGATATGGTGGCAGAGATTCCCATCTTACCGCATTGGACTGCAAATAATGGGTTGGCCAAACATCTGAGCGGTAAGACGATTAAAATTCCGATTCGCGGAACGGTTCAAAAACCGCAAATGGATGGAAGCATCTTTAAAGAGCTGACTCAAAGTATATTGCAGGGTTCTGCAGGCCAAGCGATTAACAATGAACTGCAGGGCCTGATCCAAAAAGGTAATCAGAGTCTTGAAAAAGAAGTTTTGGGCGGACTCAAAGGTATTTTTGGAAACGGTAAATAAATCCAACGTAGCGATGGGTTGCCGGTGGGGCCGCCAATAAAAAAAGCCGACACGGTGTCGGCTCTTAGGGGGTTTCAGCCATGTTAGCGTCTCAGCTGCCTGTCTTGGTTTTCTTGGCACGATCAAAAATCATGCTTTGATCTCGCAACTTGACGGTAAAGGAATCTGCTTCATCCAGCGTAAACTCAAACGATTGAATATCCGGTCGCTGAGGGGCTTCGATGGATAACTTCACCCATTTCTTAGCCGGGTTGTATTCTTCGACTCGATAGGTGGCTTTGATTTCCTGTCCCATCAACGCAACCTTTAAGTTGCCCTTGGTAAATTCCATCTTCATGCCACCGAGCACCTGTTTCGCCATTTCCAGACGATCTTCCGTGGCACCGGCTTCCTTCATGATCACAATCGTCTTTTCAGAGTTGCAATTCCAATTGCCCAGCATCGTTTTGGGTAAATCGACCTCTTGAGCCGTGACCGCAGAATTCAGAAAACAGAACGCAAAACAGGTGAACGCACTAACGGCAGTTTTGAGCATAATAAGTCTCCGATTGGGTTGAGACGACCGGTCTGCTGATTGGATTGGGCGAGGATGCACTGAACGTGTAACGGTTGGAAATCACAAATTAGCGAATACTGCAAAAATTGGCAATCTCGTGTGGCGGGTAATGTCATGCGGGTAATTCACGAAACGCTAGGTTGGCTGGTACGATTCAGGCATTCGATTGGTTCGAAACCGCGATAGCAGATCTAAAAAACCTGTTTTTGCAAGCATAAGCACACGATTGGAAAGGCAGGGGCACCTATGGAAATTCACTTGTTAGGAACCGCCGGGTACCACCCCAATGAGGCACGACATACTGCTTGCATGATGATTCCCGAAGCCGGTGTTATTCTGGATGCAGGCACCGGTTTTTTTCGAGTTCGCGATTGGATTCAAACCCCAGAGCTGCACGTCTTCTTAAGCCACACGCACTTGGATCATTGTGTTGGCTTATCGTTTTACATCGACGTGCTGCATGAGAAAAACGTGGAACGGGTATATGTCTACGGCGCGGCAGACAAGCTTGAAGCGGTAAAAACGCAACTTTTTTCGGACCAACTATTTCCGCTGCCACCGAATTTCGAGTGGGTGGTGATCGACCCGTCCCAAGGGGAAATCGGTTTGGGTTTACCCCTCGATGGTCGGATTACTTGGTGTCCACTCAAACATCCTGGCAGTAGCCTTGGCTTTCGCTTGGAGTGGGACGATTCCAGTTTGGCGTACATCACGGACACGACGGCTAACGTCGAAGCGGATTACGTTGCGTTTATAGAAAGAGCGGATTTATTAATTCATGAATGCAACTTCACTGACGGCAATGAAGCCTTGGCTGAGAGGACGGGGCATAGTTGCTTGACTCCCGTGGCACATGTGTGTGCGGCGGCCGAAGTGGGTCGCTGTGTCATTGTTCATTTCAATCCGATGGCTAATCCAGAAACGGCATTGGATCTAAATTCAGTTCGGACAATTTACCCATCATTTAAGATTGGTAAGGACCATATGCGATTGACCTTTTAAAAAACTAGGGCGGTGGGTTTCTTGGGAAACTCACACGCCCTCAGTCTCTTTCGCATCATTACTGCTGGCGAGTCCCGCGACTCCGGGGCCCGCATTGATTATCGTTTTTAATTGTCGTTTAGAGCTTTCTCTACTTCGGCAACGAAGTCTTTTCCCATCGGATCGGTTCGGGACCCAAATCTGCCGATGACATTGCCATTGCGATCAATTAGGAACTTCTCAAAATTCCAACTCACTTTTCCTGAACCCTTGGGATTCGTATCGAGGCTCGTGAGGTGTTTGAAGAAATCATTCGCATCGTCACCGTTGACATTGACCTTGGAAAACATATCGAATTCCACGCCGTAATTGTCACTGCAAAACGCCATGATGTCTTTCTCGCTGCCGGGTTCTTGACCGCCGAATTGGTTGCAGGGGAAACCCAGTACAGCCAAGCCCTTGTCGGCATATTTCTTGTGCAGTGATTGCAATTTGGAGTATTGGGGTGTCATGCCGCATCGACTGGCGGTGTTGACGACGACGACGACTTTGTCTTTGTAGTCAGCCAAGGATTTATCCTTGCCTTCAATAGTCTTCATCGTGAAATTTAAGGCCGGCGGAACATCTTGTGCGTTCACCGAGTAACAAGCGACCAACGCGACCAAGAGAGATAAAACAACCGATTTCATGGATTGCTCCGAGATACATGTGACACAGGTATGCATAGGACTCAAAAATTAAGTCATATGTTTGCAAACTGAAAAAACCTTAGGGGGATTTTCTTCAGCAATTATGGGGGCTTTCGCAGTGAGCGACAATTTGGATGCAGTTTTTTGTCATGCCAGGAGAAACAAATTTGCCCGCTGCGTCAAACATGCCAATCCCGGGCTGTTTTTCCCTCGCCGGCCCGTTTTTAGCGGAAAAGACGGGGATTAGACCGGAATAGACGCGGTTGCTGGTGTTCGCCTAGCTTTCGTCAAGCGATGTTGGCTGTGCCTGCAGTTTTGCTCTAGCACTCCGTATGTCATCCGCGGTGACGATACCAATGATGCGATCATCGCGGACCACCGGCAGGCTACCAATTTCATTGGCGAGCATCACTTTTTCTGCTTTTTCCAATGACCTTTCGGGTTCAATGACCAAAACATCTGTGGTCATGCAATCACGCACCAGGGGTGGGTCTTGGGCATCGGAATTGGCTTTGAAATTTTCGATATCTCGAGAGGTCACCAGCCCCCGTAATTGCCCTTTGGCATTTTCTACCGGCAGTCGATGGTGGCCATACCATTCCATTACGGAACAAGCAAAATCCAATAAATCGTCGTCGCGCACCGTTAAAACATCTCCGCTCATGACGCTGTCGACGCGGTCATATCGATTCGGGATACTTGCCAATACACGCGTTTTGGGCGGTTCCCACTCGTGCACGGGGATGCCCTCGCGGCAATATCGACCCATTTGCTGGGTGACCATTAAGAGGCTCTCATCGACCGAACAGCGGGGCCGCAAGTTTCGCAAGGAATTCACAATCCAATCGGCACCCGTTTGTTGCTTGCGGACACGTTTTTCGATAGTGCTCAACCAGATCGCAGATTCTTCACTTGAAATGCCGACCTTCTGCAAGCCTTGCTCCGCCAAGGGCAGCAGTTCTTCCAGCAGCAACTCTGTGGTTGGCTTGATCTCACCAAACCATTTCAGTTCACTGGAAAGCCCGTGTTGTGCAGCGATCAGGAAATTGTGCCGCACGTCGCGAAAATGGAAATGATCTTTCCAAGCTCCGCGGCAGTCTTCGGGCATCGCTAACATTAAGCCGACCCAAAAAACGGTATTGGCCATTTCATCGTGCGGTGTGGGTCCCGAGGGTACGTAACGATTTTCGATTCGTAAATGCGGTTTCCCACCACCTACCCCGTAACAGGCACGGTTCCATTTATAGAGTGTACCATTGTGTAGATTCATCGCTCTTAATTCGGGAATGCCTCCCCGCTTCAGCACATCGAGGGAGCTTTCGTGAATGTCCGATGATACCAGTAGTCGGTACATCGCCACGTCCTCTTTAAAAATCTCGACGGCAGATTTTTTAAGCCAATCCCGACCAAAACTCACTCGCGGTTGTTTGTCGCGCACGTAATTTCCAGCGTGTCGAATGTCGAGGCTTTGGCGAAATAACGCGATCCGCGTTTCCATCCACAGTTCACGTCCCAGCAGATAGGGTGAATTGACGGAGCAAGCCAGAACGGGTGCAGCAAGAACTTGGGCCCAATTATAACGGTCGGCAAATTCACTGGGCTCAATCTGCAGGTGGATCTGGAAACTGGTGTTGCAGGCTTCGTAGAGGATCGAGTCGGATTTTACAATCAGTTCATCAACTCCCTCGATATTCAAAATGAACTCTTCTCCCCGGAGGTTCTTGAGGATCGTATCGAGCACCCGATAGCGCGGGTTGGGGGTCATGTTGTCAAAATCCAATTCGCTCTTACGAATGGTTGGCAAAATTCCAGTGAGGATGACTTGGCTTTCAAATTGCTCGGCAGATTGATGAGCAATTTTCAGCAGTTGATTCAGTTGATTTTCCATCCGCGCAAAACAACCGGGTGCGACCTCTTCCGGATCTAGATTGATTTCGAGGTTCCATTTCGCCAATTCGGAAGTGAAGTGGGAATCTTCAAGACTTTCCAGAATGGCAGGGCCTGTCATGCGAGGTCGCAGGTCATTGCCAACAAGGCAGTATTCTTGTTCTGCGCCGACCCGGATTTTACCCGATTCCACCATGCCCTCTTCCAGCATGGTTTCCAGAGCTGCGATATCATTGAGCAGGTGTCGAAGAAACTCGCGTTTATCGGCACTGTTTAACGGATTAATTTGTTGGTCGCCCATGGCACGTTTTAACGTAAATCAAGGAGGAGAAAATTCGTTTCGACAGAGCCAATTGTAGGGCGTCGCGATCACTCAGCAAGCTAATGTGTCATTCTCGAATCGGAGAATGCACGAGATTAACGGAGCCGTGCAATTGAAAAATGTGAGGTATCCAAATGGGGTTTCTCGTCAAGCATCAATTCACGCACCAATTTTCCCGTACCTGTTGCCATGCTGATCCCCAGCATGTTGTGGCCGGCTGCGATCCACACATTTTTCATCGCGGGACTGCGATCAATAATGGGTTTACCATCCCAAGTCATCGGTCGCCAACCAAACCACTGCTCCTCGACCGGGTCACAATAGGGATCGTGCAAATATTTTGAAGCCGCGGTTTTCAATAGCCGCAATCTTTCCGGGTTGATGGAGGTGTCATAGCCGACAAACTCCATGGTGGAGCCGATGCGGTACTTGGTATCCATCGGTGTGATGGCCACGTGGGCATCCTCAAAAATAATAGGGATTTTCGGCATCCGCGCGGGCGTAGGCATGGTTAACGAATACCCCTTGCCGGGCTCGATGGGAATCTTGCAACCGAGGTGTTGATTTAAGAAGGGCGTCCATGCACCGGTGGCGACAACAAACTTATCGGCCTCAAAAACTTGCCCCTGGCTTTCGATACCGCGAGCCATTCCATTTTCAGAAACAAATCGCTCCACCGCGGTCTGTTCCAAAAACTGGGTGCCTCGATTTTCCAGTTTTTCACGTAAGGACGTCATCAACTTGTCGGGCCTCAGATGGCAGTCCCCTTCGTAATGCCAAGCGCCACCCAATCCTGGTTTTAGTGCGGGTTCAACGCCGGTGAGTTGATCACCGGTATAGGGTGTTGCGGCGACTCCGAATTCCTCGCGGAGTAGCGCCTCGGTCGCTCGGTAATGTTCGAAGCCTTGCGGTGTGTCGAAAACGAAAAGAATCCCAACCTCTTTCCATTCGCACTCGATTCCCTCGACCTGAATCAGTTGCTGATAAAGTTGTTTCGAGGACTGCAGCATGGCATTCCTACCCACAGCCGACTCCATCATGGCCTGCTGATTACAACGGCGTCCAAATTTCCAGAACCAGCTCAGCGAATCCGCAGAAAGCCGAGGCTTGATCGCAAAGGTCGAATTGCGTTTGAACATCTCCTTGAGTGTGGCGGTCACTTGACCGGGCCGCGTCAAAGGAAGGGCGTGACTGGGCGACACATATCCACAATTACCGTGAGAGCAAGCAGCGCCAAAGTCACCGCGATCGACGACCGTTACCTGGCATCCTGCTTGGGTGAGGTTCCAGGCGCACATCGCTCCAATCACACCTCCGCCTATCACAATGACCCGATCGCTCATATCTGGATTCCCATGCAAAACGGATCGTTGGGGTCAAGAATTAGGCTGGACTCACCGCAAACATAGGCTTGTCCCCGCAGCGTGGGAATGATTTTTTCATCGCTGCTTTTTTTGTAACGGCATTCGAAAACACTGCCGATGATACTCTCCTGCCGCCAAATTTCGCCTTCGCCCAAAATACCATCGGCGGCTAAACAGGCCAGCTTGGCACTTGTTCCTGTGCCGCAAGGTGAACGATCGTATTCACCTCCTGGGCAAAGCACAAAGTTCTTGCTTTGGTTGGCCGGATCAACAGCCGGTCCATAGAGTTCGATATGATCAATTTCTTCTTGGTCTGGACCCCGCACCCCTTGTTGTTTGAGGGCGTCGCGGATTTGTTTGGTGACCCGCAGCAGGTGATCGGTATTATCGGGTTCTAGCTTTTCCGATGAATTTTTTACGAGAAAGAACCAGTTTCCGCCCCAAGCAATATCGCCGGTTACCAAACCGTAATCGGGTACATCAATTTGGATGTTAGCGTGCGTTCGATAACTCGCCACGTTTTGGATGGTCACGTGGTTGTTGTCCGCCAAATCGATTTCCACGAGCCCCACTGGAGTTTCGATGGTGTGGGGCCCTAACTCAATGTGACCGAGGTGTTGCAGCGTCGCGATAAATCCGATGGTGCCATGCCCGCACATGCCCAAAAATCCGGCCGTATCAAAGAAAATCACGCCCGCCGAACAACGGGCGTCAAACGGCTTACACAGCAGGCCACCTATTAACACGTCCGAACCTCGGGGTTCGTCAACCACAGCGCGACGAATATCGTCGAATCGCTCGGCGAAAATACGCCGCCGCTCCATTAATGGGCCATCGCCAAGGTCGGGGCCGCCGGCAATGATGATACGAGTTGGTTCGCCTCCCGTGTGGGAATCGATGACTTGAATTCGCTGCATAGTTGAATCGTCGGGCGTCAGGATTGCAGTGAGCGGATAATGAAGTAATTTGTGTAGCACGCCAGTTTATTAAACGGCAGGGTCGGTCGCTACTGCCATCCATCGCGATGCTATGCTGTGACGGTCTCCAAGCACATCCATAAATCGATTTCGTTCGCCAAGCAAAGCGTGAATCAGATCGATTCCGAGAATATTTAACTACAAATTAAAGGAATAAAGCGATGTCCATGCACAAGGTTTTGATCGGCGGCCAATGGCGAGAATCAGAGAATACCGGTTCATTTCAGGCGGAGGATCCTCAATCGGCAACTCTTATTGCTGAAGCGTACCCTGTTAGCAGTTGGCAGGAATGCGAAACCGTGCTGGATGCCGCCGTCACGGCATGGGAGACCATGCGTGGCTTACCCGCTGAGCAGATTGCAAGTTTTTTAGAGTGCTTTGCGGATCGGATCGAATCCCGCTCGGCCGAAATTTGCGAACTGGCGTCTCGCGAAACGGCGTTGCCAGTCGAACCGCGCCTGGCATCTGGCGAGTTGCCAAGAACGACCGGACAGCTTCGACAAGCCGCTCAGGCAGCCCGCAGCTACAGCTGGTGCCAACCGACCATTGATTCGGCCACGAATATTCGTTCCATGTTGGGTTCCATCGGGCCGGTGGCCGTTTTCGGGCCCAATAATTTTCCGTTGGCTTTCGGCAGTATTTCCGGCGGTGACTTCGCAGCCGCCATGGCGGCCGGAAACCCCGTTATTGCAAAAGCCAATTCCATGCATCCGGGAACGACGCGGTTGTTAGCTGAAGAAGCACAGGCCGCCGCAGACCAAACCGGGATGCCGGCCGGCACGGTCCAAATGATCTACCGCATGTCGCACGCTGATGGAGAACGACTGGCAGGCGATCCGCGATTAGCGGCCATCGGATACACCGGAGCTCGCCAAGCAGGATTGAAATTGAAAGCCGCCGCGGATGCTGTTGGCAAACCCATTTATTTGGAGCTGTCGTCGGTGAACCCCGTGGTGCTGTTGGACGGTGCTTTGGCGGAACGAAACGCAGAAATTGCCAGCGAATTGACGGGCAGCTGTTTGATGGGAACGGGGCAGTTTTGTACCAACCCCGGATTGATTCTGTTGCCTGCCGGCGAACACGGAAATGCCTTTCGAGACGACTTAGCCAGTAAGTTTTCCGCAGCAGGAGTGGGGACACTGTTGTCTCAATCGGGTCAACAGGGTCTGGCCGCGGCCATTGAAACGTTAGTTGCTGCGGGTGCCAAAATTGTTTGCGGTGGAGATCTGGGCGGTGGCACTGGCTACAGCTATGCGAATACCGTGTTAGAAGTGTCGGGCAGCGCATTTTTAGCGCAACCCGATAAGCTACAGACCGAGGCGTTTGGAAACGCTACTTTGTTGGTCAGATTCGAGAACGCTGAACAGGCTGCCGACATTATCAAGCATATGGAAGGCAACCTAACCGGTTGTTTCTACACGGCCACAGATGGCTCGGATGACGGCATGTACGACAGTCTGGTACCGCACCTACGGCAAAAAGTCGGTCGTTTACTCAATGACAAAATGCCGACGGGCGTAGCGGTTTGTTCGGCCATGAATCACGGCGGTCCCTTTCCGGCAACCGGCCACCCCGGTTTTACCGCGGTTGGAATACCGGGATCATTAATGCGGTTCGGTATGCTGCAGTCTTTTGACAACATTCGGCCACACCGGTTACCGGAAGTGCTACGCGATGAGAATCCGGGCCATGTTTGGCGGTTGGTGGATGGTTGCTGGTCGCAAGAAAGCCTGCACGCGGATGCGGTAGCATGACATCTTGCTGATCCGCCGATTGAGAAGCGTGGCGATCACCAAGCGTCGTAGCCTGGTGATCGCTGGACTCTCATTTCCCCGGCGTTATTTTAACCGCCCGCCAGAATCAAACCGCGGCCGTTTCGGTTTGCAATCCAGAATATTCTTTACCCGGCCAGCTCGCCCACCAGGTGCGGAACAGTTGATATTGGGATTCGACGAAACTGCGTTGGCTATCGCTCAGGCAGTCGGCTTCATTAAAATGGACTTCGTATTCGAGGTCACCATTCAGTACCAAGAGGTACTTGTAGACGAGCACTAAATCGGGTCCTTCGTCAAACGTTGACAGGACCATCAAGGCTTCTTCCAGTTGTTTGGCTAAGCCACGTGCTTGGACATCGCCGGCGGCCGCTTTTTCGCACAGATCTACCAGGCACAATACCTCGTTTGGCAAGGCATTGCCAATGCCGGTGATGGCGCCTTTTGCACCGCAGTTCACGTAGCCGTGGAACACTTGGGTATCCACACCGACCATCAGTGTTAAATCAGGATTGGCTCCAGTGATATGCTCGGCGGCATAGCTCAATGATTGGCTGCCTCCAAATTCTTTGAAGCCAACCAGATTGGAGAACTCTTGGCGTAGATCAAAAAAGAGATCAGCGCGAGTTTCGAATCCGTAATAGGGACTGTTGTAAATCACAGCGGGTACATGGGGCGCGGCTCCCAGAATGGCGGCAAAATGATCGCGTTGAGCCTGCGGCGATGTGCCACGGGACAAGACACGGGGAATGACCATCAATCCCTTGGCACCCACGGCGCCCGCATGGGCGCTGTGTTCCACAGCGGAACGCGTATTGACGGCGCCGGTTCCAACCACGACCGGTACGCCTGATTCGCAAAGTCGTTGTACGCCTTCCATACGCCAAGCGTCACTCAACAAGGGCCAACCGCCCATCGATCCGCAATAGACGACCCCGTTCATTCCGGATGCCATCAGTTGCTTGCCTTTTTCGATTAACGCATCGAAATTAGGTGTGCGATCAGCGTGACAGGGGGTCATCAGGGCAGGGATACAGCCACTGAAAATTTGCGTGTCCATTTTTGGCGTTACTCGAGTTACTCAATTGGCAGGGGATTTAAGGCATTACATCGACCTATTGTATCGAGACGACGTGGACTCTCAAGACAAACAAAATTCGCTGAACATGCTTGGCGACCGAAGACTGTGACGATATCGGCCGCACGGCCGGCCTGAATCCTCTGAGAGGCGATATTACCGCTGCTTTTTCACCCAGGCCGCAAACTTGGATATCTGTGGGTGATCGCGGAGTAATTCCAAAGCGTGAAAATGCCGCCCTAGCTCTTTTTCTGAAGGGATAAAACGGTGCACGGCTTGATGACAATCTCGGCAAAGTTCCACAGTCTGCTGCATTTTTTCCCGGCTAAAGGTCTTCTTAAACCACTTGTTGCGGTGACAGGCCCGTGGAATGAGGTGGTGTTGGGTCGTCCCACGCCTCAAAAAACGTTGGCAGATTTGGCAGGCAGCAGGCATCGAGGCGTCACTTCAGCAGTATGCGATAAATCGTCCGCGCAGACTTTTGGGAACGGACGAGTTTGGGGGACCAGAGTACGTTGGCAAATGGGATCATGCAAACAGCGCATGTACGGGGCTTGCCTTGACCAATTCACGCGGTTGATTCAAGTGGTTCATCACCATGGTTTCGGGGTGGATACCAAATGCATGATAGATGGTGGCCAGCAATTCCGCGGGATGAACGGGGTTTTCGATAGGGGCGGAAGCCGTTTCATCTGATTGGCCGTGTACGTAACCGCGTTTGGTTCCCGCACCGGCAACCAGACCGGTGTAACAATAGGGCCAGTGGTCACGGCCGTCATCCGAATTGTTATTGCCAGAAGTGCTAACTCCGCGCTGAGGACTACGGCCAAACTCACCCACTGCAACTAACATGGTCTCATCCAGCATGCCACGCTGATCGAGATCTTGAATTAAACCGCTGAGGCCTTGGTCAAACATTGGAGCTGACTGGTTTTTCATGCGTTTGCTCAAATCCACGTGTTGATCCCAGCTGTGATTGTCGCTATTGGCGACTTTTGGCCAAACCACCTCGACGACCCGGGTACCGGCTTCGACCAGACGACGCGCCAGCAAACAACTGTCACCAAATGTATTTCGTCCATAAAGTTCGCGCGTTGATTCCGTTTCATCGCCAATTTGAAACGCCTGCCGAGCCTGACCGGATACGACGAGATCAAGTGCCTGCTGATAATGTCGATCCAGTTCGAACGACTCTACTGCCTTGTCGATTGCGGGCATCTGTTGATTAACCAGGTCACGTAATTTTGCGCGACGTCGCAAACGGACGGAGAACATCTCCGGCGGCAGTTGTAGGTCGTCAATTTTGATGCGATTCATCTTGTCCATATCCAAATCGCCGCCTTGTGGGAAAAGCGTATAGGGGTCAAAGGCTTTTCCGAGGAACCCGGCAGCACCACCCTTGCCAACGACATTGCTCTCCTGCAGCGGTCGGGGCAGCATGACAAACGGCAACATGGGTACCTCGACGGGTTTCATCTTGATGATATGCGATCCGAAATTGGGAAAGTCTTTGGGAGAAGGAGGTTCCAATTGTCCGGACGCACTGACCTTGTCCGTCGTATACCCTGTCATCATCTGATAGATGGCTGCCGTGTGGTTAAATAACCCAACCGGCGTGTAACTCATCGATCGAATGAGCGTAAAGCGATCATTCAGTTGAGCCAGTTGCGGCAAGTTTTCCGTAAATTTAATGCCCGGGATTTTGGTCGAAATCGGTTTGAAAACACTCTTAACATTGTCCGGGACATTTTCCTTGGGATCCCAAAGATCAAGATGGCTGGGTCCACCCTGCAAGTAGACCATGATGATACTTTTGGCGCGATTCCAGCCGGGTGCATCACCGTTTAAAAAGGCAGACGAAGCTGCCGTGGCAGATTTCAGTTTTAACAGGGTGCCCAATGACAGGCCCATCAGGCCGCTGCTGCCGACGCGTAAAATGTCGCGGCGCGATACTTTCAATTCCCGGTCACAGAGATCTTTACCAGGTTGTCCTACAATTCGAAACATTGTTTCGCCTTTTGTCTAATGGAAATGTCTTGTATCCCGTGAGGGCCCGTGGAAAAGGTATCTACCTGCTAATGGTTAAACAGAAACGCAGGGCTGTTGATTAAAGCCCATGCCAAATCCTGCGCCGCGGTTAACCGTGAATTGGAAAGCTGTGCGCGGCTCATTGCCACGTCCTTGTTCAATTGCACGAGCAACGAATCTTCCGGGAGGGGTTGGCTGACCCGCGCTAATTTTTCGCGCAGGCGTTTGATTTCTGGTTCAACGACCAAAGGTACCTTGGCTTGATTGTGTGCGACTTCCAATTCTCGAAAGCTGGAATCGCTTTTGCGAAAGGCAGCCAGTAATTGCTCGTTAACTACAGCGTTTCGTTGCTCCGGTGCCTTGGCCAATTCGTTGACTAAAAATTCTGCCAAGCCCAACCCTATGGCATGGTTTCGACTGAGCGAGATTCGAAAGCGCCCAATCTGATGGTTGGCATCGTGGTTTTGGTGCAGTTTGAACCGCAAGCGAGTGCCGTCGGCGTAGCCAATCGGTGATTTCAACTGGAATGTGGCCCAATTGGTTTTCCCCACGTGTCCAGCGAGAGCCCACCCGTTGGCGGTGGCAAGATTTCCGTCAAAAGTCTCTCCAATTAAATAGGAAGGCTGTTCGAAGTTGGCCACGGCCGATTCGATTTCGACTTTCTGCCATTGATCTGGTTGGTCTGGGTGCGCTACTTCAATTTCGAATTCGGACAGGACGAGATTCCCGTGATCGGCCAAGCCAGGCCCGTTCCGCTGCAGAGATTTATGAGTGATCAATTCCAGCCGCACCGTGGATATGCTGGTCAGGTCCGTTTGCGAAAGGAGGCTGTACACATCGACGCCGGATTTACGTTGTAGCAAAATGCTGCGGTCTTCGAGTACCGAGAAAGGTCTGCCAGTTGTGGTTTCGAATTTGGATACCGCGACCGGGTACCAATGCACGGACGAGCGTTGTTGATCTAACCAGGTATCCAAGCCTTGCCGACTATCGGAGTATTGATCGAGTGCTAAACGGGTGGCGGCGATCGCTTTTTCCCGCGCGGCCTCTTTTTTTACCAGATCGGGATTTAGCTGCTGAATGCTTGAATTCAGTTCCTGCGTCGCTGCGGCAATCGATGCCGCGCGGTCTTTTTCAAGTTGCGGCAAGCGGCTGGTGACTTCTGTCTGCCGTGCATTTCGCTGACCCGTCAATTTTTCATGATCGGTATCCAATGTTGAGAAAGTCGCCAGTGTTTGGTTAATCTCCTTCTCAGTGGCCGTACGGTTGAGAATTCGCATATAGATTTTGCTGACTAAATTACGGTCATCGGGTTCCCCTGTGACCAGTTTTGCCAATTCATTTTGGGGGTCGTCGATGGCTCGAGAAATGTCAGGTCCGCTGACAAGTGCGAGCACGCTACCCAGTTGAAGTTCGCTGGAACGCTCGCACTCACAAACACTTTCTCTGGCGGGTCGGCCGAGCGTGGAAAGAAAACCGCTGGGTAACCTTGCGCCGCTGTCAGGCAACGCCGCAGCACGTGTTCCCGCCGGTACCCCCGGTATTTTTAGGGCACTGCCGGTCACAAAGTGAATGGAATCGAACAAGACCTCGGCGGGCAGTCGACGAGCCATGGCATGCGAATAATTGACGGCATCGTCAGCATTGAATTCGTTGGTGGCAATCGATAACTGATAGGTTCGGGAATTGCAAATAAGACGCAAGATATGCTGAGCGTCAAAACCACTGTCGATAAATTCTGTGCGCAAATATTCCAGTAATTTAGGGTTGGTTGGTGGATTACCCGCCCGGATATCGTCAAGGGGTTCGATCAAACCCGCCCCTAATAAGTAACCCCACAGTCGATTCACATAACTGGACGCAAAATAAGGATTGTCTGGCGAGGTAATCCAGGACGCCAATTGGGCCCGTCGCGGCGCATTGGCATTTACCTCAAAATCACAATCAAAAGGAAACGCGGGCGAGGCTATTTCACCAGTGCGATCATGAGTAATGTCTCCGCTGTCTCCGTCAGCGATGATTTCGTAAAGCGGTTTAGCGCCCTCGACGGCAGTACCCCCGATGCGTTGATCACCACTGGCCGGGTCCGTTTTCAGCGATACCTGAGCAAAATAGGCGGCCGTCTCAAAGTACTGATCTTGGGTCCACCTTTCGAAAGGATGGTCATGGCACTTGTTGCAGTTGAATCGCGTCGCCAAAAATAAATGCGTCGTGTTTTCCATTGTATCGACAGGTGATCGATGGATTTTATAATACGAGGCTGCCGGATTTTCACGATTCGAACCTGTGGCTGTGAGAATATCGTAAGTGAATTGATCGTAAGGACGATTATCACGCACTTGCTCGCGGATCCAGTTTCGAAAATCTTTGGCCCCGGCCGTCCCGAGGTATTTTCTGTTGACCTGTAACAAGTCGGCCCATTTGTTGGCCCAATGTTCGACGAAGGAATCGCTGCCTATCAACTCGTCGATTAAACGGGCGCGTTTCTGCTGGGTGGGTGCGGTTTCAGCAACGAATTTTTGAACCTCCGCTGGAGATGGCGGAAGGCCTGTTAAATCAAGATACAGGCGACGAATAAACTCGTGGTCTTCACAAATTTCCGAAGGTTGAATTTTCATGCGTTGCCATTTCTCAGCAACCAACCGGTCGATTTCAGACCATGTCTCTGGTTCTACCCACACAAACCCATCGCGTTTGCCCATGACCGTTAAAGTGGTGGCCGTAAATGCGCCTTCGTAGCGACCGAGGACAGGCGTTTCACCTCGTCTCAAAGCACGTACCGAAGAACCGTTGAGGATTTCGGCGGTCTCCATGCCACCCATTTCTATGAAACCTTCTTGCGTGACATCCCGTGTCGTGCCGTCCGACCAAGTTGCTACCAGTCGCATTTGTTGAATGTCACCCGCCTCGTTGAGGACAGGATTTTTAGGTATCAGTTCAACACTGACGACGCGGGCAGCGTCGGCGTTGGTTTTCGCCCCCGCCCGAATCCACTCGCGTATCACCTGATAATATTTCTCATCCGGCTTGATTAATTGACCGCCACTGTGCGGGACCATAGCCGCCGGTTTTGCCAGCATTAAAGATTCCGAAGGCGAAGCTAGATTGGTCCTGCGGGCACCCATATCGTCAGTAAACGCCCGCAAATCAAAAATGGGGTCGTATCCACGAAGGGATAATTTAAAACCCATTTTGCCATCCGCCGAACCGTGGCAGGTTCCGGCGTTGCAGCCCAGTTTTGTGAGAATGGGATTCACGTCCCGACGAAACTCAGGTTCGAAGGTCTCCGGCATCTCGATCGTCACAGGAACCGAGATTTGATGCTCGGCGTATTTAATCGTGAGTTGCCCGCTCCCATTTTTGACTGGTTGAACCAGCGCGTTCTCGGTGCTGACCCATGCGGGTGCGTCTGCGGAAAGGCTGTTAAATTCCACAGTTGCTACGTGAGTGATATCTTGGTGGCTGCCGCCACCCTCGGTCACTGCCTGGATCACCAATTGCACATAGTCGGTCGGCGATTGGAAGTGAATGGAGGAAGGAGACACCACAATTCCCGAGATCTCACCGGTCACGCTGGATGACGGAGCGGTGGGGGGTTGGGCTGTAAAGCGCCAGTCGCGGGCGACCTCATCCGTCGCCGCCTGCACCGTCGGTACCGGCTGGAATTGTTGGATAAGCCGTCCCGTTTCGGTCTCCAATATGCGGACCGCGCCGTCGGCCCCGGCCGCCGCTAGGTGCTGGCCAGAGGGATGAAACGCCACGCCATACAATCCGCCGGTGGGGACCGCGACCTCTGCAATGGTTTGGACGCCTGCTTGGTTGTAAGCGTTAACTTTTTCTCTTTCCTGAGCGCTCCATTGGCCCGGCAGTTTAGCCAGAATTGCTTTTAACTCATCCGACACCGTAGGATCAAATTCGTAGGAATAGACATGGACGGCGCCGTGCCCATTTAGGCTGCTGGCAGCTGCGATTCGGCGGCCATCCTGCGAAACGGCAACTGATTGAATACGTCCTGACATGGGTGGCAGCAACCTGACCAAGTTGGCATCGTCCCCGATGACGCGTTTGGTGATGCGATTCATTCGGTAAACCTTGGGGATACCATCCGCGCCGCCAATCACAATTTCATCCCGACTCGGATGGCGGGCAACACTGGCAATGCCGCCTTTAAGAACGCCGGGCGTAATCGAGGTGATATTATCGACGAACCGTTGGGTGGGCACCTCATAAAGTTTGCATGTCATGTCGCGACCAACAGAAACGAGTTGGGATCCGTCCACTGAGAAGACCGTGTCGCGAATCCAGTCGTCGTGAGCACCCTGATACAAAAGCTGTTGGCCATTCATCGCATCAATAACACGTATGGTTGTATCCGTGCAGCCAAAAGCAACTTGTTTGCCATCCGGCGACCAGTTAACGCCGTACACGGTATCGTGAGATACGACTTTTGAAAGCTGAAGTTTACCTGTTTCAACATCCCATACTTGAACTTCTCCAAACTCACCAGGATTGCCGCCCGACGCCGCCAGCCATTTTCCATCGGGCGAGAACTGCAAGGATTCAATTCGCGAAGAGAGCCCGATCAAGCGCTTGGCAATTTGCTTATCTGCCAGATTTTCGGCGTCGAACAATAAGACTTCGTGCAGTCCATTGACGGCCAACCATTTTCCATCAGAGGAGTAATCGATGGCGGTGATATTGGGTTGGCGTGAGTACAGGGGCGGGCTGTTCTGACTAAATGGGATAGTTTTCTTCAGCGAGTCATTGATTGCGCCTTCGGTAATCCAACGCCTCAGTAACTGGACCTGTTCTTCATTCAGCGCCTTGGCATTCGATCCGGCAGGGGGCATCTCCGCCGCGCCTTCTTCAGCCGTGACAACTTCGATTAAATAACTGGCGTCGGGGTCACCGGGTACGATTGCCGGGCTACCGGAATGACCTCCGCTCAATAGCCCATCAAATAAGGTCATGTTGTATTGACCTTCTTGGCGCGCTCCCTGGTGGCAACCAAAACAACTGGCCGTCAATAAAGGACGTATTTCGCCGGTGTAACTTACCGGTTCCGTCTCCTCAGCGAAGCCATTCGCAGCAGGAATTAAAACCAGCATTGCCAGAAATGCGCAGACTCGAAACAGGTGACTCATGTAGATTCCATTTTCAAGAAGGGTGAAAACGCTGATTTCATGATCCTTGATAGGCGATGCAATTGCAAGATAATCGCCCTTTTGGGCGGGGAAGACAACTAAAATCATCCCTGATTCGCGCTGAAGGTGAGACGGTTCATAATGTGCGGGTTACAAATTGGAAATTATGGGAGCATGTTCATGCGTTGGTTAATCATGGGATTTCTGTTTTTTATTCCTTGCGTCGATTTAAATGCTCAGGAGCAGCAGGTGGCTGATGAAGATCTAACAACCACAAAACCTGTTTCCCGAATGCAAGAAGCCTGGTGGAAAAATCGACACGATTTGCGACAAAAAGAGAAAGCCAATGTCGGTGAGCTGGATATTTTATTGGTGGGAGATTCGATAACGCAGGGTTGGGAAGGGGCAGGTGCTAAAGCTTGGAAAAAAACGTTTGGCGACTTAAAGACGTTTAATCTAGGATTCAGCGGCGATCGAACGGAACATGTGATTTGGCGGCTGCAGAATGGCGAAGTCGAAGGGCTAGACCCACGCGTAGTGATGGTGCTGATCGGCACCAATAATACAGGGCATAAACTCGACAAACCAGAAAATATTGCCAGTGGTGTAGAGGGGATTCTCAAGGAGTTAAAAAACCGCTTGCCAGATTCCAAAGTGATCCTGCTGAGTCTCTTTCCCTACGACAAGGATCCCAATTCACCGCGTCGCAAAAACAATAATGCGGTGAATGAAATCATTAAAAACTATGACGATGGCAAGCAGGTCTATTATTTAGACATCTGTGATGCCTTTTTTGACGACCAAGGAAAAATGTCAGCGGAAATCACCCCGGATTTTCTACACCTGTCGGAAAAAGGCTATCAAATTTGGGCGGATCAGGTGAATGACAAAATTCGTGATCTGCGTAATGAATGACACGTTGTACAGATGCGTTCCTTAGTGTCAGGAACGCCGTGGCGTTCCCGGTTTTGTGGCAGCCACTTGGAACGGGGCAGGGCAGCGTCGGGCTGTCTCATCTTCGCGAAACACAAAAACAGCAATAACCCTTAACGCTCGGCTGAAGTATCGGTACTGGCAGCTTGAGGTTCGGAGCCTCGGAGAGCGTCGTTTTCTCACTTCTTAAAAAGGTAAATTAGATGATTGCATCGGCAAAGCATATTTTAGTAGATACCGAGGCCAAGTGCCTTGAGCTAAAAAAGCAAATCGAAGAAGGCGCGGATTTTGCACAAGTCGCGAAAGACAACTCTTCATGCCCTTCGGGTCAAACCGGTGGCGATTTGGGTTCATTCGGCAAAGGCAGAATGGTCCCCGAGTTCGACCAAGTCGTATTCAGCTGTCCGTTGAATGAAGTGCAGGGTCCCGTAAAGACTCAATTTGGTTATCACCTGCTTGAAGTCACTTCGCGAGAATAACCGGCCACACGCGGTCGGCGATCCTGCCATGCTGTAGGCAACGGGACCGACCGAAATTGGGCAACCCAGGTTTCGTCTGGGTTGCCAGGAATGGGTTGGCGGTGAATAGAAATACCGCTTGGCAAACCAATCTTAGGCCGTGCCAGAGGGTTCCGGTTTGCGACCTGCCAGTTCACGATCGATCATGAATAATCCATTGGGGCTACCATCCACCAAACGCAGTTGATCGATCACCCCCTGAGCGGCGGCCTCTTCTTCTACTTGTTCGTTTACGAACCACTCCAGAAAAACATCAGTGGCGTGATCCGATTCCGTTTTAGCTAGATCTTTGAGACGGAAAATGCACCCCGAAATGTGATTTTCGTGAGCGAGTGCTTTTTCAAAAAGGCTGAGGGGAGTCTCATCCTGTAATTCGGGTTTGGCGATGGCCTGTAATGTTACTTGGCCATTGCGTTCGAGGACGTAATTGAAGAAGCGGTCGGCATGCGCTAGCTCTTCGGTATATTGCATTTTGAACCAGTTTACAAAACCGGGTAATCCGAGGCGGTCGGAAACGGCAGCCATTTGCAGATACAACAATGCTGATTCCATCTCCTCATTGATTTGAGTATTGATGGCAGCCTGAATTTTTTCGGACAACATCTTTCAAGATTCCTGATTAATAGAGTTAGCTTGCAAATCTTCGAGTGACGCGAATTCCAACGACGACATATGCGAGGATTCGAGAACCACGCGGGGAGCCACGCCAGCCCGTAAGGCCTCGGTCCAACGCTCCACGCACAAACACCAACGATCACCGGGTTTCAGGCCGGGGAATTCATGTTGGGGAACAGGCGTCGTGAGATCGTTTCCGGCAGACCGGCTGAATTCGAGAAATTCGGCGGTCATTTCGGCGCAAACGGTGTGCACGCCGTAATCATTGCCGCCCGTTTTGCAAAAACCGTCGCGGTAATAACCGGTTAATGGATCAAAACAACAAGGTTCTAAATCACTTCCGAGAACGTTTTTTGCCATGAGTCGATGGGGTGGGTTTCAAGAAAATAAAGCGGAGGAATTATATCGTTGATCAAGTAGCTTGCGAGGCTCGACGCCGGCCATGAGACTCGCACCAAGGGTAAGTGCTTAGGTCAGTTTTCGCAGCTTACTGACACGCCCCCCTTGGACCCATTCGGCAACAAAAATATTGCCATCGGCATCGAAGCAGGCATCGTGAGGGTGAATGAATTTTTCGTCAAGCCATTGCGATTCATCACGTCGAATAGCAAACTTTTTATCGGCCTCTACGCGCTCGCGATCATCGCCAAGTTGCACTACGGGTTGCATGCTTTTATCGATCAACGTCACCCGCCCCAATAATTCAGGAACCACCATCAAATCGCCCCGCGCGTCCAGGTTGGCAGGCAAGCCATAGCCTTCCACGGTTTTCTGATGCTCTCCCTTCAAATTCAACACCTGGATTTTATTATTCGCACGATCGGTAACGACCAGCGTTGGCGCATCCTGTCGGTCATCGATCCACAGTCCATGAGGGGTATTGAATTGGCCGGGTTGATTTCCGGGTCCGCCGAAATGGCTTTTCCAATTACCGTCTTTATCGTAACGATGAATGTAGAACGAGCCGTAACCATCGGCGAGGAAGAAATCACCTTGATGGGTTTCGTCAAATGGCAGAAACGCAAAATTGGTGGGCATGAAACGGTCTCGCCCCCAAACTTGTTTGCGGTCGGTATCTTCGTTGGCCGCGTAGACCCCTGATTGCATCGGTGCGAATCGTTCCCACACGGTTTCACCGTGCAGGGTCAGCTTGGCAATGCTTTTGACCTGTTGGTAAGCCGCCACATACAGAAACTCTTCGTTGCCTTCTTGTCGCACCTCAATGCCGTGCCCGCCACCCTGAAACTGATTTCCAAACGAGCGAACCATTTTTCCCTGATCGTCGAATACGAAAATCGATGGATGGTCGGGTTGATTGGCACGCCCTTCATGGATCACATAGATCAATCCCTGGGAATCCACGGCTACGTTGTGGGTCGTCTGCCAACGGAAGGGTTCGGGAAGCTGGGCCCAGTCATGTAGGAACTCATATTGATGATCTCCCACCCCGAAAATGGTCTCTTTGCGACCCGTTTTACTGGCGGTCAATACACGTGGCACCGAAAGGCTGGCGGCCACGGCTGCTGTGCTCGAGATAAACCGGCGACGATTTATGGGTTTCATGGTAATTTCTCGCAAAGTTCCAGAGTTTGGTTAGCGGCACAATTATTCACTGCCTACACAATATAGCCACTCTTGCTTGTCGCGTTGGGGACCATCTGCAACTCGCAAGTAAATTCGGTTGTCGACAAACGTCGGTGTGGCGTAAGCGGAATCCCCCAATTGATTTTCGGCCACGATTTCTAAACCTTCGGGACTAGGTTGGAAGACAAATGTCGTTCCATTTTCGACGGAAAGGTAAATATTCCCGCCCGCCAGGACGGGGGACGCACTCACGCGACCGGCCAACCGTTCGGACCACATTTCTTTCCCGTCTTCGGCGCGCCAGCAGTAGGCAGCTCCTGTGTCTGCCAGGCAATAGAGGTATCCGTCGTAGTACAACATCGATTGCTCGTAGCATTTGGCTTTGTTTTCCCAAACAATCTCACCCGAGCCATCGGCTTTGATGCCCATGGTGCGAGAAGTGGGATAACCGCCGCTCACAAAAACCATATCATCGGACCAGACTGCCGTTCCGCAGGTTACCGACCAAGGCCCAGGCGCACGCCAATTCTCTTCGCCACTGGCTGGATTGTAGGAGGTGGTTGCGTTTGCCCCACTGATAATCATTTGTTCTTTGCCCGCCACATTGGCAATCACGGGAGTCGAGTAACTGGTGTCGGTATCTCGGGCAATCCGCCAGACTTCGTCACCCGTTTTCTTATTGAGGGAAACGATGCTGCCATCCCGTTCGCACTCGCTCGAAACGATGACGGTATCTTTGTACAGCACGGGTGATGATCCGAAACCGAACTGGTACCGTTTGGGAAGAAATTTTGCAGCCTCCTTTTCCCACAAAATTTTGCCTTCGAGATTGAGCGCTGCAATCTGAGCAGCCCCATTATTATTGAAAACAGCGAATAGCTGTTCACCGTCGCTGACAACCGTAGACGAAGCGTGCGTGTTGGTGGGATAGATGCGCGGGTTGAAGTTCCCGCTGTTGACGACGGTGACCCAATTCTCCGCACCCGTGTTCTTATTAAAGCTGACCACGGATTGAGTTTTCGCTTGGGTGTCGGAAGTCGCCAAAATCACTTGGTCACCCACGACGGTCGGCGACGCATGTCCGCGACCTGGAATGGCAGTTTTCCAGATCACGTTTTTCGTTTCGCTCCAGGACGTGACCGGTTGTTGATCAATGACAATGCCGTTTCGATTTGGGCCACGCCAAGCCATCCATGGTCCTGCGACCAATTCTTTCGTCACGCCGTCCTGCGCGGAATCGGAAAGATGCTGGGCTGTGACGGATTCTACGGTGCTCTGGGCCTGGCAACCGCTGACGCAGACAACCACTCCCAACCAGGCTATCAAAATCGGTTGGGTGGCGTTCAAAATATTCAAATCAAAGATGCGGCGCATGCCATGGTCCTCAATTACTTGCGGGAGTGGACGGAAAAGGAATGAACGGATTTTGATTGTTCCGGCAAATCTTGTCCACAGAGCTTGCGTACAACTTCAACAATCGTCCATGCGGGCGTAAACTAACGGTGCTTCGACCCAATCCAAGTTGCGGGTTGGGAGAACGTTTTTACAGAATCGTGCCCCCTGCTTTCCCAGGCGAGAGAATTTATCCATGAGCGAACAAGTCCGAAAACTGGAACCAAGCAACCTGTGGAATCATTTCGCGGACTTGAACGAAGTCCCGCGAGCATCAAAAAAAGAAGAGCGAGTGATAGCGTTCATGCGGCAATTTGGGGAGAAACTGGGATTCGATACGGTCGTGGATGAGGTCGGCAATGTGATTATTCGCAAGCCAGCCACACCGGGCATGGAAAATCGCATGCCGATCGTGATGCAATCGCACCTTGATATGGTGCACCAGAAAAACGCCGATACCCAGTTCGATTTTGATTCTCAAGGTATCCAGATGATCGTCGAGGATGATTGGGTCAAAGCCAATGGCACCACGTTGGGTGCCGATAATGGAATTGGGGTTGCCACCATTATGGCGTTGTTGGCCAGTGATGACATTGCTCACCCACCTTTAGAAGCTTTATTTACGATCGACGAAGAAACCGGGATGACGGGCGCGATCGGATTGCAGGGTGGAATGCTGCAGGGCGATATTCTGTTGAACCTGGATACCGAGGAAGACAACGAGTTGACCATTGGTTGCGCGGGTGGAGTGGATGTCACGGCCCAACGCAGCTTCACGATGGAATCGGCTCCTCAGGGATATCAGGGTTTTCGCATCGCTGTTAGAGGTCTCAAAGGTGGCCACTCAGGTGTCGATATTCACTTGGGGAGAGGCAATGCCAATAAATTGATGAACCGTTTGCTGTGGCACGCTAGTCAAAATTTCCAAGCTAGAATTGCGGAGATCGACGGTGGTGGTTTGCGAAATGCGATCCCACGTGAGTCGTTTGCCATTATCGGCGTTCCGGCCGAGCAAAATGCCGCGTTGGCTGCGTACATGGCGGAAGTGGCTGAGGTGATCCGAGCCGAATATCAACTCACAGATCCGGATGCGGAAGTGGTTTGCGAATCGGCGGACGCTCCCGAGCAAGTGTTACCAATGGATCTTCAAAAATGTTTGCTGGGCGTCGTCTACGCGGTACCCAACGGGATTCATCGCATGAGCCCGGCCATTGCGGACTTGGTGCAAACCTCGAACAATTTGGCTCGAGTATTGGTAAAAGATGGAGCCCTGACACTGGGTTGCTTGACGCGTAGTAGCGTCAACAGCGAGCGAGATGATCTTGCGACGGCCATCTTCGCCCTCTTCGATTTACTGGATGCCGATATCGAATTTGGCGGGCGGTACCCCGGTTGGAAACCTGTACCCGATTCGACCATCGTCAAATTAATGAGCGATTTATATGAAGAGATGCATGAAGATTCCGCCCATGTCGCCGCATGCCATGCCGGTTTGGAGTGTGGCATTCTAGGGACGCACTACCCGGACATGCAGATGATTAGTTTCGGCCCGAACATCGAGGGTGCGCATTCGCCAGACGAAAGAGTACAGATTAGCAGTGTGCAAAAATATTGGAAATATTTACTGGAAACCCTGCAACGCATTCCCACCGCATAGCGGCGAAAAGAACGGAGTGAATCATTATGAGTTTTGAGATTTTGCGCAAATCCAATGAAGCTAGGCATCTGGAATGGGCGGGCGGTGATTCGTTGCCGCTGTCCTTTCGCGGCGTCGAGCTGGGCGGCGAAGCGGGTGAGGCTTGCAACGAAATCAAGAAGATCGAAAGGATTCGTTTGGGGTTGGTTGGTGGCAAGGAAGATCTCGGGGCGTTGGCGGAGGAATTAGCGGATGTGATCATCTGTGCAGATCTAATCGCCATGGACCTAGGGATTGATTTAGGCGAGGCGGTGGCCAAAAAATTCAATCGAACCTCCACCAAGTACGGCTTGGAGAGCATGTATCAGAGTGAATGAACGAGCATGGGTGATGCTTAAACGGACACCCGCGACGCTTCTTTAACCGCGTTTGCGCCGCCCTAGATGCCTAGGGGCTTTCTGTGGGCTTGGGGACTCTCTGTTTGCCAAGAATGACCGCCGCCGGATGTCGCTCTGCACAGTCTCGCGCACGGGTTCGGATTTATGAAATCGCGAAAAATTCGACTTCTTGGTCAAGTTTTGTGGAGTTTTGCAGCAATAAGGTTTTTCGGGAAAAACTATTAGAGCGGTTGTTAGGGGGCGGGTTTATCGGAACTAGGTAAAGCTGGGGGGCATCTCCAGCATCCCGTTTTACTGATTTTTTTCAGGTCCTAACGATTGTCCGGTTTGTGCGACAAGCCGGCAGCGAAATTTGCAATTCCTTGGCAGACATATCGGACACACCCCGCGATTGGAACCTACCTTTCGTTAGGTCAATTATCGTCGACACCAAAGGGAGGTGAATATGTCACGCACCAAAAAAATAACAATGGGATTCGCTGCTCTTGCGGTTGTTTGCTCGCTGCTGTTTTGGAAAGCAAACATCAGCGAAACACACGCCGCAGCTGAAACAGTGTTTCCTGAAATGTGGAACGAAATGGAATTGCCCGTTGTTCCTGACACGACCATCACCGAGGTCAGTCAAATTTTCCAGGACGGCAAAGGCATCTCGATCAAACTTGAATCCGACATGCCTCTTGGAGATTTCACAAAATTACTGGAAGACGAGTTTTTCGAGCGTGATTTTGACATCTATATTCCGGACGAAGAGTCCGCCACGAAGTATTCCAACACGTACGACTCCGAAAATGCTGATGTCACAGTGAACGCTTCCAGCGATCCTGCAAATCCATCGAGGTCCATTGCTAATATCGTGGTCAAACATAACGCTGCGATCCCCCGATCACTTTCGAGTCAAGCCATTAAAAACACGTCAGCTTTTTACGCTAACTAGTCTGTGACAGACAACTTCCGAAACTAAAACTGCCGACAATTCAAATGGGACTGCGAAGTGCAACCTCCTATTTTCGGCAACCGAATGCGAGCGATTTCGTAAACACGATTCAGAAAGTGGCACAGCCATCCGGCTGTTACGGCATCATCGACGCGGTTAAATTTTACCCGTAAATTATTTTGAATCCGCGTCTGCATCTTCATCTTATGATGATGCGACGCGGATTTTTTTCATGATTTTCAAACACCATTTGCGAAACAGCGGTGAGTCCGCAGTTTATCTATTCAGGTGCGAGGTGGGCATTTGGTATCGTCAAAAATGGCGGGCAGATGTAGCATCGCTATTCCGACTAGATTACTGGGACTTGTTAAGGAAAATTTGTCATGCCGAAAGTACCCCAAGGGAAATCATTCTTTGTTTTGGCGTTACTTATTTTGGTGTGTGTGGGCGGTGGGGCCGTGATTGGCATCCTCACTGCCGGTGGGATTAGCTCATGGTATACCCAGCTGAACCAACCCTCGTGGACGCCCCCTAATTGGCTGTTTGGGCCGGTGTGGACAGCGCTCTATACGATGATGGCCATCAGCATGTGGCTAGTCTGGAAAACGGGAATTGAGAGCGGTAAAAGTACTCGTCTCGCGGCGACTCTTTTCGGAGTTCAATTGGCCCTTAATTTTCTTTGGACACCGATGTTTTTTTCGTTTCACCAAATGATTTGGGCATTGGCCATTATCGTCCTGCTGTGGTTTCTCATAGGAATCACCATTTTTCATTTCAAGCGGTATCAATCTTTAGCAGCCGGATTACTGATCCCTTACCTGCTGTGGGTGACGTACGCGACGTCACTTAATGCGGGATTTATTTGGTTGAATCAGTAACCCGGGCCTGTCACCGGCCCGCTTGCCGCACTCGGTTTACGGAACAAAAGTGAGCCAGCAAAAGCATGCGGGATCCACCCGCGAGGCAAGATCGGAAGCCGGGTTAAGACAACAGATGGGAGCGAATCAGCTTGATTGCAATTCCCAGTAAAACGACGCCGAATACCTTGCGCAGCACCGATAATCCAGCGCTGCCCAGTTTCTTTTCAAACCAGTCGCTACAGCCAAGCACCAGGTAGACGAGAGCGAGATTAAGACCGATCCCCAGCAAAATACTGATTGGCGCAAATTCAGATTTTAAAGTGAGTATGGTGGTCAACGTACCAGCGCCGGCGATTATGGGAAAAGCCAGCGGTACGATCGCGTTAGTTTCACCACTTAAATCATGTTTAAAGAGATCGACGCCAAGCACCATTTCGATTCCCAGCGCAAGGATCACCAAGGCGCCTGCCACTGCGAATGACGCCGTATCCATACCAAACACATGTAGGATGCGCTCTCCCAGAACGAGGAAAGCCACCATTAGCAGCCCCGCGGTCAACGTCGCCTTTTTCGCCTGGATATCGCCACACCGGGCTTTCATGTCAACGACGAGTGGCAAGGAACCCAAAATGTCAATAACGGAAAACAGAATGATCGTGACCGAAATGGTCTCTTTGAAGTAAAGCATAGCCTTCCTTTTTTATGAAAGTTTCCAGTGCTTGATTGCTCAGGTGGAGCTCGAGACCGATCTCTGCAGGTGCCTTTTAACGATGTCCAATCGCGCAAACGGCCCGAGGCATCATGTCTCGATCAAGCGGTCGGATAGAACCGAAAACGAAAAATCCGTGATCTTTAGAAAAGCACGGGTCGCAAATTCCAATAATGGCTCGTGTTGAGCGAATTATTCCGTGACTTCTAAATCCTGATATGTCACTTTGGGACTGCAAATGGCTTGCGCGACGGTTTGCATGTGCGCACGATAAGAACCGCAAGCCCAGGGCGTTTGTTCGCCGGGCTCCAGCATTTCAGCGTTCCATTTGTGTGGCATAATGATTTGCATAACGCGGATAAATCTATTCGAGATGATATAATCGTCAACACCAAAATTTCAGAAATTTGAAAGGTCTGACTTCCCCATGCATTAGACACCTATTCCTAGCAGAAGTTCGGTCCCGTTGGGTCGATTGGGAAGATTGAAAGTCAGTGGTTCGCGAGTCAAGGATAAAACGGCTTACACGTATACGGTTCTCAGGCACAATCACATGAATGAAAATGAAATTGTTTACCTGGAAACCCGTATGGATAGGTTTCAGGGGCGCTGGCAAGCGATGTCGAGGATTGCACGCATGGGGATTGTGGCATCGCTTTTCTCTGCCATCGGATTATTGACCTGCGGTTTTCAAGCCTGGATTCCGTTCATGTCGATGCCTTTCTCTGTGATTGGCTTACTTATCGGAATGACGGCTTTTCTGGCTGGCCTCTATCACAATTTACGCCGAGACGGCTTCTGGTTTCCTTTAAGCGGAGTGGTTTTAGGCGCGTTGGGGTTGTCGATCGCGCTGGCCGGTTGGTACGGCGTGCTCGAATCGCGAGAGCAAGAACGGCTTCTTCAGAAGCGGCAAGCGGTGTCCGAGATCCGACAGCGATTTCTCGGTGCTTGGACGAAAAATAAGGGTGAGTTACAGCAGGATTTGGAGTTAACCGAGGCCGGAAGTCTGTTGTGGATCGGCGCCACCGACCGAGACGGGTCAGCCAAACAAGCGGTCGCAAAATTTGAGGTAAGTGATTCCGTCCTGGTCGTTTCATTCACGAGCGGGGAGGGCGAAAAGCAACGTGCACTGATTCGCTATGGTGCGGATTGGTCACAACAGAATGAGTTGCTGCTGAGTCAGCGAAGGTCGATATCAGGCGAGACCGACTTCGATTTAAGTGGCGTGTGGAGGCGAAAATCCAAACCACGCGATTTAACGGAGTTGGAACAGGAAATCGCCGGCTATCAAAAAACACTGACGACCTTGCTGACGCAGGACCGCCGCATGACGCAACTAGCCACAAAATTTGAGGGGAGTCGCCAACAACTATTGGCAAACCTCCAGCCCTACGCGGATGGGAAGCCTCATGACGATCAATGGGATATTTGGGCCCGAGAACTTTCATCGTTGCGTGAGCAATTAGATTATTTGGAACTTCGCCAACCCAAATTAAAGCAAGCCATCATGCGGTTAGAGGCGGCCATTGATCGCAAAATGCGAAAGGTCGAACTGGACGAAGTCCGTATTGACCATCAGCAACTGGCAGATCTGCTTTTGACCTCCGAGCGATTGGACGAAGAGCTAAAAATATTGAAGCAACAGCAAGCCGTCGAGCAAGTAATTTTGCGACAAACGGTCGATCGTGAAATGCAGCAAAAATCTGCCGAGGCGGCAAACGGAAATAAAGTTCCCTAATTGCGAAATGCCTTACGCGGCTTTCGTCGACCCGCTGCCTATTCCAACTCGGCGTTCCAGTAGGCTTCGCTGAGAAACTTTTTCCAACTCTCAAATTGCATCGTATGTCGAGAATAGGCAGGGCTCCATGAGGGCCGCTCCGGTTGTTTTTTTAACCGCATACCGGCTCGCTCGGGAATGCGATCGGCTTTTGAGTGGTTGCAGGAAACGCAAGCTAAAACGCAATTTTCCCAAGATGACTTGCCACCCTGTGCTCGCGGTAAAACGTGATCAATCGTCAGGGCGTCGGGTTTTGGCTGCACGCCACAGTATTGGCAAGTGAATTTATCCCGTTTGAAAATGTTTCGTCGGCTGAAGGTAACCGATGCTTTGGGTAAGCGGTCAAAGGAAACCAGTGTGATGACTTCGGGGACACGAAAACGCTGAGCGACCGCTTGTACAAACGGCTCGTCATCATCGGGAATTAACTCGGCCCAATCATTCCAATCAAACAATTGATAGGAATCCGGGCAGACGACGCGAGCGGTTCCCGCAAACACCATCGTCAAAGAACGAGCGACGGATGTCACGTTTACAGGTTGCCAGTTCCTGTTCAAAACCAGCGTAGGCCGTTGTAACGCGTTTGCAACCACGATGCTTATCTCCCCCGTAATTTACCTTCTGATCCGCTGCGAGCTTGTGCTGCTGGATAAACAGCCTGACGAACAACTCCAGCTCAATTTGTATTGTTGGAGTGTTTGCGTCTCAGCCTCGCTTTTTAACGCTCCCCTTTGTTTGTCCCGTGTCAATAAAGGACAATTAACAGATGGCTGCGGTGTATGTTCCGTCCGGTCGAGATGTCATATTATAGGAAAAAGGTCCAATCGCCAAAAATCAGAACCGGGCAGGGGTCATACACTCGATAAGAATGCTGTATTTTCAGTGGTTATCCGCGTACAGAACGCTAATTGCAGAAGAAAACACATCGAATCAAGTGGTTCGGCAACTAGCTCCGGGGGGGATCAACTGGCAGCTGCATGTGCATGAAGGGGACTGTTTCATGAACGTTTTTTTGTTGGGAAAAGTGATGGTTAAAGGAATTACGATGAGACAGATCGACACGATTATTTCGACCCTTTTGGTACTGACACTTTCAGGAGTGATTTCCTCAGCCTGTGTCGGACAAGAATCATCACCGGTACCTCAAAAAAACCCGGCAGCGCTCATCGATGGCAGTGGCGCGGGTTGGAAACCGCTGACCTTTCAAGATTTTGTGAATGTCAATTGTAAGCCGGATACCTGGAGCGAAGAAAAAGGGACGATCATTTGCAAGGGCAATTGCAATGGTGGCTTGCGAACTCAGGAACAATACACAAATTTTGAAATGGTCATGCAGTGGAAACACCTAAAGCGTTCCGGAAATTCCGGCATCTTCATTTGGTCGCCGAAAGAGGTGCTGGATAAATTACCTCCGGGCGCGCTACCGCAAGGGATTGAAATTCAAATTTTAGACCATGGATATGCCGAAGATTGGAAGAAATCAAAAGGCCAAGATCCAGATTGGTTTACGACTAACGGAGACGTATTTCCGGTAGGAGCGGCCGACATGCAACCCTTCTTACCAGCGGCACCGAATGGGAAACGAAGCTTTCCGTCCACCGACCACAGCAAGGGATTTGGTGAATGGAACCACTATTATGTGCGTGCGATCAATGGTGAAGTTCGCTTATGGGTCAACGGTACCGAAGTCTCAGGTGGGACGGCATGCCAACCTGATACGGGCTTTATTGTGTTGGAAGCAGAAGGAGCTCCGATCGAGTTTAAGAACATTTGCGTACGCGTTCTGCCCTAACGAGCGCCGGTATCAAATCACGATGGACACTTCGGTCAAATCTTTTTCAGGGGCTCCTGTGCGTTAAAGAACGGCGCTCACAATTTCATTGAGACGCGCTGGCTCTTTGCCAAACGCTCTGCGAAAATCGTCGATGGTCGGTTGTATCCGCGTGGTCAACTTTTTTTCGTGACCATTGGCGATATCCGCCAATCGATGCTGAAAAAACGGGTTTTCGAAACGTTCTAACACGGCAGCAGCGAACGCTTGCTCGTCACTATTTCGAGCCTTAAGTGCCGGTAAGATTTCCTCGTTCAATAATTCCTCGAACCAGTTTCTTTCATCCGCATCGCGCATAACATCCAGAACGGTTTCGAATCCGCGTGGTAGGCTGTGGGCGACCATGGCGGTGTGTAGCCCGTTCAAAATCCGCACCTTACGAATGAAGAGCGGCTGCAGATTTTCGGTCCACAAAATCATCGGATGTTGGGGCAAAATATTACGGTCGCCGCCGTCGTCTTGAATGGCCAGCATCCGATAGGGTTCAGCCACCACGGCCAACGGGTCTTCGTAACCCCACGGTGGAGGATCACTCACGCCGACAACAATGCGATCGACCAAGTTATTTAGCCAGCGATTTTCCGATTCGAGCCAATCGATGAAGGAGCTCACTGCGGTGGTGGAATTTGTCAGCGCTTGTTGCTTGACCAACGAGCACAGTTGATTGGAGTTATATTCAACCAATTCCAAGGGCAAGATCGTGATGCCGGGGCATTGCGCCTGATACCTTTGGAACAGCAGGCTTAACAGTTTGGCAGGGTAGGATTCCGGGCAATCGGAGAGCAAGTCAGAACCATCGTCGTTGGCGCTGAGGGAAAGACCGGCCTCGGTGGTATTGGAAACAATTAGCTGCAGGTCATGGGACAGGCCCGCCTTGACGACGTCCGCCCATTGCGTATTGGCATCGAGGCCGCAGTCCAGCGAATTCACCTGTGTCGTCTGATCGACAATTGTTCCATCTTGTTTTCCACGAGTCCAAACCTGATAACCCTGAGGTTGGCGATTTATCAGCTCGGCCCCGTTAGAATGAAGGCGAGATTGCACGACGGTCACGGCGTTGGTGTCCGGGATAATGCAATCAAAAAAACCGCGTAGGAATCTACCGGTTCCAAATTGTAAAATAGTTGGCAAGGGTGGCCCCTTTGCGAATGTGAGTTTTCCGATCAAATTAACAGTCCGCGTATCCGCCCTCTGTTTGTATCTTTTTAACGGCCTTCATTATGCAGTATCGAAGTCTTGGCAAAACCGGACTGGATTTATCCGTCTTGTCCTTTGGTGCCTCATCGCTGGGCGCCGAGTTTCGCTCCATTGATTTGCAGGAAGCCCTACGTGGCGTGCGGGTCGCCTTGGACGGGGGAATGAACCTGATTGATACCTCGCCTTATTATGGGCGTGGACAATCGGAGGTGCTCTTGGGCTACGCGTTGCAGGACGTGCCTCGTGAATCCTATTTTTTAAGCAGCAAGTTAGGTCGCTACGCGCCGCAACATTTCGATTTCTCCGCTCGTCGTGTTAAGGAAAGCGTGGATATCAGCTTGGAAAGGATGGGGGTGGAATACCTCGATATCATGCTATGCCACGATATCGAGTTTGTGGAATTATCCCAGATCATCCATGAAACCTTGCCGGCGCTGCGGGAAATACAAAAATCAGGAAAAGTGAAGTTTGTCGGGATCAGTGGCTATCCGATGAAAATATTTCGGCAGATAGCGAGTCAGTGCGACTTGGATGTCGTACTTTCCTATAACCACTATACGCTGCAGAACGACATGTTGAGCGGGCTGGTGAGTTTCCTAAAAGAGCAGGGTGTCGGCATTATGAATGCCGCTCCGTTTAGCGCTCGCTTACTCACCAACGCGCCGTTGCCAGTGTGGCACAAAGCGACTCCAGAAGTCCGAGAGATATGTCGACAAGCGGCCGAGCATTGCCGCCAGGCGGGAGTGGATATCGCTCAATTGGCATTGCAGTTTTCCATCGCTAATCCAGACTTCGCAACCTGTATCACCGGCTCTGCCAATCCGGGTCGCATTGACCAGTGGTTTCAATGGATCGATGAACCTCTCGATCCTCAGTTGTTGGAGGAGGTTTTGCAAATCTTGAATCCGATCCACAATTGGTTTTACACCGAAGGCCAGCCAGAGAATAACGATGATCATTGATTCCCATCAACATTTTTGGGACCGTTCGGACACGCGTTTTGATAATGCTTGGCAGGACGGGCAGGGGCTGCAAAAGATTTGTCGCAGTTTCCTACCCGGTGATTTGCAACCTTGTATTCAAACGGCGGGTGTTGATGCGACGGTATTTGTGCAGACGCAACACAATTTGGAAGAAAACCGTTGGGCTCTGTCACTAGCGAAACAGCATGACTTCATTGCCGGCATTGTTGGCTGGGTAGATTTAACCAGTCCCGCCTGTGGCGACCAACTGGCAGAATTTCGAGGCCAGCCCAAGTTCGTTGGTATACGCCATGTGGTACAGGATGAGCCGGATGAGGATTTTATTATTCGTGAGGACGTGTTTCGTGGACTGGCAGAGCTCGAAAGACAAAAGCTGCCTTTTGATTTGCTGTTTTACGAGCGGCACTTGAAGCATGCAGCGACCGTCGCAAGTCATTTCCCGAATTTGCCGTTGGTCATCAATCACCTGGCAAAGCCCAACATTAAGCAGGGATCCTTCGAGGAATGGAAAAAGCAACTTCAGGCTGCGGCAGAACACGAAAATGTTTTTTGCAAACTGTCTGGAATGGTTACCGAGGCCGACTGGCAGGATTGGCGAGTGGAGCAGCTTCGACCTTACGCAGAAACCGCCATTGAGTGCTTTGGGCCGGAGCGATTGATGTACGGAAGTGATTGGCCGGTTTGTAATCTGGCTGCCGATTACTCCGAGGTATTTGCGGCCGCGCGGCAGTTAATCGCATCGCTAAGCCAGCACGAGCAAGCAATGATTCTGGGGGAAACGGCTCGTCGTTTCTATCAATTGCCCACCGTACAGGGATCGGCATAAGCACCCCGGTAGGTGATCCCTGCGGACGAGTAGGCGGTGTTATGCCCGTCGACTGTCAAACGCCATCACTTCGCAAATAGTTGACTTGCCCATTGCCAGCATCATCAAGCGATCGATCCCCAGGGCGACGCCACAACATTCGGGTAGCCCGTAACGCATGGCGTCTAACAAGCGGCTTTCGGTTGGGAGTTCGACGCGGCCGCTACGCTTCCGGGCCAAATTATTTTCGCGGTTCCGCGAACAGAGTGCGTCGGCATCCGTCAATTCATGATAGCCGTTGGCAATTTCGTGCCCTGCTACATACAACTCAAAGCGTTCCGCAACCTGGCTGATACCGGGTCGATCTGTGTCGCGAATCCGTGCTAACGCGGCCTGATTAGCCGGCCAATCGTATAAGATCAGCGAGGGGAACTTGGCCATGGCCGGTTCGATTTTTTCTACCAAGACCGTTTCCAGCAGATCTTCACTGCCCAGAATTTCGCGAATTTTGTCAGCGGTTTGCAGGGCATCCATGGCATTAAAATCGAAGCCACAATATTGGTGCACGGCATCATAAAAAGTGAGCCGTTTGGCGGGCGGAAGGCCCAGCAAATCCTGCGCAAATTCATCCAACAGATCCATGCCGGCCTCATAGGAATCGGCGACGCGATACCACTCCAGCATGGTGAATTCAATATTGTGATGGCGGCCGACTTCATCGGCGCGGACGGCGGGGCCAATTTGGTAAATTGCGGATGCCCCTGCTGCCATAATTCGCTTCATGGCAAACTCGGGCGATGTTTGCAGGTAAAACGGAACCTCAGGATCCCCTTGAACGGAAATAGGGATGGCCAACGGGTCAATGTGCTGGTCGACGACCGTGTCGCGCGAAAGAATGGGTGTTTGCACTTCGAAGAAATCGCGAGAGTCAAAAAATTGACGAACACGAGCGAGAATTTTCGCGCGCTCTCGAAGTACCTCTATTGAGGCATTAGGCAAAAAATCGTGATTCATTGAGAACCTGGGTCGGTGTCCGCGATTTGGTTCTGAACAAATTGGATGATGTCTTTGGCAATTTCCTCTCGATCCACATCGACGGTCAAAGCGTGCCCGGAATCGTCATAAAATACAAGTTCTTTGTCGACTGAACCGAGGCGCGAAAAATAATTTTCGGCTCGGGACCAATCGGTGACTTGATCATTGCGACTGAGGACCATGAACAATGGCGTGCGGATCGACTCGGCGGCAGACTGGTTGTCGTCCATCAGGAGAAAGGTCTGATCGACGATATTACGCGTAGAGAAGGGAGATTTGTAATCGGGGTTTCGATGCTCGGGATCACGGCAATCGTTACGATCGTAGGGCGACTGGTAGACGTTGGAGAAGATTAAAAGGCTGTTACCTAACTTGCGCCAAAACCGGGTCGGAAAAATCGGGCTGCGTTGGTTGGAGACGTCGATGGCGGGTGCCAACAGAGCGGCACCGGCAACGTATTCCGGGGCACGGCGCATGACCGCCAAGCAGACCGCCCCACCCAAAGAATGCCCGACTAAATAAACGCGTTTTCCTGATTGAGTTAATTCCTGAACGCGGTCTTCCACCGTCTGTACCCAATCTTCGCAGGAACAGGAGTGCATTTGATCAACCGCCACACCAAACCCGGGTAGACGCACCCCAGTGACGGTATATCCCTGGTCGCAAAAGGGCTGAATCATGGGTGCGAATGTCTGCGGTGTATCATTAAAACCGTGCACCAATAACAGAGCCGTATCGTTGCCCGGTATGGTAAAAGATTCCGCTCCCTTTTGAACGCCATCGGCAGCGCGATCGATGCTGGCTTCAAACTCTTGGAGAGCTGAGTTCACTCTCCGCGAGTGGACGTAATCTCCCGCGAACCAAATCGCAACGATGGTTACCAGTACCCCAAGTATGATCAATTTTCGGTGACTTCGTTTAAGCGACATCGGTGACTCATCAGATAGGCTCGCCTGGCGAAAAAAATTCTACCGGGGACAAACCGGTTACCCGTTAGCGACTTTCGTCTCGGCCTGGAGCCGTGCTGCCATTAAGGTATTTTCCAACAACATCGTCACGGTTAAAGGGCCGACGCCGCCGGGAACAGGCGTGATGTGAGATGCCACATGACGCAGGGGCTCGAAGTCCACATCGCCACAGAGGCCATCTTCGGTTCGGTTAATTCCCACATCAACAACGACAGCGCCCTCTTTGACCATCTCGACGGTAACGAACTTGGGTACGCCGATCGCCGCTATGACGATGTCGGCTTGTCGAGTGATTTCAGGCAAGTTGGGGGTGCGGCTGTGACACAAGGTTACGGTCGAATTACATGAATCGGACCCCAGGTGTGAGCTCTTGGCTCCCATCAACATCGCCAAGGGTTTGCCGACAATATCGCTGCGGCCAATGATGGCAGTCAATTTCCCGCTGATGCTAATGTCATAGCGGTGCAGTACCTGTAAAACGCCATGGGGCGTGCAAGGCAGGAAGCGGGGGCGGCCTTGGGATAACAGACCCACATTGGTGGGGTGAAACGCATCCACATCCTTGGCAGGGTCAATCAGATCAAGAACTTTTTGCGAGTCGATTTGCTTGGGCAGTGGAAGCTGGACGAGGATGCCACTGACGCGCGGATCGCAATTCAAAGAATCGACCAGTTCAATAAGTTTTTCCGTGCTGGTGTCTGCAGATAGTCGATGGAGTTGACTTTCGATACCAACTTTTTTGCAGGCTCGCTCTTTGTTGCGAACGTAGACGGCACTGGCGGGGTCTTCACCCACCAATACTGCGGCCAAGACTGGCTGGTTTCCCGTTGCGTCAGTGAACGCAGCGACTTTCACTTTGATCTCTTCTTGAATCTGTTGGGCGGTGGCTCGGCCATCCAGTAAAGTTGCAGTCAATGTCAATTTCCTATGTTGGCTTATTAGCGGTTATTGGTTTCAGTGGTCGGCTCCGTCGCTTCCGAATCATTTGCTGAGGCCTGTTGCCCGCGCTCTTTTGGTAAAACTAATTGCTCGGTTTCGACGAAATTTTTTAGTTGCTCCAGCTGTTGGTTGATGCTGGTTTGCTCTTTTTGTTTATTTAACAATGCTTCGAAACGAAAAAACCCTTTGTGAGTGGCTAACATCAATTGGCGCACACGCACGTCTTTGCCGGCTTGTTCCAGTTGCCAGATCGAAAAGACATCAAAGTCTTGTTCATTCCAAGTTCTTACGGTAAGTGAAGAATCCGATTGAGACAGGACGGCTCCATTGAGTGTAGAGCGAGTGCCATCTTCTAGTATCGTGATGTCGGCGGCGGCTCCAATGTCCGAGTTTGTTTGCTCGGTTGTCTGTACTTCGACCACGCCGTCGTACCATGTTTCCGGTTCACCCAGCGCGACCATAACAGTATTGATATCCGTATTACGGATTAATGTTTCGGCCTTGAATTCCATTTGTTGACCACCCCAATAAAACATTAGAGCGGCCGCAAATAGCAACAGAGCAATCGTAACGGCCAGAATGCGAAACAGTGATTTCATAAAAAGACAACTGACGAATCAAGCATGTTGGTCGGATGAATGAAGCAAACGCAGGCGGTTCGCTTCTCCGTATCTTATTCAATACAACGATTGGATGAAACGAGCCAACAAGCGAATCCTTGGGAACCTGCTGGAGGCTGTTATTCGTGAGATTTCTTTCCAGTTTTCCCGGGGTTTTAGGAGAGGAAAGCCACCCACGGAGTCCCTACCGCTTCGGCCGCACCACGGACCCCGGGTTAGCAGGTGGGGTTCACTTTTTAGAATTCCGACGTAGCAAAGCGAGCGCCGGAAACGTCAGGCCAGTAAACCTTGGATGACACGAGGGTCATTGGCGGGCCCAATGAGCCGCTGGTCCAATCCTTGGAAGGGGAAACTGAATTGATGGGGATCCTTGCCGAGCAAATGCAGGATGGTTGCTTGTAAATCACGGACACCCACCGGATTTTTGGTAATCGTGTAACCAAAGTCATCCGTTTCACCGAAGCGAGTCCCGGGCTTAATACCACCTCCCGCCATCCAGATGGAAAAACAATCGGGGTGGTGATCACGACCGAGAAGTTTCGATCCATTCCGCGCCTCGTTCATGGCGGTGCGTCCAAATTCGCCGCCCCAAATCACGAGCGTTTCTTCCAGCAACCCTCGGCGGTCTAAATCTGTCAGTAACGCGGAGATCGGTTGGTCGACCTGCTGACATTTTTTGGGCAGTTGTGTCATCAAATCATCGCCGGGATTGGTTCCATGAACGTCCCAACCCCAATCAAACAACTGCACGAAGCGGACGCCCTGTTCGACAAGTCGTCTTGCCAACAAACAGTTATTGGCAAAGGACCCACTGCCAGGTTGGGCGCCGTAGAGTTCGAGGGTTTCGGGTGATTCCTGCTTGATGTCCATGACTTCAGGCACCGCCGTTTGCATACGAAAAGCGAGTTCATACTGGCCTATTCGTGTGGCGGTTTCCGGATCACCAAATTCTTGGCTTTCGAGGCGGTTGAGTTGATTCAAGGCGTCCAGACTAGAGCGCCTGAGATCGCGTGACATACCTGGAGGGTTATTAACAAACAGGATCGGTTCTGGACCGGATCGGCATTGCACGCCCTGGTACACGCCGGGCAGGAATCCGCTTCCCCAAAGTTGTTTGCCACCGGAGGGTAACTTTCCGCCCGATACCATGACCATGAATCCGGGCAGGTTTTCATTTTCGTTTCCCAGACCGTAGGTAATCCAAGATCCCATTGCCGCACCGCCAAATTGTGGCGTGCCGGTATGCAAAAACAGTTGCGCGGGGGCGTGATTGAATTGATCGGTAAACATCGAATTGACCACGCAGAGTTTGTCAGCGTGGCCCGCAAGTTTGGGAAACAGCGAACTGATCCAGGCACCACTCTCGCCGTGTTGCTGGAATTCGTATTGCGGCCCCAGCAGTTTGGGCCGGCCCTTTATAAAAGGGAATGAGCGATCAGCCATCAACTCATCTGGGCAAGGCTTCATGTGCCATTTGGCCAACACGGGCTTGTAATCCAAGGTTTCGTGCTGCGAGGGTGAGCCTGCCATGTGCAAGTAAATCACTCGCTTGGCTTTGGCCGCGGAGGGTAGCAAGTTGCCAATACGCTGCTCAGCAAAACTCGGGCGGGGGCCCGCTAAACCGGCTAACGCCATACTCCCCAAACCGACCTGGCAATTGCGGAGAAAATGCCGTCGAGTTTGGAGGCGAGTTTGCCGAATTTTTAATTCCGTCTTAGGGTTCATGGCAGTTTACGGGCTACTGTCGGCTAATGTGTCAGGAATTCGTCTAGGTTCAAAATCACGTTGGCTACGATGACCAGGGAAGCAAGGTGCGGGTGTTGTGACTCCGCATGTTGATTCGCGAATGCTCCCAACATGAGTCGTGCCTCTGCCGGGGTTTCTGTGTATTGCTCGAGCGATTTTTGATACAGATTCAACAGCGTGGGGATTTTGGCAGGCTCGGCCGCCCGGACTAACGCCATTTCCAAGCCTCGGCTAATCTGCAGTGCAGGCGTGTCCGCCTGGCTCATTTGAATTGCTAAAGCTTGAGCGGCCTCGACAAACGCTTCATCATTCAATGTCATAAATGATTGCAACGGGGTATTCGTATTGATCCGTCGCATACTGCAGACATCGCGAGTCGAGGTATCGAATGTTTCGAACAGAGGATGCGGTTGGCTGCGTTTAAGGAACGTGTAAATCGAACGTCGATAACGATCCTCACCCGGACTCACGGTCCAGACATCGGCACCGGCGAAAGCATTGGTGACTTGTTTGATGGGGTTGGGGGGATAGACGGGCGGTCCATACATTTTATCGCTCAACAATCCGGATACGGCCAGCGCTTGGTCTCGAATAGTCTCAGCGGGCAGGCGAAACCGCGGGCCTCGCGCCCAATACGTATTGCTGGGATCAGCCTGCAATTTTTCAGCCGTTGTTTTACTGGCTTGTCGGTAGGTACGCGACATTACCATTTGTTTGAGGGAACGCTGAATGTCCCATGCATGAGACTGCAAATCGGTAGCCAGCCAATCCAGTAAATCGGGATGAGAGGGTGGCGAACCCTGCGTGCCGAAATCTTCTTCGGTGACTACCAAACCTTTGCCAAATAAACGTGACCACAATCGATTGACGGCGACGCGGGAAGTAAGCGGGTTGTCAGTCTGCAACAACCAACGGGCCAAGCCCAAGCGGTTGATGGGGTAATCCGGTGAGAATTCGTGAAAAGAGACAGGCACTTTCGCCGTCACGGGGTCGCCCAGATTTTGGAAATTACCGCGTTTCATCAAATGGGTTTGGCGACGTTTTTCCTCCGGCAGTTCGGCCAGGATGGGTACCTTTACCTCTGCATTACGTTGTTTCACTAACCGCTGGAGTTGTTGTTTTAGCGGTTCCAATTGATCGCGTTGGAATTTTTCGACGGCTCCCGGCGTGGTCGTATAGGAAAACCGAATGCGTCCGCCATTGCTCCGCGGCCATTGACTGTTGAACACCAGTTGCACGGATATCTCGCGTTCCTTTTTGGGAACCAATGGGTCTTTGAATTCGACTATTGCCGTGCGACGTTTTCCGAAACCCTCGGTTGGGTGATGCACGGCCCAACCCAACGCTTCGTTCGCGTCGGCAATTTGCGATCGAATGAGGTGCACGGGTTCAAATCCCTTTTGCGAATAATCGGCCGCGGCTTTTGCCAGCGGTTGATTTTGACCCTCCGTCGATACGTTGACTTGCGTCAAGACCACTGCGCCGTCGGGACCGCGGCCGACACGTCCTGCGTGATAGGCATCTGGTAGTAATTCAATTCGAATTGCCGTGATGGGCTTGTCGAGCTGCGGCGTGAATTTCAAATCCCATGTTTCGTTGTCGGGATTGAGGCCGCTGGCTTGGATTGATAAATCTGATTGTGGTTCCAGCGTGGTGCCTTGCTGGCTGGCCCAGGCCACTGGATGCAAGGGTTGCCAGAGGTGCGGTTGCTCCCGCTGTTGTTTTCGTAACGCGGCAATCTTCTCATCCCACGCCTCTATCTTTGCGTTCAAGCCGATGGGTCTTAGCCCCAGCAGCGGGGTCTCGTTAGGGCGATCGGCATCGGCGGTTTGGTTAAAAAAGTCCAGGAATTGGTAATACTCGGTGTGGCTGATCGGATCGTATTTGTGTGAATGGCATTCGGCACAACGCATGGTCAGGCCCATCCATGTATTGAACGTGGTGCTGATTCGATCTTTGACAGCGATCGTACGGAACTCTTCGTCGTTCGTTCCGCCCTCGTTATTGTTGAGGGTGTTGCGGTGAAATGCCGTTGCCAAGCGTTGTTCGGTACTAGGATCGGGGAGAAGATCACCAGCAATGATCTCGGTGGTGAATAGATCAAACGGTTTGTTTTCGTTAAGCGATTGAATTAACCAGTCACGCCAAGGCCATATGGTACGGTTTTCGTCGCTGGCGTATCCGACCGTGTCAGCGTATCGTGCCAGATCCAACCACATGGATGCCCAATGTTCCCCGTAGGCAGGTGAACTCAACAGCTCATCCACGAGAGCTTCATAAGTCCTTTCGTTGGGCTGGGCAACAAAACGCTCAACCATTTCTCGACTGGGGGGAAGCCCGGTCAGATCTAAAGCCAGACGCCGAATCAACCGAGCTGGATCGGCAGCTTCATTGGGCTGCCATCCGCGGCTTTGTAATTCCCGATAAATGAAGGCATCGATAGGTTGTTTCGCCCAAGGCTGGTTTGGCAGCGAGGGAATGGCTGGTTGCATGGGCGTCTTGAAAGCCCAGTGTTTTTGAAACGCAGCGCCTTCGCTGATCCATTGCCTTAACGAATCAATTTCCTGCTTCGTTAACCGCGCCCCGTGGTCTTCTGGAGGCATCGGGTCGTCATCAGACATGATTCGCAGCATCAATTCACTGGCTTGCGGATCGCCGGGAACGACGGCAGCGTAATCCCCCAGATCAGCGGTGGCACCGGCGAAAGTATCCAGCCGTAAATCGGCTTCCCGACTTGCCTCATCAGGCCCGTGGCACGAGCTGCAATGACGGGACAGGATCGGGCGTATTTGACGGTTGAAATCGATTTGCCCGCAGATGATTCCAGGACTGGCCCAAATCATCAGCCAGCCAATCAACGGAACTGTAAATTTATTTACGCGCATGCTCATAATTTCATTATCGCAGGAAAATCAAGCGATGGAATGCCGAGCGGTCTGAAAATCAACTTTCCGAGCGAACGCTATAAATCGTTCAAGGCGTGTAAAAACAGGGGCGCGTTTTGCGTCGCTCTAGTATCGAGAGCCGTCATTTAGGTGGCAGAGGAGCGGTGAAAATGGACATGCCGCCATTCCCCGTCCTGTTTTTCCCAGACCCGCGTCTCCTCCCAATGGCCGGTGCTGGGGGTGCCATCGGTTCCCATCCGTTGTTGCAAACGGACGTAACTGATGATCGCGACATCTTTCCCCGGAAATCTGACGTGCGGTGCAGCGATCGTGGTATTCACGGCCATGCGGTGAGATAGGTTGTCAAAATAGAATTGGTGAAATTCCATGCCGTGCACCAGTTGGCCGCGTGCTTCGGGTTCGAAACAGCTGAGCGAAGGATCACACATCTTTTTATACGCATCCCAGTCACCGGCAGCGATGCTTTCCAGCAAACTCTGGGTGCGTGCCACGATTTCCGCTGCTTGTTGATCACTCATTGCGCTCGGTCTTCCGTACGTAGTTTTCGAATGTAAAAGGATATTGGTTTTTTTCGTCGGAGTCGTGAGCCGTTGATTCGACCAACTTCCATTGCTCCCAATCTATTTTTGGAAAATGCGTATCGCCTGGAAGCTCGACGTGAATCCGGGTCGCATAAATTCGATCCGCCAAAGGCAAAGCGTGTTGATAAACTTGGCCGCCTCCCACCACGAAGATCTCTTCGTCAGCAGAGGCAAGTTCCAAAGCTTGTTCCAGGTCTGAGGCCAGCAATGCACCCGGCACTTCGTATTGGCCGTTTCGTGTCAAGATAATCGTTGTTCGACCTGGTAAAAGTCGTCCGATTGATTCATAGGTATTGCGACCCATGATCATCGGGTGACCCATGGTCAGACGTTTGAATCGTTTCAGGTCTGCAGATAATCTCCAGGGCATATCTCCCTCGAAACCGATGACACTATTCTCGCTAAATGCCACAATGAGAGAGATTGTCATACGGCGACCGGAGCCTTGATATGCGGGTGCGGATCGTAGCCCACGACTTCAAAATCTGCGAATTGGAAGTCAAAAATCGAAGTCACCTCGGGATTGATTTTCAAGCTGGGAAGCGAACGGGGTTCACGTGCCAACTGTTGGCGAGCTTGGTCAATATGATTGGAATACAAATGGGCATCGCCCAGCGTGTGTACAAAATCACCGGGCTGCAGTTGGGTGACTTGAGCCACCATCATGGTTAGCAGAGCGTACGAAGCGATATTGAAAGGGACGCCCAAAAAGACATCTGCGCTGCGCTGATACAGTTGGCAGGATAAGCGGTCGTTCGCCACATAAAACTGAAAAAGTGTATGACAGGGAGGCAGTTTCATGTGCGGGATTTCGGGCACGTTCCATGCGCTCACCAGCAATCTTCTGGAATCGGGAGTGTGCTTGATCATCTCAATGAGGTTGGAGATTTGATCGATGGTTTCCCCATCCGCACCCCGCCAAGATCTCCATTGGCTGCCATAAACGGGGCCCAGGTTTCCGTTTTCGTCGGCCCACTCATCCCAAATGGAGACACCATGCTCTTTTAAGTAAGCGATATTAGTGTCGCCGGTGAGAAACCAGAGTAATTCGTGAATAATGGAGCGGAGGTGCAGCTTTTTTGTCGTGACTAAAGGGAATCCAGCGGATAAGTCGAATCGCATCTGGTGGCCAAAAATACTGAACGTACCGGTACCGGTACGGTCCGATTTTTCGGTCCCGTGATCAAGAATGTGCTGCAAGAGGTCGTGGTACTGTCGCATACTCGGTTTTTATCGGCTTTTCCGTTTTGCCACAAGCATGGTGGGAATCTCGGAAACCGCGCTGCCATGACGAGAAAAGCCTGCTTTCCCAATGATTTTGGCTTACCAGGGGGTGACATGAGCTTTCATCAGGAAATTTTCAACAGCGGACAAAACTGTTTCTTCTGTTGCCGCTAGTACCTGCACCAGTTGAACAACCCGAGCGTATGCAAAACCACTCACCGGAAACCGACGTGATGTCCGAAATTCTCCATAGCTGAGAACGGACTTTTCTATTTTAGGCGGCTGTGACGCAAGGATCGCGTCAGGATAACAAGCAAGTTTTCTTTCGCCACAAAGCAGGGTAGCTCATGTCTTCATTGTCTGTCGTTGTGCCACGAGTTGGCACGGATGATCTTTTCGAACACACATTGGCCTCAATTCTTCGCTATCGCATGCCCCACCATCAGGTGATCGTCGTGCAAAGTGATTTACAGACCGATACTTACGGTCTCGAAGAAGAGGTGGAATTTGTAGAAGTAGCGGGTAAGCCAAATCTGGCTCGCTACTTTAATGCCATGTTGAATGTCGTCACGGGTGATGCAATCAACGTAATCCGGCCCGGTGTTGAGGTAACCCATCAGTGGTTTGCCCAAGGCGTTCGCTATTTACAGAGTGAATCGATCGGCAGCGTAGCCTGCTCATTGGTGGCCGCGAATTATCGCGACGAAATCATTTCTTGTGGCCTGCTCACAGGTCGTTCCATGTTGCCTCGCCACGCCACCCAATCCCGTCAGCGGCCATTGGGGCCAAGCAGCTGGGCAGGTCTTTATCGACGCAGTGTGCTGGAGGCGATTGGTCCCTTTGATGATTCCATCAGTGACGAGCTATTTGCGCTCGATTTGGGTCTCAGTATTCAAGGTTTGGGAGCCGATTGCGGTGTTATCACTGACCGAGTGTTAACTTTGGCTCGCCCCGAACTGTTGGATCTCGCAGCACGCTCGCGAACCGGGCGAGACGCGCAAAGAATGACACAACGTCATCTGTCATCCGAAAATCAACGCATTGGCGGCCTGGTAGCCTTGGGCAGTGATTGCCTGACCAATCTTTGGAGGCCGAGTCGCTGGCAACAACTCGCGGGCCGATTGGCTGCCCGGAATAAACAAGCCGCAGACCGTGCGTTTAGCCGTCGCTTGGCGATTACCAAGCACGAGCTGTCAGCCGTCTCGCCGATGGAAAAACGCGGTCGTCGAGCCGCTTAAAAGGGCTCTCGATGAAAACGAAACCATGCGTACAGCCTCGCCAGGTCTGCGGACCTCGCGGGGCTTCTTGGTTTCGTTTGGGAAGCGGTTTGCCAGCTGCGAGCCCCTTTCCGGCGAGAATTTCGCGAAAACCGTTCAATCGCAGCCGGTTTCTGTGACAAGAAGAATCATCCGCCGGTTACCAACGGCTGTGGTATAATCTCGCCACTTACCAAACCCGCATCCCTCTTCTCGGAGTGATTTCCTCGTGTACTTTCGAATGGCCAAGCGAATGATGCTTGAAACAGACAAGCGTCTGTTGTGGAAGCTGTTTTGGAATATGGGCGTAAAAGGCCTGCGTAGCGTCCAATTGCACAAACGTCGATTGAAACGTGGCGAGTTTTTTCCTCCGTATCTTTACATTTCGATTATCAACAGCTGCAACCTACGTTGCCAAGGTTGTTGGGTCGACGTGGCCCACAAACAAAATCGCATCGAGGTCGACGCGCTCAACCGCATGATCGACGAAGCCAAAGAGGTCGGTAACTCCTTTTTTGGTCTGTTGGGCGGAGAACCCCTCATGCACAAGGGGCTATTCGACGTCTTGGAAGCTCATCCGGACGCCTATTTTCAAGTTTTTACCAACGGGCATTTCATTACCGATGAGGTGGCTAAGCGATTTCGTAAATTAGGGAACGTAACACCCCTTATCAGTGTCGAAGGGTCGGAGGTCGTCAGCGATCAGCGGCGTGGAAAAGCAGGCGTCCTGAATGCCACTATGGAGGGTCTGCAAAATTGTTTGAATAACAAGGTGATGACCGGCGTGTGCACGAGTCTGTGCCAAACGAACTACGAAGATTTACTGACCGAAGCCTGGGTTGATCGATTGATTGACATGGGTGTTATGTATACCTGGTATCACATTTATCGACCGGTTGGCCCCGAGCCCTGTCCCGATCTGGCGCTGACCCCCGAACAACAACGTAAGGCTCGCCAATTCGTCGTTGATATGCGTTGCAAGAAACCGATCATTGTGATCGACGCCTATTACGATGCCGACGGGAATGCTCTGTGCCCCGCGGCAACGGGTTTTACCCATCACATTAATCCTTGGGGCGATATCGAGCCGTGTCCCATTATCCAATTTGCGACCGATTCGATTCATGATGAAAAGCCGCTGGCCGAAACCTTCAACAATTCGGAGTTCCTCACCGATTTTCGCGCGGTGGCTGCGTCGGCAACGCGTGGCTGTATCGCTTTGGAAAGACCTGATCTGATTCAAAAACTGGTCCAAGCTCATGACGCCAAAGACTCAACGGCGCGGCACTCGGCGATTTCGGAACTACAAGCGGCCGGTCATCATCCCTCGCAGTATTCACCAGACTTGGAGCCGGTTCCCGAGCGTAGTTGGGCGTATCGGATTGCCAAAAAAATTGCATTCCACGATTATGGCGTGTATGAAACGCATTTCGATCCCTCCAGTTGGCAAGACCCGAGGCTGTCGTCAGACGCTCCCAAACCCGAACCGGAAGAGCCTAATCTCTATCAAATAGGCCATTAGTTACTCGCAGAGATCATATCGGAAGTCTCGCTCGGGTTAGTTTATTGATGTTTATTTTATGCCGCCTCTGGTTTACCGTAGAAGCGTCATTTCATGATTAACAAGGCAAGACATGCGATCAATTCCGAACCTTAGGACATCTTTGTGCCTGGCCGTATGCTTCGTCACCATGCTCGCAGGAACTGCTGGCAACGCATGGGGACAGCCGGCGACGCTACTAAAAAGTAAAGAGCAACGTGTCATGACGGGGGTCCGTTTTGACGGCAATACTTCTACGGTCAGCATGGTCATTAAGGGAGGACCTGCTGCCAAAGCGGGCATCAAGATCGGCGATGAGATTCTTTCGGTGGATGAGAAATATATTATCCAACCTGTCGACATGTTGGACGCCTTTGCAAATAAACTTCCCGGTGAAGTCGTCAAGCTAGAGGTCAGACGCAAAAACCAATACATTTTCTTCGATCTCAGGCTGGTTGAAGTGCGCAAGGGAAATGTCGAAATCAATGATGATGGCACTGTAAAAGATCTCGACGAACCAGGCCTGATGGATGAGCCAGCGCCAGAATTAGCGGTCAACGAATGGAGTGGTATTCCCAAGGGCCTGTCAGCCCGCTTGGAATCCAATCGCGGCAAAGTCATTTGTTTGTTGTTATTTCAGGCCGATTGCGAATGGACACGGGAGGTTGGTCTACCTGAATTAAAAGCGATTCAGGAGGCCTTTGCAGACGACCCGGAAGTTCTTCTTATGGCCATTCACACGCCTTTCCGCAACTTCGATAAGAACACCTACAGCAATGCCCGTCAATTAGTTGAAGAAATTGATGTGGATGTGCCTGTCGGACATGATGGTAGTGCGAACAAGCGTTCGGTGACGTACGACGCCTATCGTGCGTATGGCACTCCGTGGTTCGTCGTGGTGGACAAACAAGGCATGGTTCGTTTCAACGACGTCAGTCTACCCTTAGAAGATGCAACCAAGCTTTTTAGAAAGCTTAAGCGTCAAAAAGAAAGCGACGGAAACTAAACCAGTATCTCGCGGGGTTTAGAGATCCAGTTGGTCTAGTTGGTCGACTAATTGGTCTAGGGCGTCGCGTTGGCGGTTTCGTTTGTGGTTGGGTTGCCGCTTATCGAGACCTTGCATCCCAACGATGTCTCGACCGGCCATCGCCAGTTGCTGATCGCGTTCGTCGGCGGCCACTTCGACTGCCGACCGTCCTTTGTCCGGAGCGCCGAACAATTGAGAGAGGTCAATCTTAAGGCTGGTGCCCATTTCAGCGGAGCCTGCGATCACCGGCGTTTTATGTTGTGGGAAAATGATGGCGTTTTCCGGGCAAACGCGACTACACGCGGGGCAGCCCTTGCGACAATTATCGGGTTGTTCGACAAGAATCGTGTCGATTCGATCAACTCCATAGACGCCGAACAAACAAAAATCGATACACTCCAAACAATTGGTGCAGCGACTGTAGTCGATTACGGGGTACCAGCGTCGCGGTGCGCGTTCTTCGATGCGGGTGATATTACCATCTTCGCCGCCTGCTTCTTCGGTTGTCTGAACGCCGTTCGGCGCGGGTTCCAGACCCGACCCGTCGCGAGCTAGACTGGTGGAATTGGTGGGTGTCTCAAATCGTTGGTTTGTGGACGGTTCCACCTTCGGTCCGCCGAGGCCTAAACTAACCACATCGACGCTGAGTTCGGCGAGGATTCTCTTTGCCTCGTCGATGTAATCTTGGGAACGGTTCGTGGTTTTCAAGTCAAAACAATAGATGTGACGGTTGGGAATATCGCGGTGCTCAATTACCCTTTGCTTTTCCACCTCATCCAGTTCTTCCTCTTCGTCGTCCTCTTCCTCGTCGTCTTCATTGACGAGCAGGGTGGTCCCCACGTGTCCGGAAATATGATTGCGATCAAGAATCCAATGCGCTGCTCGTTCGAACATCCAGGAACAAACAATCATGTCACCACTAATTCCCTTGAAGGCCAGCATGCCGGTGCTGTCCGCTTTGAGGTCGTAAAGGTGGGGCGTGACGGTGACATCAAAACCGGGCTCGAACATCAGGCCGGCAATAATTTCCTCTTCCAAGCGACGCTTGGAAGGGTTACTGCTTTGACCTTGCGAGACGATTACAGAGATGCGTTTGGCCATGCGGAGTTCGGAGCTTAGGGGAATTGAAAAGCGTCTATGTTACCAAAAAGCAGCGTCGCTCGCCGCATTTTATAACGAGCACGGAAACCCATTTCGCGGGGTGTTTTGACCAGCTAAGAGCGGCAGAGCAGGGCACTGGGCGGTGCTAATGGTTCAATTGGCCCTTGATCGTGCGTTGCGTTTTATCCCACACGTCGTCCAATAATTCCACATACTGGCTCGCGGTCAAGAATTCGGGAGCATCGCAAGTCATTTCGAACAGCCAGCCACCATCATATTTATCGACATTAATGGCGGAGGGGTCTTCCATCAGTTGCTGGTTGAATTGCGATAGGTGACCGGGAATCGGGGCATACAAAGCGCTTTCAGCTTTCTTGCTTTCGATGGATCCAATTTCCTGCCGCATCTCTAGGCGGGCAGGTGCTTCGACTAACCAATCCAGGAAATAGACGTCTTGCAATAAACGCACGGCATAGGCCGTAAAGCCAAACCGGTAGGTCTTTTCGCCGACGTGTTGCGACCACATGTGATTGTCGGCGTAATTTCGATCGTCGGGGAATTCAGCCGAGAATTCACCCATCATAAAAATGGACTCAGGCATAGGATTGTTTAGGTGTAGCGAATGCCTTGGTGACTTGGTTCAAAGAATACGGGAAGTAACGCATCCACTCGCAGCAAGCCCTGACGGGTGAGTTCAATTCGCTCGTCGCCAATGATTGCATAACCATCATCGACATGCTGCTGCCAGGCCTCAGGCCATGTCTCGACAACGTCTTGGTGAAATTTAGCGCGGAAATAGTCACGGTCAAGATAACCCTTCTTCAACAAAAGAATCATCTCGCGGATTAGCAACTGTGTTTGGGTGGGTTTTAATGCCCTGCCTAGAGGTAATGTTTTGTGTTCCAGCAAATCAGATTTGTAAACGTTGATATCCGGTTTGTTTTGGTAGTGCACGCCCGAAATATGTCCAAAACTGGCAACGCCGGTTGCCAAAAGATCGGAGCCTTGCCACAGGTTGTCGCGGTAACTGAAATTAACCTTGGCGGGATCTTTGACCAGCGTGTAACCACTACTGATATGGTAACCGGCCGCGATGAGGGTGTCGTAGGCGTAGTCCAGCCAGTCCCGTTTCGTAGTCCAATCAGCGACGGGCGTTTCAATTTTTTCGCCCAGAATATCTTTTGAATAAACGGTATTAAACGGTAGTTCCATCTGATAGATGGTCACGCTGTCGGGAGACAGTTCTATGGTTTTGGCAATGTTTGATTTCCAATTGTCCCATGATTCACCGACCATTCCAGAAATCAGGTCGATGTTCACGTTGTGAAAATCCGCTGCCTGAATCCAATCCCAAGCGCGATAGATTTCTTTGGACAGATGGGCGCGACCATTTTCTTCGAGGATCGCATCCGTGAAATTTTCTACGCCTAGGCTAAGGCGAGTGATGCCCAGTTCTTTCAGACGTTGAATTTTCGGTTCCTGCAGCGTACCCGGCTCGCATTCAAAGGTGACTTCCTCAGCATCATCCCAGTTGATGTTAGCGCGGAGTCGATCGACTAACGAAGTCAGCTGCTTGGCACTTAGATAGGATGGTGTGCCACCACCGAAATAGACAAATCGAAACGGTCGCCCGCCCATCACGGGCTGTTGGCTCACCAACTCAATTTCCTGACAAAGCGCGGAAACGTAGTGTTCGATCTCCTTGGCGTTGACATCGGTAAAGACTTTGAAGTAACAAAACTTACATCGCTTGCGGCAAAATGGAATATGCAGGTACAGCCCCAACGGCACATCTTGGGGTGGCGCCGCCATGGCGTCTTGGACCAACGCGACATCCTCCTTTTTCCATTGAGAAAAAGGGGGGTAGTTGGAAATGAAATAACTGCCAACTTCTGTTTTTGAGGATTCGGTCATGCTTTTTTTTTAGTTGGCGAGAAAGCGGCCTTGCTTGGCCCCGTACCCGCACAGGCATTTAGTTCGACCAGTTTGATTTCGCGTGCGACTAATCGTCTACTCTTTACTACCTAGACAATAAACGACACCGCGGTTGGTGGCAACGATTAGTCTGCCAGCGGAAACAGCCGGAGATCCCAAGATCTTTCCGTTCACTTCACGTTCCGAAATTTTTTCCCCAGTTTTTAGATCGAGAACGTACATTCGTCGATCGTCTGCACCCACGTATACACGTTGATTGGCGATCACAGGGGATGAATCAATAGGGCCGCGGGCCTCGAATTGCCAGCTTACCTCTCCGTTTTCGGGATCCAGAGAAACGACCTTACGATTCCGTGATCCAAATACGACATGCCCCGCGGTGACAGCCGGATTGCTGCGTGTGGAGGCGGGGCCGAGCGGATCCTGATAGTTCCACTGGACCTTGGCCTCTTTCCAATCGATACAGTAAAAGCCAATTTGTTCGGTCCCCAGATAGGCGTAACGACCCATCGTGGCTGGCGTCACTCCTGTCGGGGAATCGATGACCACACCGCCGATGGCCGTACCATCATCCAGATTGATCATGTGCAATACACCATCGCATCCGGCGACGAACGCCCGATTCTCAACGATGCTTGGCGAACAACGAATCTGATCGTCAATTTCGTGTTCCCAAACGAGCTCACCAGTCTCTTGATTGAGGCAATACAATTTGGCGTCTTGCGATCCAAAGATCACATTGTCTTTGTAAAAATTAGCGCCTCCATCAATGGTTGCACCGGCTTCAAAGGTCCACAGCGGTTTTCCATCGGCGGCATCGAGGCAGTAAAAAAAACCATCCATATTGCCAATGAAGACTCGGCCATCACGGACGGCCGGTGCCGCATAGAATCCGATATCGGTTGTGAATTCCCAACGTAAATCACCAGACTCTAGATCCAGAGCAAAAACGCGGTTGTCTAAGTCGCCGATGTAAACAACGCCGTCCACAATCACAGGCGTGCTTTCAAAGGCGCCGTTTTCCACCTTGAATTCCCACAACACATCGAGGGTTTCTGGGACCGCTTCGGGTGTGAAGCCAGTGCTTGCTGGGTTGCCGCGAAATACGGGCCAATCTACACGGGATTGATCTGGTGTTGTCACTGGTTTTTGCTGGACCGGCTTTGCCCCTATGGGTTTGGATGCCGTTGGAAGCCCGGCATCTTCTCTGCCGTTGGGCTGACCAACAGACCCAGTTTCCTGCTGGGTGGAAGTTTCGGGTTGGTTAGGATCAATGGGATCCTTTCCGTCCTTCTTTTCAGGCTGGTTGCAACCAGCGAGCAGGCCAATGCACATTGCCAAGATCAGCAAGTTGCTAAAAAGCGTTTTCATAGATCGCGGCCAGTTCTTCGGAGTTGACGGGGCGTGGATTGAATTGACCGGTCCACTGCCGGGATGCTGCTTCGGCTAATTCAGGTATCTGTTCCCGCGGTACGCCAAGTCCTTGCAAATTAATTTCAAGACCCGCTGACTGCACCATGTGTTGCACGAAATCAGCGATGCCCGCGCTTCCCGAGTCTGCTGCAGGGGCTCCCTGATGACCTGCCGAAATCGCAGATAATTCGCAATACCAGTCATCAAACTGCTGACCATTGTAGCGGATGATATGCGGTAACATCGCCCCAACCGCTTGACCATGTACGATTTGATGCGTTGCCGTCAGAGGGTTTGCTAAGGCATGAGCGGCACCCAACATGGAATTTTCGATCGCCAGCCCAGACCAGGCGGCCCCCAAGAGCATGCCGCCCCGAGCCTCGATGTCATTGGGGTCTGCCAACACTTTGAGAAAGTTGGCCGACAGAAATTTCCATGCTTCCCGGCTAAAAAGCAGGGAAACTGGATTGCGGGGCCGAGTCACGTAGGTTTCAAGTGCGTGGGATATCGCATCCACGCCGGTCAAAGCGGTTACTTGAGGCGGTTGGGTGAGTGTTAGCTTGGGGTCCAAAACGGCGATCGCAAAGGACGCTTTTTTGTCCCCGCAAGCCATTTTTACATGTGTCTCGGCATCGGAAATTAGTGCAAAGGACTGCATCTCACTGCCAGTTCCGCTGGTTGTTGGTACCGCGATCATAGGCAGCATCGGTTTCGTCGCCTTATCGACACCGTGGTAATCTTTCATCTTCCCGCCGCAGGAGTAGATGAAGTTGACCCCTTTTGCACAGTCCATGGAACTGCCACCACCGAGTCCGACTAACAGGTCCGGTTGAAATTCTTTGGCGTAGACAACGCCCCGATCCACATCGTCGGTGGTGGGGTTTTCCCGCGCGTCGTCGTAAAGACCCACCGTCAAACCAGCGGATTCAAGAGCCTTGATTCCGTGGGTGGCGTGACCCGCCTCGACCAATCCTCTATCGGTGACAACCATCACACGCTTGGCCCCCAGGCCGGAGGCCAGGTCGCCAAGTTGGTCAATGGCATCGTTTCCGTAGACCATTCGCGTGCGTACCTGGAGCTCAAACGGAATCAGCGTAGAGTCCCGGTTGATATCCAAATTGGTTAGCAGGGCTCGACTGCTACTCATACTGTTGCTGCCATTTGGCGATGGGATTGATAGGCGCGAGAGCGGAAGAGGAAGTCGATGAGATTCCCTTCATGCGGCTGTAACCAGTTCAGGCGATTGGTCGGAATAGGACCAATGTTCAGTCGATCGATGTTGGTGGCCTGACCCAAGTCGTCAATCCAATCATCATCTTCGGTGATCGCTGTGCCGACGAGTGTGTAACCAATCTTGTCGATCATTTTTTCTTGCGGGCATTCGACCACCGAGACGAATGGGAACATATATTCTTTGGTCGCAACCGCTCGTTCCGGCGAATCGCAGTGGAGCACGACAGGTCTCAGGTAGGAACATCGTTCCATCTCGACCAAACGATCGCCGTACCCGGCCGTCATATCGGTGACCCCTTCTTCTTTCACATCCTGTTCGATCATGCTCAGGACGGCTGGGCCCACCCCGGGAACCGTAAATGCCGCTAGTGCGGAATCCGGATCTTCCGGCGGCAGTACATTCGCGGGACCAATTTTTGCTGCGATGGCTTCGGCAATTTCTCGGGTATGCCGCGGTGCAAAAATACTGCTGGCGTTAATGCAACTGCGACCTCCGTTGATAAAGACGCTCTCCACCATGACGTCTAAAAACTCTTCCCAGCGGTCAACCATATCCTCGCCGATGATGATTTTTGAAAAGCCGGGTCCGTGGACCTGAACGCCGGGGTTACCCGCGTATTGATCAATCGTCTTTTGGCCACCAAAAATCATGGCCCGCTTGGCTCCTGTTAAAATCGCTCCACCCACGTCGTGACCTCCCGGGTACAAGCCGATCACTTCGGGAGGAATTCCGGCTTGGCTGAAGGCTGAGGCCACGCGGTAGCAAGTCCAAGGCTCCTGCGATCCCGGTTTAAGCATCAAACCCATTTGCAGCGGCACCACGGGCAACCACAACGTGTGAACGCCGGGAGAGTTCGACGGAAGCACGGCCCCCAGCATGGAAGTCTGCGCCTGGTAACTGACCACAACGCCGCGGTCTTCGATACCATGTCCGCGGGAAAGAATTTCAGGATCCAACCCTCGAGTCAGGGCGTCCAGAATTTCCGGCATGTTTCGCAGCACGAAACAATTTTTTTCCATGTTCCGACGGCACATGTGTTGCGGCAGGCCGGTGGTGGCAGATTGGTGATAAACAAAGTCGTCAGCGGTTTGTTGTCCATCGCCAAGCGGCAGCGTCTCGTTTTCAAACAGATCTGCCGCCTTGGCCACTTTGTCCATCAAATCTTGGCAGGTAAACTCTCGCAGAATATTGCGAGCTCGTTTGGCATGTCGCAAGTCGCGAGCAACCAGACCACCATTAGCCTGAGACACACGTGCGATGGGGTCGCCCGTGCGGAAGTGAACGACGTCTTCCGTCTCCAGCGATTCGTAAGGCTTTCCCCAGCGGATGACAGGTATATTTAACATGATCTTTCGTTTCGCCCTTTAGCGGATGGCAAAATGTAATGGGAATCTGGCGGCTTTCGAAAGGCACCGCGAGACTAATAAACGCCGACGGTGGTCGATGACTGCAGTTCATGGAAAGGTCTCACGCCGCTGACACCATCCCAAGGATAGGTTTCAAACGGAGGTTCCCGTTCGCCTTCATCTCTTTCCAAAAATCCGGGGATGAAGAATTCTTTGGTCAACGTGGTAAGTTTCACCCGGCCCGTCTCTCCGAAACCGACTAACTCGTTCGGGTTATCGAATTGCACGACCTCGGTGACGGCCCGCGGTTGGGGTGCGTAGTAAGCGATCTTGTATTTATCAGCTGCGGAAACGGGCTTGCTACAGGCTAACCCCATCAGGGTATTCCCATAGGTCGGAGTCATGTAGATCCCGCTTTCTTCCGGCGGTCCACCCAACAACTCCTCAACGGCGTAGCGCGTCCATTGGGGTGTGAATTCCGTTCCGCCAGAGAAAATGCCCGTGACGCCGACCTCTTTCAAACTCGTGCCGCGGTCCTCGAGCGCCAGACACAGGGAGTCCAAAAGTTTCGGTGTTGCAAACAGACATTTAATGTCGTGTCCCGAGGTTAGCACGGTGACGGCCTGGTCAATACAATGCTTCTTGTATTCCTCCAGGTGTTCCATCCAACCCTTCTTGATCAACTTGACTACCCAGCGGGGGTCAAGGTCGATGCAGAAACAGATGCCACCGCGGAATTGGCAGAGGTGCTCAACGGCCAGCCTCAAGCGTCGCGGCCCGGAAGGCCCTAACATCAACCAGTTGCTGTTGCGAGGAAAGTATTCATCGGGAAGCGTGTCACTGAAGACTTCGTAATCGATACGAAAGTCGTCGACCACGACTCGGCTTTTCGGAATTCCCGTCGTTCCACCGGTCTCGAAGACGTAAGTCGGGCGGTCGGCGTATGCTTTCGGTCTCCACCGTTCAACAGGACCGCCTCTCAGCCAATCATCTTCGAAAAGCGGGAATTTACGCAGGTCCTCATAGCAATGAACATCCGTTAGCGGGTCGAAATCCAATTCCGCTTTTTTGTTCAGCCAAAATGGGCAGCCTGTTTCTTCGTTGAAGTGCCATTGAACGATTTCGACGGTGTGTTTGTCGAGCTTTTCTTTGGCTTGTTGGATTATCGTATCGAGTTCTACGTTCGTTACCGACATTTTGCTATTTTTCCGTTTGTCTGATTGGCCAAGGGATAAAAACCGTTCAGGAAACCTCCGTGAGGCATTTTAACCGATGAAGCCGGTTCTAAGTAACTACCGGTATGCCCAGTTGAGAGATCGGTGGGCGGTCTTCCAACAACGCCCAAACTGGCGGAAGTGGCCCTTTAATCTGCGAATCCGACCGTTTCCGCGTTTTCAGCGGAGGGTGATACTGATTGTCAAGCAGACCCACCGTATTGCAGCCCCAAAGAAATCCTCCGGCCTACTAGTTCGATTCGGCTGGATCTTCCCCGAACTTGGGTCTTTTCAAGTGACGGTGCAGATAACTGGCTCTTGCTCGGTTCCGATTCGCGGAGTCCGGAAGGCCCCCCCGCAATTTTTGCAAGTGTGCGGGTTGGGTTTGAATAAATAACTTATTGACTTCAGGGATTTCCAGATCTCCAATCAAGCCGAGATTGATTCCCATACGGACTTTGCTGAGCAGATGCATGGTCTCTTCACTGGAAATCTGTTGTGCATTTTGCAACAGTCCATAAGCTCGGCTGACTTGATCGAACAGATCGTGATTACCGTCTTTAATGAGCACATCGCGGGCTTTGCGTTCGTAACTTATAACCGAGGGTACGATCGAGCCGACGTGCTCCACCAGGGATTCTTCGGATTTGCCGAGTGTGACCTGATTGCTGATCTGATAAAAATCTCCCATCGCTTGGGAGCCTTCTCCGTACAGACCGCGGACTGTCAGATTGATTTTTTGCAGGCTGTTGAAGACTTTATCAATTTGTCCCGCGATCACGAGTGCGGGGAGATGCAGCATAACACTCACACGCATGCCGGTTCCCACATTCGTGGGGCAGGCGGTCAGGTAGCCCAGGTCGGGGTGAAATGCGTAATTAAGCTGTTGTTCAACGTTGTCGTCGACGGCGTTAATCTGCTGCCAAGCTTCGTCCAGGTCCAAGCCACTTTTCATGACTTGCAAACGTAGGTGATCTTCTTCATTGATCATCAGGCTGATTCTCTCAGCCTCGTCAATCGCGACCGCCCGCGCGCCTTCTGCATCGGATAATTCCCGACTGATCAATTGGCGTTCCACCAAAAGTTGACGATCAAGATTATCCAACTCGGCGACGCTGATAAAAGTGAAGTCGTCGAAATCACCGCTTTGCTCAAGCCGCTCGCGGACGGAAACTTCGATATTGGCACGGTCAAAATCGTTGCAACGCCGGATAAACGGATACTCCGCGAGGTTCCGCGCCAAACGAATGCGGCTGCTCATCACGATATCTGATTCGGGACCCGAACCCCTGAGCCATTCCCCGCATCGACAGGCCATCTCGTCAAATATCACGGTTGGGATTCTCCTTCGACGGACTTGATGCGGTCTCTCAGTTCAGACGCCAATTCGTAATCTTCAAGGTCCACCGCTTCCTTCATCTCTCGTCGCAGCTTGATTAGCTCGGTCTGCGGTTGGGTGTCATGTGGCCCACGCATTGGTTTTTTTCCAACATGTTCAACACTGCCATGCACGTTATTTAATAGCGGTTCCAACTCGTTGGCAAAAAATACGTAATCGTTGGGGCAGCCCAGACGTCCTCCCTGCCGGAACTCATAAAACGAGATCCCGCACACAGGGCATTCTTTGTGATCGAGTTCCGCAAGTTCCTCGGTCGTTTGCTCCAGCTTCAGCTGCTTGGAGATGACGTTGGAAACGACTTTGGTCGACGCAGGCGGAGTTTCCTCAGGCTGCAGATACTCTTTGACACACTCGGCACATAAATGGAGTGCCAGCAATTGATCACCGCTCAGGTCGGTAATATGAAAGGTGGCCAGTTTGTCGCACTTTTGACATTTCATATCGACGAGACATTTTCCGCTCTAAAGAAGGGGGCCGCGGTCTAAAAGAAGTCACACTCGGTCACCCAAAAATTGGGATCGCGAATGAAAACATCCTCGGTGGCATGGGTGAATTTCCAGCACAGGGATTCTATCCCGGTCGGATCGAGTGTCAAGATTGACTAGCTGTGCCAGAGGCGTTCATTCGAAAGAAAGAGCTGCCTGCTATCGCTTTGTTTCTCACAAAAGGGCTGGGAAGCGTCATGAAAAGATCGATTTAACGGGAAATCTGAAGTTCAGATAATCGAACTTCGTGGCGATTGCGTGTCTCGCCGGAGGTGTCGATGATCTGCAGAACGATCAACGGGTCCTCCTGGGACCAATCAATTTCAATCATTCCAAAGTGATTATCCCGGTACGCTTCTCCAACGCGTAGACGGTTCGGTTCAACGTTGTACCACTCTTCGGTTAAGCCGCTGGCGGTCACGTCATAGATAGGATAAAGCCCTTCAAACGAGCGGCGAGAGATTTCCCCCCAATGGACATCACCGGAAATGAAGACCACCCCGGCGGCTCGAGTATCGCGGATCAACTTTGCCATACGAGCTTGCTCAGCGGGCAAATTCGTCCAAGATTCCCAGCCGTTGTATTCATGTCCAAATTGAATAGAGCTGCAAATAATTCTCACATCTGCCGGTTTACGCAGCTCGGTCTCCAGCCACTCCCATTGCGACTCTCCCAAAAGCGTCTTACCGGGGTCGGGATCAGGCTGATAGGCGTTCTTTAATTTTGAGCCTTCGGGCAACGGTTTAGGGTTGAAGCTCAAGGGATCCCGGAAAGTACGGGTGTCCAGCAAAATAATCTGCAGCACAGGGGATGACACGGCATCGCCGGTCTTCTTAGCGGTCACCCCAGAGAATGGATGAGCGCCATAAATCCCCGTGTGTTGACGGCGTGCACTGTCAGCGGGCACTCGCCAAAAATTCATAAAAATCTCTTTGGATTCCTGTTTGAATTCATATTCTTTTCCAGCATCATTCCAACCGTAGTCGTGATCATCCCAGACACTAAGAACCGGAACCGACGAACGCAATTGGCGAAACTCGGGTTTGTTGCCCAGGGTCTCATACTTGGCTTTCAAGACACTCATGTCTTTCGTATCGCCGTAAATATTATCGCCCAAGTAGATAAATAAGTCAGGTTCCGCGCGGACGATCGTGTTCAAGATCGGTTGCGGTTTATCTTGATGGCCGCACGAGCCAAATGCGATCCGGGACGGCAGCGATTGGATGTCGGAAGTCCCCAGGACTTGAGTCGATCGTGATGGCTGGAATGCAGTGAGGAATTTTTCGGTGGCTTCCCAGTAGGGACCATTGCCCGCAAATTGATCCCACAGCGCACTCGAGCCATGCTGGCTTTGCCCGTCGGGGATGAATGCCTGCCGGTAGGTCTCGGGAATCGCTTTTAGCAGTGCCTCGCGATTTCGGTTGCCATCGCTGGACGAAGTAACAAATGTAGGCACGTTGATTTTTTTAGCTGACTCGGCGATCCAGTCTTTGGGTTTCCCCAAGCGAACGAAGTACTCGCCCGGTGAGAAGGCCAGAACACCGTCCACTAGATCAGGTTGGTCGCCAGCGATTTTCAACGCCAGTGAGGCGCTGTAACTGCTACCCCACAAAATCACCTTGCCGCGGGCCATGCCACCGCTGCGGACATGGGCAAGGGTCGCCAAGATATCTTGTTCCGCAGCGAGGAACTCGGTGCTTAGATTTTTCTCTGCCGCCCGCAATGCCGTCTCATTAACCACACCGTCTGTTTCTTTCCCGGAACGCTGGTCAATTGCTAAGCAATCAAATCCCAGTTGGTTCAAACGCGGCGCGATTTTTCGATATTCACCGCGTGACCATCCCGCCTGATGACACAGAACAATCAACGGGCAGTTGGCAAGCGTTGCATTCTTTTGAGAGCGATCAGTCCTGTAAAGATCCGCGGTTATGGGTAAACCATCTTGGGATGAGAAAACCACGGGAGAGGGATTAACGCGATCTTGCTCAGACGTCTCCTGTCCTTGACAGACCAAGGGGATGCAGATCAGCAAGAATGTAAGCAGGTGGCCAATCAGACAATGCTTTCGGTAGCTCACAGCGGAACCCTTCCGGGGAAAATTCAATGCATGAAACGCGTTAACAGCAGAATAACACGAATGAGGGCCCAGGCGAAAGCAGCAAAGCGAGTTCCGACCGTTGTGATTTACGCGACGATTCCACAACAGCGAAGACTGGGCGGGGTTGGCGGATAGCTTGGCTCAATCAGGCGGGGGACATGTCGACGGCTATTCATGCCAAAGATCTGTCACCGTATAGCGACTTCCCGGAACTTCCCAAATAAAACCGTCAATGAATCGATAATGACGATCCAGATTCTGGATTGTCAGCATGTCCTTGGCAGAGAGTTTTACTGAAGCAGCTGCTAAATTTTCAATCTGACAGTCCTGGTTCGCAGATTTAGGAATGGGAATCGTGCCTCGATTGACGGCCCAAGCCAACATTTATTGTGCCGTGCTCAGGTCATTTTTTTCGGCCAAGCTGACCAGCGATGGGTCGGTGAACAGGTTCAGTTTGTCCGGTTTTTTCATCGGCTCCGGTCGATCCCCTGACCCCAATGGTGAATAGGCTTTAAGGGCAATGGAATGCTCTGCGCAAAATTTTGCGAGTGCGTGTTGTTGTAAATAGGGAGGAGATGCCACTTGATCACAGGCCGTTTACCGTCCCGTAGATTCCAACAAAGATTGTATTTTCTGCGTGGAGAAATTGGATACACCAACGTTTCGGCAGAGCCTTTGGTCTGCACACTCCAGCATGCAAGTCCATGTGTGATTCAGCGGTATTTGATCGAGCGAGACAAGATAGTCACCACTGGCAGGTCGGGGAATGCCAAATTGAGGGGCCACCGGCCAATGAACGAGGTCGAGGTCAAGGTAATCTAGTTGCAGATTCGCGAGCGATTCCTTTAAGGCACGCTCCACGCGATCTGTGTGATGTCGATCGTTCCAGAGCTTGGAAGTGACCCATAGCCCGCTCATGCATTGCCTTAATGCGCGTCCGACAGCAGCTTCATTCTGGTAAATCCAAGCGCAATCAATGTGACGGTAACTATTTTTCACCGCTGTCTTGACCGCCTGATAGGCCGCGTCACCGGACTATTTCCAAGTGACAAGGCCCAATATAGGCATCTTGCCACCGCCGCCCAATTCCAGGAATTGCATAATTAGTCACGCAAGTTGCTACGTTTGAGTTTGAGTTTTGCTTTTCGTTCCGCTCGATCTTCCCAATCATAGAGTGATCGCTCCCAACCGCCATAGTTCGGATTCGGCAGAGCCATCCATTGGCGACCCCATCTATCGGAGTAGCGGGCTGCCATTTTTCGTCGATGTTCCGGGGTGGGTTTTTTGCCCAGCGAAACAAAGTCGTTTAAGTCATCTCCCAAAATCATTAAGATTCGATATTGGCCGGCAAGATGGGTGCGCCGTGACTTTTTATCGGAGGTCCATGGCTTCCGTTCGTTTTTGGTAAGCAGAACATCGGGATCATCCTCTTCCATAAGACCCGTTTTTACGAGGTTGCGCCGGGTCGCGTATTCGACTTCATATTCTCGATTTGTCACGTAAAGAACCGTCACCCGAGCGGCGCGACAAGCTTCAATAAATTCCACTGCACCCGGCACCGCAATCGCTGACTCTTCTTGCACAAACAGGTTCCAAGTTTTCGGGTCGAACTCTCCCCCGTTAGCAATGAGTCGGGCTTGGTAGGCGGAATTATCGAGCACGGTTTCATCAACATCCAGGATTACGGCGGGAGGTAAGGCAGCTAATTTACGGGGTTGCTGGGTGAACATCCGCTGTTGTTCCACACTGGCCGTCCAGGTCGGGTCAACCAACGCGGGGCCTAAGTTCATTTCGGCCAGGCGAAAAGTCTGGCGGGTGATGGCTGCGAATTCCGCGGATGTTTGTAACCACAAGAGCGCGTCCAGATCCTCGTGGGCCCCCCCCTCGGAACGATTTGCCTTTGGCTCCTCGGATGTAACCTGCGGTACTCCCCAGGCAGCGTTCAATAAATCAGTGGGCAAACTGAATCCGCTTAAAAGGATCATTGCCAAGAAAACTACGCGCTTGGAAAGCATTGGAGCCAGCTCATAAAAAGGATCATCGTTAACCTGATCCCATTTTAATTCAGCGGGTTCGCAAAGGCGATGGTTGATATTTCGGGTGCGTCCGAACGGGTTTTTCAACATTCGATTGTCCGGAGCGTTATTTATCAGAATCCTTAGACGCCGAGCAGGAGCAAAAGGGCTGCGACTGTGCCCACTCTATGCGGGGGATTTCCATGCACCGGTGGGAGCACGCAGGTCGGCTGGCGCCGGGGCCCATTAAAAAAAGAGGGTTTCCCGGCTTGGTTCCGCCCGCAAACCGCCCGTTGTCGATATATTATGGTGCCAACCCAAACGCAGGAGCCACCGCATGATATCTAAATTCAACTCTTCCAGCCGTCGACATTTTTTGAAAGGTACGGCCGCCGCGGGAGCTTTGGCACTGACGACCAACGCTCGCTCGTACGGCAGAATCATCGGTGCCAACGAAGCCGTCCGAATGGGAGTTGTTGGTTTTCGCAGCCGGGGTCGGTCGTTAATTGGAGCCATTAATGCCGCCGCCGGCGCAAATTTGGTTGCCTTGTGTGACGCGGATGAAAAAGTGTTGGCGGATTACGATACGGGAAATGCGGATCTGTTTCGCACCAGCGATCTGCGAGAGATGTTAGGCCGCAAGGATGTGGATGCCATAGCCTCGGCCACGCCCAATCACTGGCATGCGTTGGTTACCTGTTGGGCCTGCGACGCCGGCAAGCACGTTTATATCGAAAAACCTATTTCTCATAACATGTTGGAGAGTCAGAAAATCGTAGAAGCGGCAAGAAGAAATGACGTCCTTGTGCAAGGCGGTTTTCAGAATCGATCCGACACGGGCCTGTTGCCATTTTTTGAAAATCTTAGGTCGGGTAAATATGGCGAGGTGCTGGCGGTTCACGGTACATGCCATCGCCAGCGTGCGTCGATTGGCAAGCTGGAAAAACCGTTGATGATTCCAAAACAAATCAACTTCGATATGTGGTTAGGGCCGGCCGCTGACCAACCCATCATGCGACCGTCCTTACATTACGATTGGCATTGGGATTTCAACACCGGTAACGGTGACGTGGGTAACCAAGGTCCTCATGAATGGGACATGATGAATTGGGCACTGGGAGACCCCCTGAATTTACCCGGCGAGATGATCGCCGCCGGCAACCGTTTTGGTTGGAGTGATGCCGGTGATACCCCCAACGTGATGGCATGTTCTGGGGTCAGTAATGACATTCCGTTTTGCTTTGAAGTGATGGACCTGAAAGGCGGGCGACGGGCTCCCTTTGGCCGTGGAGTGGGTGTAATTATCGAAACGGAAAAGGGTCGCTTTGTCGGTGGTCGGGGTGGTGGGAATTTTATATTTCACGACGGCCAAACCGAAAAGTTTCGCCGCGATGAAACGCAAGCCAAAAGTGACGGCACGCCAGCCCACATGGCGAATTTTGTCACAGCGGTTCAGCAGAGAGATAAAAGCGGGCTGCGGAGCGAGTGCGCGGTTGCCGCCAACTCATCCGCAATGGCTCATATGGCGAATATTTCATTCCAGTTAGCCAGCGAAGAACCCGTCGAAAAAATGGAGGCAGCGTTTAGTGGAGACTTGAGACAGCGCGATATGCTGGCGCGGTTGAGAGAATCGGCGATGTTATTCGCGCTCCAACAAGAAGAAAATACGCAGCTAGAGGCGTGGTTGCTGGGTCAGCGACTCCAATTCGATCCACAGGCAAATCAATTTGTCGGTACGAAAGCCTCGAGGGCGAACGCCTTAATGACCCGCGATTACCGCAAAGGATTTGAGATATAACCGGAGCGGTTATTAGCGATTGCCAACGCAGATAAAACGTGGCTCAAGAATCCGAGCGCGGAGCGTCCTGATGGTCGACCATGATCGCCAGAATTTCGTCTTGGGCGCGGAAAAAAGCTCGGACGACTTCGGGATCGAAATGCGAACCGGATCCAGCTTTAAGCAAGCGGAAACTCTCTTCAATCGAGAAAGCGTCTTTGTAATGGCGCCGCGAACTGATGGCGTCAAACACGTCTGCCACGCTGGTAATGCGGCCCTCGAGAGGGATCTGATTTTCGGCAAGCTGATTGGGATATCCGGTCCCATCCCATCGTTCATGGTGAGTTAGCGCGATCCGACCAGCCATTTGCAACAACGGTGAAGTGCACGCGTTATAGCCGGCTTCGTTCGTACCACCGAGGATTCGATTGGCTTCCTGACAATGAGTTTTCATGATGTCATACTCTTCCTCAGTCAACTTTCCCGGCTTGTAGAGGATGGCATCTGAAATTGCGATCTTGCCCACATCGTGTAACTGAGCGGCTAATTCCAGCCACGAGACAAAATTTTCATCCAGTCCCATTTTGCGGCCGATCGCTCCAGCGTACCGACCGACTCGGATAACGTGCAAACCGGTTTGGTCGTCGCGACTTTCAGCGGTTCGGGCGAGGCAAAGAATGGCTTCTCTACGAGTTGCAAACAACTCATTGGTGCGCACCTCAACTTCGAATCGCAGGCGAGCTGATACTCGCCGCACCTGGTCAGTTTGAAATTTCATTCGCAAGGCATTATTTACGCGGACATCTAATTCCGCGGCATTCGCAGGCTTCATCAAAAAGTCGTTTGCCTGGAGCTTTAATGCCGCCATGCGAATCCGGTCATCATTGGAAGATGTCATGATGAGAATGGGAATCGATGACGTCAATTCGTCCGATTTTAATTGGCTGAGAATTTCCAACCCGTTGATTTTGGGCATGCGAATATCCAAGATGACGAGGTCAGGTTGGTATTCGTGGACGCGTGCGATGGCTTTGGTCGCATCGTTCTCGGTATCAATTTGTTGATATCCTGACTCGGATAGCTGTGCGAACAGCATTCCAGATACCAGTGGCTCATCATCCACGATCAGAATCTTTCCGATATGGGGATCGACCTGTTCCAGGAGTACCGAATTGTCAGCATCATCATTTTTGTGTTGATGTTGGGCCAACTCTGCTTCGAGTTCCGAGTAGACTCGAACCGTGCTGTTATTGTCGAGCTTGGCGTAGTACAACGCCGAGTCTGCCATGTCAAAAAGCATCTCGCTGGAGGTCACCGTCGGGGTGTACCGGGCAATGCCGATATTAACGTTGGATTCGTAGCCGTGTGCGTGTCCCGTTCCAATAGGCTTGGCACCCAAGTTTTGTAGATTTTCCGCCAAATTCATAGTTTGCTGTGACTGAGCGTGGCGGCAAATAATCGCGAACTCATCCCGGCCAATGCGGGTCACAAATTCTTGTTGCTCGCAAAGCGTTTCAAAATTCGAAAAGGCCTCTTCCATGCACTGTTCATGCCGGTTGCGACTTTGTTCGTCGCTACTGCCAGCGTGCGCTGAAATTTCCAACACGATGAGACTGAGGTTGCTGGTGCGTCCCAAGGCAAACTCGTCCGCCAAGCGATTATGAAAAAGCCGGCGACTGTGAAGATGGATTAGTGCATCGCGATCAAGTTCACGATTTACTAAATCGGAACACTCATCAATGCGTTCGGCATATCGTTTGAAGCTCAGGGCGTTTCGCACACGAGCAATTATTTCAGCTATTTCAACCGGCTTACTGACCACGTCCGTGGCGCCGGCATTAAGAGCTTCTAAGCGTAGGATTTGCTCGCTGGCATCGGTGAGAACAATGATTGGCATGGAGGGAGTGTCTGGCGTCGATCGCAACATTTTGATTAGCGCTAACGCATCAGATTCCGGCATGCGAACGTCAAAAATAACCAGATCTGGCGACTCACCTGCTAATTTTTGTATCTCAGTGGTGGAAGGCTTGGTCTCGGTTACCGCGAGAAAACCAGCCTGTTTCAAATGTGCGGACAGAGCAAGTTGGGGGTCAGCAACGCCATCGCTATAAACCAATATCCGCGCAGCCTGGATCTGTTCGGCGCGGAGCAGTTCATCTCCGCGAAGCGGGAGATTCCCCGGAGTGCGATAATCCGCACCTTGGGAAAAGGCAGGTTGGGCGTTGGAGTAATTCATGGTAGCGGGTGGGATTTTATGCGGACGGTTCTGAGCAACGCCTGCATGCAACCGCTTCTCAAATCAACCGTAGTTCATGAATGAGGTGCGCGCGGAATCCTTGTCGAGAATCGGGTTAATTATTTAGAGTTACCAAATACCTACTAGTAAGTGTTGCCAAGGAACAGGAGCACGATGCTGCCGTCACACATCAAATCGTTGTAACCGAAACAACCCGAATGACAGATTTAGTTTTCCAGCGCTTCCGAGTGTTTGAGTTTTCACGTTCCGACCCCACGGACTTTTGAAGTCTAGGGTTCAAAGGAGAAATTGCGCCACCATCGCGCCCTACGCCATCCTTCTTTCAGGGATCCAAAATGGTTTTTCGTGACCGCAAAAAAGCATCGAATGAAGGCCCCTTATCGCATGTCTCACGGATCGTGAGCAAATGGTTAGGACAGGCCGAAGCGAACCAATGCGCAAGAACCGTCTCGGAATCGCAAGCGATTGATGCTTGCGAATTGGAGAATCGCATTCTTTATAGCGGATCTCCGTTGCCCGTCGACATGATGCTGGTAGACGCACCGATGGAAGTCGACGCGTTGGCTGATGTTGCGGTCGATAATCAAACAGCTGAGGGAAATCCCTTTGAGATGCAATTGGATACCTTTGATATTTCAAACTTGGTGGATCCAATCGCTTCGTCGGATGCGACACTTTCTTCGATCGTTGATGCACCGGGTGGCGTCGATGAGTTGGTGTTTATTGATTCCGGCATCGAAAATTATGAAACCATGTTGGCCGATCTGCACGCCCAATTCGGTGAGTCGGCAAGTTCGGAAATTATCATTCTTCAGCCCGGTGAAGGCGTAAATCAAATCACCGAGACACTCAGCCAACATCGCGATTTGAGAGCCATTCATCTCGTTTCACACGGTAGTGGCGATGGAGTGGAATTGGGAGGCATGTCCTTAAACACGTCTAGCCTGCCAAGTTACGCAGGTGAAATTGCATCCTGGCAAGCGGCCTTGAACGAAGATGCGGACATCCTTTTTTACGGTTGCGATCTGGCCCAGAGTTCCGAGGGCAGTGAGTTCCTTGAGATGATGTCGGCTTTGACGACGGCTGATGTCGCTGGCAGTGATGACCTGACGGGTCACGCGTCACTGGCAGGTGATTGGGATCTGGAGTTCGTTACCGGTGATCTGGAAACCGAATTGATTTTTTCCGCGGAATTTCGCGATACATGGGTTCACACGCTTGTTGATCCAGCACTCGCAGACGGAGGGACTATTTCTCCCCTAGATGCGACCGGTGAAGGGACCAGTTTATATACCAACGAACTTTGGATGACCCTGCAGCAAAAAGGCAATTCGGGCGAGCGCCTCCATGGGGAACAGGTACTGCAATTTGGCGGTGCAGGATTGAGCCTGGGCGATCAAGGAGCCGACGCAACCATTTCAAAATTGTTTGGTCTCGACGCAGGCAATAATATTGATGGCCTGCATTACGTGACGCAAGATACGCAGGTGAAAATTGGTGGAACCACTTTCTTACTGGAGGTTGGCGACGTTCTCCTGAGCACTCAAAGTGATGTGCTGTTCAACGAATCGATACCCGGGGCGGGAGATGCGTTAAGTTTTGCGGCCGACGATATCTTCATGATGAAACCGACCGTCGATGGTAATTACGTCACCGACACGACCAAACTTTCGATGCTGTTGGATTTTAGCACCCTGGAAGCGGGTATGGCATCGACTTTGGGGAGCTTCACGCTGGTAGAGAACAGCTTTTCCTTTGGCGGTATTGAAATTGAAGCAGGCGAGATACTTTTTGCTGAAGTGAGCGGTGCCCAGAAAAATGATGTGCATTTGTTGCACTCGGGAGATTGCGCACAAAATGGTGCGGTCTCACGCTTGATAGATGGCCAAGCATTAGGCTGGCAAACGGTAATTCAGGGAATGGATGTGATCGAAAAAACGATTACGGTGGGCGGACAGTTACTTTCCCAAGGAACCATCGTTTTCACGAATCCCACAGCAGATGCGGGTTCGCCAGTGGTGCCGGGAGCATGGAGCTGTGGCGATGTGGTGGCATTCGATATTTCGCAAACAGAATTGAACGGCGGCACCCAGTTTCAAGATCAATTGGTTTTATTTGACAGCTCAGAAATGGGCTTCACATGCAATCACGCATTCTTTGCTTTAACGATCGTCGGTGAGGAAGTTGAGTCTGCCTTCGCGAGTAATCAATTGATCGTGGTGGAAGGCGAAACCGTAACTTTGGACGACTCCTATCTCAATTATAACGGGCCGTCGCCATCCGCGGACCAGATCGAATATGTCGTATCCAATGTTACTGGTGGTTACTTCGCCTTGTCGTCCAACGTATCTGCGGCCATTGAAACATTTAATCAAGCTCAGATTAACGATGGTCTGATAGTGTTTGTGGATGATGGTGACGAAATGGCTCCGACCTACGAAGTGGGAGTGACCACCGCAGGTGGTGCTGTCATGGAAACGGAACCCGGAACGGTTCTGTTTATCCAAGCGAATGACGCACCCGTTATCAATTTGCAAAACAGTGAATTTACGGTACAGCAAAATTCGGCACCGGCCGATTTGATTGGCATTTCGATTGCGGACGTAGATACCGAGGCAACGAACCACGCCGTAACTTTGACCGTAGAAAACGGCACGATTGCATTGGTGGGAGACGCTGAACTGGTGGTTGTCGGTAACCAATCATCGCAGGTGACTCTGACCGGTGACTTAGCCAGCATCAATCAAGCGTTGACATCGTTGAAGTACACCGTTGAATCGGGATCTGCGGGTACCGACACGTTGACGATCAACGTATCGGATCACGCGGATGCCCTCGCGACATCATTGAGCCACGAGTTATCGGCGAACATCGAGGTTGTGGCCGAAGCCGATAACGGACCCACTGATTATTTCACCGGCGGAGAATTCAACATCGCCTTGGAAAACCGAGTCACCAAAATTGAATTGCATGGTTTATTTGAATGTGCCGGGACGGCAGAAACCCATCCCGATCCAACGTTCACCATATCGGATGTGTCGAATCCTGAATTGTTTGGCGCGGTGCTAATCACCGTAGACGATATGATTAAAGTGTCTGCCGAGTTGGAACAGGTAGGCTCGTCAACCATTACGGTTCGTGCAACCGGATCGGATGGAGCGTACTCGGAGGCCATGTTTACGGTCAACGTAGATACCAGCAGCGATGAAATGACCTCGAAGAGGGAAAGAAGAAGCTTGTTGTCACAGCTTCGCGTGCTCGAGCGAAGCGCGGATGTTTACGAAGGAGCCGATAGCGGAGTCACCGTCATTCGGCTGGAAGCTTGCTCTGATTTGTCCATCGTCTCGATCCAGGAAGAACCATCGACCGAGCTGGAAACGGAGCCTGATCCAGATTCAGAGCCAGAGCAGATGGAAATTCCAGATGCAGAAGAAATGAAGGAAACCGAAAACGAAAAAGTAGTGCCTGATGAGACGTTAGCCGAAACGGGCACGATCTCAGCGATCGTCGTAAATGATACAAGCCAATCGACGTCGCCCGGCTCCCAGCCAATCTTCGAGGGAGCGGCATTTGAAAATAATGGTGACGTATTCGAAATTGATTTTAAATCACGCAACTCGGTCCGTTTTCAGGAAGCGGGATCTTCATCGTCCTATTTTGCATATCAGGTTCAGGTGCTCACCAGCAACCTGACAAATTTGCAAGACAACCCATTCACGGTTGTGATGGAATCGGCTAATCCGTTCGCATTTGCTTCGTTAAATGAATATTCCAACGGTATTGACGAGGCAGTTGATAACTACGGCGTTGTCTTAACGGGATCCTTGATCTCCCTCTCGGGAGTCTCGATCGGTGTGGTGAGTTGGGTGGCTCGGAACAGCGCATTAGTGACCAGTTTGATGGCCAGCATACCAACCTGGCAATTAATTGACCCTCTGGTCGTGCTCGGTAATGTCGAAGATTTGGATTCAGGAGAGTCCGTTGTGGACATCATCACGGCTGGTGAAAACGTCAACAAAAGCTGAGCCGCTTTCGCGTCCTCCATGGTTGAGCAATGAAACAAAAGCCCTTTAATTAAAAGAACGAACGGTATGAGATCACAGCGATTTCTCGGCATAATGCAACACCGAATAGCAGGCTTGGTCAGCTATATGTTTAACGTGCGCATGCGGCTGGCAATTGCCATGTCGGTCAGTGTCTTAAGCTTGGTGTTGGCTGCTCAAGCTTTCGAGTTGATTCCCAATTCAACGAAATCGGCAATGAACAGCCGGAAGCTGCAAACGGAAACGTTGGCCATGTCTGGAAATGCAATCTATGAAGCGAC
>CAJQPP010000048.1 GCA_905480235.1 uncultured Pirellulaceae bacterium
ATTTGCACCAATAGGGAGGCGCTGTCCGGTTCCCAAGTGACCCGCGAAATCAAAAGCTCGTTCAATGGTTCGGCGCTGACTTGCGGAAGTTTCGCCCAGCATGTCGAGTTTTCGGCCAGGTTGTATATCCCCACATCGACGGTCGGCAACGGGTCACCAGCCTTGGGGTATGCAGTCACCTCGAGTCTCGAGCGGACCGGGATATGGTCGGTCACGGTAAAAGGGTGGACCGGTGCTTCATCGATTTTGAGGAACGCTAATGCGCTGCCATTGGGAGCCCACCAAAACGCTTTGAAGTTTCCCCGGCCATACAGTTCCTCCTGGTAAACCCAATCCAATTTACCGTTTAACAAAGTTGCCATACCGTCACTCGTGACTTGAGTAGGGACCGCGTCAACGTCCTTCAGCAGCAACAAATTATTTGCCTGTACAAATGCAACTTGATTTCCGGCAGGATTCAAGTCAGCTAATTCGGCGATCGCCTCAGCGGTGCCCAGGCGGATGGCTTTTTGTTTTGCGGAATCGTAAACAAAGGTTTTCCCGTCGTGTTTTAACAGGAATAGTTTTTGGTTCGGGCCGCGTAACGCGATCCCTTCACTCAGCAATTGGGAGATCTGGGCGCGGTCCGGGCCGCCTATCGATTTCATCGCTTCTGCAACGTCAGCAACATCGAACGGTAACGGTAGACGATTTTCACTGCCGGATGCGGCATCCATTGATAATCGGCGACCATTCTTTTCGACGGAGTAAGATGTTCCATCGGAAAGCCATTGAACCTGGCCCAGCGACAAATCGCCCAAGGGTAGCTTGTCAGGACCAAAGATGTCTTTAAGTTTCAATTGTCGGCCAGGTTGGATTTCGTTCACAGGATGCGAAGTGTATTGGTTAGTTTCAATGCGGTAAATTGGAAAGGAACCACCGACGGAAAGCCAAGGATCAAGGAAATTCCACGTCACAAAGCCTTCGTTTGTTTCAGGTTCCAGCACGTAAGATACCAGTCTACCGAGCGGTTGTCGGGTGGAGACAATGAAACTGTTTGCGGGAATATTTACGTCTTCCAATTCGGCTGCGACCTCCAGCTTCACCATATTGTGTTTTTGAAACGACCTCGGCGAGCGATCGATGGCAGAAATTTGATAGGCAAGCCCCTTTAATGGTGGTTCGTTGGCGGCCTGATCCGTTAATTGTTCGACTTGAATTCCGTGCATTTGCAAACGCTCTGCCAAAAAGCTCATCTCTGTAGGAAATGCATAGGCATCTGGCATGGTGACGGTTGTGGTGGGGCGGTAATCGCCAAAGAAGGTGACTTCATAGTCTTTTTTTTGCTCGCCTTCATATCCTCGAATCACATATTTTTCCGGGAAAGCCGCCATTTGCGAATCCAGATGTATAAGCTCCTCCGGTTTCGGGTTGGGCAGCTCGAGCAGGTTTTTAACATCGTCGGCATGATCGCGGACATGCTCAATACATTCTTTAACGAAAGCATCGGTGCCTTTGATGCGGTCTGCATAAGTCGCGTAGGAATAGGCTTCGGACAAAATGCCCAAGCGTCCTCGCAATCCAACATACTCAGTGCTGTAACGGGGCTCATGACCATACGTCGACCACCGCGAATTATCTCGTGAGAAGTTTCCATAATAGAAAGTCAGGATGTCTTTGTCTTCCAGTTTTTGGGTGACCTGCGGCATCATGTTGTTTCGCAGGTAATCGCGAATCTCTTTTGGAGCGGTCGGATTGTGGGGGATGTCGTAGGTCAAAAGATATTGATGACGGGACCCATTGGTGGTGTGACAGTCGATAAAGAGGTGGGGATTGAATTCATCAATTAGCTTTACCAACGATCTCGCTTCGGGAGATTCCAGTTTCACAAAATCGCGATTGAGGTCCAATTGCATTGCGTTTTCGCGTTGCCCCATACCCTTGCTCGGTCCGACCTGTCCCGGCCGTTGATTGAGACCCACGCGTTCGTTGGCATCCACGTTGTAGTTCGGAGCAATCAGGATCACACAATCTGCCAGCCAGGGATGGTTGGGATCTAAAGCCAGTTCGCGCACCATGGCCAATAGGGCCTCTTTACCGGCGCATTCCCCGCTGTGAATATTACCCAATAATAAAATTCGCAACCTCGGGTCCGGTTGTTGAGATGACCTCGCGGTTTCCATGACGAAAGGCGGATTGGCGATGAGCGTTCCCACCATAGCGCGACCCTCGACCGATTTCCCGAAATCAAAACGGGTTACGTGGTCAGCGGTCGAGCATTGATCAACAAAACTCAAGACGTCCGCGTAATTGCTGGTGGCCGTAAAGTTACTGCTCTCAGCAACGGTTTTTAGGTCTTTGATCGGTGGTTGCCAGGGACTTGCCGATAATACGCCCAGGGGACCTACGCAATTAATAATAAGCAGCAACACTGCCAACCGAATTGGAAGGCAGGGCGGGGCAGGGGTTTTTGCAAATTGGCTTGGGTTATGGTTAGTTGGCATGATGAATGAGATCAATAAATGGCACAGGTATCGAACATGGCAAAAGATGAATATAGTCTGATAGGTAGGTGGATTACCACGAGTATCGTGAACGGTTTTGCGATGAAATCAAGATTGCCAATAAGATAATTCGGATCTTCCATGGTGGTTCCATGGGGATTAAGAAAGGTGGACGAAGCGTGGTGGAGCAGTGTAGCGGTTGGGAAATACGAATAAGAACCGGGGCTTTGGTTTGTGGAACCGCCGTGCTATTGGGGGCTTTTGGAGCCCACGCACTGAAGGACGTGCTTCCTCAGTGGTATGATGCCGCTCGGGCTATCGAAAAACTGGATTCCTGGAAAACCGCCGTCGTCTATCAGATGATGCATGGCTTGGCACTGATTCTGGTCGGCTTGCTCTTGCGAGATCGACCGAGCAAGGCGCTGCGGGTAGCCGGTTTCGCTTTCCTAACCGGCATTCTGCTTTTCAGCGGGGATTTGTACCTGTGGGTTCTGTCCGATATGAAACCGTTTGCCATGATCGTACCACTGGGGGGCGTCTCGTTCGTTGTTGGCTGGTTGTGCGTCTTGTTTGCACCGCTGGGTGGTGGTGAAAGCCGGCAAAAGGAAACAGTTTGATGAATGTTGGTTATTGCACAAACGTTCATAGTGGCACCACGTTTGAACAGGCTCTAGAAAACTTGAAAACGTTTGCTCTGCCCGTGAAGCAGGCAATCAGTCCCAATCAACCCATGGGGATTGGATTGTGGTTTTCTGAGGAAGCGGTGAACGTCGCGCTGCAGGACGGGAATTGGCAGCGGCTAAAACAGTTTCTGAACCTCAACGGACTGGTAGCACATACTTTTAACGCGTTTCCGTTCACTGATTTTCATCAACCGAGTGTCAAACGCAAAGTTTACCTGCCAGATTGGACCAGCGATGCGCGTTCCCAGTACACGCTGGAGGTCGCGCGATTGCAATCCTTGCTGTTACCTGAGATGAGCATTGGCACCATCTCCACGGTGCCCTTGGCGTGGGATGAACGCCAACCACCGGAGTTTTTTGCGACATGTGCGTCGCAATTGAATCGATGTGCCCAGCAGCTTGAGGCGATCGAGCAAAATTCAGGGGTGCAAATACAACTGGGCTTGGAACCGGAACCTGGCTGCGTATTACAAACGAGCAATCAGGTGGTTAAGTTCTTTGATCGGTATTTGTTTTCTGGCGTCGTTGCTCAGAAACATCGAGTTAGGTTGGGTGTTTGTCACGATATCTGCCATGCGGCGGTGATGCAAGAATCGCAACGGGAGGTTTTGCAGCGATATCATGAAAATGGAATTGCGATTTCCAAGGTTCAAATTTCGTCGGCACCGGAATTTGTGCAATCCGGCGAGCCGTGGACCGATGAAGTGTTAAGGCCCTTTGTCGAGCCTCGCTACTTGCATCAAACGACCGTACAGGATGACGCCGATTTTCGTTTTTTCGAGGATCTGCCAGTGGCTTTGGAACAATTTCCTGCAGGTCTGCCGAGGTCGGTTTGGCGCGTGCATTTTCATGTGCCGATCATGCTCGATGCGGTGGGTGGTATGGGCACCACGCAAGGTGAAATTGAGAGTTGCTTGGGTTGGTTCCTAAACCATGATTACCCCAGTCACTTTGAAGTAGAAACCTACGCTTGGGAGGTTGCACCGGCGTCCGTTCGAGGTAACAGCATGACCGACTCAATCGTCGCTGAACTTCGCTGGTTGTTGGAACATTTTCCAGACCTCGGAAGATTAAACCGCCGGGGCTAAACAGCAGCGGCTCGATCCAAGAACACGGTTTTGTGCGAATTCGTTGGGTTTTTGGCCAATAGTCCTCGCTTTCTTTTCCACCACCGAAAAGACAAGTGCCTTTTCTTTGATTTGGCTCGTTATTACGGTAGGAGATTCGACGTAACATTTGCCTGTCGGCTAACAACGTTTCCGTTGTGGTTTTATCGTTGCAATTTGCAAAAACGGGTTATCGCCTACTTCGAAGAACCGAGAAGCCTGAAATTGGCCGGGGGAAGCATCTAAGCCTGAGTTATCAAAGGGCTGGCTGCTTAAAATTGAAGGACTGTGCAACAGAGTTAAGAGTCTGAGAGACCATGAGAAAATCTAGTATTACCGATCTCAATTTTGAGTTGTTAGAAACCCGTCGTGTTCTTGCGGGCAACGTTCAGGCCTTCGTCGCCGACGGTGTGCTGGTTGTGATTGGTGATTCTCTCGATAACCAGATTGAAATGAATCAGGATGCCGGCGGTAACTTTGTTGTCACTGGCAATGAAACCACCGTGAATGGCTCAAGTCAGGCAAGTATATTTCCGCGCAGTTTCCGACATGTGACTTTGGTCATGCACGGTGGAAATGATGAAGCAGTGGTTACCGGTCTTAACGTGCCTAGCCATTTCACATTTCACGGTGGTACAGGTAACGACAGTTTGAAAACCCACGGTCTTACAGCCTTCCATTTTCATGCAGAAGGTCAGGCTGGTGATGACGCATTTGATTTGACTCAGGCGATTTCTCGCTCGACATACCTTTACTTGGGGGTCGGGAATGACGTCGTATTAGCCGAAAATGTTGCGTCAGGACGTAACTTTAAAGTTTTTGCGCACGGCGGTGATGACACCTTTGTCGCAAATAATTTAAGTGTGGGTCGAAAATTTGAACTTAGTATGGATGACGGGAACGACAGCGTATTGCTAGACGGCAGCTTTCGTGCAGGTCGTCATACGAAGATTAACGCTGATGCCGGAGAAGATTTCATAGCGCTGCTACCCAATATAAAGGGGGGCAGAGGTAGCTTTGGTTCTCAATTGGCGATCTCAGCCGGTTCCGGCAATGACAATGTAGCCTTTGATCAGGGGCTCGTCGGATCAGGATCGGTGCGGGTCAATGGCGATTCCGGCGTAGATGCGATTCAGCGTGGTGGTGCTGGGATCGGTGGTAGTCGTATTACTGGGTTCCAATCAGGATCCGTCCAAAACCTGGATCTCTTGATCGATGCGGTTATGGAGCGCCTTGCCGAAATCGGGATCGGGGAAGTCGAGCAAGAATTTGTACCCTTGAGTGCTACGGCTACTCCATCGACGTTGACTATCCAAGAGAATGCGGGTCCCACGTCTGTCGACCCAGGAATAAGTTTGCAGGGTTCGGAGGTCGTCACGATCGCCACCGTTTCGATCGGTGAATATGAAAGCGGCCAAGAGAGGCTGACTTTCAATAACACGAGCGCCATCACCGGCGTTTTTGATACCTCATCAGGCATCATGACACTCAGCGGAACCGCATCGACCAATACCTTCCAAGCCGCTATTAGGTCAGTCTTTTACGAAAATGACAGCGAGTCCCCGCTAACCACAACCCGCCGAATGGCCATCACCGTATTTACGGTCGACGAAACGGTAACTGTCTCAAGAGATTTCCGAGTTATCGAAGTCAACGACTTGCCTGTTATTGAAACCAGTCGAGATTCCGTAGTTGTCGAACCGAGCTCGCTGCCAGTCATCATTGACAGTGAGATTTCGATATCGGACCGGGACGATTCAACGTTAACATCGGCTGTCATCTCAATCACCTCCGGTTTAGAAGCCGGTGATATTTTGATAGCTCCCCCCGTTTTGAATATTTCGGCCAAATACAATCCGTTAACCGGGGTAATGAAATTGAACGGGGATGCGTTGGTGGAAGAATGGCAGGTCTTACTGCGTTCTATTTCCTTTAGCAGCGATTCATCGGTCGTGCCGGAAGGCACACGGACCATCGAGTTTGTGGTCAGTGATGGGGAGGATTCGAATATCGCAAGTGTTCAGGTCTCCGTTCAGAACGAAGTCGTACCCAATGTCTTTACCGTTTCGGAATCCGCAACCAATGGAACGGTGTTAGGTGCCGTGACTACTGAAGGTAATTTCGAAGATTTGGTTTTGTACCAATTCAATGACGCGAATGCTCCGGCCGATATCTTGTTGAATCCGGACGATCATTTGATAGGTGCCAACACCGCACCGATTGTTTTGATCGACTATCAAAGCTATCAATGTCCCGCTTGTGCTGCCAGCCATACCGTCCTTGCGGAAGTGGAAGACATTTTTGACGATGAGCTGATGGTAGTAATCAGGCATCAGCCTTTGGAGCAGTTCCTTCCTAATGCCCGGGCGGCAGCCATCGTAGCTGAGGCAGCTGGTCGACAGGGTAAATTTGATGAGATGACAGATCAGTTGATGGACAACCAAACGGATTGGTCGCCGGAATCGGACCCAACCGCAAAGTTTGAAGGATATGCCGTTGCATTAGGTTTGGACTTAAACCAGTTCCGTAATGATGTTGCGGACCCTGCACTCGATGCCCGCGTGACCCGTGATCGTGACGAGGCCGAGGGGTTGGGCATCGTCAGTACTCCGTCCTTTATTTTGCAAAACGAACCCTTTACCAATCCTGGCACGGTAGAAGGATTTGAGCAGGCGATCAACGAGCAATTAAATGCGTTGACCAATCCGGTCACGTTAGATCGTCGCACGGGTGAACTCGTTTTGCGGGACCGGTCGTTATTGGACAGTGCGAATTCACCTGAAATCACATTGGCAATTCTCGTCAAAGACAGCAACGGAAACGAAGAAATCGTAACGGTTACCATCAACGTAGAGCCCTAGTTCTCTCACGGTGTGTGAACGGCCATGCGGGATTTCTCTTCTCCATGGCCAGTTACCTATCTGCTGATTCGCAAGAAGCGAAAATGGAAGCTAATGCTCTCGCGGCCAATGCGGTGAACCCAGAGGCTTGGTGAATCCGGCAAGACTGGTGGCCAAGTAGGCTTTAGATTTTAAACGACGGTGATTTTGCTAACGTTTAAGTTCTACCCGGTGCCTAGCCGTCACCAACTGTGGTTATGCCCCAAGGTCATCGCTTATGAACCGTTCCGGTTCCTTGCGGGGGCTTGAGCACCTGATTTTCCCTGCGGCATTGCGGCTTAAGTTATTTGTGCCGATTGCCCGGGGGCCTGTTAAAGAAAAGTGACTTGTTTCATCAGGAAGCTTTTAACAACGGGGGCAAGTTTGTCGATGCATTCTTAGTACGAAGTACCGCAAGGTTCGGATGCAGAAACCGATTCGTACCCGCAGCGCTCATGGCGTTGTCCAATCGTTCCCTTTCCCAAAAATCAGGTTTGTTCGGAGGCCGCCAAAATGGTTGCGACCGCTCCCCACTATTTATTATTAACTGAGACACAAAGCTGCAACGAGAACCTCGAGCTTGGAGGATTCTGGCGTTTTGTTTTACAGCAAGTCGATGGTACTGAGCATCTCGATGTTTCAGACACCGAACCTGGTGTAAACGGCGAACGTCTTCAATTATTGGCAGCCATTCGCGGGTTAGAGGCGATCGGCCAACCCTCGCGAGTCAATCTTGTGACCAGCAGCGCCTACGTGAATCGGGGCATCCGCCGAGATCTTGCCTCATGGCGCGAGTCCAATTGGACTTGGGATCGTTTTGGTGAGTTACACGACATTAAACACCGTTCCCTTTGGCAACGCCTTGATCGAGCGATGCAATTCCACAGCATCCAATGCCGTTCCTGGCGTATGAACGCCTTCCAAAGTCCGCGTGCCATTGCGGCAAACTCCAACCAGCGTTTTCGACGCCTAGGTCGAAATGTCCTGGATTCTTGGGTACAAACCGCCCGTAAAATGCGACACCGAAACACCATCGAATCGCTTACGGCCCAGTGTAGTTAACGAAATTTTTAGAACCTTTCCTTCCTTGCCTTAGCTAACGCTTCCAATCAAAATCCATGAATTATTCGCAGCTCGCTACGAAGCCAACCCAACTCACCCATTCGTCTCCGTTCCAAAAGTTTCGAGGTCAAACTGTCATGAAAACTGAATCCGATAAAACGGCGTTTTCGGATCAGGACCTGCAACGGTTTCTGGATGGAAACCACGATGACATCTACAACTTGTTAGGTGCCCATCCACGCGATCGGGAGGGCGTTTCGGGAGTCAATTTTGCCGTATGGGCCCCCAATGCGACGGGGGTCAGCGTGGTAGGTGATTTTAATGATTGGGATCAGACCGCTGATCAGATGAAGTCGGTTGCGGCATCCGGGATTTGGGAAGCGTTTGTACCAACGGCCAACACGGGTCAGATCTATCGTTACCGTGTCACGGACGCCAATGGAACGGTACACGAAAAATCAGACCCCTTTGGTTTTTTTGGGGAAGTGCCGCCACGTTCCGCATCGATCGTATGCGATCTGAAAAATTACCAGTGGCAAGACAGCCAGTGGATTGATCAACGTGCACAGGACAATCCCCTAGAAAAGCCGGTTTCGATTTACGAAGTTCATTTGGGCAGTTGGCAACAACGGAAAGGAAACCTGAATGGGTGGTTAGACTACCGCACGCTAGCGCACGATCTAGTTAATTATTGCAAGAAAACGGGCTTTACCCATCTTGAGCTGATGCCCATATCGGAGCATCCGTTGACCAAAAGTTGGGGGTATCAAATAACGGGTTACTTCGCGGTAACCAGTCGGTACGGTAGCCCCGAAGATTTCATGTATTTCGTTGATCACTGTCATCAAAACGGCATTGGCGTGATTATCGATTGGGTGCCTGCTCATTTCCCCAAAGACGCGCATGGGTTGGCGAAATTTGACGGCACCGCGTTATATGAACATGCCGATCCACGCCAGGGTGAACACCCGGATTGGGGGACATTGATTTTCAATTACGGCCGCAACGAAGTGCGGAATTTTCTCATCTCCAATGCGTTGTTCTGGTTTGATAAGTACCACATTGACGGACTGCGAGTGGATGCCGTAGCCTCCATGCTTTATCTCGACTACAGCCGGGAAGAGGGGCAATGGATTCCCAACAAATACGGCGGTCGCGAAAATCTGGAAGCGATTGATTTTCTCAAACAATTGAATGAAAAAGTGCATCGTGAATACCCGGGCACATTGACCATCGCAGAAGAATCAACCGCATGGGCGGGAGTATCCAGACCAACCTACGATGACGGTTTGGGGTTCAGCATGAAATGGAACATGGGTTGGATGAATGATTCTTTGCGATACATGCGGATGGAGCCCGTCCATCGCAAGTTCCATCAAGAGGAATTGACGTTCAGTTTGATTTACGCGTTCACGGAGAATTTTGTACTACCTCTCTCACACGATGAAGTGGTGCACGGTAAACGATCGTTGCTGGATCAAATGCCAGGTGACCAATGGCAGAAATTTGCCAACCTGAGGCTACTCTACACGTATATGTGGACCCACCCCGGAAAGAACCTGCTTTTCATGAGCGGTGAATTTGGGCAGTGGGATGAGTGGAGTGAAGACGAGTCCATCCAATGGGACCTGCTCCGGTTCCAACCGCATCAAGGCCTGCAAAGACTGATTTGCGACTTGAATCGGATTATGAAAGAGAACCCTGCTCTCTATCAGGTCGACTTTGCCGAAGAAGGATTTGAGTGGGTTAGTTGCGACGATGCTGAATCCAGTGTCATCGCCTACCTGCGTAAAGGTCGTGATCCGGAAGATCAGCTTTTGATGGTTTGTAATTTTACGCCCGAACCACGAGAACAATATGTCGTGGGTGCGCCTGGTGAAGGGGCTTACCGAGAGATCTTCAATTCGGACTCGGAATTTTATGGTGGCAGTAATGTCGGCAACCATGGACTGACATCTGCCACGAAGCAGAAAGCCAATGGGCGTCCTTGGCGGCTTACGCTAACGCTGCCACCCCTAGGGTGTGTGGTGCTTCGCAAAGAGGCTTAGAACATCAGATCGCTCAGCCTGTGCAGGTGGAATGGAATGGTCCGTTCCACCTTTTTTTGTTCTGGTCGTGAGTTTAGCTCGACCGTAAAAAGCGGCGGTTCCGCAATTTGCATTGCAATTTTCAGTCTAGAGCTCGAAACGAAAAGTTTGGCAAAGGAATCGCCACATTCTTGAACCGACGGTTTGGTTGCCGGTGCGAATGCGAGCCATACCCGTGCTGCCAACGGCGATCATTTCGGCTGGCTGGTCGAAATGGACTCGCACTTGATAGGTGGTGCTTTGCGGAACGTCCTGCCCGTTGGGGCCGGGGATAGCCGCCAATACGCCACCTTTTTGGCTGCTTAGCGCTGCCGGCACGTATTCCATGGCAACGGGCGAAATGAGATCGATCTTCGACGCGTAACAACGGCCCGACCGTTGTGAGATCAAAAGTTCTACGGGATTTCCCGTGGTCACAAATTCAATATCCGCTTGGTCAATGGCCAGGATGGCCTCCAATCGATTGTTGTCGGGAATGACTTGGCAGACGATCGTTCCCTCCGTCAAGAATGCGCCCTGATTACGTGCTTCCATAGGGTGCCCGTACCAGTTTTGTAATTGCCCTTCTTCGTCCGGGGTTTTCTGGGTGACATAAGAGGCCGTTACGATACGACCTGCGATGGGAGATTTTACTTCTAACTGAGTCAGGTCATGGCGTCTTTGTTCCAGTTGCCGACTGACGGCCTGCCAGGATGCTAGTTGGGCTTCCAGATCCGCTTCAGCCGCTTCGTCGTAATGCGATTGCTGTTTTTTGGAGTAGTACCTCTGCCTGGCAATTTCCTCTTCACCCTCTAGAAATGCCACACTTTCGATTAACTCCGGCGCGCGCAATGAAACCAAGGGTTGTCCAGGGATCACCTGCTGCGATTCCGCAGCGTGGATGGTTTGAATTGCCCCCGGGATTTCAACGTAAACATTGGCGGCATCTTCGTGTTGCACCAAAAAACTGCAGGTGACGTAATGGGGCATGGGAATCATCACGATGCCCGCCAAGACCACGGCCGTCACCGTGCAGGCGATCCCAAAGTTTAAACGGTTCACAGTCGCGATTCTCCCGGGTACAGAAAGGTAGCGGTAAAGTTGGAGCAGAGGAATTCCTATCAAGCCCCATATCGCCATGGCGGCGATCGCTTGTCCTACCAATTTCAATCCGTAGGGCTCAAGCAAGTTGTATAAGAACCAAAAGATGGAAAGCGTGATGAACCAACGGTACAAAAAGGCAGCAAGCGAATACGCCACAAAAAGCCATTGGTGGCGTTGGGGCAAAAAGGGATCCTCGGGAGCTGCGATCCCTAACATCCAATGACTGCCCCAGCGTTTGAGAACGCTGGATGCCTTGGTTCGTAGATTGGGGATCTCGATGAGATCCGAAAGGATGTAATATCCATCAAACTTCAATAACGGGTTGGCATTAAAAAGTAGAGTCGATACCGAGCAGACAAAAACAATATTCAGGGCCAGCATGTTGACCCAGCCCGGTTCACTGAACCACCAAATAAATGCACAGACTGACGCCAGGATGAATTCGAAATACATCCCAGCAGCAGCGATTGCCGCCCGACGCCATTTGCTCTTAAGTGTCCAAGAATCACTCACGTCGCAGTAAAGACAAGGCATCAGAACCAAAAACATTACACCCATGCTATGGCACTGGCTGCCAAATCTCTTGCATGCGATGCCATGTCCCATTTCATGCAGCACTTTTGTGCAACCTAAAGTGAGTCCCAACCAAAACCAGTTACCACCGGTGAAAAACTCCTGGAAGCCTGGGAGCTTATTTTGAAACTGTTCAAAATTGCTGAAAATCAAACAGATCGCCGCGAATACAAAAGCGAGTGTCCCCAGGACGACAGGACGCGAAAAAATCCAACCGAAATACCGATTGGCAATGTTCAGGAAACTGTCCGGATCGAATCCCCGTAATCGCAATGCCAATAGGTTCGTCAATTTGCTGCGGCGTTCACGTTTCCGGTTCTCATCGGAACGGTGCTTCAATTGCACGGCTTGTCCCGGTGCGTCCGAAATTAAAAGTGAGCTGCGATAGAGCGAGCCAATAAATTGGAACAGCTCACGATTGGAGATTTTTTGAGGGGCAAAGCGGGAAGCAAAGTTCAAGCGGATTTGATCCGCACTGTGACGCCCGTCCAGCATGCGAAGTAACGCATATTCTTCTTCCTCAAAACGATAAAATCGCAATGTCAAAGGGTCTTTAACAACCCAGTAGTCGCGGCCTTGCCAAGTCTGCAGCACAAATTCCAAATCACCGCGCATCCGCACTTTTAGTGGGCGGCTGGAACTCGATACAAGCGAACTTTGCGACATACTGGCTCATGAAAGAACAGAATGGGAGTCGCATATATAGAAAATTCATCAGGGCTCAGACAGGTCGCTTCGAGACGGAGTCTTCACGTTATCGCTGAATTCGCTAGCAGGTGACTGCTGGCCCCTCCTTCTGGAAATCCAGCCGATCAAAAGCGTTAGCAGACAGCAGAAGACAAAGGCAAAAAAAAGAACCAAGCAAGCTACCAACAAAATTGGAAGGGTATACACAGCGACTTTGCCATAACTCTGTGGGGTCCCGGAAACGTCTGTTTCGTCAAATCCATAACGGGTCACGGATAGGGTGGGTTGTTGGGCAGGCGTTAGTCGCTGGTATTTCAAGATGAGCGTGGTGGCTTGGGTACCAAATGAACGGGTGATTTTGACAGGAGGTGGTAAAAATTCGGAGGCCGGCGAGGAGTCCGTTTTCGCGTAGGTGGTTTTGAATTGAATGGTTTGTTCAGGTTGCTCAGGTTGAGGCTCGAGGCTGGCGATGCAAACGCCGGTGTCGGGGTCAAAATTAGCCTCAAAAATTATGGTGGGTTGGTCGTGGGGAGAAAAGAAAAGTGACTTAATCTTTCTTCCATTTTGTGAGAAGCGTTCGCAGAAATCCAAAATTTTAAAATCGGAATCGTTCATAATGGATTCGTAGGTTCTGCGCAATGAGACACTGCAAAGAGGCGCGATCAAACTGGGGTCAAAGACGGACTCCAGATCGTATTCATTGGGGGTGATTTTTAGCGATTTCGCCTGCCCGTTGTATTGGACCTCGAAAGCGTAATCGTCGATCCATCCTCCCGAGTGGAGGGGCGGGTTCTGGCGATCGATTTTCTCTGATACCTGGGCAGCTGTGACATCAGGTAGACCGAAGGAGATGGTAGGAAATCGATCAAAAATAAAGTTGCTCAGCTGAATATTGCCGCTGGAAATTTCGACGTTAGAGGATTCAGAGTCCTCTTTGACCAGTGCGGATTCAAAACGTACGTATCCGTAGCTGGCTTTCAGGTGGGGCAATTTTGGCTGGTAGAAAGCCCGAAATTGATCTCGTGCACTGGCGACTTGGGAATACAAGGGCAGCGGCAGCGTTAGGGCACCAACGAGGGTTGCGAATACGATCGGCAGGAAGTGGACAGCCAGTTTCATGTATGGATTTTTACCGGCGTCATGGCTTTAGGCAAGCGTTGGTGGCTACCGATTCCGCTGCAAATGGTTTTCCCAATCCTTGTAGAAAGAAGTTTTCGCGTCGGGGCCCTCGGTCCCTTTGGAGTTGCGCCTGTCACGATCCATGTTTCTGAATCTCTTTTCTTCCCACCTCGCGGTTTTATCGCGGTCTGTCAATCCTGACGCATCATGGGCTCTGCCGTCTCGCGGTAGGTTTTTGTCGTACAGGTTATTTAGGAATGTCTCCAAAAAAAGACTGCATCCGCTGGAGGTAATTGTCACCGTGAGGATTAGCACGCATAACGCGTATTTAAGTATCTTCGACATCGGCTCAATGTCTTGACGAAGGCATGAAAAAAACGGCGAGCCAGAATTATTGGCTCGCCGTTTTTGAGTCAAGACTAATTAAAGTCGTCTTAGATTAGTTGCAGTCGCAATTCGGTTCTTGATCTACTGGACCCACCATATGGAAGTGGTTGTGATCGATGTAGACAACTTCGATAGAATCTTCATCCCGTAGCATATGGCGGTAAGGCCATCCCACGATCGTGGTTTCCTGGAAATAGATCGTGCACTTGTAGTGTGCATGATGCAATTGTGCAGGACCGATCAGGGGAATCACTCGGGGTGGATCGATGTAATCAGCGATACACTCGGTGACAATGCGAACGTTGTTTCTTTGAACTTCGTGCAGGAACGGAAATCCGCCCTGAACGGGTCGAGCACGTTCGAGTGCCCACCATACTTCGTCATCCGAAGGCGGGTCGAGGGCTTTCACCGGGCCACCCGCCGTAATCGGACCGAGAATTGGTACGCGAGCGTATCGCTCTTGTACGTAAAACTCGTCTTCGTAGCTCTTTTGCTTGTATGGCGTAACCGGAATGCAGCCGACAGACATCGGGACTAAGATCCCTGCAACGATTGCCAAAATCCACGTTAGTTTTGTTGAGGCCATATCTGTAACCTTGGTAGTGCGTTTTCTTCCTAAGTGTCTTATCGTGTTAAGCTGTGCGGAACTTTCGGGTAATTCGTTTCTTTCCTGTTTTTCCGAAGATCTTCTGTAAGTGCTATCAGTGCCGTTCGGGTGTGCAACGCGTACGTTTCGTCGCATTGGTGGTTTCCGCAGGTACATTGCCGGACCCAATGGCTGAGGCAAAGCCATCATTGGATCGGTGGGGCTAGGGGCTCTGGAAACGCTTATGAACCCGCCCAGCTGTCTGCGAAACTCGAGCCAACCGGAGGTATCAATCCGTGCCTGTAGGCGATTAACTGGCCACGCAGACGAGACCAGCGGAATGAGTGCCGGTGGCCAAGGACGGAAGGTCCCCCAACAAAGAAAAAACCCCTGCAAGCATTTGCTTGCAAGGGTTTCTTGGTCAACGTCATCACGCTTGGAAGCGGTTTAACGATTTTGGAAATCCAACCACCACCAGCCGTCATCCCATTCTAGGCAGACCTTACGCCATCCCAGTGGGACTTGTGGGTAAGGATAGAAGGGGCCGATGTATGGCCATGCCGATGCAGAGTATTGACCAGGGTAGGTCACTGCAGCGTAATTTGGACTGGCTGCGTAGGACGGCCATGCGTAGTTGGGTAGTGAAGCCGCGTCGCCCGAAACAGGCATTCCACCGCCAGCACCGCGATTAAGCGGCATGGGTTGGCCGGGAGCCATATTGGGAGCGGGAGATCTCGCTCCGGCGAACTGCATGGGGTTGCCCTGCATGGGAGCGCCCTGCATGCCCATTTGCATGGGGTTGCCCTGCATGCCCATTTGCATGGGAGGACGTTGCATGCCCATTTGCATAGGATTACCTTGCATCGGTGCGTTCTGCATGGGTGCAGTTTGCAGCGGTGCTTGTGCGGCAGCGAAAGGCAAAGGTTGGGTTGGTGCCAATCCTTGTGTCAACTGCTGCGTCGGAACGATAGGCGATGCAACAGGCTGGATACGTGAGCTGGTCGGCACAGCGATAGGCTGTGGGACGGCTTGTTGTACTTCAACTTGCGGCGTCGGCGGGTTTTCAGCAGGTTCGGTAAAGCCGACCTGCTGGGTTTCCGAAGCGACTTGGATGGTGATGTCATCAACAATTTGAACCACACCCAAATGCTTGGCTTTTTGAGCGGTGCTCAAAATAAGGTCTTTTTGCTCCTGGTTGGAAACAAAGCCCTGATACCAAACGGTTCCTTTGTCGACTCGCATGTCGACATGGAAACCCTTAAGAGCGCCTCGCTGCTGTTCTACTTGCAGTTTCGACATAATGTGGCGGGCGATCTCCTGATCGTCTGCCGCTGCGAGGTTTGGAATCAGCGTTGCCACGGCAACGACCAATCCCAGCAATAAACTTCGCATTTGTTCCCCTCCTGAGAAATTTGCGTTGACCAATGCC
>CAJQPP010000049.1 GCA_905480235.1 uncultured Pirellulaceae bacterium
CTCGGATACCCAACATCCCTCCGCCATTCAGATTAGCAGTACGTGCGCCACCCAAATTCGGATCCGCATCACCAAAAGCAACACCATGCATCTTAGAATAAAGCGAGCAAGCTCCGTCAACATCTGCCGTCACGATTTCGAGATATTGTATCTTCATCGCGTTCCCCTTTTCCGCGTTTTCGTTTTTCACGCTCTCTTGATCTTCCTGTAATACTCCCGAGGTTTGAAGACTACTCCGCGGATCTCGGCCAAATCCGAATTCAAGAATCTTAAATGCCGGAACCGTAAGCGAAGCCAAGCTCATGCGAAGAATATTTCGTCGGTTAACTCGTAACATGATCGGTATCTTTTGACCTAACATAAAAATGATCGGGAAAACACTTTATCAATCTAAAAATATCCCAAAGAAACTAGCAGATTGCAATTCAGATCTTTGTCATCAGTTTCCAATCCCGTGAACGGCAACCTAATCTTGGTTGCCAACAAAAATGCAATCAAATATCAAAAATGGGAGCAATATTAATCCAATGCAACCCGGTCCTTCTGGTTTAAATTAGTCTGCCGCCTCAACCTGCAATTGGTCGGTCAAATCCTCAATAAATTTCTTTGCCTCAAGCAAAGTAACACCCGAGTGTTCCATATAAATCTTCATAGCGTCAAGCTTTCGATTATTGAAAATTGCATCGAGAACCTGATCATGAAAGGGGAATGACTGTATTTCCAAACCCAACAAATTTGTGTCAGACGCGTTCTTTGTTTGTTGGTCGATTAGAGTCTCGACCGCGATTTTCGATCCCAGCAGGCTTTCACCAGTTGCATTTTGGTAAAGTTTTACCGCATCAATTTTCTTGCCTGCCTGAATTTCCTTGATAATTGAGGCGTGAACTTCTTCGGATAAATGATCAAAATTCATTGGTTCATCTCCTTAACGACTTTAGACGACGGCCGCCCCAATCAACTCCCATTAATCAACAGCTTCACGCGGCAAGCATCGACCCGAGAGTGCCAAAAACGCCTCGTTCGGTTATTAGCCATTGGAACCAGAGTTTCCCACATGACAATGATTTGCCTCAAACCGCAAGGATATACCCCACCGATACCAAGCCACAGCAGCCGTGTCCCATTGTTGCAGCGTGGTCTATTTGTACCTTGCCGCATCAAATCTCAACGTTTCGTTGTTCATAAAAACATTTTTTGTTTACTTGCTGCAAACGTGGATTGCCTGGCACTAGGGGGGGGTGAGCATTTACCGAAAACCGCAAACCTACCTAAGCGGTTTCCGAAATACGCCTGTAAACGTCGCGGCTATTCTACTGTAAATCATTCCGAAGACAGTTTCAAATTGACTGGGCGGTCCGCCACTTCTATGTCGTTTCTTTATCAAACAGAATGCCAGCGTGGCCGATAACGCTCCCTTCGGTCATTGGTTGGGCTTCCATCTTATTACATGTGTAATCAACGCCGATAAACTCGGACTCGTGATCCGTCAAATGTTTAGATAGAAACTCAAACGGTAAGACCCCCACCCATGGTGTTGTTCGGCGATCCACTACCAGTACGCGGAATCCTGATAGGTCAAGCCAGTCTTGGAATCGTGATAGTAATCGTGCATGCCACCATTACTCGCCGAGTAGCTATAGCGAATGGTATCTTCGGTTACTACAAATCCAAGCGGTTTGACGTCTCCGATTCTTTTAGGATTCACAGGTTTTTTGTCACGTAAAGATTCGAGTGTCGCACCTTCATCGCCAAAGCGTTCGTTAAGAAAATCGTGTAGCTCTACCTCCGAAATTTTGTAAGTGGCGTAATGATCTAGAAATGCCTGTCGCAACGTGATGTCGTTAGCCCCTGGTGGGATCAGGTTCCGACCTCTTTCTGTCCACCAGATGCTACTACGACTTGCATGTTGAGTATCCGTTCCGTAGATCCAAAACAACGTCAAGACGAATACCATCAGCAACGCAAAAACCACCACGACTACTTTGAGTGCGCGACCAGGCCGCAGTGAAAAATGATTTTTCTGTAACATCTAATTTCTCATACGATAGGGCAGGCATTGAATGGAGGATTCGAAGGTACATGGCTTCAAGGAAAGCTGGGTCCTGAGACGCACTCTTCTCGGGTCGAACTCACACTAACAATATTGCGACCGTGTAGACTAGCCTCATTAATCGCTGTGATTGACGAAGCGGAAGTTCGACGTTTTCCAGCAACAATTCAAAGACTGATTGTCTACTGAGCCGATTCCGGCGTCCATCCTCCTCTCTCGGATTTTAGGGGATGAAAGCATCGGTGCACTATATAACACCTTGTCGTATTAATTTCACTGCGACTCTATTCAATACGATAGCCTGTCAAAGTCCGGATCAACCTAGCCTCCTGTTGAACAGAAGTTGTTTGGCTTGCAATAAAAAAGGTACAGTTAAAAAACATCATCGCGACAAAGGAAACAAAAGAGGTGAAAACAACAAACCAAGAAGCGGATCTGTTTTCTGGCATAACATCTTGCAATTTTTTCTTTCTCGAAATCGCCACGAAAGCCTCCTATCACTCTGACGAATAACGATTGCCGTAGTTGGGTAGCAATGGAACAAGTGAAAATTAAGTGCCGCCTCAATGAGATCTCATGTTCACGGCTTCGTGACACTACCTCACGCTACCTCAATTTTTTTTCCACGTAAACCGACCATAGCGGGTCGTTCCCTCAGGAAGAATGGGTAAGTGCCGCCACTCACCTCTGTTTTCAATTACGACATTGGCTCCACCTTTATCGACGTCAGGAAAGGAGCGTGTGACAAACCCATCCGGCGACCAGTTGGGATCGTCACCGCGACCTGCTTTCCATTTGCCCGTCCCGTCACGCCCAACCACCCAGACATGAAAGGTTGCCGCGATTAGTTGGTCTCTTTTAGGGTTCCGATTTCCTGTAAATCGGCTCATATGAGTCATTTCGACTCCCTCCCAATGAGCAATCCATTTTCCATCAGGTGACCACGAAGGCACCTTCTGTTCGATGGGCAAACCCAAAGTACTATCTAGTTCCTGCGGAACCGGAGAAATGAGTTTCGCGTCGCTTCCGTCGAGATTACTAATCCAGACACGGTAATTGCCGCTTCGGTTTGAAATAAAAGCGACCTTCTTTCCTTTTGGTGATACGACGGGCATTGCGTTGCTATATTTGCGCTGTTGCTCATCACTGAATAACCGCCGTGACTCCTTCGTCTCCGTATTCATAATGCGCAATTGACTGTTGGAGGCCGGTTCTACGTTGCGTTGGTTCTGCGCGGAAGCCATCCATACCACGTGCTTTGAATCGGGCAACCAAGAAGGGACACGATGGCTACCGGACTGCGTAAGCGGTTGGTGTTCTTTTCCCTCAGGATCACAAAGCCAAAGACTCAGGCCTTCCTTAGATTGTCGCACGTACACCACCTTCTTCCCATTCGGTGACCAAGCAGGCATCATGCAGTCATATTTGCCGTCAGTGATCCGACGCCTGGAAGAACCATCTTCTTTAACACGATAGAGTTGCAGTTTGTTGCCCACCTGAGCGTAACTAACGATAATCTCCCGCAATTGTGTTTTTCCGTCGGGCTCTTCCGCTGCGGATGCTCTGCTCATCACCGAATCATCATCGGAGTCAACCTCCTGAGCAAAAACCCAACCATCGGCTGGACAGCAAAGCAAGCCTGCCATCAACGCCAACATCAAACAAGAAGACGGAGGCCTTCGTTTCATCATCAATTATCCCCTCAACAGAAATATAATCTCCAAGTTGGCACCTTGGCACATCCCCAGTAAAAGATGTCATCCTCAAGTAAACTTTTAAGTTAACTTTTAACTTCTTCCACCAATTGTTGATCAATATTCGTGATTGCGTCGTAGACCCGTAGTAATGCTGGCTGACGATAACGAACCAGCTTGAAACCAGCGATCATCCACTTCGATAAAGCACTCAGATTCGACATCGTGTGAATGAATTTTTAATCAGGCATCCTTTGTTTCAATATTGCCAAGGACTTCGTTCGCAATTCCAATCCGGAATTAGAACATACTTCGTTTTTGCTACAAGCAGCAACCTGCCGGTGGTAACGACAAGAACTGGCAGTTCGTGGTTTATGTTCAAACGCTCAGTCTACCGCAGCACCGATGAAATACTCGCAACGATCAAGAAACCGCAAGGAAGCTAATAACCGCCAATACGCTCGTCCAAAATCCAATTGAAATCAGGAACAATGCCAGCTTCGCAAGCACTCATCCCGCGCCCAGCGCAACAAGCAGTATCGTATTAAACAGCATGCATTTTGGTCGGTTCCATTTTCAAATATCACCAGTCCGAGAAATCGAATGAGAAGTTTAACATTCGAGGTAAACGAGCCGGGAATTATTGCGTCCAAGCGTATCGAGCAAACGCGGATTTGCCGTCTAATCTATTTTTTTGCATTCTTGTTTTTTGTCCGGGGCGTCACAGAGTCGACGCCAAAAATGACCGCCAACATCGTGGTAACCGGGGAGACTCCCGCGACCAATGCCATTTGTGAATTCGGCCCCGCGCCAGGTTGCCCTGAGCCACCGAGCTGTCCCCCGATAAAGAACAACTGCAAAATAACAGGAAAGACGATGGAAATCCCAAGTAATATCGTCGCCACTCGGAACCCAATAAGACTCTGGATGCGTTCCGGGTGAGCCAATGCTGCCCAGAATAGACCGATCAGCAAAGCTGCCTCGAGCAAACCACCGCTACCGCCACCAAACATCATTCGAAACCAGTCCATCGAAGACTCCCCTAATTGATTTACATAAGGACAAGGACAAACGGGCCGGGAGTTGACGCAAATTGCGACAAGAGCCACCCCAGCCATTCAAGTTTTGTTTCATTATCTTGTTTGGCGGCCTAACCTTTTTCTATTTTGATATGTTTCATCAACATCACCAAAACCCCAGTGGACGCGATTAAAAGGAACACAAGTAAAATCAGTTCTGCCGGTAACTCAGCAAGGACCCATCCACACAATCAAACGCACCAAACTACCCAGAACAGAGTCAAGAAAAACTAACAACGCCCGTCGGTACAAAGCTCCCGGTAAACAGGCCAAACACGAACAATTCTATAATTACGTTCTCACTTTTTAAACTTCGTGAAACCAACAAGTTCAACGAATCGAAAAGAGAACTCGAGCATTCAAAAAAGTACATCTTAAGCTTCGCCTTCATCGCCCCGCAATGCAACGTTGCCGCGTCTAGCGTAGAAGCGTGCCCAGCCCAATCCACCGATTAAAAATAAAACCAGTCCTGACATCGGCAGCCATTCAGGTACCGAATTGGTTCGGATGGCAAACATCATCATGGCGATCATTATCACGGCACATCCAGCGGTTGTGGCGAGGAACCCAATTCTTCGCCACGTACTCAGGTGTAAATCCTTGGCAGGAATTCCCACAGCAACAGCCGCGAAAATCGTTAGGCCAAACGCCGCAATCAAAATTGCGAGCCAACGAGTCAGCAGCGGTGCCGTAGAAAGCCAATCCCAAAGACCGCCGTTTAACGAGGAAGAGCCCAAGAAGGTAACCGACAACGCCAGAGCGAACAGGGCAGCAAGTCTCAATACAGTTCCTCCGGAAAAATCGAATGTTTTCGGCTAGACGTTTATAGCATATTCACCTGGTCACCCAAAACAAAAATTCTATTTCGCTACGACCGGGACAACAACAAAGATCACTGACTTGAGAAAACGAGTTGGTCAGTAAAACGAATTCGAGATAAAATTTGGCGACAATTCAATCGCTGGTTATCTCACGTTTCGCTTAAACAAACTTGCGGGTCTCAAAACCGGGTAGAATCAACAAAAGGATTTTAAATTGCCGATGCGCGATTGGTGTCGCCAATTACGAGAGCGATTGATGTGCGACATTCACCGGCGTATTTCGAAGTCACTTTCGTGCGTCGCAAAGCAAAGTAGATGAAAGAGTCCAACGTTTCATCAGCATGCCAAGTCGTCATCAGTACATTCTCTGTTTCGTCATCAACCACATCTGCGACCCATGCCTCATCAAAAAGGTCGTGCACACGTTCGCAGCCGCCACCCCAACACCAAATACAGGCACATCCGGCGTTAATCAGCTTGCGTGCGAGTTGCAACACTTCGCGATCGCCTGCCCTTTCGGCATCCCACACGAGCATCGCAATAAAGTAATACCCGTCAGTTAAAAAGGCATCTGGAACGTCGAAGGCTGACCGCACGGAATGGAGAATCAACTTACGTTTAGATTGAACGTCGCAGCCGGAAAAGACGGCACTCATTAAGACTCAACGGAAAATCAGGATGACCAAGCGTTGATTTGACGTGAATGGGACGATTCCCGTGCGGTTTGACTGACCGGTTAAACGTCCTGTGCTTTGCCGTTGCGGTTTTCAATCTTGGGCCCGTTGGACGCAAATCGTTTTGGTCGAATAGCGACCAGTGCGAAAATGAGGCCAATTAGGCCACCAAGGTAACCCGCGTTGTGAATGTAGGCAACGCGAACGAACGCCCACTTATCGGTTATACCGACTCGCTGAATTGCCCAGTCCCAGGCGGAGTAATCGGCATTTGCACCTAGCCATAGTCCGTAGGCGTACGCCAGAGAACCGAATGCAATGCCAAAAAAGAAGATGCAGAGAACACCCTTGCGAATTTGGCGGTAAGCCGTTGTTCGCGGTTGGTTTGGAATGAGTCGGCGAGCGAGCAACCATGCGGCGATGAAACCGACCCACCATGTGGCAAGAAACCCAACCGTACCTGCGAAGACTCGGTTTCCTAGCCCAAGATCCGCGTAGTGGAATTGGTGAAACTTAAGTTTGGTAAAGTACTCCGGCGAGATCGCGTAGGTAACTTGATCGTGCAAAATCCCATATACGCCGCCGATGAATCCGCCGATAATAGCGACCGTTACTATCCGCCACAAATCGCTCCGCCGGATATTCGGGATGATGTACTTCAGCAAATCGGGCCCCACGCAAATTTTGAACTGGAAACGAACGTCGGCGATCACGGAGTCGGATCCATGTTCCATCCATTAATAGCGATGCCAAAGTCCAGTTACGGTTGATTTTTATACTGTGCGTCGTTTTCGATAGACTCCTTAATTTGTACTTGGTCGTATTTCGCTTGTTCTCTTATCTTTTCTTTTAGCATCAATTTTTCGACCCACGCAGAAGTTGCAAGAACATACTTCTCCCTCGGTCGCACCGTGAAGGCGTTGATTCCGTGTTTTCTGCACCAATAGTAGTGATAGATGAACCCTAAAAGGGTATAGGCAACAACGTAAATCCATGCGAACGCATTTGAAATATACGTCAGACCAAATGTAACTCCAAGAAAAAACGTTGCTTTCAAAATACCCTTGAGCAACAAAAATGATCGGAATCGGACGGGCAATAACTGACGGTGAGGCCAGTGCCAAACGTAAAATGTAACGAGCCCAATCGCCGCCAATGGAACCGCAAGGAAGAAAGGCGAAAATAAAATGGAATACTCCAACAGAATTACTTAACGACTATGTTGAACGGGCCAGTAATAATCCACGTTAACTCCGTACGCTTTCCCTGCCACATGTCCATTACTCACAGAATGGCCAAAGGTGAGCCGAGATTTCGCCAGTATACGACCATGACCATTTACCATATTCGACTTCGTGTAGCTCCATCGCCATCCTTAAGGAAACAGAGGAACTGATCTCAAACGCAACGCTCGCGACTCCCAACATCCACCCCAAGCGTGCAGCCAAGGACAGCCCTGCTCGCATGGTACTGTCACGATTGACGCCTGTTCTTACCCCGAACTGCAATGTAGATCAGAATACCGATTCCGAGTAACCCCGCAAATCCACCGATTGACTTTGAGAGGTTGTGAGAGTCGATGCCGTCATCGTTGCTATTGTTCGGTTTGCGGGGTTTCGTGCTGGTACCTGGTGCGGCCTTTTTCGCAGACTGAAAAATCGATATTGAATCCATAAAGTTATTTATCGATTGCTCGTCAGGATTTTGGCCGACCGTTACTGCCATTAATTTGAAAAGCGTGCTGTCATGGCGAATAATCGCCTGCGTGATCTCTATTGAAGCTCCCGTCGCCTGCATACGCCAAACTTCGTATCCGGCGATCTGCTTAGTCGGAAGACGGATCACTTCTCCCCCAATCTCCTCGGCAAGGCCCTCCTCTACCAAAGATTGATTAAGTTTGATATTTGTTGGAATCTGGGTCGTCATCACACCCAGCTTCGTTGCTTCATCGTTGGAGATCCAAAGTCCGACGAATGGTTCCGGTGGAGAGGGAACGACGGTGAAGATTTCCGAATCTGGTCGCGTGACGGACAAAATTCCATCTGGTGTCGTCCACGTTTGCGCATGGGTGAAACCCGACGAAGCGATCGTCACTACCACCACAAGCAAAAGTTTAGGGGTCATGGGAAACTCATTTTTTAATTCATAAAACGACCACGATAACCAAAGCAATAATAACCGTTAAATTGGCTCGGCACAGGTTAAAACAGGGCCCATTCCAATCCCAAGTTGCCCACCGGAACATTGATTTCAAATTAGGACCGTACCAAAACATCAATGTAAGGTATTGTTGTGAAATACTTTCCCGTATTCAGCTGTAGAAATTTATTCGCTAGCCGTGGGAATGGGTACCGACGAAATAATGTGTGTGTTGTCGTCAATTAATCGTGAAATAAACGTCATGATAAGTGAGGCGGGCAAAAACAGTCCGATTCAATCGTACATTCATAAAATGGCCTGCTGATTCGAGGCACCCATTCACCTGCTATCGACGGAACATCGGGTATGGTCAGGCCTGGATAGGCGTTTGACCACTGCTTACCCAACACGTAGCCGTCGGCTTCACCAGCATCGATCCACTGGTCGTACGAAGTGAATTCGTAGGCGCATCCCATTGTTATCCCGCGCTTGTTGCGGTGAAAAAGTGGTGGATATAAATAATAAAGCATGCCCCGATCACTAACCAGTCAATGGCCATGATCGTCATTCGTTTCCCTATGGGCGAGAAGGTGGTACCAAAGCCAACCCAGAGCAAATCATTTCTCATGTTGTAAGCACACTGCGCGATTGGCAGTATCAGCACCCAGCGAGGCACATCGGCCTGAGAGGCGAGCAGCAAAAAGGTGACAGCCCCCACGAAAAACAACTCGGCACTCAAGCAGGTCATCATCCAATACAAGTTGTCAGGGCGAGACACGTTACCGAACCGATATCTGGAAGGGCACCCTGGAAAAGGAAGTTTCTCTATCATCAGCTCGAAACTGAAGGGCAACATAATGAAATACAAACCATGGACGATCAACGCGGCCCGTTGCACATCGCCAATTTTCACGGAAGCATGAAGCGCGTATTCTCCACCCCTGGCTCGGCAAAACCAAACGAAGAAAGCAACCGTGCCGAACGGAATCAGTAAAGACGCGGCAATAATCGCTGTAGTTTTTGCGTCCCTATACGCGGCAAGCTTGCCCGAGCCTTGAGAAGGGTCTTCGTCGGCAGAAAATCTCGAATTGGATTGGGACATAATTTTTCTCTAAGCAGGACGACGATCGAGTTAACAGAACCGAGTGAAAGGTAGGATGAGCGAAGTAAATGCACGATGCAACTCGGCTTCGTGGCTTCGAATTTTTATGCGGCGTTAAAACACCCGTGATTACTCACCCACCCAAGGTAGCTTCTCCATGCCGTGTCCTGAACTCAGCCGGACGCGGTTATCTACTGAACAAATAAAACTGGCGATTTGGTCGCATGGCGAATTCGTTGGCAAAATCAAAGACTACGTAAAGCAAGTTTCGGTTTTAGGTGAATAACTTGCGGCGACAAAATATGATGACGTCCACCATCCTCGACCCGAAACCAGCGATCAATCATTCCTCAAATATGCGAGTTTCAAGTTTTGCGTGCATCGTCTAGTGATCCAGCGAACGCACCACCATGCGAAATCATCAACAATCTCCCATGGAATCGGAGTGGTCAGTGGACAGAAATTGTTGCATACCGTGGTCAGTAACTCCGAACCACGGAAAAGATGAACCAAAACCCAAACGCGAAGCCTTCGGAACAACCGCTCACCATACGACCTGCGGGTTGCATTTGCGGTAGGCGATCGCTGACATTTAATGAAGCAAAAAGACCGACTCCCGATAAATTTGCGTTTGAAGACGAGGCATTGAGACAATTGCAGTCGTAGTGCTCCCCGTGGCGGATGTTTACTGGCAAGCAGGATTTGCATAAACCAAAGCTGTAATGCTTCGATGTCGAGCACAGGACTAACCAAACAAGATCCAATTAAACGGGTCGGACATTGTCGTGAAGGAGCGAATCCCGGCAGGCTCGGACCGGCTTTAACGACTACGGTCCAACACAATGACATCCCGCATCCCGACATTGGATCCAAGCTCAATCATAAAACATAATACGCTTGGATGTGAAATCGCGATCACCCGTTTTGGGACAGAACTTCATTGCATCCATAGAAGGAATAACAGGAAGTGGATTTTTAACATTGGGGAAATTGAATAATTGGATTTCACGCCCCGTTTCATAATCCCAAATCGAACTTACTGGCTTAGGAGCTTCTTCCTTCCGCGGCCACGACAAATAGACGAATTTTCCAGACGCCGGATCGAAAGCCGTATATTGATCGAAAAGCTTGCCTCCCCCGAATTTAATTTTGTAGGTAATTTTTTTGTCGCCCATTTTTGCAGTTACCTCGTACATCGATCCAGCAAAAACCGGTCCAGAGAGGAAAACGATCAGCAACAGGAACAAGGCTATGGAACGAAACATATTACTTACCCTTTTGAGTCGATTATTTTCTGTTGATCAGGAGAGCAGACGGAAAAGGTCAGCCTTTACGATCTCGCAAATCGAACAGATCGAAAGTGCTCGTGTACTTACAGCGGGATCACATCCGTGATCACAGAGCTGGCACCGGCGATCATTTATTCTAAAACGATCGCAAGTTCGGTTTCACTTGCAAACCATTATTATTCACCGTCAGCCGTCGTAATAATTGACCATCGTGTAAAATTCTAGTGCGATTAGCAAGATCCTCCCGGGCAATGGGAATTAACGTCAATCTAAAACAGCTATTGGAATTTGACTCGAGCAGGCAACCGTTAAACAACCTTGATTCAAACAAGTTGCGGGCCAAACGACCAAACTCAAAACGAATAACGACACCAGTTGTCCGTGCTGACCAAATGGATACTAACCCGAAAGTATTTCAAACAAAGTGAAAAACGATTAATCGGCTTCCATTAATACATTGTTAACCACGAAAGGCGTTAATCCGCGTTTCCCTGATAGGCTCCCGCCGAATACGTAAGTTCATAACTGTGGGAATAGATTTCAATCAAGTTTCCGAAAGGGTCTTCACAGTAAACCATGCGGTAGGGCTTTTCGCCGGGATAGTACTCACGAACCGGCATTCGCTGTTTGCCACCATTCTCCACAATCTTTTTTGCGAGCCCTTCCACATCGGGGTCCTGGACACAAAAGTGAAACACTCCTGTTTTCCAATATTCAAAATTGTTTTCAGGCTTCTCCGCATTCTCAAATTCGAATAGCTCGACGCCAACCCGATCACCGGTGGCCAAATGAGCGATTCTAAAACGCCCCCATCCTTCACCGAACACATCATTGCACATCACGCCAATAGCAGAATCATCCGCCACAATTTCCGTGGCCGGCATGATGACATACCACCCGAGCGTTTCGGTATAGAATTCGACGGCTTGTTCCAGGTTCGGTACCGAAATCCCGATGTGCGAAAATGTTCGGGGAAAAGTCATGCGGTTCTTTCAGCGCGGTGTTGAAAAGTTAAGTTTCTATCGAAGGGTTTCGTCTTGTGGTTCCTGGTCCCAAACAATAATTTTGATGATCGGCAGGATTTTTACGCGTGTGAATCCGCAAAGGGAACGCACGCCTGAAATCACTCCGGTTAATCAGGCAGTTATCCGGCTTCACAGGTGAGCGTTCAATCAAGAATCCCAATGGCTTTAAATTTTTTATCGAACCGACGAACAACAAGAACGAACATGTCACGCTGGTTGTCATCGACGTTTTTCAATTCCACGTAGAATATCTGATCATCATCATTAAAGAATTTTGTGAGCTTTGATCGGTTAAAGCCCTTCATGCGAAAAGAGTCAATCGGTATTTCTTTGAATAGCAACTCTCGTTTGATGTTTACCGATATTCGCGATCCAATTTGAGATGCATTGCGAATCGTTTTGAGTTGCCTAACTAGGGTCTCTGTGTCACTTAATTTAATAACAGATTTTCCATCGCAATAGATGAAGGGGGCTGACGAAACCTCGACGGCAGCATCAATGTCTCGCGCCGCCCATAAGTGCCAGAACTTTTCACAAACATCCTGGCGATCCTCTTGCGCATTGCAAGTTCGGCAAACACCACCCCCAAAAGCTACAGCGCAAACAAGAAATAAAAGCGATAGACTTTTCATGTTCATGGTTCCTGACGGTGGACTCTAAAGCAGAGCAATATCATGGGATTCCAAACCGGCAAAAACAATCTCAACGTTAAAAAGCACGGGGAACTCCTACCTCGCGTGCGGCCCATTGTTATCGCGCGATCATATCCATCGTTATCTCGTTCCACAATCTAAGACTTCACCAAGTTGCCGCAACCACGGCAAATCCGTTCAATGAATACATGTCCATCGTCTTCATATTCGCAGGGTTTGTCGATGCCCAGATTGGCAACGTTGCAGTGATCACACCATGTGTTTTCCATTAACCAATCTCGTCCAAATTGGTCGCGGGCGCTCAGATTACGCAGTTTACGTGTCATTGAATGTAAAGAGGTTTCGAAATTCGATAAGGCCTATGATAACTGGGCCGACCAGCGTAGCGCCCATCACGAGGTTATCTAAAACACTCAAAAAGTGAATCGGCTTCGGTTCAATGAACTGTTATGCCAGCGTTCGTATTCAATTTGATTTGGATTAGCTGAAACGGTTCGAGCCACCAAGGTTCTACCGCAAAACGAACGACCACCTCGAGCAAAATTCAATTCGGCTGGCCCGGAGGATATCAGCAGCAACCATTCGCAATATGCGTTACCGCGCATCCTGCCTACCAATGAAACGTAAGGTAGGAATCACGGCTGATCGAGAGAGCCGATTCAATGCGCGACTGAGGTTAGAATTTGGCCTGTTATTGTCAGTCGTTTCTCTACCTGTCAGCCTCTGCTTTCCGCGGATCTTGTTATCCTGTTTCCAACATTAATCGGGCACGAAATAGCTTTTAACCACTACTCCATTTTCAATAAGGAAGCTAATCGAGGTAGCGTTACCTGGCTGCTGAGACGAGAGAGAAAAATGAATTTGTTCCAACTCTCGGGCGGGTTCGTCAGGCTGCATTGAAACGTTCACACGCTCCTTTGTAATTCTTGGAAGACCAAAAGCACTGCCTTTGTACTCTTGCATCACGATTGATTCGATTGCATCGGCATCGGTACCTGGAGGCAGCTTCAACATTGCGGATCTCAAGAGGCGTTCGGAGGAAGGTGGCAAAAATAAATTTATTGCAAGCAGGCTGAAAACCCCCAAACCGGCCAACAAAGCGTGCTTCCTGAAACACGCCAACCACCCTGCGCCCAACACCAACGCTGCAACCAGGCAGAAAACGAGATAGCCATAGGTGAAAGCAGCCACTCCCAGCATGGCGTCCGCGACCAAGGAAACGCCCACCACAACGGCGACCAAGAGGACAAATAATACGAGCAATAACTTTTTCATCTCAATAGGCGAGATTCGGCAGAACCGTCACCCACGCTCCTCTCTTCATTGAATTTCAAACAATTCATCCGCGATAACTGGTTCGCGACGAATGATGTGCCATTTCTAAACCGCCCAACGAGGACGGTATCGAGCTCAACACCTGGCTATCCCGTATTTTAGGCCGTCTTTGAATTAACTGGGAATAATATCCTAGCCTAATCTAACCCAAAGTATTATCAAAAATGCATTCATGAGAAATGGGCTGGTCGGCCATTGGAGTCTTGAAAGCAATTCGGTCGGAGAATGCCAAGACGTACATACCAGCGCAATCGAAGTAGTAAGTTACACAATAAGGAACAACACGATCATCGCGGTATTTACTGATAGTGGATCTCGCAGTTACCAGATTGCAGCACCCACGATTACCATCACCAGTCTGCTGGCGAAAAGGATCATCCCGCCAAAGGTTATGGAGTTGGCAATCAAGAATACTCCGACACCAGCGATCCTCCATCTCAAAACCACGCACAATTCCGGCTTTGCGTGCGTCGCAGTGCTATCCACTCCCTACTGGCCATTTAGTCACAGCCCAAGTCAGTGACAAAGCTGGCGTTGGGTGTGACCTCATCAGCATTCACCCCAATTTGAATCACAATAAGGTCGCGCAGGATCACCCAAATATCATCGGGCCCCATGGGTCCATGTTTCTTTTTCTGAGTTGACGCATTCAACGCAAGAACGCGTTCGGTTAAACCACGAAACGTGCTGAAGTTCGGAGCAAACCGAGTAGCGCAAGGTTTCGTGAGTATTGCAGTAATGAATCCAAAAACGACGAGAAAAGCGATCAATGTCATGGCAAAGATTGTTCCCTTTACATCCTGACCCGATGCGATTAATGCAATCAGCAAAGAAGCAGCGAAAGTAATTACAGTATTTAAGCGAACAAGCCACGACGGTCGGACCAAATCAGGAAATTTCAGGTTCGCAGCCCGTGAAAGATTAGCCCAAAATGAACGGCGTTTTCTTTCGGGTGTAATTTTCCGCAACTCTGTAGATGGCGCAAAGTGTTCGCTGATTCCCAAATCCTGAAACCCTTGGCGGATATCGTAGAAGGTGGCAGCCGTCAAACTCGTGCCTGCAGGTGCCAGTTCAGTTTGCGTTTTGATGAATTCGAAAAGATCCCCAACCGTGACGATTTGCTGGGCAGCGTCATCCGGGATTTTAATGCCAAACGACTCCTCCACATCCATCATAAGTTCAACAGTGTCTAGGCCCATGAATCACCCAGGGGTCTGGTTGGATAACGTCGGTAATCACCGAGCCGGAGCGATCGATCATCTATCTCCAAAGCACACCCAAGTCCGGCTTCGCATGGCACCCATTTTGAGGCTCAATGTATCTGCAGACAACTCTGCTACAGAAGCAAAACACCTACTTCTTCAGAAACTTCCACAGAATAGCTCCCCCAAGAACAATGACGAAAACCACACCCACAATTCGCCCGCCGCGGTAAGCTCCGTCACTCTGCTGTGCTAATAGTGCAAGCTCAACTAACGTACTTGAGTTTATAAGAGTACCCTTATTTTCTGTGCATAACCTCGAAGCTGACCGAGCGGGAAGGCTACGCTTCGATTTTAAATTCCGCCGACTTCGCCGCTCGGGTGCATTGGATTATTATTCGCTAATGGGAAAGGTCTTCATCGGGCTTTTCCGGGACGATGACGATATTGGATACATAAGATGCCTTGCTTGATGCAGCCATCGCACAGACCCGACCACGCCCGTAGTAGTTACCCCGACCCTTCATAAATGGGGCGCTAAGGGCAAGGATGAATGTATACTTTCCGGGGCCTCCCCTTGCACTGCCATGCCGTTCCATTCTTTTCTCGGTCGGCCAGCTACCTTCCGCCCCCGGTTCATCAAGCCAACAAACGTAGAGGTCATACGTTTCCTCTTCATTATCTGGTATACCCGGCAAGCCCTTCATGGTGATTATAAGCACATCGGCATCGTTTTCATTCTTTGCTAATTCAATCGTAAAACCATTGCTTGATGCGCTCGTTGCTCGTTGTTGATTAGATTTTTCAATCTCGGCCCCCGAATTGATCGTTTCCGGCGCGGCACCTGAGGAGTTGCAGCCCAAAGCGGCGAGAAATCCGATGCTCAGGACGAGTAAGAATTGGAAAATGAATTTCGATTTCATGATATTTCGATGGATATGAACAAGTCAGCCGAGCCGAACAATTCAGCGCGCAGCATAAGTGTACCAAAGGCAAAAAAAAGCGACTAATCGGCTCCGGCGCATTGTAGTTGTTATGCCGCGGTTGTGGTTACGGCTTTGCACCGGCGAGGAACGTTTCCAACTCGGAGACGAGCGTACCAACAGCCTGGAAGCCTTGAAGTTGTTTTTGACGCTGCCCATCAGTGGACATTAAACGAATATCGGGAAGCCCAGCCACGCCAAATGACTCGGTCAATTTGACGTGTTCGTCGGTGTCGATTTTGAGAACGATGAACTCGTCAAGCAATGCAGCCACCTGCTTGTCGGTGAAGGTTTCATTTTCCATGCGTCGGCATGGAGCACACCATGAAGCATAGAAATCAAGCAGTAAAGGTTTTCGTTTTGCCTTGGATTCGCGAAGTGCTGATGCCAGCGGTTCAAGATCGGTTGGAACCGCGGATGATCGCTCGCCCTTCGGCATCGTTTTGGCGGTTATGATTTGAGCCGTGTATCCTGCGTCTTTGATAATTTTTATGAGCGCATCGGTTGTGGTTTCGGATGAATTGTAAGTGACGGCGAACTCATCGCGATCGAGGTGCATTTCGACCTCGGAAACAGCGTCAAACCCATACAGGGCTTGCTTGACCGCATCGGGTCAGGCCATTCACGTTGCGCCGCTTTTCGATTTCTTGAAGCCGTCAATACGGATATGGGTGGTGGACGTCGTGGCTGACGCTGGGTTGGATTTTGGCAGGTTTGGAGAGGGCTTGTCGCCGCAGCCGGCGAAAATGCTGGCAGCGAGAATTCCGCATGCTACGAAGTAACGACGATTCATGTGTGGGATTCCTTTTGCTGCATAACTTCCTGGATCACCGAGCCGAAAGGAGTAATTCACCAAATTCAAAAGTCGCGTGAGTTCGGCTTCGCATGCAGCATATGGTTATACGGTGATTTGCCCAAAGTTCTGACGTCTGCGCCCTATGCGATTCAGGAAAAGGACAGTCTCAACACTAACGACCGATAACCTTGAGAGCCACCAGAATTCCTACGATGATAACAGCGATTCCGGCCATCTGATAGAAGCGATGTACATTGTCACCCCAGAGCTTTTTGGATCGTTCAGCGAGAATTCGGTAAACCACGAATTCGCTCTTTGCGCTGCCCCAAATCAGCATGAGTAGCCCAATGACCATCATCAGAATTCCCCAAAGAATGTGCATGACAATATCCTTTTTTTAATCGAATGAGGCGACTAATTGTTTTTGCCTTGTGATGACTATCGGGCTGTTCGTGTTGAGCGAACACGAGACGACACCCAAGCGCCAGGCATTCTATCGGACCTAGCGACAAGTCCGACCACCCATTGCACTACAATCTGCTGGGTGCCTGTGCTGGCAAATGTCATTCAGGCGTCTTAGCCGCAAAACTTCTGCTTTGACCGAGCCGCCAGACCCGATTGCATCTGATCGAACTGGGATAAAAAGGTTGCGCAGTTTCATCCCCGTGGAGACAAATCATTACGGCTAACCGGGATTCGATCCAACGCATGGTTATGCCGTCATGCCGCCACATGACTTCAGCCTTTCGGTCACTAACCGGCCTGCAGTGCTAGGTGAACGCCAATTGGATCGCGAACAATCACGTATTCTGCCTCGGGGCATTCCTTAATGACTTCACCACCGCCCTCGCGCACCCTTCGAATACTCTCAACAAGGTCGTCAACGGGCAAGTGCATTAGCCACACGGATGGGATTTCACCGACTTCATCGCAATGCTGACATATTTCTGCTGCGGCAATTTCATTGTCTCTCTGCATCTCAAAGGCTGCGGAATGCCCTTCTCCACCCTTAACCTCAATGGTTCTAGCGTTCCATCCGACAACGTGTTGATAAAATTTCCGACTCGCCAATGCGTCTGGCACTGTTAATGAAAGCCAAGAGATGCAGCCGAAGCGTTCATTCTGGCCGGCGGTTTCTGATTCGTTAGTCACGACTGGGATAATGCCGAAAGCCGCCCCAAATTGGTCGCTAAGAACCGCCCATTGACTTTGGCCATCCTCGGATTTTCCATGCATGATTTCTTTGCCTCCTAAGTTAATCGCACATGCAACACTCGCGGCTACATCGGCGACCTGAAAGTGAGGCATCCACTGCAGCGGCAGCGTATCATATTCTGGAATGCGAACGCCGAGGCCGATTACCGGTGCACCTAGATTGTTTGTCAGATCATCACGCCAGAGCGGAGAGTTACCCGTTGTAAGGATTGTCGAGTAGAATTCTAGTTCACGGTCATGATCAGGCACCGCAATATCAGCGCTGAGGACACCACCAACGCCGTGGACAAATGATTTTCGCATTGCTTCCTCTTTCGGAAATCCCTGTGTTAGGGGTCTCCGCAGTTCGTTTTTCGATCCAACTTGCAATTTCTACCGCGGCCGGTGGACCATTCTTGCCGATTTGTCCAGCAACTGCAGCATTCCAGTTAAAAAATTGCATTGCATTCCCGCTGCGTCGAGATCGCCCTTCAACTGAAATATACCACTATTTCCGGTGCCACATTGCGCCGTGCCGGCAATCTGCTCGGCCGAAGGATCCGAATCGGAACCGCTAACTTACACAATCATGTATTGGGGCTTATCAACTTCACTCGTGTGCTTGACCGTCTCAGAACATAAGGTCGACACAACCAAAGTGCTGGCTAGGAGGAAAGTGTGGAAAATATTCTTCATGATCAATTGCTGTATTAACTTCAGTGACCACCGAGCCAATCTACGTGGCTCGAAGTAATAGTAATCTTCCGGAATTATCGTTCGCGTGTACGGATTCGGTCGATCCGTTTGTTATCCGGCGATAAATGCGATCTTGGTGTACGATCGAAAATAGGATTCAGGTCAAATTTATGTTCGCAGATAGCCTTTCCCCGCCATCATTGCCTCCCCTTTGTTGGGCGAGCCCTATTGGATGACTTATTACCAAGCCAGATTCGCTTGACCTGAACCCATGCGTCTTTCTCAGGTTTGAGTGTCGGTTTGAACATGAGATAACTCAGAGTGCCCTGGTAGCTTGCTGTTGATGCCAGATCGATCGTGTAGGTCCGAAACCTGCCATCGCCTGTGATGTCGAACTGTAACCGATCCTTTGCATTAGGCGCTGGGCCATGATTACCACCTTCATACTTTGTCCAGGCAACGATGGCTTGCTTTTGAGTGGTCTTGAACGCGGCTTCGATGTGCAGAACTGGCGCGTCCTTTGCTTGCCAGATGGTCGGCGGGCTGAGTGCCGTCATGCCTGGTTTTGAGAGGTCGAGTTGAACAAACCCCTTGATGGGCCAACCCGCGTCCGTTCCCTTCTTGTCAGCCGCGTGATAGCGCCAGTGTTGACGGTCTTTTTCGAAACGCCAGTCAGGAAGCTGGGCATCCTTGCCCTGTTCGACAGCGTAGCGACGAATCTCTTTCAGGCTGCCCAAGATCAGGGTATAGCTGTAGTCATAGACAATGTTGTGGTCAAGAATTTCAGTGTGCAATGGCGCGATATAACCCGTTGGCGAATCGTTGGTCCCGCCAGTCCCCTCTTTGCCGGCGAATCCACCAATGAACAGGCAACAGTCCGGCTTGTAGATTCCCAGACCCCAATCCTTTTCATTCACAAGCGCAGCCCAGTTCTCCGTGGCAAGCCAGTAATTCCACGGGAACCCACCGCTGGTCTTCTTGGGGATTCGCCCGACATTGTCGCCGGTGAACGGCTTATCGCCCATGTATGTCATGAGCCGAAAGTACTCGCCGTTGGTGTAGACGGCCGGCAACTCCTGATGCTTTCCCTGATACTTGGTCTTGTCAGATCGGGCGTTGTTTAGGCGAGCCCGAACCTGAGCAGTATTTCCTTGCAGTTCAATCCAGCATTCATAGGTGCATTCCCCGGGTACATTGTTAAGCGGCCACTGCATGGGAATGCACTTCACGTAAAGACTGGTTTCCTGCTTTTTGAATTCTACGACCTTCGATCCATTCCCATAGTCGTCACCGGCCTGAATCGGGTTCCAGCCAATATGTTCCCAGTGTTTCTTTGGCTTCTGCCCTTTCTCGATATAGGGCGCCGGGTACGCGAAGAACGACATCTGTATCTGTCGACCCCAGTCGTAATTATTGATGATGTTCTTGCCGCCCTCGGATTGGGCGATGAATGTGATCGCGCCACCAAGATCCCGGCTAACGCCAAGCTTGATCGTTCCGTTGTCAATGTACTCCACTTGGGACGGGTCGTATTTCTGCTTGGCTGAAGCGTTCGGTCCGACCGCCACTGCCAACAGCGCGATCATTAGCACCCGTACCAAAGGCGTTGTGACTGCAATTGAAAGCACAAAGGTTTGCCTTTGAATATTCATCTCTTTTTAAGAACGCCATTCGTAGTGGTACTTATTTGGCAGCGGCTCAAAACCAGCTTGCCGCGAACGATCAAACAAGATTCGAACAGTATAGGCTAGGAACTACCAAAACCGCAGCCACTACACTGCCACGACGAGTTATGTTGTTGCTTTATCACGTCGAGGTGAGCCATTAACTACTATGGTTAACTGTCGCAGAGATCATCACAGGCGTCATGACTACGAAAAACAAAACGGCTTGACAAGCTGCGATTACCTCTTGAGTCGCTTTACCAGTCAAATCACCATTAACAATCTGACTTATTCGTTGCCTGTGGTTCTTAATTTCTTTACGCCCGAAAGTCTGGCTTAGTAAATCGGCACCATTGGCCAAGCCAATCAATGCGACGGTGCGGGGGTCAATTTGTTCGCAATGGGTAAAAATTGCCGCCCTCAATCGATCGATAATCTGCTTCTCCGGCAAAGGATCGATCTCGGGATAGACCTGGCGTGTGAATAAAAACAGGACCTTGTCTTCATCCGCCCGGAGGATTCCTCGATCACAGAGTTGCCGCGCAACTTTATGTCTAAGGTTTTTCGTGCGCGCCAAAAAAGAAACCCAATTCTTCAAAGATGCGCGCCGCTTACTCACCGCCATTCTTCCCAAGAACTCGTCGATAATCGGATCACCGGTCCGCTGCGTGTTTCGGATATCAACCAACTGCTTTCGCGTACCATCGACAGAGATTCGTTGGTCGAGCAGTAACTCCGCCAATATGGCTCCCGCAACCAATTGTTCCGAGAACCCGGTTGTTATCGTGCCCTCTTCGTCTCGCAACGCCAAGAGCATGATCTCTTCATACAAAAACAACGGCTTACGCTCGGCTTTCTTCGACAAGGGTATTTTCATGTGGCACCTCAAAAAATATTCAATCAACATAGCGCGCAGGATTATCGGGTCCTTGGCTGGATTCAAAACACCAATAACTCCATTAGCCAAACGCTCGAAAACAAGTGTTTCCGATCTATGCGTTTGTTATTCCGAGTTTCCATCATCGGAGTCGTGAACTTTTCGTTCAGCAATCATTTGCTTCGTATCAACAGCCGTTTCGGTATCTGAAAATTTTCCAAAAAAGTCCTGGATTGTGCTGAACGCGTATCCCGCGTGACCATCTTTCTGAAAATCTCTTGCACTTGCAAGAAAGGTTACGGCATGGCTTGAAGCGATATCTTCTGGTGTGAGCATTCTGGCAGGAACGAAACCAGCAGCTGCGGAATTTGGCTCACCATATCCAGTCAGGACAAGCAGTAAGAACAGAAGTATAGAGCGGATAAGCGGTTTCATTTTTAACCCGCAAAGCGTCAGAAGAAACGAAAATTGGTTATTCGCAATTCCGTTGTAATTATTGCCGGGTTTCCGGAATATTTTCGTCAGCTATGGACAGTGTGGGATGAAGGTCACATAAACCGAGCCACGACAAACACGCGAAACATTAAAAACCGCGTTCCCCACAACTACGTGTGCAACATCTAGTTATCCAGCATTCTCGGGTTCCATTTCCATGCTTGGTTTAGTGGATTTATTATACCAGAAGATTCCAAATGCAATGGCGATGGCAACGAGGCCAGCCATCAGAATCGAGCCTGGACTTGCACCAAGGCGCTCAAAATACTGCGTGTAAAAATGAATCGCACCGAAAACTGTCAAGAGATTTACGACCCAACGCTTATTTGCGTTGGCCGCCCAAACGCCAGTCGCGATGATTGCAAAAGCCCACCCAAACACAAATACCCAATCGGGAATGGCAGCTGCACTGCGAAGGTCCCAGTCGTCCCTTTGGTTCCAAAGAGAATCGCCCCAGAGTGAGCCAACCCAAAAACCGAGGTTGACAAGGAAAAGTGAGGTTCGTGAAACAGCGATGGCGATCCGCTCGTAGTCCGGCTCCAAACGCTTGCTCAAATGATACGTTACCAAAGCCAGAATGCTAAACAGGATTACGGTTACAGCCGGTTGCCGTATTACCAAGGCATAAGTTGCGTAATCGTAAGTGGTCATTGCACCAACAGTTGCCGAGAGCGCAAGTGTAGCTAGGATCGATAGTAAAACGCTTTTCGAAAAAATGCCTGCCCCAGCACACACGATGGTCACAATGAGGAACCCAATCGTGCCTCCATCAGTCAGTGCAATGACTCCGCCGCCAGCAGTAACCGCCCCAACAAGCAGTAGAATCGAGCCGAGCAGGCCCCATTCTTCAGCCCGCTGGAGAGACAGTGCCATTCCGCTGAGGGCCAAGGCCAAGCCCAGAACAATCGCAGCCAGAGACGAAGCCAAAAGCGCTAACGCGCCAACAGCAGTCGCAATCACACCGAATCCGATGAGGATGTTGAACGCAAGCGACCCCGTTTCCCTGAGCGAAAACCCTTTCAGCCGCTCATACTCACCCGCAGTGATCTCGCCAGTTGCCAGTAGCTTATCGATATCGAGTACGATTTTCATGACATATTTAATTCTGGTAGGACAGCGGCCACGTTAATCGACTCGCGGCAAGTGATGTACTCATTCAAAACCGCCCGGCTACCACGGCTTCGTATTCATCGTATTGATATTTATTCATGCCGTTTTGTTTCCAAAATCGCACTTATAATATCCTGGCCAGAGGGCCATGGCTTTTTGGTAAGTAATGCGACCAAACCTCCCTTTCGGGAAATCGCCAGTCGATCATTCACGAACACATCAAATTGACCACGTGAGCCCGGTTCGATTAAAACCTCTTCACCCAGCTCGTCTCGTATCGCAGTAGCGTAACTCGCTACCTTGGGGGCATACGATTTTCACGTTGGACAATGAACGATCCGAATTGTCATTGGTTTAGTCATATTATAACTGAGGTCGATAACGTCCCAAATCAATGGGCCCCGATAAGTGATTCAACATTCGATTACGATCGGCTTCGCGACTCCGGTACATTTTTTTGTCATGCACCGATTTCCTTTGAAATGCCCAGGCTGGCGCGTCCGTGCCATTCATAAACAATATCCCATATTAACAAAACGCAGTCAAATTCTACGGAGCCTTTCGGGTATCGTGATTGATCTTCGAAATCGCTGGACTGGATCTTGGCAACGTCTAAGGATTCGACGTGCCAGTTTTCGCATTGAAATTCAAGCCCATCGAATTGGCAGCTGGTGTTCGTATCTGAATTTTTAAGTGAACCGACTTCAAATAAGTCGGAGGCAGAATCGAGGGATTCGAACACGGATGATTCCGTAATGGCTGGAGCGATCAACCCGCAAACATGAACCATTGCCCTGCCATCGCGACCGTGTACTGATCGCCAGATTCCGATCCGGTGAATTTTGTTCGGTGATGTATTCCAGAAAAGATTCTGCTACCAGCAAACGAACTGAGCATTGAGTCGGTATCTCGGTGAGGTATGTAAACACCATTCTTAGTTTGACGGTTCGATTCCCATTCAACATCAACTCTATGAGCTGCGTTCTCAGAGTCGATGCCCCAAGGAATTGGCTACCATTTCGGTCAAATCTGCTTCAAGGGAATAAGGCAGATGCCGCCGATGGCGTAACCATCGACCGATTGCGGCCGGTATGGGGAGGGTAGAGCGGCCGCCATGCACTCGAGAGCGACGCAATAGTTCGCGAGAATGCGTCGGTCAATGATGCCGCTAATTGCAGGTAAACGCCTTGGGCTTAAGAGGCAAAACGTTCGAGGTAACTGGGCCGACCAGTTCCGCCCGAGCCATCAGTGGATCAAAGGAATTACCAAACGGCTAATCGGCTCCGGTGCAACGCTTTGTTATTTGTTTCAATCGGTTCTCAGGGAAGGAACGTTGCGTCACTTGTTTTTACCGTCGTCATTCCGAGGGTTATCGCGAGTTCCTTCCACGACGGTTCGCAGATTAAATTTTGCCAGTTTTTGAAATAAGCGTTGACTTGCATTCCATTCTGTTTTCGGAGCTCTCCTTGTGACAACGACCACCACATCCAATTGTTTTTCGTCACCCCAATAGAGATCAGTCGCGATTATCTCGTCAGCCAGTTCGATCGTTTGCGTAAGCGCGGTTAGCGGTCCAGCTTTTTGCTTCGACCGTTGGATTATTTTTATTTCCTGACTTTCAAAACTCTTTTCTAGGTATTCAGTTGCGAAATCTAACGGGGATTTTTTTGATTTTTTCGAAACGTCGTAAAACGCTTTGATTTCACATCCCGTCTGGAATTGCCGATTTGCCTCGTCAAGCTTTTCCTTGGAAATGATCCAAGTAAAATCGCCGCTCGCGTTATCTTGCCAAAAGAACCACTCTTTCGGCCGATATACATCCGTTGCTAATGGCGTCAACTTTTGCGCTATGAATCCATCCTCTTGATACCCTTTTGCCTTGGATGACTCCCCCTGCGCCTGAGCTATTGGTCTTTGTGGAGCAGCACAAATCGTCACGGCGGTAATCATCATTGCAACAAACGTGTTTCGCATGGATCTCATCCTCAACAGCCAATCTGGTAACGTCTTGGTTAACCGAGCACGCGGCCCAATCGGAATAACCTTTGAACGACAGGCAACGTAAACGAAGGGGAAGACGATTACAAGCCAAACGACGAGCGCACTCCGGCCCAACGCCGTGTTTGGCCGCGTATATCGATGTTATCCCCTGGGTTTTTTAGCCAAAGGGATATTCTCATCCTTGAGGATTTCATCGAACGTTGGCTGAGGTGAATCTGTAATGAGAAATCCGTCGGACCTCTGGCCATCGATGTACCATTGGACCTGATAACACTCGAAGCAGATGACGAACTCGTAAGTCTTCCCGTCGTTTGTGGATTTGATCCCATGACGGGGAGCAAAACATGCGGCCACCCTGCCGTCGTTTTCGGCAACCCCGGCTTTAAAGTGGGAAATGAGTTTCTGGCGAATTTCCGAGTCTTTGATCGGCGTCGCGCCAAGAACGTTCCATCCGTGAAACACGTTGCCTTCCGTCTTTTCTGCGTTTGGCTCCAGCGACAGGAGTTCAAAATCTGCTGAATCTTGCAGCGCCTGCTCGGCCGCGGTCGGAAGCCTATTACCGGACGAGCAGCCGCATACAAAGAGCAGTAAAAACGGCGCAACGATCCGGGTAAGGTTTTGGTTCATGTCGTGATCTTTACAGGCAAAACGATTGAAATCATCCGGTCAACGGGCGAGGTAAAACAACGAAAAATGCCGAAGCCAAAAACAGATGCTTCTCGGCGCGAGTGCATCGTTTCGTTATGCAGTCATTATGGACAGGACAATATGCACCATTATCAATACTGAATTAACGGCAGCAACTGCCAATCCAAATCGCGTTCTGGCGCGGAGTTAACCGTGGCTCGACGCGTGCCGCTTGAGCGGACGCTCTAATCGTCTGCAAGCTGCATTAATTCGCTTACGATTCCCATGCGCTGCAAATCTGAACGCACAAATAGATGACTTAAATGAGTCGGCGGTTTGACCACGGTCACACCGATAAAATCATCGCCATGGAATGCACAAATATAAGGCCAACCTTCAGCAATTCGTTGTCGTGTGGCAGCAACGTTCATGCACCTGAGCAAGTTATTGAGCCCGCTCTCTCCAAGCAAGCAATGTGTTTCGTTGCAATCGTCGAAACGAAGACCGCAATTTCAGTCGCATCAGTTGTGGTCGCACCTCGCATGTCCACGTGCTTCCCAAGCGGTATAAATTCGGTGACCAACGAGCCGGAATCAGCCATCATCCATTTCTAAACCACGCGCAGGGGCAACTTTGCGTGCGCCACATGTTATGTATTCGAACAGCAGGGAAAAATATTGGGAAATTTTTTGGCGGAAAGCCAAGCACTGATTTAAACGTCATAACGTCAGTGATCACCGAACTGGAACCCGCAATCTACACTGCCATTTACGCACGCAAGTCCGGCTTCGCGAGCATCGTATTGTCATCTACTGATCTGGGGAGTTACGACAGCTCATTTTCAATGCCATGCTCGATGGCCTCCCTTGCGTCACGCCCGACAGGGATTCCTCTCCCCGCGGCTAATACCCTGCGAACTGGGAGCCGTGCATATTCTCGAACCTCTTGCTGTGCGATTTGGTGGAATGGATAATTTGGTTGGGCATGATGGTCCTCGTGGAAGCCCGTGACGAAAGGCATGTTGTCCATCCACCATTTCGAGTAGGGGCCGTGTGGAATCCAAATTGTTGTGACCATAATGTAGCAAGTGCCGGTTTGCATGGGCAGAAACCAGCCCAGAAACGTTTGCCTTGGAAAAAACATAAAAAGAAAAAACGTGACCATAACTGTGGCAGCCGCCAACACCCAATCTTTCTTGGGGCACTTCGGAAGATATTCATAGTACATCCAATTACCAAACAAAATCCGAATCGGAAGCGTTGGGCCTCGGTTGTATGCAAACTGTTCTATGTCATCATCTGCGCCTTCCTTTGCATGGTGACTTAGGTGCGCTCGTCGTACGACCGGGAAAGGAACGGCAAACATTTGGGTTCCAATCCAACCTACAACTTTGTTTGCGAGTCGGTTTGGGTGGGCCGTCGAATGCAGCGCATCGTGACTGAAGATAATGAGGAAATAATATAGTGGAGTAGCAAATAACCAATTTTGCCACCACGAGATTGCGCCCGTGCAAAATGCCGCGAAAGAAACCACCACAATCAAAACTGTCGGAAAAAACAACCAGAATGTTAGGCCCTTCCGCACGGGCGGTTTGGCGTCTCGGGTTGTTCGAATCGCTATCGAGCTTTCTTGTTTTGAACTGCACATAAGCGGACTATGGTTTTGCAATAAGTAATTGGTCAACGTAGGCACAGGGCAGGATAACGTTCAGGATAACCGAGCCGGGTGTTGACTTAAACGCGTTAAGCGAGCCAACTCGACTTTCCTGGCAACGGTTCATCCGTTTGGTATCCGCCTATGGGAACCAGCAACGCGACTTCAGCGGTAACCATTGAATTCCTGCCCCGGAAGGATATTGGGATATTCCTTCATGCTCTGCCGTAACTCGGCAAGAATCTTCGAGACCGGACTCATCACCCACGCATGGGCATAGCCTTCATTTCCCCAAAGTTCGAAGCTCTCCTTGGGGTCTTCCTTGATGTCGAAAACTTGGGGAAACGTGTACTTTCGGACAAACGAGTGTGTCCCCTCTGCGGTAGCAAAATGCACCTTCATATTGCGCCATTTGACGGCGAAAACTGTGTCGCCAACGTACGTTACCACGTGTTCACGTGCGGACTTCGCTTGTTTCCCGAGCAGAAAGGGCGCCTGATTAACGCCGTCGATGGGACGGTCGTTGGGAATTCGTTTTTGTTCCCCAATCAGGTTCGCAATCGTTGGGAGCCAGTCCAAATCAGCAATGATCTCGTCCGTGACTTTACCTGCGGCAATTTTCCCCGGCCAACGCAGCATCGCCGGAGTGCGCATTCCGCCTTCCCAAGCCGTACTAAGACCGCCGCGCCACGGACCATTCGATCCACCGACTTCTCCCGTGACGAGGCCAGGCGAAGGATAGTTTGCCGCACCGTTGTCCCCTGTGATAATCACGATGGTATTATCTGCAATTCCGGCCGCTTCGATCGCGTCAAGCATTCTCCCCACGTTGTAATCGACCTCCATCTTTGTGTCGGCATAGATGCCGGCTTTCGACTTTCCAGCAAAGTCAGAATGCACACCCCATGGTGGATGAAAGTGCGTAAAACCAACATAAACAAAAAACGGCTGACTCTCCGCTGAACGCGATTCGATGAAGTTGATTGCTTTGTCTGTTGAACGACTATCCATCGTCGCCTTGGCAGGAATGTCGTAAATCTCCGTCTTGCGAGACGGTTTCCCTTTTTCGCCGGACCAGAAGTGTGGCACTTCGGCGACAGCAGGATCGAACTGCGGCGTGCTGGTGTAGGCCGCCGCGTTTGACCCCTCGTTGATACCCCACCATTCATCAAACCCCTGATCGTTTGGGTGGCGTCCGACCTTCGAGCCCACGTGCCACTTTCCGTACAACGCCGAAGCGTAACCGGCATCTGAAAGCAGTTCCGCGATGGTGTATTCCCACGGTGACATACCGTCTGGTTCGCCCGGTGCCGCAACCTTCTGTGTACCCACGCGGATCGGATAGCGGCCGGTCATTATCGCCGAACGCGTAGGCGTGCATTGGTTTTGCACGTTGAAATTCGTAAATCGCAATCCCTGTGAAGCAAAGGCGTCAACGCGAGGCGTTTCAACGGTGCCACCTTGCACGCCGATATCGCCCCATCCCCAATTGTCGACGAGGATGTAAACGATGTTTGGCTTGTCTTGAGCAGACGCACAGCGGACAAACAAAAATGCAGCGACAAACAGCAACGCAACAAACGTGTTCTTCATAAAGCACCCATGCCTTTTATGAGGCGGATAACGTACGAGGTAACCGGGCCGAAACAATCAGGCCGAGTCAGTATTGTATCAGTGAGTAAACGATATGGCCATTTCGGCTCCGGTTCACCGATTTGTTATCGTGCATTTGCTGAGGAGGATTTGCAGAATATGCCAGAACCTTAAATATCCCAATTGGCTGCCGGGGATTCCGTTTTTCGAACGTGGACCCTGCACACGCCCCAGAAACAGCAACTGTTCGGATGTCTTGCCGAGGAAACAGGAGAGAAACGGTCGATCGACTTGAAACACCTGCGAATAGAAACCTTCTCCATTAGGGTAACCGCAGCGGAGGCGGCAGGCGTGCTTTTTTCATCGACCCGAGATAGAGGGTGATGCAATAGGTCCGCAAGCAACAGGTGCTCACCGTCGTTCATTCCACTAAAGTCGGCTTTGCTGAATGTATCGGCCGAACGTTTTGCACACCCGATTTGTAGCGCTACTAATATAAGGCAAATTGCAGTGAAGGTTTGCTGATTGTTCTCATAGCAGCTTGCTCAAGGCGGCGGAATAATTCTCTTCTGTCTATTAAGTGTCGCTTAGCCAAAAATGGTTTATTACCTTTTTGGACAATATAATAGAAACCGGGTTTTCGCCGGACTGATACAGATTTTGATCCTGACCGGCCCGACATAACTGACAACACTTACCAATACCGCGTTGTCGCCAGCGTCGTGGATTTTAGATGACACATCCGACGGCCGCTCTAGTGCATGTGATGGTTATGCTGCGGGTTTCTAGAGACGCTCAGTCGTGCGACGCGGAAACCTTACCGCGACCGTAATCGCGAACGCATACTGCCACGTTGTTGACATTCAAAGCTTCATTAAACATCGAATTCGCGGGCTTCAGCTTACTCGTCCGAAATCACAAACGTCGCTAACACACCTCGATGATCGGACGGCCACAGACCATCGTATTGAATTTCGGGCACGTAAACCGGTTCGCGACGGCCCTCTGAAAGGTGCTCCTTGTGGGTTGGTTTCTCGCCAACCGTGGCAGCGGACTTAACACTCACCCCTTTCCCGGCATACATCAGCCAGTCAATGCGATCGAGGATTTGGTTCGGGCCCTTGTCGCCATCGTAGGGGCGCCGACCGGGAGTGCCGTTGTCGTACGGCGGCGTCCATGTGTAGCCGGGGTGAGTAACCGGATTCGGGAAGATCGTTCGATATGCGTCGCGCATCCCGGCGTCGGTGAATGTCTTTGATCCACGCCATTGGATTGGAAACCGCAGTGGCGTTTCGGTCGGATTATCGACCCACCGATCGGGCCCAAGCCGCGAGTATTCATCCGTCCAATCCAAATGCGATGATTCGTTAAAATCACCCAACAGAAAAACGACGTGCCCGGCGTCGAGGTGTGGCTTAAGTCGTGTGAGCGTCAAATTGTACGAACCTGGCGTGCTCATCGATTTGAGCACTTTTTCTTCAAACTTCTTCGGGTCGTCGTCGACCGTATCCGCTTGAACATGCCTCATCACGACATCCGGCCCATAGCCATTGCTCGGCCACCAATGCGCGACGTGAATGTAGACAAACCTGCCGTCAACGACCTCGACCCGATGCGCGATCGAATCGCGGCTTGAGTTTTGCGGATTCAGCGGATCGGCTGAAACCGGGAACCGCGAGTAGACTTTGCCGAATCTATTCCATTTCGAATTGCTCTTTTGTAGTTCGCTCAGAATCGGATCATTATCGATCGAACATTGCTCTGTTGTCCCGACAATATCGGCTTTCACCTGCAAAATCAGGTTGGCAATTTCCTGATGTCGAGGCTTGCGATAAAGCGGCGACGTTATGCCGATTTCCTGAGCCGGGTTACCGCCCTGCAGAATATTGAGGTTCAGAATCGTTAGGTGGATTGGTTCAACGGACGCAACCGACTCCCGCTCCTGCCCCTGCAGCGCCGGAGTGCCAAGTGGAGTGATCACCATAACGCACGCTAGAACCGCTACGAGTTGCAGTCGTGAGGATCGCTGCATTTGTGAGAGGCTATCGTGGACTCGCTCAACGTTGGGCATCTGTTCTTTGCAACATAATGTCCACGATAACCGGGCCGAGTGAAAAGCTTGCTGAGCGAAGTGATCGCTCGACACAACTCGGCTCCGGTCCATCGGTTTGTTATGCGTTCTTCCTTGTTGACGATTCAAGCGTCATAA
>CAJQPP010000050.1 GCA_905480235.1 uncultured Pirellulaceae bacterium
GGTCCCGGTCTGACGATGGCGACTTCAATGACCAGATCGTACCAGCAGCGTGGTTTTAAACGTGGCAGCATGGACATTTGGCCACGACTTTCAATCTGAAAAACGCCTACCGTATCTGCCGCGCAAATCATGTCGTAGACATGGGGGTCTTCGCGTGGCACTGTCGCCAGCGTCAGCGGGTCGCCGCCCCAATGTTCCTGCACCAGATGAAAACATTTGCGGATCGCCGTCAGCATACCCAAGCACAAGCAATCGACCTTTAACAATCCCAGCTCTTCCAAATCTTCTTTGTCCCACTGAATGACCGTGCGATCTTCCATGGCCGCGTTTTCAATGGGGACCAATTCATCCAAACGTCCTTGCGTGATCACCATTCCCCCCACGTGCTGAGAGAGATGCCGGGGAAATCCCACGAGTTCATTGACCAAGTGGATTAGTCGCCGGCCGATGGTCGAGCCGGGATCGATACCGACTGTTTGGCAGCGAGTCGTTAAATCATCAGAATCCTGGCGCCCGTCGACCTGTTTGGCCAACGCGTCGACGCGATCCAATGATAAACCCAACGCTTTTCCCACATCACGGATAGCACTTCGAGTCCGGTAGGTGACCACCGTGGCGGCTAAGCCTGCGCGATCCCGTCCATACTTTTTATACAGGTATTGCAGCACTTCCTCACGCCGTTCGTGTTCGAAATCGATGTCGATATCGGGCGCTTCATCCCTTTCTTTACTGATGAAACGCTCGAACAACAGGTCGGTCGTGCCGGGGTCAACCGAAGTAACTTCCAGGCAGTAGCAGACGGCAGAGTTGGCAGCGGAGCCACGGCCTTGGCAAAGAATATTTCGGCTGCGTGCAAATTTTACTAAATCATGAACGGTTAAAAAATAAGCTTCGTATTTTAGATCCTTGATCAATTTTAATTCGTGCTCGATTTGATTTTGCACTTTGCCGGGGACGCCATCAGGATATCGCTTGTGAGATCCCGCAGCGGTCAAACGTTTCAGATATTGAATAGGCGTTTGGCCCGCTGGTGCTAGTTCCCGTGGGTATTCGTAACGCAGTTGATCCATTCGGAAATGACAACGATCGGCGATTTCCAGTGTTCTTTGGATGGCACCCGGACATGCTCTGAATTGTTCTATGCGGGCTTCTGGAGATTGCAGGTGCCGTCCGGCATTGGGCAGCAATAAATCGCCCGCCTGGGCCACGCTGGTGTGGTGTTTGGTGGCGGTCAATACATCATGCAATGGCATGCGTGCGGATGAGTGATAAAGCACGTCGCCCGTGGCCACTAAAGGCATGCCGGTTTCGGCAGATAATTTTATTAACTCGTTGATTCGCCAGGCATCGTCACTGCCTTGGTAAAGCTCTGCTAACAGGTAACAGCGGTCACCGAATATGTCAGCGTATTGGTGCAAACGTTGCCGGTCGAGCCTTTTCTGCTTACCCTTGATTTGATACCACTCGTAACTGACATGGTCATCCTGAAGGTGATTCATGGGCAGGCGATCCCCGGGTAAGTGAGGGATCACACCGGCTATTAAACCTGCGGAGAATTCGGCAATATCCTCCTGCTTTAACCAACATTCTCCTTTCGGAGCCCGCCGCCGACCTTGGGTTAGCAAACGTGAGAGGCCCGCATATGAGCGGCGATCGGTAGCCCATAAAACCAATGGAGGCGCGTCGCCAGGAATGATTTCAGAACCAATAATCAACTTGAGATTCTTGGACCGCGCGGCGGCGTAAGCCCGTACGACACCTGCCAAAGTATTTTCGTCGGTGATGGCTAATGCCGAGTAACCCAATTCCACTGCCTGCTCGACCAGTTCGTCGGCGTGCGAGCCGCCAGAAAGGAAAGAGTAATTGGTTTTGCAATGCAGTTCGGCATAGCTCGCAACAGGCAAGGGCCGCTGCTTTTGCGTCTTCTCAGGTGGGTGTGGAGTACGAGCCATGGTTAAAATTCTCCGTGTAAATACCAGCGACGATTCTGTAAGTTTCTAAATACCCACAGCCAGCGAGTATGGTCGGTCTCAATCCGCCAGTAATCGCGACGGACAGTAGGACCACGCCACCAGGCAGTTTCAATGCGTTCGGGGCCCCAGCGACGCGTTACGCTTAGTCGCTGATGGTCATGAATAAACATGGCCGGCATGCTGGGAGCCTGGTGTGAACTGCCGTCCAGTGCGACGGCTGTCATCTCAAGAGGCTGGGTATGCAGAACCAGCGGGCGTTGCAGAGGAGAGATGGCTGTCCCGTTTCCAGTGGGACGCAAGTGGCGTTTGGCAGGTCGACCCGATTGACCCACCAACGGTTCAAAGCGGAATTGATCTTCGGGCTGATTGCCGCTTTTCAATCTGGGGCGCAGCACCTGCTCAGCACCCAAGCGGCTACTGAGGCGGTTGATTAAATGAGCCAGGGCCTGTTTGTCCAAACGTGGATTTTCGTCAAAAAGCTTCCTTTGCCTTTCCACCAGCAGTACACAATTGCTGACAGAGACGCAGATTTCCTGAACCTGAATATCCCGTGACCAGGGCTTTCGGTTTTTTCGTGTGCCACTTTTTGCGCAAAATAACGCTTCCATTTGCATCTCTACTAAAGGCATCAGTTGCTCCAGTTCGGAGGTGGGTTGGAAAAGTTTGATCGTCAAAGGGTGGTGAGGCCTGCCGGAAATTTTTTTTGCTTGCGAGCGCTGGCTTGTGTGTTCGACAGCTTGATCGGCAGGGGAAGATGTCGCGGAATGGAGCGTGGAGGATTCCAGTGGCCCGTGCAAACGGAACTGCCACACCAGACCGCCTCGTCCAGCGGCTTTCATCTGGCGACACAGGTTTCCGGCTAACCGCGACATGACGACTTGGATGGTGGCTCGGTCTGTTAGTGGGTACTCCAGAAATTCTTCCGCCTCGTAATCGGGCGGTGAATGAATTGCCTCGATCATCTCTTCCGTAATCCCATCCGCCTGATCGAGTCGTTTGGTGACTTCATCACCAAATCGGCTGCGTAAACCGACACGTGGTAAGTGACGTATCTGGGCAATGGTGGTAATGCCTAACTGTTGCAGTGTCTCGAGAGTTTTTTTGGAAAGCCGTAAAGCCTGAACGGGCAGTTGATCAAAATGTTTCTGGTTGGCTGCGACAAGTTCTCCTGTTTTCTCGGAACTTGGGGCTGCGTTTTCTTGGAAGCGAACCTGTCCCCACGCTTGGCCGATGGTGGGCGCCGTGGCGGTGGCCACCAAATATCCAAGCGTTTGGAAATGCTCATGAATCTGCGAACGTAAGCCATCCTCGCCACCGAATAGATGGGTTAAGCCATTAATGTCCATGAACAGGCTGCTAGGTCGGTCCGCTTTTTCCAAACCGATGACAGGGCTGAAAATTTGGCAATCCAGAGCCAATTGTTGGAGGGCTCGCAGATCCTCGTGTGGTTGGTGCTCGAACACATGGTATTGCTGGAATTGGCGACTGCGGCCAACCAGTGATTTGGCTTCCGATAACGGCATGCCAGTTTGAGCGCCGCTGAGCTGCGCTGCCGGCGAAACGGCCTTCACAATTTGACCGCGACCAGGTTGATTTCGATAGAGCACAATCTGTGTCTTTCTAAGCGCGCTGTCGGCGGCTACGAGTCTTTGGATGGGCCAGTTGGGAAGCCAGACGCAGAGAATGCGACGAGGGTTTTTTGAATTCAGGGTCGACGGTTTGCTCATGGTTGTGAATGACGGTGCGTAATTTTCCAGTGGTAAAATCAATTTGTAGAGTGAGAGGGTGGGCGGGAGGTTGGCCGTTGCGAAGACGCTGCAGACGCACGGTAAGAAGACGGTCAAAACGCTCACCAGCGGCCGTGTGGAATTTGGGGCGAGGGACGGTGGTTTGCTGGGGCTGACTGGCGCAATTTTGCATTTCAAACTGCACTTCGGACCAACCGGGGATTCCTTTCACACTGGTCGGGCGTATGAATAAACCCATCGCACCACTTTGCTCAGCGGATAACTGGAAACGTCGCATCCAGCGTTCGTTGACACACCCCAGAGGTCCCCATACAGCTGCCACTGAAGGACAACGCAGAGATTGATCGATGGCCCAAAGCAGTGAGTTGGATAAGCGGTTTTGAGCCGTCGAAGATTTTGATTTCGATTTTCGCAACGACGAACTATGAGAATCGGTAGGCCGGCAACGAGGTACGCGCTTTTCAGAATAGTTTGAAAAATCCTGAAATGACGGATTGGAAAGCAGATCAGGGTCTCGCAAGACAATGACGTTTTCCAAATTGATTCCCCATGCCGCGGCGGCGACGGGATGGAAACGGTATTCCGGATCGATGATGACCAAAGCCCCTCCTTCGCGGCAGGCTTCACGCGCAGCCAACAAAGATAGTAATTCTGCACCATAGCCTGGGGCCGGGGTCAGCCATTCAGTGATCGTACCGGTCGCCAGTCCTTGTTCCGGCAGCAATCGATCCAGATCGGCACAGCCCGTTGAAAAAGTCTTGCTACCGGCTGCCCGACCCGCTTTCTCCAGCTTGCGAATCTGGTGGCGCAGGGAATCAACAATCGGCTGGTTGTGAAGTGGCTGAGTGCTTGGAAAAGCGTTCCGTGCCGTACCCATGGTCTGTCCGTGACAAGGTTTGTGTGAAGGCAGCAAAATCCTGTCCCTGTATCCTGATGACCGCTCGGACAAGTGCGGTCACTCTCCGAATATATTAAAACTGTACGTTTGTACAGTTATCGGGCGGTTGCTAGCGAAATGCAAGAAAAACCAGGAAAACGCCGGTTTTTAGGACCAAGTAGGCTGGGTCGCTTGAGGGATAACTTGTTCGAAAATCAAAGATAGGAGCTTGGGGCGGTCGTTTGACCCCAACGGAGAAATGGAATCGCCCGCAAATCGGGAGTCGCAGGGAAGAGGAATGAGCCGCTGAAATGGGGGCTCAAAAAAGAGGCCAAATCCAATGGGATCGGCAAACACCGGTCATCTCGATCGGCCAAGCGACATTCGCCGGAATCAATAAGTTTCCGGGTAGATCACGATTTCAATACGGCGATTCGCCGGGTTCCCCTTCGGGTACCGCAATCGATTACTGCCCATGGCCATCGTAAATACTTGGGCATTGGGTAAGCCCGATCTCACCAATAAATCGAACACTGCCAATGATTGGGTGGCCGTTAACTGGTGATGGCTGGTCGTTGCAGGTTCAATCGGCGTGCCATCCCAGTGCGCTTCGACTCCCACCACCTGCCTTGGAAATTGTTGGCGAATGGTATTGGCTAGTTGGGTGATAGTACCGGCATCATTGGTGTTCAGTTGGTAGGTTCCGCTGACAAACAGTCGATCGGTGGGACCTTCGATTCGAATGACGTCGCCGTCCATCCATGTCTTGAAACCGGGTAATTGAACCGCTTGTAGTTGATTCATCAAACCGTTGTTGGCACGGATGGTGGCGCCAGCAAACTGCGTCGAAGTGTTGTTGGCTGAAAGACCGGGAATCGTTGGCACATTTCCGGCATTGCTATTCCCCGGATTTTGATAACCGGCGTTTTGGTAATTTGTTCCCGCAGACTGAAAGCCATTGTTGGCGATCTGGGTTTGATTGGGAGTTTGCTGGATTTGAGTCCGTGCTTGTTGCAACTGAACCATTTGGTCGTTGAGTTGTTGTTTCAGCTGATCATTGTAGCTGTTCGATATTTGCAAACGTTGCTGTAACGCGGCGACTTGAGCGTTCAGGTTCTGATTATCGGAATCGAATTGCTGAAGCTTATAATTTAAAGATCCCATCTCCGCAGCCAACTGCTGAGTATTTTGCTGGGCCGCTCCGCCACTCGGCGAAAATAAACTGGGATTGGCCGCATACGCTGGATTGCTATTCGGCTGAGCCCCAAACATGGGTTGTTGAGAAGTGTTCGTGGCGCAGCCGGCCATCAGCAATAGCGCGGTGAGCAGTATGAAAATGAGGCGATGCATGTTAGGTCGCTACGTTCAGGGAAAGGTCCCGAGAGGGCAGATGCCTGGCGGCAGGGATGGTAGCAACGCCAAATTCAACCGTAAAGAGCAACCCAAATACTTAACGCATTGATATCGGGGGCATTCGGACAGCTTCCGAATCTTCCAGCCAATTCGTGTAAGAAGGGTAGTTTCCGTAGAATCGGCGAATGTAATGACGCCCCCGTGATTCCCGGTTGTGCCTTTCGAAACCCCAGTATTGCATGACCCGGTCGGTGACCCGCCGGCTAATCACTTGGCACAGGGCAGCATCCGCTTGCTTTATCCGGGCAATCTCCATGAATGTTTTGAAGGCTGCGCGCATTGTAGCTAGCGTCGTTCCCAGCTCAGAGACAGCATATTTAGCGATCAGGTAATTGGGATGTCGAGCCGGTTGATTGTAGTAAACCTGTACCCGATTCCGTTTGATCCGTTTGTGGCTGTAGCCGCCGACCCACAATGCTTCGGTCACGGAGACCCGTTTTGGGAAAGGGCGAATTTGAACGCAATCCAATATGCCTTGCTGGGCAACGATTACACCATACGGCTTATCCGCCAACAATTGAGTTGCTTCGCTAAGATCTCGAATCGTATGGAATAATTTTCCCATGGTGGTTTTCCGCGCGGAGATTTGACTTTTTCTGATATCTATTTGGTGAATTGGTATTGGAGCAAACGCCAGCCCCCGAGCATGAGCCCCATCAATCCGAGGCAAACGAGGATCACGACCAAGAGAAAGGTCCCACCGATTTCAAAAACGCCCTTGGCGGCCCACTCATTCCAAACGAAGTTCCAACCAATCAACACGATCATCGCTGCCAAACAAAGATAGGGTCCAAAAGCGAGTCGGTTTTCTCGATTGAAAACAACTTGTGTTACCGCGACGATGATGGAGGTGAAGGGCGCTAGAACGAAAGTTAAAAGTGCAGCTTGCCATCCAAGAAAGGCCCCGATCATTGTCATCAGCGTGACATCACCTAGACCCATGGCTTCTTCACCAAGTGCTTGGCTGGCGATGATGCGAACGGCCCAAACAACGCCACCGCCCATGGCTAGGCCCAGCAAAGAATCAAACAGGGCTGACCATCGTTCTCCACCCAGCCAATAAACCACCACGCACAAAAGCATCAGCGCTAACGTGAGTAGTGTGAAAATTTTAGTTTGGGTGAAGATCTGGCGATTTTGAATCCGCCCAACGGCCGCGGTTGTGCGACGTCTGGGCCGCAGGATACTGGCAATCAATAACTGTAATCCGCGAGCCAAACCGAATCGAAGCGTGAAGGTTTTTGGCAGCAACATAAAGAACCAAAATGCCAGAATGATCAACGCGGTTAACAAACCTGAGGGGCTCTCATGCCAAAAAGAGGGAGTATCTGGCGACCAGTAGGATAGCGAGCCGATTCGGTCGGCCAAGAGTTCGGGTTCGGTAAATGGAAGGCGCAGCGTTGGAGAAATGACATGGCCCAGTAATGCAATAAGGGTGCCAGGTACGGTTACCCAGTCAGGAATTAATTGTTCATCAAAATCGATAAACGTGGCCACGATCATCAAGGCAATCAAAATGCTATGAAACAGGAACCAGCCAAAATTCCAGTGAGCAGTTAGAGCGATTTGATCAGCCACCAATCGGACACTGCTGCCCCCGTACAATCCCCCCTGCATATTCCAGTGCCAGAACCAGACCAAGCCCAGCCCGATACTGAATTCAATGAGCAGGGGGCGGATCCAAAAACCGCTGCCGAAAACATCGGATTCTCGTCGTAGAAACAACCAACCCAGAATCGGGATGCGATCGCGAAAAGTCCGCAGACGCTGAGCACTTGGTGGTGGTGACCAAGGACTAATATTCCGGTTAACGAAGAACGCCAGACGGTAAATGCCGAGATTGATTAACGCGCCCAGACAGGCACCGATGAGGAACAGAATGGGCCACCGCAGTATCTCGGGTAAAGACTGCAGAAACATGCGCCAGCTTTCGAAGAGTGTCGTGGGGCGGGGTGGCAGTTAATTTGGGTGACCGTGTGTCACGCTCCCCTGCCTTATTTATCGACGCCCAACCACCACTGCGCAATCTGTTCCACGGCATCTTCCTGATTCACTACCTCGGTGTCGAGTGTGTAATCGGCACAGTCGGAATAAACGGTTTGTCGATCACGTAATAGGGTCTCTATTTCTTGCCGTTGATCGAATCCGGTAAGGGCAGGGCGGGGCGTTTCCAGTTCGGTTGCTGAGATTCTTGCGACCAGGCAATCAACAGAAGCGGTTAAGCAAACGCAACGACCCCTGCGCCGAATGAGCTTGCGAGTCTCTGCTGAAAGGACGGCGCCCCCGCCCAGAGAAATAACAGCGAGTTCATTTTTTGGCAGCGCGGTAAGGGTATCCGCAATCACCTGCTGCTCAATTTTACGGAATCCCTGTTCGCCTTCGCTGGAGAAAATTTCCGCGATCGATCGCTGTGTGGCAGCCGTGATTTTGGCATCAGAATCGATCCATGTGCACTGCCAACGCTGGGCTAATAAGCGGCCAAGGGTCGTCTTGCCGGTAGCACGAAAGCCGATCAAAAAAAGCACCTTGGTCACGGAGTTCTCCCCTGACCAAACTTGGCAACCATGTTGCGATGTGCAACGTGTCTTGCAACATCGGTCGTCCATTCATCAGCCGGCAACTGGGGTTCGTTCATGCGAGCGACTGCCTATAAATACCTGTCTGAGTCGGTTGGGCCGTCATGGCCAGTTGGTAATTCGATACCGTCGATAAGAGGGGTTTTTAAGTGAGTCGCAAGTGGTAAAGCAATGGCTGGGAAGGCGGTTTAATATTTGGCGGCACTAATCGATTTCTTGATGACATCGCGAATCAAATTGATATCCGTATCTTTGCCAGTAAACAATTTGAATTGTTGGTGAGCCTGTCGCGCGAACATATCCACGCCGGTGATCGTAACACAACCCGCCGCCCGGGCATGCTTGATGAATAAGGTTTGTTCCGGGTTGTAAACGGTATCAAATACGATGGCGTGTTTTGCGAACCATTTGGCTTCCATAGGGGATTCATCAAGGTTGGGATGCATGCCCACCGGTGTCGCGTTCACAAGCACGTCGTATTCGGTATTCGCCCGCCCCGCCCAATCTAACGTCTTGCACTGCAACGCCGTGGCTAAGGCCTCACCTTTGCGATAATCCCGTGTACAAATTGAGACCTTTGCACCTTCGCGGTTTAGACCGAACCCGATGGTTCTCGCGACGCCTCCGGCACCCAATATCAACACGCGTAATCCATTAAACGACGGGTTTTTATTGGTTTCCTTTAACACTTCATGCAAGCTGTCCAGCGCAGCGCCGCAATCTGTGTTGAAGCCCATCGTACCCTGACCGCGGAAGACCACGGTGTTGGCTGCCTTGATCCCAGCCGACAGATCGTCCAACGCGCTGATGTGTTTAAGTATGGCCTGTTTGTGGGGCAGCGTGACGCTCAGGCCAACCAAGTCTAACTCCAGAGCGTGCTGCATGAACTCGTCCAGGTACTCCGAGGGTACGCGGAACGGCAAGTACAGGACATCCAGGTTTTCTTTGGCCAAGCAAGCGTTGTGAATTTGAGGGCTTAGACTATGTGCGACTGGGTCAGCAATCACCCCGAGGATCTTGGTTTTTTGAGTCAGTGTCTCGTAGTTGTAATTTTCAATTAATTGTTCTCGGGTCAATTGACCGGGAGCCATGATTCGCTCGGTATTGAACGTTGCGTAGGTGAATGGCGCGCCGAATTTCCCACACAAGACTCGCGATGGTAATCCCATGTCGCCCATGCAGAAAGCGACCGTCGGGAATTTTTTCTTTTTGCAGAGCCGCAAAATTCGAATGTTATCAATCGGATTATTGGCCATTGTGGCAATTTTGATAATGTCGGGATCCAAGCGACACATCATTTCGTAGATGGCATCCAGATCGTGGGGCGTCTCATGAAAGTTGTGGTAGCTGACAATCCGCTTCGTCTCACCGTAGCGAGGGATTTTTCCAGCGATATCCGATTCCAGATCAATGTAATCAGCGCCGTTGGCAATCGCAGTCCGCAGCAGAACCAACCGGTCTTCTTCACTCCGCATCCACTTGCCACGTTCATGGGGTCTGCGACAAGTCGCAATCACGGGGCAAGGACGCTCAGCCAAGAGACGGCGAAGATTAACCGAACGGCGGATGTAGTCGAGACGCAGTTCGACCAACTCCGTGCCCGTTTCAGCCAGGTGTTTGTGTTCTGCCATCATCATGCGATGGCGACCGCGACCAATGCTAACGCAAATCATAAAGTAAACAGTAAGACCGGGAGCAACGGTAAGTAGTGGGATAAGCGGACGTCGAGGGATATTCCATTCTGGACAGAATTTTCAAAAGTTCAAATGCGTTTGAACCGCTTATCGAGCTCTTCTCGGGAAAAAACCAGCGCTGTGGGCCGACCATGCGGGCAATGATGGGCATCTTGGCACAATTTTCGGTTTTCTAGCAATTCTGTGACCTCTGAGTCCGCAAGGGGATCTCCTGCCTTGATCGCCGCTTTGCACGATATCATGTGCAATAATTCGTCCAATATATCCCGGGCATCCAAACGTTGGGTCTCGTCGAGCAAAATATCGACGATGCCTCTCAGCATCTCCGAGGGGTTATGGTTGGTGAGCATGGCTGGGTAAGCACTGACCAGCACGGTATCCCCACCGAACTCGTCGACTTGGATGCCAATCTGTCCCAGCAATTCCCGTGATTGCAACACGCGAGCCGCTTCTGCCGGCGCCAGTGGGACGGGTTCTGGAACCAGTAGTTGTTGCGATTCCAGTTTTCCGGCCAATATTTTCTCACGCAATTGTTCGTAAATGACGCGCTCGTGCAAAGCATGCTGATCCACGATCACCAAGCCCTCTTCGGTTTCGGTAACGAGGTAGCGATTTTGTATCTGCAACGCGCGAGCTCGCGGTGGGTCGTTTGTCTCTGACAGAGTGGGGGTGGCAGGCAGCGAAGATGTGGGCAGTGAAGCTGACCAGTCCGGGTTGGATGGTCGATGAGTTTGACCAGGCTCACTGTTGGCAAAGGATGGGGGCGGGTAGGCGGGCGTTGCCGCTGTCCAGTCGCGGACAGGTTGGGACGTGGGCAGAGCCATCGTGGCCTGTACCGGGACCGCACCTGCGGTCGCCGCAACCGATAACGGTTCCCGTTCCATGGGGTGGGAAAGTTGAGCTCGTGCTGTTAGATCGGTGCTCAAGAACTTATTCCGCAAGGTCCCCAGAAGTTGACTGTACAGACGTCGCCCTTCCTGAAAACGAACTTCCAATTTCGCCGGATGCACATTGACATCCACCAAGTCTGCGGGCATTTCCAAGTTCAAAAAAGCGATTGGAAAACGACCGGTCATGAGCAAGCCACGATAGGCCTCTCGCAGAGCATGTTGGAGTGACCGATCCCGAATATGTCGACCGTTGAGAAAAAGGTACTGCATGCGGTTGTTGCCGCGACTGTGAGTGGGATCAACGACAAATCCGGACAAACGGATGGGACCATCTTCGTTGGCCACAGGAATTAATGCGTCGCCGATATCGGAGCCGAAAAATGTGCCGATGCGTTCGGCCCAATCGGTCGTGGCTGACAAATCATGCAGGATGCGTCCGTTGTGGGACAACGTCATTCGGATATGAGGCCGGGCAATTGCAACCCTAGCAAAGGCCTCACTGATGTGTCCCATTTCGGTCTGGGTCGTTTTGATGAATTTGCGTCGCACGGGGGTATTGAAAAACAGGTTGCTGACTTCGATGCTTGTGCCGACCCCGCAACTGCAGGGGGCGATCGGTTCTCGCTGACCCCCGTTGATTCGTAATTCAAAGCCGGCATCAGATTCCGCCGTTCGGCTGCGCATCGTCATCTGGCTGACTTCGGCGATGGAGGCAAGTGCCTCGCCTCGAAACCCCAATGTATGAACCTGAAATAGGTCATCCGCGTCGCTGATTTTGCTCGTGGCATGGCTGGTGACCGCTAATTCCAGTTGTTCACGGTCGATTCCATGACCGTTGTCGGTTACCCGCATCATTTCCATGCCGCCTTGGTCAATCGCCACCTCGAGTTGCGTTGCACCGGCATCAACGGAGTTTTCCAGCAACTCTTTGACGACGCTGGCAGGCCGCTCGATGACTTCTCCAGCCGCGATTTTGTTCACGACGCTGGAGGGCAGTTGTTTGATGGTTGGCATAGTTAGTTGAAACCAAATTGATTGATTTTTCGATACAAGGTGCGTTCGCTGACGCCCAAAATTCTGGCCGTCTCTTCGCGGTTACCGCCGGTCAAATTTAGGGTGTTCTCGTAAGCCCACTTCTCAATCTCTTCCAAGGACTGACCGATTAACACCGAGTGGCTGCTGTCGCCGGGGCTGGAGTTAACAGGAGCGGCACCGGTACCCAGGAGGTCGGGCGATAGGTCATCCATATCCAATTCACTATCGATGTCCAAAACAACCAGACTCTCCACCACATTTTTCAATTGCCTGACGTTTCCAGTCCACGTGTAATTAAACATCCAACGTCGTAGTTCGGGCGAGAAATTCCTGGTTTTTTTGTGATGCTTCTGATTGGCCATTTTGCGAAATCGATCGGCCAGGGGAATGATGTCTTCGCGTCGTTCCGCTAAAGGATCCAAATGCACAGAAACAATCTTTAGGCGGTAATACAGATCGGCACGAAATTTACCCGCGGCCACCTGTGCTTCGAGGTCCTGATTGGTGGCTGCGAGCACGCGGACATTGACGTCAATTTCTTTGTTGTCACCGACGCGCGTTATCTTTCTCTCTTCCAAGACACGCAATAATTTGATTTGGGTAGCCATTGGCATATCGCCGACCTCATCTAAAAACAGAGTTCCGCCATTGGCGTACTCAAATTTCCCGATGCGGTCGGAGATGGCGTCTGTAAACGCACCTTTCACATGCCCAAATAATTCGCTCTCCACAAGATGCTCGGCCACGGCCGCCGTGTTGATGGCGACAAATGGTTTTTTCTTGCGTGGGCTATTCTGATGAATTGCTTGAGCGACGACATCTTTTCCGGTACCCGTTTCCCCGGTGATCAAAACACCTGCATCCGTGGGGGCGATTCGCTTCAGACGCGTGATTACGTTTTTCATGCTTTCGCTGGCATAAATCAGGTTTTCGTAACCAAATTTTTCGTCTAATCGGCTGTGCAAGGCGAGGTTTTGACTGCGCAAACGGACGGAGTCCGCAGCTTTGCTGGATACAGCTTGCAATCGCTTGGGGGTGATGGGCTTTTCCAAAAACGTGAATGCCCCCTGCTGCATCGCTTCAACAGCTTTGGGAACCGACGCGTGCCCAGTGACCATGATGACTTCGCAATTGGTCTGTTTTTCGTTGGCATGCCGCAAAATCTCCATGCCATCGACGTCGTTCATCACCAAATCGGTCACCACGATATTCCAGGAATATTCATCGACTAATTTGGCTCCTTCTGGCCCGGAAGTGGCAATTTTACATTCGTATCCAATCCGTTCGAGGCTTTCAGCCATCGCCTCGGCGTGATCGGGGTCATTGTCGACCAAAAGTACCTTAAGGGGCACCAAGTTGTTATTTTCTTCACTCATACGCTCGATAATACCGGATCAGATTGCCCGCTCACAGTCATTGAATTCCAACATGGACGCTGCTGTCAGGCTTACATCTCGGATGAACCACGGACAAAGATTGAATCTGAAGGCCTGAGTTCGACGATTATCATAATAAGAAACTCCATTTATGCGGAAAATCAGTAAGTTATCTGCCTTCGCAGGAACATAGTTTTCAGGGACATTAATGAGTTAAATCCGGCGTCCCGGCGCGGTAAAATAGTTACCGCAATGTTTCTGGTTATCCATCTCTATTGCCCCGAACAGACAATCTGTGAAATGAAATCCGCTCCCAAAAAATCGCAAGGATTTGTGAAAATCTCCTTGATCTTGGCGGCTTTGACCCTGATCGGGGCCATTGCCACGTTCTCATTTCTGCGCAGCGATTCCGAACAGGCCCTAGCTGAAAATGAGCTGACTTTTTTAGCGGTCAAGCAAAACTTCATCTCCTCAATTATTGAGTCCGGTGATGTGGCCAGTTCCAGCAATGTTGATATTCGCTGCCGTGTTCGGGAACGCGGGGGTACAGCCATCCTGAAAGTGGTCGAAGAAGGAACACGCGTTGAGGAGGGTGATTTTCTCTGCCAACTCGAAGACTCCAATTTTCGCGACGAAGTGGTCGAAAGAAAGATTCGCGTCGCCACGGACCGCGCATCTGTGATTCAGTCCGAAAGTAATTTAGATGCTGCCCAACGGGCGCTCGCGGAGTTCGAAAACGGGCAGTTTGCCCAAGAACTCGCAACCTACGAAGCGGATTACTTTTTTGGCGAAGAGAATCTCAACCGCGCAGTCGAATATCGAAAATATAGCGAGAATCTGGCCCGGAAAGGGTACATCACCAAAGCCCAGTTGTCGGCTGACCAGTTTGCCGTGCAGCGAGCCCAAAAAGAACTGCAGCTGGCAAAAAATAAATTGGATGTGTTTCGGGATTTTAGTAAAGACACACTGGAAGCGAAATTAAAGGCCACGATCGCTCAAGAAGAAGCCAATTTGGAAGCCAGCCAATTCACGTTGGAGTTGAGTAAGCAACGACTGAAGTACTACGAGGAACAGGTCGCCGCTTGCTACATCACGGCACCCTCGGCAGGACAAGTCGTCTACGCCAACGAAATTGAGGGACGGGGCGAATCGGGTATCGTCATCGAAGAAGGGGTGACCGTGCGGGAGGGTCAGTCCATTATCAAATTGCCGGATCCCGACAACATGCAAGTCACCACAAAAGTCAACGACTCAAAAATTAACGCGGTCACAGAAGGGCAGTTGGCCACGGTCCGATTGGACACGGCACCAGAGGTTCCCATCAAGGGCATCGTTCGCAAGGTAGCCAACTTTCCACTTGCAAGACGTTGGTCGCAGGCACCGATTGAGTATGAAATATACGTCGATATCGTGGAGAAAAACGCCATGGTGCGTTCCGGTTTGCGAGCCAAAGTAGAGGTCTTTATCGAACAATTCGATGACGTCATTCAGGTGCCAGTTTCCTGCCTTGTGGAACGCAATGGTCAGTTCAACGTTGTTATTAAAGACGGTGACCAACCCTTGCTACGGGCCGTCGAGATTGGCCCTAACAACGAGAGTATGGTAATTATTAAAAGCGGGCTGGATGAGGGAGAAATGGTCCTCGTCGATCCTGATAGGTTTCGGACCGCGCAACCCACCACCGATGCGGGCGATGATACCTAGTCCCCCGACGCGGTATTGAACCAGAAAGGGTGCGAGATCGCCGGCCGGACACCATACCGTTAACATTTTGCAACTCAAAAGCGGTTCTGTTTTTCTATGCAATTGCTTCGCCCCACGATTTGGAAAGCTGGCATCAAAAGCCTTTCGCTGCACCCCATGAGATCGTTACTGACGATTTTGGGGATCTTCATCGGCATTGCCAGCGTGGTCTGGCTGCTGGCGATCGGGGAAGGAATCAGCGACCGCGTGCAAAAGCAGATTGAGGAACTCGGTACTAACAACATCATTCTGAAAAGTGTGAAACCGGTTGCCAACGGGAAACCGGATCAAAATTGGATCGCGATCTACGGGGTTACCCGAAAAGATTATGAGGTACTTTCCGACTCCTTGACCTCTATAACCGACGCCCTACGAATCCGAGACGCTCGCCGGGAATTATATTACGGGATGCATGACCTAAGTGTGCATCTGGTTGGATGCACCCCGGGTTACGACGAAGTGATGAAGTTGGAGATCGACGAAGGGCGTTTTCTGGAGCAGGTCGATGTGATTTCCAAAGACAATGTTTGCGTGTTGTCTCACGAGCTTGCAAATAAGCTTTTCCCTATCCGTAGTGGAGTCGGTAGAATAGTCCGCGTGCGTGAGACTCCGTATCGAGTCGTCGGAGTCATGGAGAGTCGCGGTGTGATGGCTGCGGTTGGTGGTTCCCTGGAATCCCAAGATTTTACCGACGACATCTACATTCCCATCACCGCGTTTTGGCAACGCATTGGTGATTGGACGATGGAACGGAGTGCTGGCGCCCGAATCAATGAGCAGGTGGAAATCTCACAGATCACCTTTCGGGTTTCGGAAATGGAGGAAGTGCTGCCGACCTCCAATGCCATCCAGTCGATTATGGAAAAGCGTCATCCCGATGGCGATTTTGCCGTCGTGACGCCGCTTGAGCTGTTGGAACAAGCTCGCAATACCCGTTTGATGTTCATGGCTTTCATGGGCTTGATCGCAGCAATTTCCCTGGTCGTGGGCGGTATCGGCATTATGAATATCATGTTGGCTACGGTCACGGAGCGAACTCGGGAAATTGGAATTCGGCGGGCACTTGGGGCAAATCGCCGAGATATCACCCGGCAATTTCTTGTGGAAACCGTTGTTTTGTCCGTCGCTGGCGGACTGACGGGCATCGCTGGTGGGCTGCTGTGCCCTTTCATCGTGCGTAAGACACGTGATATTGCGAGCGTCTGGTTTCCCGGATTGATCGAGCAAATGCCAGAAACGGTGCGAGACATCACGCCAATTATCGTGCCGATTTCGATCCCCATTGCATTCGGCATTGCCGTCATGGTGGGTATCGTATTTGGCATTTATCCCGCTATCCGGGCAGCAAAATTGGACCCGATTCAGGCGTTGCGAAACGAGTGATTCGAGGCCTGCCAATTTGCTCGCCAAAGATAAAGTTGCTAGGTTTGCTCAAGCTATTGAGCGGCACTTTCGGGCACCGCAGGAAACGATCCAAGATGTTTTTAATGATCGACTGAGAAATGAATCAACCTTCATCGGATTCACTAATCGACCAAATTCGAGCACTTGGTCCATGGCATCACAATATTCGGTTAACCGAAAGTGTCGAGATTAATGATGCTTACGATGAACAAGAGCGAGAACGAATCAACAACGAAAACATCAGCTTGATCAACAGTAAATCGCTTTTTGATCAAAAAGCAAAGCTGATCTATCCGGATGGCCTGCAGGGTAAAACGTTTCTGGATTGCGCGTGTAATGGCGGCGGCTATTGTTTTTGGGCCGCCGAAATGGGTGCGGAATCGGTATTTGGGTTCGATGTTCGTGAGCATTGGGTTCGTCAGGCGCGATTCGTACAAACCCAGCGCAAGGTTGCGCGCGTTGATAATATCCAATTTGAAACGTGTGATTTAATGAAATTACCGGAACGCAATCTTGCTCCCGCTGATTTCACATTATTCAAGGGCATCTTTTACCATTTAGCCGACCCGATCTTGGGTCTCAAAATTGCGGCCGATTTAACCCGTGAAGTGATCTGGTTAAATACCGCGAGGTGTTTTATCGACAATGCGGAGTCGCTGTATTGCACTTTTGAGCAACCCGAAAATCTGATGTCCGGCGTTCACGCGCTTGCTTGGACGCCGAGTGGTCCATCGGTGATTGGAAAGCTGCTTTATTGGCTGGGTTTCCAAGACATTCGGCACATATTCTCAAGGCAATACAAAGACCGACCAAAATATGGCCGTATGGAGATTATCGCAGCTCGCCAACCCGGCTTTTTGGATCGCTTGGCGGAAGCCGAAAATGCCGAGAAGGTCGACATCGGGGCGCATCGTCATTCGCAACAGGCTACGGCAGACGTTAAATCGCTTTTTTGAATGCGATAGGCGAACCTGGGGCAACAGGCCATAGACATCGCTATTGGCCTGGATTGATCGTGGCTCATCGACGCAGGTCAACGTCACCACGCGACTGCCGGTATTAAGAATTTAATTCCGGGGGAGGCTGATTCGCGGAACCAAAATCCGCGTCGATTCCCAAATGCGTTCGCAGTTTTTCGAACTGCGAACGGAAATCTTCACTGGACGTGTGAACGTGATCGGCTTCGGTAATAAATTTGATCTGTTCGTCGCAGTGAATCTGGTTGCGTTCCAACAAGAATTCAAAGGGTTCCAGCGGACTGCCATACATGATTAACAGTTTGTGTTCATCGAACTGTACTTCCTGCGGTGTCTGAGGGTTGAGTACGGCAATGCCGGTGCAACCATCGTTAAGAAGTAAATCTTCATAATCCAGCAGGGTGCTGACCAACACGGGTGTGTCAATCTGCTCTCGGTAAAAGTCGACATGGCCATTTGTTTTATGGTCGTGGCTGCTTTCCAAAACGACGTCGACACTGGGTCCCAGTCGCTGAATGAGGTCAATAAACAGAGGGAACAGAATCTCTCGAGTCGCTGCGGCCATGACCACAGGTACCGAACCGCCTGATTCTTCATCTCGGTATTGTTCGTGGCGATAACCCTGCGTCGGTTTGATTTTCAAATCGATCGAAGGCCGCACCGCATCGGTAAGTTGAAAGTTACCGTAAGTGTCGATTCCCAGATGTGATTGCAATTCAACATCATGAGCTTGAGCAAAACTATTGGAGCAGTTTTGAAATGCGGGCGCTTGCTGGAATACGTTTTGGAAAAATTCCTGCAAAAATCTCATGGCTGTGGGTCCATAAAAATGTTCGGCTTGAATCTGCTTAAGCGGCCCCCACTCGGATTGAGAAAGCGGGCTGCGGTGCACACAAAAATCTAGGTCACAGTAAGCTCGAGAGGATAATTTTTAGACGGATATCTCAAGCCGATCTGAAGGGTGTGATTTGCCCTCATAACCCTCATAAACAAACGGCAAGGGACCTTGGATAAGTGGTAAGGAGACGACCTTGGCAGATCAGAGCATTCGATTTTTGTGAATCTTACGACTAGGATGTTGGCTTTCGGGATGGAAACTAACGAGCGGGGTGCCCCATGAGTCACGACGAGTATCTCTCCTTTGACTCTACCGAACTTTCCGAGGAGGCGATCCCACAGCCCAATTTGACAACTGAGAGGTTAACCTTGCGGCCCTTTTGGGAGGCCGATGCTGAGCAAGTGCAATCATTGTTGCAATGTCGGGAAATCGCAGCCAACACGATTAGTATTGAGCATCCCTATCCCGCGGGAGCTGCCAGAATCTGGATTAATACGCACCAAAAAAAATGGCAAGGTAGTGAGGCCGCGATATTCGCCATTTGCGAAAACACGAATACGCACACCCCCGTCGGTGCCATTGGTTTGGAGATCAACGCCAAACACGAAAACGCTGAGCTGGGTTATTGGATCGGTGAATCTTGGTGGGGCAGGGGATACTGCACCGAAGCCGCTCAAGCCCTTGTAGATTTTGGATTTTCAACTCTTGGATTAAAAAAAATCCACGCGCACTTTATGGCTAAAAACCCCGCATCTGGTCGTGTATTGCGGAAAATTGGTATGGAAAAAGAGGGCCACATGAAAAGTCACATAAAAAAATGGGGCATCTTTGAGGACGTTATCTTTTTCGGGACGGTAAGGAGTTAAGGAGGGGTGCTTTCCACGAAAGAATTGAAAAACGCGTCCTGGCGTCGGGGAAATAATTGCCGTTTTTCAGGTTTTCGTTAAGATTGTCCCAAGATCCCTCGCCAAACCGCGAATACTCCATCACACCGAACTTTTCACCCTTTCTGAGCTAAACGAGGCTGGCAATATGAGCGGCAATGGCGATCGTCAAGGAACGCAAGTTACTTTTTTGGACCAAACAGGTGCCAAATCTGTGGAGGCTGTCGTTGCGGACACCGTGACCGTGCAGAGGATTTTGCCAAATATCATTACTAAGATGAACCTACCGGTGGTCGGACCGGATGGTCAGCCCATGAGTTATAGTTTGGATCATAAAGAAGGCGGGAAACGTTTGCGGGAGGATCAAACACTCGTCCAAGGCAGTGTGGAAGATGGTGACCATTTGATCGTCTACCCAGAGATTGTTGCTGGATAAGCTCAGATTATCCCAGGCTTAATTTATTGACTATGAGAAAATCTCCCCGTACCCGTCGACTCGAAGCGGACTTTCGCTCGATCCAGCACTTAAGCGCTGAAAGCTCGATATTAGATTTTGAGTGCACGGGTGAAGTGCCGGAGTTGTATCGATTTTTCTTTCACGGCCCAGGCACCTACCGCACTCCCAGAAATACGGTAGCCGTTCGCGATGAGCATGAAATCGTGGTGGAATTGGCGGCCGCTTATCCCCGATTGATGCCCGGTATCTCCTGGCAGACACCTGTTTTTCACCCGAATATTTCGACCAGCGGAGTCGTGTGTTTAGGTGGTTATGGAACCAATTGGGTGCCCAGCCTGCAACTTGATGAGTTGTGCGTGATGTTGTGGGACATGATTCGGTACCGCAATTACGACGTGGAAAGCCCTTACAACCGAGAGGCTGCTTTGTGGGCCAAGGAGCAACGTGATTTCCGCTTACCGCTGGATTCGCGATCGTTGCGGAACCGAGTGAACAGTGATGTGGAAGAAGTGGTAACAGCTCAACTCGCTTGCAAAAATGTTCCTCCTCCGGTCATTATGGAAGTGGATTTCATTAGCGACGTCCAACACGAGGGCAAGCTGTTAAAGTCGGGCAGGTCAGTCCCGGATAAGCGCACACAAGACATTCAGTTCTTGGATTAATCCAGCCACACGGTTGCTGCGAATTGGTGCGGCTCCCAGAACCGACCGACGCACGGGTCGGTTGCTGCTGATAAAGAAATTGGGCAGGTAAAGAGCCTTCCCTGAAGAAGAAAATCACTGACCCGGCAAGCAAGGCACGCAATGAAAATGGTAACGAAAGTCATCCGCACATGGGAATATCCTCATAACCACTGATGAATAAAACACAGGTGCATATTGATGACGAGGACCGCTACTCACGATTGAAATTGATCGGTTGGTGGGATCAGCAACGTCTCCGCGATGCGAAAATAATGGTCGTTGGTGCCGGTGCCTTGGGCAACGAAGTTCTCAAGAACTTGGCTTTGATCGGGATTGGAAAGGTCCACCTGATTGATTTCGACGTGATCGAAAATTCCAACCTTTCCCGGAGCGTTCTGTTTCGAGCCAGTGATGCGGGAAAATTAAAAGCGGAAGTGGCCAGTGTGGCGGCCCGCGAGCTAAATCCCGATGTGCAAGTCGAGGCAATTTGTGGGAATGTGTTGACCGATATTGGTTTGGGAAGCGTGCGAGAGATGGATCTCGTGATCGGCTGTCTGGATAATCGTGAGGCCCGATTGTGGGTCAATCGAATGTGTTGGAAAGTCGGTACACCTTGGATCGACGGAGGCATTCAGGAAATTAACGGTGTTGCCAAAGTTTTTATGCCGCCTGATGGTGCCTGTTACGAGTGCGCTATGACGGAACGGGATTATCAGTTGATTCAGCTCCGCTACAGTTGTCCGCTCTTGAAACGAGAGGACCTCCAACAAGGAAAAGTACCCACAGCGCCGACTATTGCATCCATTATCGCTGGCATGCAAGTTCAAGAGGCTTTGAAACTGCTGCATGAATTGCCAACGGATGTGGGATCTGCTTTGGTTTTTAACGGCGCAGCCAACCAGTTTTATAAATCGAAATTTCCCTATCGCGAAGATTGCCTTAGCCACGAGACCTACGACCCGATCACCGCCAGTCCTCTTACTTACAAAAACACTTTGTTGGAGATGGGTGATTGGGTGCAGGCAGAACTGGGAATCGGGGTCGCGCAGTTGGTACTCGATCGAGATTTTGTCACCGGGGCGGAGTGCCAAGCCTGCCGTACCGAAGTCGATATCAACCAACCTTTACCGGTCGTAAGTATGGCAGATGCTGTTTGCAAAAATTGCCAAGAGCCGATGGTCCCCAGGATGTTGCACGTCGTTGACTTGGATAGCCCACTGGCCGAGCGGAAGCTCGGCGATTTGGGGATTCCCGATCAAGATGTCATACAATTGAACCACAGCGAAAAAACGATATTTGTGGAACTTACCAAAACCCCTTAAACCGAATTCCTCTAGGTACCGCGTGTTCCTCAATGGATGGCATTGAATTTGGACAAATCGAATTTCGAGAGCCCGAGTCGCAATTGCGTCCCGATAGGAATCGCAATTTTTCGACGGTGGCCTGCGGTACGATTGATTCAAACCAGCTGCCGATTTTTGTCGATCTGGATGTCATGCGAGACATGGAGGGGCATGCCCGGACCAATACCCAAGTGGAACTAGGGGGCGTGTTGCTGGGAGGCAAGTTCATCGATCAGGACGGTCGACCTTTTGTCGTGGTCAAGGAAGCACTGCGGGCAGAGCATTACGAGGCGACTCGCGGTAGTTTTAAGTTCACGCATGAAACTTGGGAGCAAATTACCCGTGAACGCGAACAGTTTCCGGAAGATTTACATCTTGTGGGGTGGTATCACACGCATCCAAATTGGGGCGTGTTTCTGTCCGGGATGGATACATTTATTTGTGATCATTTTTTCAACGATGATCTCGATGTGGACTTGGTGATTGATCCGTGCCAGGGGGATCGAGGCTGGTTTTTCTGGGACCGCTCCAGCGGTACCCGCCAGAAATCTCGTCTGGACGCATTTTATCTTTACGCTAATCGATATCGACGTTCGGAATTATTGCTTTTTGCAAAAGCGATGTCCGTAGTTGACCCAACCTATTATGACCCGCGTTACGAAAACCCGATGGGAGAAACGGCCATGCAGCCCGTTGTCAATATTCATGATCAGAAATCCTCTGTTCTGCAATTAGCTGTTTTAGGAATGTTAACCATCCAGGTACTTGGGTTGGGGTTAATCGCGTGGCGCGCGCTTGCGCCGCCTTCACCCTCTGAATCTTTCGCCCTGCAACAAACCAATAAATCTTATGAAGAATTGCTCGAGCAATTGGTGCCAGAACCTCTCGAAGCAAAAGAGGTGATGAAGAAATTGGCAAAGCTGAATACTCAGAATGGTGAGCTGAGTACCAACCTTAAGGGACTTGGGGCATTGGTAAGCCAGTTGGAAAATGAAAATAAACAATTATTGCAGGGCTTGAACAGGGAAAGACAGGACAAGCGGCAACTTCTGAACCAAGTGATGGATTTGAAAACGGAACGGGATGATCTGAAGACCGCAAAAAAAAGTGATTCGAAAGAAGGGGGAGCGTTTAGTTCGCAAAATTGGCCAGTCTTAACTGGGGTGGGTGTCGTTGGTGTGATATTGGGTTTTTTGGCAGGGTTTTTTGAAAAGCGGCGACGAAAACGCGGGCATTTCTCCCGTCGTCATCATAACTCTGACGAGCGAACCCCGGCATCGAGCGAAGGACAGCAATCCCAATGGAAGATCCAAAATGAAGAGTCGGAGACAAGCGAATAATGTCAGTCGGCTTTTGTGCTGAGACGATGGGTGGGGAGCCGCTCGGAGAGCTTTTCCGCGAAGAAATGGGTGTGAGGTTTCTGCGCGGCATTGTCTGAGGAAAATTCAGGCAAGTTAATAATTATTGGGCAACTAAAAAATCAATGACTGTTTTTCCGGTCCTTCTATTAGTGATCTTTATGGCCTTGCTGGTCTTTAACGGCCTGGGCATGCTGCGTGGTCGTGGCGATTGGTCATTCGCTTTCAGCGAAGTCGCAAAACGGTACGGTGGTTGGTATCGTGCAGCCGGTGCCGCCAATAACCCGGCAGCCGCCTTTCGGTACAAAAATGTTGAAGCGCGCCTTACCTGTCGAATGATGCGGCGTAGAGGTTATCGACGCGTTACGGAATTTCGAATCAAAACCCCGTTAGGTCGAACCAAGTTTGAGATTCTCCCCGTCAAGGAACAACCGCGTAGCCGCAGGGTCAAGAATTCTCCACGGCTGTTAACTGGAGACGCCTCTTTTGATGACTCGCTTCAGATCTTCGCCGGGTATCGGCAAAACGATGAAGTCAAAAAGCAAATTACCGGAGCGGTTCGTTGGCAGATCATTCAACTGCAAGGTTTGTTAGGCGGAACCGCTGTGACGGTCGCCACGGAAAAGGGAATGTTGGTAATTACCAAGGACAAATTTATTAAGAACCGGCAGGTGTTGGACGATTTTGTGCGTTATTGCCTCGAGCTTTTCGATCAATTGGAGCTGAACAACAGTAACGGGATTGAGTTCAACGAGGAGGGGTTAACCGCCACGCTCGGTGAAGTGAGGTGCCCGATTTGCAGCAGCGATATCGAAGGTCGGATGGTGCTTTGCGTGCGTTGTAAAACTCCGCATTGCCATGACTGCTGGCAATACAACGGTAAGTGCGGAATGTACGCCTGTGATGAAGTCCGCAAGACGAATGTTAGCGGTAAATAGCGCGATCGATCTCAACCGTCGTCGATTTCGCAGGGCCTAGCTCAGGGGCTTCTTTTCCTGCCAGAACGTCGCGACAGTTTCCAGCAAGGGATCGATACTTTTCAGCTGGATTTCATGAGGAGGTTGCCAGTCAAACCACTTGTAACCAATGTGCACGGTAAGTTCGATTTCATGGTTGGCATGGGCGTTGGAGAGCGTACCAAGAAAAACAACCAACTCTTTAAGCACAGGCTTTTTGCCATAGCGTTTTTTTTGAACTTGATAAAAATGACTGTAGCGAAAATCGGGATCCAGATGGATTTGCTCCGCAGACAAACCGGTCTCTTCCTGCAACTCGCGTAACGCGGTTTCCAATTCCGATTCGCCGGGGTCGACGTGACCTTTAGGTAGGTCCCAGCGATTGGTATGCTCCATCAAAAGAAACGAGAGCTGAGGCTGTCGGCGGAAAATTAATACGCCACAGGATTTCACAGCAGGGTTTGTTTGATTTTGTGACATTCGTTTGGCAACCTCCGTTCCGGCAAATGAAGCGACGACTTTCTAGTATTTCAGCAATGTCACTTGGTGAAAAGACGACCACCGTTGTAATCCTGGGGTGGTTTTATTGTGTCGAAGGAACGTTTGGTGCGTTTTTGATAAAAAGTATCATTGAGAAACGCCGCCAAGCATTATTAAATACATCAGATTCGAGATGGCCATGAAAATTTATACCGGCTATGGCGACGAGGGTTTTACTCAATTGTTGGGTGGCCAGCGGGTCCGTAAAAACGATTTGCGAGTTGCAATGTGCGGCACACTGGATGAGTTGAATGCGGTGATGGGCGCGGTTGCGAGCCAGCAGATTCCGGACTACCTCGTGACCCGGGTCCGTGGCATTCAAAGCGATCTCTTCAAGTTTGGCTGCAGTGTGGCCGCCATCGGTGCGGACTCCAAATTAGATCTACCCGCGATTTGCGAAAAAGACAGCCTTCGGTTAGAGGCTGAAATTGACGATATGGAATCTCGTTTGCAGCCGCTGGCCAATTTTTTGTTGCCCGGGGGCTGCCAGGCTGCCGCGACCATGCATCAGGCACGGGCCATCTGTAGGCGTTGCGAGCGATTGTTTACCGATGTTACCGATCTCTATCCGGAATTTGACCAAACGGTTTTCTTCAAATACCTGAATCGTTTGGGGGACTGGTGCTTCGTGGCGGCCCGTTCCATGAATCACGAGATGGACGTAACAGAACCTATTTGGAGCGGGCAAACCGATACCTAGGTAAGCCGCAGGTCCTTGCTGTCTCGTGAAGCGGATAAAAAGTCGCGGTTCAATAGCATTAAAAAGCCCCTTATCGACAAATTGCGGCTTTGGGTTTTGTGTTACCGGGAAGCTTTGCGGGAAGGTCAGACGTTTATTTATTTTCCGGGTTCCAGCGTGTAAACTTTCCTTAGATTGAGATAGGAACCGCAGAGAAAGACCGGAATTGGTGAATGCCGAGTTGGGTTGGAATCGAGTACTCATCAGATACGCGGCACTCATTTGCCGCTCTGCCGCACTGATAGAGCGGAACGCTCGGTAGGGGGTGATCATGTCTCAGGGCATGGCATTGGAACGAGGCGGTTACCGCCGCGGCAAGGGAATTTAGGGAGTCATTGAATGAAAAAAATCGAAGCCATTATCCGCCACTTTAAGTTGGAGGACATCAAGAATGGCCTGAATGATATTGGCGTGGCCGGAATGACCGTTACTGAGGTTAAGGGATTCGGGCGACAAAAAGGCCATACTGAGATGTACCGAGGAACGGAATATGCGATTGATTTCGTGCCGAAGGTGAAAATTGAAGTCGTTTGTTCGGAAGGCGCTTTGCAGACCATTATCGATACGATTGTCAGTAAAGCTCAGACCGGCCAGATGGGTGATGGGAAAATTTTCGTGAGCGAGTTGGCGGAGGCAATCCGCATTCGTACTGGCGAAAAAGGTGCCGATGCCGTTTGAGTCAGACAAAGCGTTAAGAATCGATCGGTAATATGGCAACCAGTTCGGGCATTGGCGAGCACATTGAAAAAGCCAAACGTTGGCATCAACAGGGGCTCGCCCAATTGCGAGCGCTGCATGACGAAGGCGCACCGGGGCGGCGTGTCGTAAATGGAATGAGCGACTTGGTGGATAATATAATCCGCCTTCTTTACTCCCAAGTATTAAAAGAGATGGGGCCTGCCGGGGACGAGATCCATTCCCGCGTAGCGTTAGTTTTCCACGGTGGGTGTGGGAGGCGGGAATTTGCCCCGTACTCCGATATCGATTTTATGGCGTTATATCGTGGGCAAATGGATGCCACAATTGAAGAGTTTGCTCGCAAACTGACTCAATCCATCTTTGACACGGGTTTCCAGCTAGGTTTCAGCATTAGAACTCCCCGCCAGGCCTGCTCCATGGCCTTGGAAGATCCCTCCATTTTCTCGTCCTTGACCGAATCTCGGATCATTGGTGGTAGCACGGATCTTTATGCCAATTACATGGCCCGGCTGCGGCGTATCGTGGGGCGGCGGGCAACTCACATTATTCGTGCGATCGTAGCGGCACGCGAAGCCGAGAGTCAAAAATTTGGTGAAACGGTTTATCTCCTCCGCCCCAACGTCAAAAAGACCCGCGGTGGTTTAAGAGACGTTCACCTTGTGCGTTGGTTGGGTTTTGTGCGGTTCGGAGAGACCGATATTGATCAGTTGTGTCGCAAGAACGCGATACCACAAATCGACGCTTTACGGTTGCAAAAAGGGAACGAGTTTCTTTTGCGTTTGCGTAACGAGTTGCATTTTCACGCCGGCCGTGCCAGCGATATGTTAGGCAAAAATGAACAGGTGAGAATTGCTGAGAAGTGGGGTTACGAAGGCGACGAAGTGGCCATGCCCGTCGAGAAATTGATGCGAGATTATTTCAGCTTTACTAGCGAGATTCGTTATTGCAGCGATCACTTTGTGGAGCTCTCGGAACAGCGGCGAACATTTACCAATGTTTTTGAACCGTTGATGACACGTCCCATCGATGATGTGTTTTGCATGAGCCCTTTCCAGATTGGGATTCAACCAGAAAAGATAGAGGGCCTAAAGACTGATTTGACGACGGTCCTAAAGCTCATGCGGCTTTCCATCATCCACTCGCGAGAAATCGACTACGAGACATGGGAAGCCATCCGTACGGCCATGATTGAGTCTCGCGAAATTGGTTTTTCGGCGGAAACGGGCGGCCATTTTATGGCCCTCTTGAGAAGTCCTGAAAAACTGGGTTTCATGCTCAGGAAGTTGGCTGAACTAAGGGCACTGGAGCGGATCATTCCCGCCTTTGGGCATGCCCGTAACCTGATGCAATTCAATGAGTATCACCAGTTCACCGTAGATGAACATTCTATCCTGGCGGTGGAGTGCGCGACTGAATTTGAGGACGATCGTGGACCCCTCGGTAATGCTTATCGTTCGCTGCGAGATAAAAGCGTGCTGCATTTGGCATTGCTGATTCACGATTTGGGTAAGGGGTTTACGGAAGATCATTGCGAAGTGGGGCGGCGTTTGGCGGCCGAAATCTGCCCTCGATTACAAGTGGCCGAAGATGATGCCGAGACGATTAAGTTTCTCGTTCATAATCACTTGATGATGAGTCATGTTGCCTTTCAGCGGGATATCAACGATCCGAATATGGTGGCGGAGTTTTCCGCCAATGTCGGGTCCCCGAAGAATTTACGGTTGTTGTACCTGCTGACCTGTGCCGATATTTCGGCGGTGGGACCCGACACATTAACCCAGTGGAAATTTGACCTGCTAACAGATCTTTTCGTCCGCAGTATGGCGTTCATGAAGGGGCTCCACGAAACTCGCGGTGAGGGTTTAGTGCCACCGGATCAAGTTTTTGTATTGCAGGAAATGGCGCATGATGAGAAAACCGCGACTTGGCTTTTGGAACAGGTGCAGTTATTGCCAGCCGGTTACATCAAACGGTTTTCACTGCGGCAAATCGCAACGCATTTGTTGGAACTGGCAAAAGAGACGGCGGGTTACCAACCTGTGGCTCACCTCAGTTTTGACGACGAAACCATGATGTTCGAATTGTGTATCGGACGGCGTGTGAAACGGCGTTCCGGAATTTATTACCGGATTGCCGGTATGTTAGCCAGCGAAGGTTTGGTGATTCGCACCGCGGATATAAAACACCTCGATGACCCCTTTGTTTGGTATTGGTTTCAGTTTGAGAATCCCAACCTAAACGAACCTCCTTCCCCAGCGATGTTGGCTCGGATCCTGGACAAAGCCAAGCATCTGGCAGAATCTAAAGAAGATGGGCCGCCAACCTTTCCCATTCACTACAAGGACGATCCGCGGTTCAGCAAAAATCTCCCTAAGCCTCCCGTTAACGTGGTGATCGACAGCCATTCGGTAGAATGGGCAACAGTGATCGACGTTTATGCGTGGTCCCGTGTAGGATTGCTTTACAGCATTTCCAAGTTAATTTACGAATTGAAACTGGATGTGCGATTTGCGCGAATTGCGGAGTATGGAATGCAAGTGATCGCGGTGTTTTATGTCACGGATGGGCAGGGCGAAAAAATCCTTGATGCTCGTCGATTGGTGGAGGTACGTCGTAAACTACTAAATGACACTTCCCTTTACCTTGAGGGTACCCCTTGAACCAACATCCTTTTGAACCTCAATCAACGAAGCGCCAGGGCGTAAATCGCCTGGCTATTCTGGCGTTGGTTTTGATGGTGTTGGTGCCGGTCCTTTATTTCAGTTGGTTTGCTGAAGGGGATCGTTGGCGAGCGGCTCAAGCGATGGAGGCATGGTTGGATGGCGAAAAAGAAGAATCTATCCAAACGCTTACGGAAATTACGGATCGCCTGCCGAATGAACACCGTTTGAAATTGGTGCTTGGTGAGTGGTTGCTCGAGGATTATCAAGCGGAAAAAGCACTGGACCTGGCACGCAGTATTCCTGAACAATTTCAGGATCAACGATCGCAGATGTTGGTTCAGAATTGCCTCATGGCGTTGGACCGACGAAGCGAGGCTCTTGACGCATACCGAGCCGCTAATCCCGCGAATGAGGCACGCGACTATCAAGCAGAATTGTTTCATAAAAATGCGCTTTCTTATTTTCAATCGTTGGCAGGAGTTGAATTACCACTGGCGTTGAAAAATAGTAATTATGTGCTGGGTGAAATTTCCTTCTTTTGGAATCAAGCGCAAGCACTGCCCTTGTCCGTGCACCTACAGGGTCTGTTTTGCACGGCCGTTATTTACTATGAGCAAATTCAACGTTTTCAGGATGATGCCGAGAAACAACAGATGTACGCCGAGAAAGCGACGGCGGTTCTATCCGGTGCCATCGCTCACTTGACCGAAGAGGTCGCCAGTTGGGAGAAGGATTTACCGACAGATGCGCCCCCGAATTCCGAAGACGATGCACCCGCTTCGGAAGGCCAAGAGGAATTGGCGGATGACTCCCTAAACGAGGCAGAGGCGGAGGAAGCTCAGGAGGAGGCCTCCCAGCAGGATGAACTAACCCGAGCGTTGCAAGTATTACTTACCCTGCGAGCCCTAATTTATCAGCAAATGCAGCAAGAGGAACTCTCTTTTGCCGACCGACGACAGATCCTCGAATTGGGAGGAGATCCGGAGACGTTGGCAAACGCTCTGCCATCCTTTGATGAATGCACATTCCAATTGGAATTGGTCGCGATGGTGCTGGATACGCGTGGCTGCGTGAATTACGAACTGAATGAGATCCCCGCAGCTTTGTCTGATTTGAATGTGGCGGTTCTGGGGCAGGAGGCGCTGGTCGATGTCGCGTTTTTGACCCCCCGGAACGGGCGGGAAACCTCACTGGATCCACGGCAGCAATACGAGGAGTTTGTGGTGAATCGTCAGCGGACATTGGCTGCTTTGTTGTTCCACCGTAGTTGGGTCAGGCGAGCGGCAGGCAACGACCGGGGTGCTCAGGAAGATTTAGCGCGGATACGCCAGCTTGGCTACGTGCCGGGACATTATCTCTTTTAAGACTCTGCGACGGCGAAGGCCTTTTCCCGTCCCCCTGTTTGCCGGCCAGGTATATCCTGAAAGTCAATGATTTGCCGGACCGGGCCTGCACCAGCGCTCGGTGGAGGGCAGGGCAGGGCAGGCCATCCTGAGGTGCGAGGGCCAGAGAAAGCACCCATCCAGAGAAAAATCACCACTAGCATTCGCGTATCATTGATAAGCGAGGCCGTAGGGCCAATTCTGGAGCAATCGGAGGCAAAGCGACACGCGAGATTCGATCCTTTTAAACAGGCGAGACATCCTAGCCACGGTCCTTGGAGAGCCACATCTGCCGCGTCCCTCGCTCGCTTGCCGAAACTTTCGCATGCTCCCTCGTTCGCTGCTTCGTCAGGTACCGATCAAATTTTGCCAAGGTCAACGCCCCGGCAATATTTAATCGGGCGTTTGAAATAGCGTGCTGGGCAGTGCTCAGATGGGAAACCAGATCCAAAGTGCCATTCCCATACACGATTTGGGTGTGACCAAGGCAGAGCAGGTAGGCGATTAGCAGGCCTACCCAGCCAAAAAGAAGCGACGCTGACGGGACTCGAACCCGCAACCACCGGATCGACAGTCCGGTACTCTAACCAATTGAGCTACAGCGCCAATGATTCCATCTGCTGATGTTTCCAAAAGCAGAGTGCCCAGTTTATGGACGAGGCCCCTTCTGGGCAAGACGTCAAACGGTTTCTTTTTAACCGCGGGCAGTTTTGAACCACATTCGAAAGTTTTGATCGACGTTTTTGAGTATCGGCCCCAATTTTCAACCAATTGAGCAAAGAATCCAAGCGAACGAATTATTTTCCGTGACAAGCATTCATTGGACAAAACGTATAACTCGAATAACTGGAAATACTGGATTGGTGGCAGGGAGCGACCCTATGAAATTACGGTTTCCGGAGGGGGCGAAGTGTTTTGTAGCCTACAGTTTGATAGTGGAAGGGGCGGTTTCAGCTTCATTGCACCGCGTAAATTCCACCTCATCGATAAATTACTCACAACAGACAATCAATTTTTTTCCTGAGTTTAGCTGTGGAACACGCCACTAAGATCCTCGAAAGCGTTGTGACCGTGACCGATAGTCTCGGCCCTCAACAATGGGGAGTCATATCCATTATGGCCATCCTGATTGGCTACATCTGCCTTAGAGGGACCACGATTCGATAGTGTTCTTGGCGGGGTTACACAGCTTTGGCCTGCTATCGAACTCGGCAACGGAATCGAATCACGCCGCCTTTTGTTGCGGGCAAAGCGTTCTTGATTTCCCAACTCAGGATCAATGATCCTTCACCATTGGGCTCGGTCTTAAATTCGCCCGGTAATGAGCACTCCGCGGTTCCATCGACGTAGCTCAAGCGGCTAGTCAAGTTGTCCATAATCGTGACGTTGCCAATCGGTTGATCACCCATGTTATCGAAGCGAATGGTGAAATCGACGTAGTCACCGGGGTGAGCAGTATCGGCCGATGCAATCTTGATCAAGCGTAGCGGCGGACAACCTTTTTTTCTTTCGATGTGAATGAACTCACGAGGCTTCCGTACGTCGTCCACCACAATGATTTGCAGTTTGCCATCGGTGGATTGAGCCGAGACATCGCTGGCCCAAGACAACGCTTTTTGGATACCGATTGAAAGACGGCCTTTTTCACGGTTTTCCAACACACCTGTTTTCATGGCGCGGAGGTTTTCGTAGGTTTTGAAACGCCCGTCGAACAACTTGATTGGCGTTACGTTTTCCACAGGAACACTGCGCGTCATGTTTTCGACGGCCACGACTTGCGTCATGTGTTGGTGCCTGCGGGGCTGAAGGTTTTGCAGTGTGGTAGACGAGAATTCGGTGCGTTGGGACGCGGTTGTCGCGATCTCTTCGTCGACGCTCCCAATAAGGTTTGTATATTGGGTGCGACCCAGATAATCCAGTTTTCGCACGGCGGAAAAACGTGGTGCATAGATTGCGACACGGTTACTTTTTTCAATACACCGACAACCGTCCAGTGAGTTGTAATGGGCCACGGTGTCTTCCGTGTCGAGCCCACGAATTTCCCATCGATTTTCCAAGTCTTTGACGACCACGCCCAAGTCACGATCACCACCGTCAATCAAAACTTCATCGGGCCAAGGTAGAGGACGTGGGAAATTAGGCTGAGCGATGGCGTACCCGGGTCCGCAATTGCAGGGACCTCCGTATTGGGATGGGCAACCTGGGGCGACCATCTGCTGCGGAGTGGCGGGCGCCCCGTAAGTCGGCATGGCAACGGCCCCACTGGTATTGAGCGCAGGAAGCCGAGGCGGTGCAGAATTGGTTTGGTTCTCCCATTGCACCTGACGAATATCTCTGTCGCGGCCAAGTGCGGCTTCCGGGTTGATGGGTGTCACAGGTTTTGAGTTGACCCATATCATGGGTGGGGTGCCAAAGCCGAACGCGTTGAGCTCATTAGCATCGGGGATGCGTGACCCAATTCGCAGGATCACCATTGGGCGGCCCAATTTTTCCGCTGCTCTAATAGGGTCTTGGGCCGTGCCGACATCGAAAAACGGTTGATCGTCCCTCGTGCGTTGTTCGGCAATCGTATTGCGTGGATTTTCCAAGTAGACAACACGAGTTACCAACGCTCCTTCGGCCGCGGGATCGAGGTCATCCATTTCGATATTCACTGGGATAGGGAAAAAGTTTTCCTGTCCGACAGGAGGGAACAACCGGCCCATCACTTCTACGGATGGAAAGAGTTCTCTGCCTGGCTGGCCTGGAATATTCGAGATTTTCAGTCGGTAAATATGGCCGACCATTAAACCGGCAGCCTGATTTGGGTTCTCCATCGGTCGAAAGCTACCTTCGGAGAACACTTCAATAGTGGTGCCCTCGGGACCCTTGAATTGAAGTGGCTGAAAATAGCCGACCATGGCATGCCGGGCCAGCGTTTTACGAAACCCGATCTCACCCGGTGGCATTTTGTAATCGTATAAAAAATGAGCAGATGCTCGAGGCGAAGTCTGGGCCATCCCATGCTCCCAACCAGGGAAACAAAGCCCGGCGAACGCAAGGGTCGCTGCCAGCAAGCGAAGCGGACTCGAATGCAAGTTTTGGGTGATGTTATGCATGTTCATGACTTGATCCATGGGCTTCACTGACAATCCAAATGCGTTCCGAGAAAGACTCGGGCAATCAAAAACAAAAGCCGCGCCTGCAACCGAGGCAGTGTCGCGGCTTTTGTTGTTTCAGAAGAACGTCAGACTATTTGCAATTATTGCAACCTCGTCCGCCGCACTGGTTACAGTTGCGAATGTTACCTTGCACCATGGTGGCGGGCGGTTGGGCATTCACATGTGGAGGCCGGATGGTTCTTTCGCGAACCAGAATCGTGTCGGCAGGTCTTGGATATGTCAAACCAGGATTCTGCTTCACGTGCATGTTGACTCGCGGAGTGGGTCCGGGAATCGCATGGGCTGTGTGATTGTGCATCGTATGACTTCGCAAACCAGCAGGTCCGCCCATCGGAATGTGCGGTGGACCGGGCAACCCAATATTCGTGCCAACCATGGGCATGCCATAGTTGGGACCATTGATCCCTGAGATGTAACCCGAAGGATCAGGAAATCCTGCTTGGTTCATGATGGCACCACTGTAAACCATCTCTGCAGGATTGACGCCGGGCATTTCCAAATCCTTGTTACCGATGCGAATGATCGCCATCACGCTTCCGCGTCGATCCGCTTCGACAACGGGATCGATACCTGGATCCAACCGAGTACTCACCAGTGTATCAACACCAGCCAGTGCCAGTTCCTGGAATTCAGGATCGGGAACGTAGATCACTTTGGTGACAAAGTTACCGGCCATGACTTGGTCGAAATCTTCATCGGTGAACTGAATTGGAATCGCCGAGTGGCTCAGGTACGAAACCGTACGCCGGGTGATCGTGGCCAACTCGATGGTTGGGTAGAGCTCAACGCCTTCGCGACCAGAAATATTGGTTAGCTTGACACGGTAAACCCCGCCCGCTCCAAAATTCTGACGACCAGGTACGATCAATGGTGCGGAGTCATACTGTCCGACGTTGGTCACGTCCCAGTTGATTTGCATCGCTCCAGGTTTGTCAAACAGAACCTGAACCGTGGACGGTACTCCCATGCCATATGGAGCGCCGGCCATCATTCCGTCCATTGGACCGGGTCCCATGGGTGGCACTCGCATGGATAGCACACCGGGGCCGGGGCCCCCAACGCCAGGGCCGGGTTCGGCCAGCATTTGTGCCGGTGGAAGATTGTGGCTTACGGGCAAGCCGGAGCGGATTTGAGGTACCTGGCAACCGACCAGCGCCGCGACCGCCAGCAGCATCAAAGCCCTGGATAGTTTCAAATACATTGGTTTCCCCCTTGGATGTTTTTTCGTCTGTATGCTCGTGACGAGCTCTACAGACATTCGCGGCCTTCTTCATTTTGGTTCAGGCGTCGCATCGAGTGTCGTAAGGCGACAAAATGCCCACGACGGGTCTTGGCTCGTACATTTGTGAATGACCCAAAGAAGTCAGGCGTTGCCATGAAATGCCGTAAATACCGCATTTCAAATGACGTAGACGTCGTTCTCAGGTCCTTCTAAAATGCCGCGCCGTGGATCAACAATTCCCTTCGTTGATTCGGCACGCCTCTAGGAACTGTGGAATCGCCCCTTTCGTGAATTCCGTTTCACTTAACGAGCGCACGGGTCTAACCGCCAGTCCCTAGTTGTATGTATGTTCGGCCTGCTACAACGAGATTCTTTGGAAAATTCCATACGACCCGAACATGAAAACGGAAATAACACTGGTAATGGCAGTGCTGGCATCCGGATTCGCTGCCATCTTTATGTTGGCACAACCGGAAACGCTTGCTATTCAGCCCGCAAAATTTATCCAGACCACCCCACCGCTGCATGCACCGGTCGTCGCGCGAAAAGTTGCGACTCCGCAAGAAATGCGACGCGTTGCCAAATCGAATTTAGCTAGCCCCGACTTCGATACCAACCACAATGATCTGATCACCAGAGCGGCACATGCACTCAACCATTCAGTCCCCCTGACAGCTCGCATACGCTACAAAATCAACCTGTTTGGGGAGTCAATAAGCGGGCCAGGGCGATATCTGCAAAAAGGGCAGGGGACTCGTCTGACCCGGCTGCAGTTCGAGTTTGGGATAGATCAATCATCCGTTGAATTTCATCAGTTTTGCGATGGAGACAACCTCTATACCTTGTCCATTGCCGGTGATAAACAAAATCTTGAGTTTGTCGATTTGCGGCAACTCGATGCTCTACAGCAACAAGTGAATACCCCATCTCGAGTAAAGAGCTGGTTGTCAGTAGGTAGCTTGACCGGATTGATGGAACAATTATCGATGCATTTCGATTTTACCGAAGTGCGAGAAGCAACTTTGGATTCCATTCCAGTCATTGTCTGCACAGGCCAATGGAAGTCAGCTGCATTGCAGCGTTTATTGGAAGGCCAAACTTCGGCGAATGCGGCTCAAAAAGAGGAAGTGCATTGGCAGCATTTGCCTAAACACCTTCCACACCGCGTGCGTTTGACATTAGGGGTGGATCAGAGATTTCCCTATTTCCCCTATCGCGTAGTTTTTGAGCAATTTGAAATGGTGGATGGTAGCCAAATCACGAATGAAATTGCGGTCCTCGAGTTGTTCGAAGTCAAGCAGGATTTGAATATGAGCGACGAAATGTTCTCCATTCCAACCCTCGAATCGATGCCCGATGACGCCACGGAGTGGTATCGGGATCGGATCCAGCAATTTACTCGGTGAATTCCCTTGCGGAATTTGGTTAGCCGCTGACTACCGGGTTTTTCTTTAAGCTTTGGTTTACCAGTCGTTTGGCGACTTCGATGGCTCGAAACAGACTGGTGGGATCCGCTTGGCCGGTACCGGCAATCTCGAAAGCGGTTCCGTGGGCCACGCTGGTGCGAATGATGGGCAAGCCGAGCGTGACGTTTACCGCTTTGTGCATTCCTAATAATTTGAGTGCGATGTGGCCTTGGTCGTGATACATCGCCACGACCATATCGAATTCCCCGGCGACCGCTCTCCCCATCAAGGTGTCACACGAAAAGGGGCCGTGGCAATCGATACCGAGTTGGCGGGCCTGGGCGATTGCCGGCGCGATGATTCGTGTCTCTTCATCGCCGAATAACCCATTTTCGCCGGCATGCGGATTCAAAGCCGCGACGGCAATGCGAGGTGCTCGAGTGAGGCCTTGATTTTGCAAGCAAGCGTTAGCGAATTGGTGGGCCAGTTTGCATTTGCTGAGAATTTGCTCAGAGGATAGCTCGTCCAATGCCTGACGCAAGGATTGGTGCAAAGTGGTGTGCACGACGCCAGTCCCCATGTCACCGCCGACGTCTTGACCTTCGGGGATGTAAAGCATCATGGCGAATTCCTCGACACCACAGCGCTCGGCTAAAATCTCGGTATGGCCGGGAAACTGCTTTCCAGCCATACGAATCGATTCTTTGTTGAGCGGAGCCGTGACGATGGCGTCAATGGTGCCGTTTTGGGCCGCCGTGATGGCTGCCTGTAAGTAGGCAAAGGCAGCCTCGCCGGCCAATGCGCTGACTTGGCCTAGTGGAGCCAAGGCGGCCTGTGGTGGACCACATGGCAAGACCCGCATCACCATTTCGGTGGAGGGTTCCGCAAAGGCATCCAGCAACGACTCTATGGGCTGAACGATCACGTTTTTAGCGGTGCAAATAACGGCTCTTCGCAGACATTCAACATCACCAAAAACGACATATTGATGACTTTTGTCCGAGGTCAACGCTGGCCAACCTGCCGCGAGGATTTCAGGGCCGATGCCTGCAGGATCCCCCATTGTAAAACCCATCACCGGTTTTCGATCTGACATATTCATGTTCGAATTGTAGCGAGATGATGCGGGAAGTCTTCAGGCCTTTTCCGGAATCGATCTGAGTATTTTCAAGCCGTTGTGTTTACTTAAAGGCAAGGTCCCATGAGAGGCTGTGTGCAACGCGTTTCCCGCGCTAAAGTTGAGGTCGACAGTCGCGTAGTTGGCGAAATTGGAATGGGATTGGCCGTTTTGCTGGGGGTGGGCAAGGGCGACACAGAGGCCGATGCCAAGTATCTGGCAGAGAAAATAACGCAGCTCCGAATTTTCCCCGACGCTGATGGGAAAATGAACCGCTCGCTACTGGACGTTTCTGGGCAGTTGTTAGCAATCAGCCAGTTCACGCTTTACGGAGATGTGCGGAAAGGGCGGCGCCCCAGTTTTATTCAGGCGGCCGCTCCCGAAATTGGAAATCGGCTTTATGAATACTTTGTAGAACAAGTTCGCGATTCGGGAGTCGTCGTGTCCACGGGCCAATTCCAGGCAGACATGCAGGTGGAGTTGGTTAACGACGGTCCCGTCACGATCATTCTGGATTCAGAGAAAACCATCTAGTACACAACAGCGAGATCGTTAGACAACAGCGAGGTCGTTGTGTGAGCGTAACCCTGTTCCGCATTTGCCAAGCTAACGCGTGGGTGCCAACGTTATGTGCGTAAGCAGGCAGGGCGATCTCTCGCCAAGCTTCCAATACAACTGAGGGAAAAGACGACCTACGGATCGATAGGAGGAACCGGGACCACCGGTTTTTTCTTTTCCATATACTCCACAAAGCCTTTGACCAAGTCGGAAATACTCTTGCCGGGAGCCATCCATTTTTCGAGGACTCGGCTGTCCACAGAAGGACCTTTTTTGCGGGTCGGTTTGCCGATGGGATCAACCACTCCACCACGCCAGATGGAGTAGAAGTAGAAGCCTTCCGGATGGTAAAGATGCTCGTCGATCTTGCCATCACCATCGACATCGATGAACAGCATGTCCCAAATCCCGTCGTCGTTGAGGTCTTCAACGAACGTGAATTCTGCTTCAATCACCTGAGCCTCAGCAACACCCGTGTAGCAACACGAGAGAGCGATGGTCAGCAGAATGGCAACGCGGTTAAACATGATGGATTTCTTCGAGGAAAGGGGCTTTTCTACGGGCACTGTACGGGGAATCGGTAATAGATTCAACCAAAGTACTTAAACTGTTACCGAAGTGAATGAATTCATGCGTGAAATCGCGGTTTTTTCCAGTTTAAAATGCCTTGAAAAAGCTATCAAAGTGAGACTTTTGGGTAAGGGCCACCCCGCCAATTCACCTTCTTACGGGCTGCAGTTCTTTACCCAGTTCCCCAAGGTACTCGCTCGTGGGTGCGGTGATGGCTTGCAGATTAATTGGCTGGGCGTCAAAAAACGACATTAAATTGGAATCCCCCATGGCAATGACAACCAAGATCGCCAATTTGCCATAAGTCGAAAAGTTTCCCCAAGCGCTTTTGCTGAAAAATTTCAGGGCTGTTCCGGAGGACTTCTTTAACCGGGGTAGCGTTCGGCCTTTGAGATCGACGGAATACAATTCATCTAAAAGCAGGTGCGTCAGGAAGCCCATGACGACTGCCCAGGCCTTAAAGATGCGGATCCCAAATTCGGGCGAGAAGCTGATTAAATAGGTCGCGAGGCCGGCGATTGCTGCGGCCGGGATACTATGCCACATGCCGCGGTGGACGGTGTACTTTTTGAATAATTTACCGCCAACGAATCGAAATAATATGTAAATAACCACCGAAGCGAACACGATGTGCTCCGGAGTCATGCCCAGCGCCTCGAATCGAGGGATCATCATTGCGGGGATCACAGCCGAAAGAAAGCAAAGCGTTTCTCGGACCGGGATACCCGTATCACTGTCTAAATCGGGTAGCATGCCCGCGACGCTGCAGAGTCCTGCCGCGATAACGCATTGCTGGAAGGGGATGTCCCAAATCAGAAGGGCGCCGGCACCGTATCCAATGCCAATTACCGTGCTGGTCGTGATGTGTGTTTTGAAGTCGGCCATCGAAAATCGGATATTACAGGTTGATGGGCTGGGGAAAGTACAGGAATCTCGGTACGCGTTCCATTGCAAAAGCTGGCTCATGAATGGAAAACCAGTTGGCACCGTAGGAGCAGTTGACTCACAGACCGATGGGCGTTTGCTAGCGACCACAGGCGTGGGGACTCCCTCTCTACTTTGGCCTGTCGGCTGTTTTGGCCAAACTCTATACTCCGCCCGCTAATTTTTATGACATTCCGATTAGGCGACCTCCCGCAGGAGTTTACCGCGATGCAGTTTTACGACTTGATCATGCTGGCCGTTTTGGGGCTCGCTGTTTTTTTTGGGTATTGGAAAGGTTTCGCATGGCAGTTGGCCTCTTTGACGGCCATCATTGTCAGCTATCTCGTGGCTAGAAATTTCAACGAGCCGGTTGCCAACATGATTGGGGGAGATCCCAGCTGGAACCGTTTCTTGGCGATGTTTATCTTGTTCACCGGAACATCTTTGTTGATTTGGTTGGGATTCGGCTTGGTCAAAGGCACGATTGAGAAGCTGCACCTCAAGGGATTCGATCGCCAGTTCGGAGCCATTCTTGGATTCGTCAAAGGTTTTGTCATCTGTACTTTGATCACGCTTTTTGGTGTTTCTTTGTTAGGAGAAAAGGCCGGACGCATGATCTGCACCTCCGTCAGCGGAAATTACATTGCCCGAGTGCTAAGTCACGCCGGCGGCGTAGTCCCTAAAGAGATCGAGGGTTATGTGAATCCATACATCGACAAATTTCAAAAGGAGATGGATGAACATAAAGGGGATGCTCCAACCGGGATGCATGCCTGGGATTCCATTAAGGGTGTTTTTGCCGGAAATGGAAACGGCGAAGCTGGCCGACCGGCAGCCCATGTCGGACAGTTGCAAAAAATTTCGCCGCAAAATCAATCCAGTAAACAACCGAGCTATACCGGCAGTTGGAGCAATTCGGGGGAAAGCCAAGCGGCTTCCAGTTCACCGAATTCGAGCGGTGGCTCATTTCAGGCACCATCCATTAAGGCCCCTCAGTCATTGCAGGGGGCGGCACAAGACTCGGTTCAGGACGCGGCAGAAAAGGCTATCCAGGATGCCTGGAAAAAAGCTTGGGGTGGCAACAGTAAACGGTAGCCTTGGGGTCGTTAACGATTTTTTCTGCCCTAACCTCGGGCAAGATATTGACAAAACGTCTCGCGATCAATGTTGGATCCACAGGCGATAATGCCAACTCGCTTGCCTTTTGCTTTTTCTTTGAGAGGGCCAATCAGCGCTGCCAAGGTAGCCGCTGCCGCCGGTTCTGCCACCAGTTTTAGATCGTTGAACATGATGGCCATGCTACGAAATAATTCGTCATCCGAAACAAGCACGATTTCGTTGATGTGTGAGCGACAGATATTGAAAGAGTAGGGCAGGGCAAAGGGCGCGCCCAAGCTTTTCGCAACCGTCTCGACCGAAGCGATCTTCTCCGGTTTCCCGGAGGCGAAACTCAAGGCCATGCTGCAGGCGCCGTGCGGCTCTACGCCATAGATTTCGCAGTCAGGATTGCAGAGTTTGATGGCCGCCGACATGCCAGCCGCCAACCCGCCCCCGCCGATGGGAACGATGGCCATGTCCAGTGGCACATCCAAGGCGAGTGCCTGGCGATAAAGTTCGAGTCCCACCGTGCCGGTGCCTAGAACCGTTTTCGGACCGTCGAAAGGGTGAATGTACTTACGCCCTTCTTCCTTTTCAATTTGCTCGACCATCTCGAAGCCGGCCATGACATCTTCGATCAACATGACTTCGGTTCCCATGGCGCGACACTTCTCGACGCGGGAGGTCGGCGCATTGGACGGCATCACGACTTTCGCGTGGGTGCCGAGAACGCCTGCCGCGTAGCTAACAGCGATGGCGTGATTGCCGGCACTGATGGCCGTGACGCCGCGCTGCAAATCTTCGCGGCTCATCTCCAACATCGAGCACAGAGCACCGCGTGGCTTAAAACTGCCGGCAAATTGAAACAGCTCTAATTTGATGGCGACTTCCGTTGTCGGGTCGACCCATTGGTTCTTGGAATCCCCTTTCCATATCCATGTAGGGGTTTCCAGAACTAGGTCGCCCAAAGATGCTTTGGCGGCTTCCAGTTCGGTGATCGAAAAAGGCATGTTTTTTGCGTCGTTCGTTTTGAGTCGCGAGTGTTTCCAAAAATGTAACTCGGAAATACGATCGCACAACATGGCGCCAAGGGAAGCATCGGTTGCAAAAATCCATCAAGAATCTCGCAGGGCAGGGCAGGGCAGGGCGTTTGGCCGTTTTCGTTACTGCGAGTCGTCGGGTTGATAGTGGACCGTGATGTTGACTGCGGGTTTCAGTAAATCGATTTTCCCGGTCTTGATTCGGAGGGGTGTGAGACCGGTTCGTTGCTCAATATCGGCGAACAGTTCACTGCGTTTCTCGGGTTTTAATAAATCGACCCGGTCATAAATAATATCCCGCTTGGCAACTTTTTCAGAGCGAATTACTAATTCCATCAAGTAAGTGGCGGCAACGATGGCGCAGTTCGTGGCCATCAATTCCGCATAGCTTGTTTTCTTGTTAGCCAGAGAATTGATAACTGCGATACCAATCACGATGAACAAGTAGGTCATCTCTTTTACTCGAATCGCATCCGTTCGATATCGAATGATGGCGAAGATCGCGAATAGACCCAACGCCATTCCCAACCCAAGATCTAATTTTTTGAGGGTAAAACAAATGAAAAAAACCGTGACATTCATGAGCACAAAAGTGAACACGAAGGTACGGCTTTTTTGATGTCGGTTGTAGCTCAGGCCGACCACGAGCGCAAGAAATATGAGATTGATAGCAAACCGCACGAGCAGTTTGTACAAATCGTCATCAAATAAGGGGACGCCTAGGAATTCCATGCGTTATTTTTTTTCCTCTGCTTCTGGCGGCTGGGTCGAAGTCGTTGGCAGCTTAATCATATCGCGGGGCAGTTCTTTTATCGCGGGGTGGTTGAGCAAATAAGCGGAACGTTTTTCTGCAAAATCCCGTAGACTTCCTGGAAAAGCCGGCTTTTGTGGGTGGGTGCTGGAGTCAAAATCTTCATCGGCCATCAGCTTCCGTGTGTCTAGGTAGACTTCTGGCTCGATCAATTTTCGAGCTGCCGCCACTTGGGGGCCCAATTGTTCCCAAGCGATGTGGTCTTCCGCGATCGTTCGTAAATGCTGCAAATAACGCGTTCGTAACGTTGGGTTGGCCAGCAGTTTGCTGCGAAGTGGAAAGCGGTCTTGATCCAAGCCGACCAAGGGATCCAGTGCGTAGCCTCCAGCTACCGACGATTTAGGTTCATTCGGTGGGGTGCGACGTTCAGCGGGTGATGGCTCGCCTCTCTTGGGTGGTGGACCATCAAATCCGGGAGGCGGACCTCCTCCGGGAGGCGGACCCCCTGGACCCCGCCGTCCGCCACGACCTTGCCGCCCACTGCGGCCTTTGGGCCCTCCGCGACCTCCGCGTGTAGCGCGGAATGACTCGTTCATGTCGTGAGGCAGGATGTGAAACTTACCGTCGGGATTTTGGTAGATACTGAAATCACTGGCTCTTACCCAATAGCCGTCGCTGTTGATCAATCCCACATCCGCTGCCAAGAACCAGAGCGTGCCATCAATATCCAAGATCGGATCCAGTTCGGTAATCAACTGGTCAGTCGGAGTCTCATTGAGGACTTTGCATAGTTGGATAAGATCTTTCCATGCTTGAGGGTTGTCTTTTGATTTAATTTCAAAACGCGTTCGATACTCTTCAACATCATCTCCGAGATAACGCAATCCGGCATCACCTCGGGGGCTGCCGTTGACTTTCCAGCGGTTGCCCTTGCGGGTCCCGTAATTCTCTTCGAGAAAATCTTTGTTGAACTGTTGCGAGTTGGCGTAGATGCCCCAGCTGCGGCCGTTGATTACGACTTTTACGAAGTTGACTTTCGGTGTGGCAATGTTTTGCTTGGCGACGTTGGAGTAAAGAAACGAACTCATCATGCTGCTGTCGCCGTTGCAGTTCAGTAGGTTCAAGGATTTGTAACCGTCCAGTCTTTGCTCGTCGTCGATAAAATCCATCGATAGGTTCAACGATCTTTTGGATCCATCCGGTATCATGAAAAACGAAGATGCGCCCCGAAAGCTCATGCCGACACCTGGGTATTTGACGCCATCGACGGTGAGCGTTGCGGGAATCTCAACGTCAGTCGGTTTGAACGTTGCCATCTCCTGTTCCCAGTCGTCATGTTCAAAGTCGATGAAAATGGTTCGTAATACATCCTGATCGTAGAGGCCGGCATCGGCCAAGTTTTCCACATCCGCCGGGGTTACTTGAGGGCCAGGTTTACCCGCCGGACGGTTTCCACGCCCACCAGGAGGGCCGCCGCGTTTGCCTCGTCGCTGATTGCGACCTTGTGCCTGCTGAAGTGACTTCCTCGCCTCGTCCCGTTCGGCCCGATTCAGTCTTCCATCTCCATCGGTGTCAAAATCGGCCACGATTTTTTGATCAGCTGAGTTAGGGCCACCACCGCCCGGGGGGCCCGGTTGAGCCACGGCGTGAAGATTGAGAATGAGGCTGAGGGCCAGGAATACCAAAGACACTAGCCCTGGCTTGAGCAAACTCCTCGGTGTGTGATTCGAGGTGAAAGATTGCATTTTGAGCCTCAGCGAAAAAAAATTATAAGGTAGTGAAGGGCAGGGGAGAGCAGAATTATCCAACCCTCTCGATGAACACGCATTAAAACGCATGACCGGACACAGGATCTGGGAAAACGCGGCAATTATTTAGCAAATTCTCTTTTTTTACGGTGCCCGTCATCAGAGCATAATGGGAAGTCCGCACCGATCAAGATGCCGCACGGTGTCGATTGGATTTCGCAAGATCTGCTGCGATTTTCATAACGGGCTTGGTTCACTGGAGCTGACCAAACGAAACTGGCAAATTCGTAATGCCCAAACCGCGTACGGGATGGGTCCCAATCAGATCCTTCGGCGACTTTCTCAAAAAGACTCGTTGCCGCAGCCTCCGACCGAGTGCAAAAAAATAGTCTAACCGCCCTGCTTTCAACACCGAAAATTCAGCGCTTTGCAAATTCTGATTGAACGCTGGATCAGGCGATCCCGGACAGTGTCTTGTGCGGATGAAATTTCTTGCCTCACTCAACTGAATAGAGAGTCCGCAGGATTGAAATCATCGTTGGCAACGTGTTGAGCTCAGGGGTTGGGAGCGAGATAGACAAATTAAGCCAAAATGTGTTTTGCCGGGTGCAATTGATAGATTCGTTACCATCCAACATTCGTTGATTTGATCCGCGGCTAAGAGGTATCTGCGACGCCTGAGCAAGTGGGTTCTTGAGAACTGGATGGGTCATCTAATAGCTCAGCGAATTGGGTTGGAAATCTCTTGAGCTGGCGCTCAATTGATTGTCGCCGAGTTGCAGGGTTCGGCAGACATCGGCGACTGGCGTCGCCGCTGATTAAAACGTCAACCGGTGATCGCAACAGGGCACTGCGGATTGCCGAATGTGAAATTAAAGATGCGAATTCGTTGGATCGGGATCTCGCGTTTCGCCGTTGACTGGCTAAGCCACGCACCTGGACTTGGTAGATTCAGGCTGCGAAATCCAAAACCCGCTGCTTCCAAGGCAAAACCATACCCCAAACCGAACATAAGAAACATTATCGGACGTTGCGTGTAGGTGATATTTGTGGGGCTGCCAGCCTGCTGGTCTTGCTTTACCATCCTGTTCACCGACCCAATTTGCGTTTCCCAAATTGCTTTGCGTCGGCAATTAAAAGCGTTGGGGTAACCAACTCGAACTTGGCGTCTTCAGTCCGCCAGCGAGGTCTCTTCTTGGCTGGTTTCTTCCAAGAAGACACCGATCTGGCGAAACTTTTCATAGCGTTGATTCAGGAGTTCGTCGGTCGGCATGTCACAGAGGTTTTTGAGTGACTTGCCTAAAAATTGCTTTAAGCGGCTGGCCGTCATGTGATGGTCACGATGAGCACCGCCGCGGGGTTCGGGAATGACCTCATCCACGATGCCTAGGCGTTTGAGATTTTTGGAGGTGAATTTCAGTGCTTCCGCTGCCTTTTCGGCGAATTCCGCGTTCTTCCAGAGGATCCCGGCACACCCTTCGGGACTGATGACCGAATAATACGAATGTTGCATCATGGCGACGCGATCACCGACGCCTATGCCCAAGGCACCGCCGCTGCCGCCTTCTCCGATTACCACACACACGATCGGCGTTTCCAGCCGCGACATTTCGTACATGTTTTCTGCAATCACTTGAGCCTGTCCGCGTTCCTCAGCACCGATTCCCGGATACGCGCCCGGTGTGTCAATCAGGCAAATGACAGGCAGCCCGTACTTTGCAGCGAGTCGCATTTTCGACATCGCTTTGCGGTAGCCTTCGGGGTGGGCGCAACCGAAAAAGTTCTCAGTACGTTCTTTGTAGTTACGCCCCTTTTGGTGTCCAATCACTAGGACTTTTCGATCGTCCAGTTTGGCAAAGCCAGTCCGCATGGCACGATCGTCGCCGAAAAATTTATCGCCGTGTAGTTCTACGAACTCGTCGAAGACGAGGGACAGATAATCAATGGTGTGCGGGCGGTTTTTATGACGCGCCACCAACACGGTTTGCCAAGGTGTCAGTTGAGAATAGATCTCGTCGGTAATGCGAGCCAGTTCGCTCTTTTTTTGGCGCAGCAATTCCACGGCCTCGGCAGATTCATCCTGCTGACTTTCCAGGTCATGAATCTCGGCTTCCAGATCGGCAATCGGTTGTTCGAACGGCAAGTAATCCATAGGGAATCACGTAAATCAAAGGGGGGCGAATTGAGTCCCCTATCGTCGCAAGAGAAAGGTTTCTTGTCGAGATGTTTATTGCCGGATCCGTTTAAGAGTCATCCGCCACCGTGGGCCGCCGCCCGGCCCGGTAGATGCGGATATTGGACATCATTCTGAGGAATTCTCGCAAGCTTTGTGGCCGCTTCTCGGGGTCCTTCTTCAACGTTAGCAGGATGAGCTTCGTGAAATCTTCGGAAACGTCTTTGTTGAAGGCCGTAATCGGTTGCGGAGCCGCTCGCAGGTGCCGCTTCAATAACTCGTCAGGACTGGTCCCGCTGAACGGGGGCTTGCCCGTCAGCAGCTCATGCATAACACAGCCAAATCCATACACGTCCGTAGCTCGCGTTAGCGGTTTTCCACGAATCTGTTCCGGGGCCATGTAGCTGCGTGTTCCCTGAATAAGCTTTTTTCCAAAGAGGCTGCGTTTTTGTTTCTTGAGCAATTGAGCTATGGAAAAATCGATTAGCTTTACTTCGCCCTGTTCACTGACCAAGAAGTTGTCAGGCTTGACGTCGCAATGAATCCAGCCTTCTTCATGGAGATAGTCCAGCGATTCGGCAGATTGTCGAACGATTTCGGGAATACTAACCGCCAGCGTTTCGTATTCGTCGCGGATCATCTGTTTTAGGTTGCGAGCATTGAACAACTGCATTACTAAGAACGGCAGATCGTAGCGATCGATGAAATCGAAAACACGGATCACGTTAGGGTGATCCAGATTGACACCGACTCGCCCTTCATTGCGGAGCTGTTCAATTTCGACCTTGTTGTTCCTTTGTCGCTCCAAAAGAACTTTGATGGCTACACGCTGACGGTCCTCGTCTTTGATGGCCTCCCAGACGTTGCATACTTGCCCACCCCGGATCAAGCGGATCAGACGGTAACCGCCAAGATAGTCTCGAGAACTGGACACGCGGAGTGGTTCCTGGGGTGGTTGGCATGGGCGAAAAGTTGGGCGAGCTGTACCCTTCCATTCTAGGCTGCGGGCAGGCGAAATCATACCGTCCGCAATGCCGGTTTTGTCACTTACCAATCATATTGCACATGCACAAGAAACAAGCCATGCGCGGGCGCAGTTTCCCCAGCTTGCTTGCGGTCGCAAGCATCCATCACCGTTTTGATCCAATCACTCCCCTGCCTTCCCCTGCCCACGACAATCAATGAACCGACAATGTTTCTGACCATGTTGTACAAAAATCCGTCGGCAGATATTTCAATATCAACAAATTGAAAACGCTCGGTTTGCCAAGGCTTGATCGTTAGTTCACGAACCGTGCGAATGGAGTCTTCACGGGCGGAGCCGGCCGCTTCAAAGCTGGAAAAATCATGCTTGCCAAGAATGTGACGAGTCGCTTCTTGCATCGCGTCGGTATCCAAGCCGCGGGGGACGAACCAGCGAAAGTTCCTCTGGAAAAGATCCTGAATTCGACCCGTCTGGATTTGGTAGCGATAGGTCTTTCCCACGGCATCACGAATGGCATGGAAATTTTCGGGAGCTTCCACCACGCTCAAGACGCGAATATCAAATGGCAAGTTGGCATTGATCGCCTGCAGCAGTTTGCTCGCACTAATTTGACTGTGGGTGCATAAACTGCACACCTGTTGTAAAGCATGCACGCCAGAATCCGTGCGACCGCTGGCGGTGATACGCAGTGTCTCCTGGGTGACGGCCGTCCAAGCCGATTCCAAAATCAATTGAATGGAAACGCCATTGGGTTGGACTTGCCAACCAACGTAACTTGTACCTTCGTAGGCAATTGTAAGTCTCAGGAATCGCATCCGTTTCAACTACTCTCTGCTTTGACGGTTTGCGCTGAACGCCTTGTACCGCGCAAACGGTGAAGCTGTTGTTGCACCATTTCAGGTGGCAAGAATGCGATGTTGGCAATGATCATGATCAAACCGAACGTCACCATTCCCATGCATAGTCCGATGCCCAAATGCAGGAGAACTGCGCCGATGATGACTAGTGGACGGGTGAGCCGAGGCCACACCAGAAAAGCATAGGAGATCTCCCAAAAAACGGAGACCAGAGTCAAGATATTGACGAGCCAAGGTAGATAAACCAACCAAGTCATGTCTAACGTTTGGTATTCGTAACTTGCGACTGCGCCCCAGATCGCCGTGCCATCCCACCAAGTTGCGCCTTGGAGTTTACCGAGGCCAGCAAAAAAATAGACCACGCAAAGATGACATTGCATCAACCGTGTGCTGACGTTGGCCAGGGTCGATAGCATGCGTTGCGGTTCCTGTTTCCCACGACGTTTTTTGAGATAGGCGTCCAGAGAGTACATGAGCCCGCTTGGGCCGACCGCCAGGTAAAGCGTTAAAAAACCGTTGATTTGGTCAAGGCCGAATAACGCGCCGCCAGCGCGGTTCGCGTAAGAAACAGTCACTAAAAACGCCAAGATGGAAGTGACCCGTGTCTGCCAGCCAATCGTAAATGCGAGCAGGATCAATAAGGAAATCCCGTGAGTTCCCCACAGCCAAATCGTATTGTCCGACCCATAAAAATGACTCCAAGCCCATGATCCGGGCCCATTGACCAAACTCTGAAAATCGGCCGGAAAAACGCCACTGCCAGCTAAGAACGTAGGCAACTCGAGAGTCCAAATCAGATGGGTGTACAACAACATTAACCCTACCAGGATCCGCATCAAGCAAATGGTGGCTGGGTTGCTGGGCCTAAACCAAAATCGATTCCAAGCCAACGCGGTCTCTTTGAAGTAAGTCGCTAACATTTGACTCATGGGGTGTTGTCTCCCCTGCCCTGCCCTGCTTTTAAGCTGCTCTCAGCAGCATTTTCGCCTTCGGGAGCGAGCGATTCGAGGTCGTTGGTATTGGCATAAACGGTGCCCAAGTTGTATGACAGTTCTGCGGGCAGGTACCGGTCGTTATCCAAACGTAAACCCATGGCGATGTCTTGGGGCGGCGGGATGACACGCGTCACAAGTCGCATTTCAATCTTCTCTCCGCCGTACCGCTGTAACAGCGTTTTGCCAATGTTGATCACCAGATCGTTGCGAATGGCTAAAGCCCGTTCGTGATCTTGGAGTTCCCGTTTCAGTTCGGCCGACAATCTACCGGCCGCTCGGGGGTCGGTCTGTTGCAACGCCTCGATTTCACTCTCGACTTGCTGTTGCCATTGCCCCAATTCTTCTTCACCCAGCGTAGCGGAAACGTGTTGGAACACAGTTTCAGATAACATGAACCAGCGGTGGTAAATCAGCCGAGGCCAAAACTCATCACGATCCGGGAATTGCCCATCCAACAACTCTCCTGATGGTAGCGCGATCTGGTAACGCACGATGTGGCTGGGGCCCGGTTCCGGTGCGAAAAATCGGTAGCCATGCAGCAGATAAAGCGATTCGCTGTAAGGACGCAATGCGCGCTGCATGTCGACTGCCAAAACCGGCCGCGGATCAACGGCTGCCAACGGCGCCAAGGCAACACAGAATAAATGAAACGCAATGATCCAACTGATCCAGAATCGCTTGGACGAGCTCCAAGCAAATTCATTGGTTTCGAGGGAGTTGGATTTCCGTTCCGGCATAGGAATTTTAATCTTGTTCGTAGCCCGGCGTTGATATGGGAATGGTGAAAACGTCACCGTCACGAGGCGCGTCCCGGCCAAAATAAGACGACGGGTTAAGAAAACGCATTGGCATTGCGTCCCCCTTGGGGTACCTGGCGAAATTACCTTGGTTGTTCTCTTGCGCCTTCCAGCGCAAAAAAAATCCCTTCCTCAACATTGAAGCAAGGAAGGGATCAATTTATCGGTTAGGAGAAGATCTATCGAGAGGCAACTTGAACTTCGCCATCGAAATCGAAACGCAGGTTCACTGAATCCCCTGCATTAACATCAATCGTCTTCTCTCGTCGAACCAGCTTACCGTCACGTTCTAGCGTGACGATGACCTGATAGCTTTTCCAGCTTTGGCCATCCTGCAATTTGCTGGTCGAAAAGTACCGCATGGGACCGGACGCGCGAGTTTGGATCCCGCCCAAGCTGACTTTGGCGTCATCGGGAACAAACAGCGTTACCGAGGTAACCGGTGTTTCCGTTTGGCCGAAGTCCATTTCAAACGTTTTGTTATCACCAGCCGCTAATTGAATCACGCGGGTGCGTGTCAACGTGTTACCGTCTCTCTCGACTTCCGCTTTCACCTCATAGGTGTAGTTTTTGCCGGGTTTGAGATTTTTGGAAACATAGCTGCGGAAACTACCCGGTGTCGAGGTGCGACGACCGTTGACATAGACGACTGCCTGACTGGGGACTTCCAGATTCATAAGTGCCGTCGCCGGGTTGTCTTCTGTACCGTTCACCGGGTTGGGAATGCTGTTAGTGCGTTCCATGTTCGGGAGAGGTGCTTGATTACCATCGAAGGACGGTGTCGGCGTTGCATCGCTAGGTACCAAAGACCCGTCTACCGGAAGTCCAGATTCGATGGGGATTCCAGATTCGACGGGATAGGTTTCCATCGGCGCGGAATAGGACGGAGCATAATTGTACATCTGTGGAGCGTATCCACGCGTGGTTTGCGAGTAGAGACCGCCGCTACTACCTCCGCTGCTGCCGCCGCGGGTAAAGGTTGCCTGGCTTCGCATGTAACCACCGCTGGAGCCACCGCTGGAACCTCCACTAGAAGCGGAGTAGTAAGCAAAGCCTCCGCCGCTGCTGGCCCATCCGCCGGAGCTTCCGCCACTGCTGGCCGACCAGCGAGCCATCTTGCGAGCCTGATGCCGAGCCATCATGCGTCGAATCGGGCCTACATGACCACCCCAGCCACGACTCGAAGCGCCCCAGCTGCCGCCGGAACTGCCGCCGGAACTGCCGCCCGAGCTTCCCCCCCAGCTACCGCCGCTGGATCCGAAACTATCCCACCCTGCCTGTGTGTCAGAGACACCAACAAGGGTGATGAGCGCCGCCGCGAAAAAAATCGCAAACAGCCTCGTATACTTACCAATGCTCATCCAGAGACTCCATCAAATTTGAATTGAATTTGCCAAATCGTTGGCCAAATTTTTGCCGTAATCTCTCCAGAATACCAAGCAGCAACACCAATTCAAGGCGCTTGGGGACACCGTGGCGAATAAGTTGAGTGGGCGATTTGGGGTCAGTTTTCCGGTTGGGTGCCGGATTGGGTGGGTTTTCTGCCTTGAGATGCTCGCAGTGGCTATTTTCGCGGCATTGGCTGGATCAATACATTATCGAAGGAGGCGCTTCCGGTTGCACCGAACAAACCGATTCGGATGAGAGCCTCGCGGGTATTCTCGGGGACACGAATCGTGTTGTCATAATTTCTCCAATCGCGCGTGCCTCGGAAAGGGCCGATGAAACCGGTACCTAATTCCCGCCGATGGTCATCGTAGAACGTGATGGAGGCGACCGGTAAATCCTCTGGGTGAGTGCCTTGCAGCACGTCCTCGCATTTCACCGAGGCCATCAATTTGATTTTTCCAATGACTTTGCCGTTGATGGCAAAACCTTGCATTAGATGCGCCTTCTGGCCTACTTGGTCGGCTGAGAAACGAACATGCCGTTTGCCGCCGGGCGATAATTTATCGTCGACTAAGTCGAGCGACCGCTGATAGTACCAACCGTCGATGAACCCGTTTTCAGGCAGATTTTTTTCGAAATCGCCATTCAAAATTTGGGGGTTGTCAGGATTCGGAAGCACTTCCCGTTTTTTTTCCGCCGCACCCGTCATGGGGACAAAAAGTGTTGGGCGCAACGCCGTGGGCACTAGTTTTCCATTCTCTTTTTTGTAGAGCATGAGGTTTTGTTGATGTCGCTGTCCCATGGGCAACACCATCAAACCGCCCTCACGTAGTTGTTCCGTCAGCGGTTCCGGTACATTTTCCGGTGAGCAAGTTAAAATGATCTTGTCGAACGGTGCTTGGCTGGGCCAACCCTTGAATCCATCGCCAACCTTGACGTGCACATTGTCATATTTCAGCCGCTTCAGTGTTTTTTTAGCGCGTTCACCGAGAGGGCGAACGATCTCTACCGAGTAGACTTCGCTAACGAGTGGGCTGAGAATGGCGGCCTGATAACCGCTGCCGGTTCCGATTTCCAAAATACGATCATCGGGTTGCGGGTCAAGAGACTCGGTCATGTAGGCGACAATGAAAGGGGAAGAAATGGTCTGTTCTTCTCCGATTGGAAGCGCTGCGTCCAGATAGGCGGAGCTCCAAAGTTTATTTGGGATAAACATCTCGCGTGGCGTATCGAGCATTGCATCGAGCACACGTTGGTTGGTCACCCCGGCATCTTTTACAGCCAATTTGACCATCCGAGCTCGTGCTTCTTTGAAGCGTTGTTTTTGTTTCCCCTGAGCGCTCGCATCTTGGGGAAGTTGGGTTGCCAGAAAAACCAAAACAATCAAAGCAAAAAACGAAATTTGGAATCGAAACACTGTTTTTACCTGCGATTTCATTAAGTCGTTAGCCCGCTTCATATATTATAACATTTTGGACCAAGGGGGACCGATATAACCTCCCCATGCCCCTGAGTTTTGATCTGACGGCCACACCCATCCCATGACGGACCAACCCAAATACGGCTTTTGGCCCTTTGTTTTGCCATTTTTGGCATTCATGTTGCTTTCCATGCTGGAGGTCAAGTTTCCCAGCGAAAATGAAGACACCATGTTCGCTGATATTCGAACCAGCGCGATTGAGGAGGGGAACCTTTCGGATGCCGAGCGTTATGTGTTGAATGAGCGACGTGAGATGACCACCCGTTTTCTGGGGATCTACGGACTGAAGGTACTCGTGACAACGGGACTGCTGATCTTTTTTTGGAAAACGTACTTACGTTCCTTTCCGTGGTCCGCGACATGGCTTTCTATCGGGGTCGGAATCGTCGGTGTGTTTGTATGGGTGGCATTGTGTGACCTTGGTTGGGAAAGGCAGGTCATCAGCTGGTTTTATGCGGAGGGGATTTCGGTAAGAAGTCAATTCAATCCGTTTTCACAATTAGACAACAACTGGCAGTTGTATGGTTTTCTAGCCGTCAGATTCTTCGGTCTCGTTGTGATGGTTCCCATTTGTGAAGAACTGATGCTGCGTGGCTTCTTGATGCGTTACATCGAGGATCCTGATTGGTGGACGGTCAGTCTATCGCGACTTTCCTTTCGAACTTTATTGGTCGCGCCTGCCTACGGTGCTTTGACCCATCCTACGGAGGCCTTGGCGGCCATTGCCTGGTTTTCTCTGGTAACGTGGTTGGTGCATCGCACAGGCAAGTTCTGGGATGCGGTGTTGGCCCACGCCGTTACCAATTTGTTGCTTGGGCTGTACGTTTGCTTTTACGCCCAGTGGCACCTTTGGTAGTTTAGCAGCCACGGGGAAACGCGTTACTGGCTGCTTCGTGCTGGCTCGCGGAGCGGGTGACTATGCAGCCATCTGACGATCGCTACCGCTCGTGGGGAAGTCCAGCGGTTTGGGCAGGCGGGCCGATAAACGTGTGGTGTAAAGATTTTCTGCGACGCCCAAATTCAAGAAGAATAGCGAACCGATATGGGGAATGATGGATACATCGTGGAACATGCCATTGATCACAAAGGCTGTCGCGAACACCATACCTAGCAAGCCGAACTGTCTTATTTCCTTTGGCAATAACTTGGCCTGCCAAAGTCGCCATGATTTGATCGTTAGAGTACCCAGCAGTAACGTAAAAAGGACCATCCCTGCTAATCCCAGTTCCGTGAGATAGGACAAGAAGACGTTGTGTTGCATGTAAGGCAAGACAAGGGTCAGTGGTTGGCCTGCGGTCTCGGCGTAGTGGTATGGCTTTTTGGCCGCGGTGTACTGGCCAAAGCCATGCCCCAGAATGGGTTTATCTTTAGCCATCTTGATCGCCACATGAACCAACAGGGGGCGGAGGGTGACGGATTCTGACATAGCCGCTTCGGAGACGTGTTTGTCCCGCTTAAATCGATTGAGTTGGCCTGTCGAGACGGTGACCGATGCTAGGACCAAAACAAGGGTTGCCGCCACGAGTAAGGCTCCTCTGATTTGGGGGCGAGCCGGAAACCAGCAAAGAATGCCAATTGCCACTGCACAGGACAGCCATACGCTGCGAGTTAACGTCAGAAGTACGGCGGTCAGGCTGCAGGCCACCAAGAGGGCTAGTCCGAAACGCAACGGGCGTGTCGCTTGGCCCCACAAAAACGTAGCCGCTGCCAAGCAGGTAAGCAGGTAGATGCCGCAGGATACCGGATTTAAGAGTGGGCCTCGAGCGCGTCCCAAAAACTCCTGATATTCCGAACCAACAATAAAACGGGGGAAGACCAACGCGTAAATTTCCCGCTGTTCCAGAATTGCAGTGCTTGAAAGATAGAGCCCAAACACGGCTAAAATCGCGTACATGACCGTCAAGTGACGCGCTTGGATTTCGCAATTCCTTGCCACGAGATAGAAACCAATCGGCAGCAGCTGGAAAAAAAGTAAGCGAGATAAAGGCAGCTTGTCTTTGTAGGTCCAGTCGTGCAGAAAGGTACTGGTTATTACCAACGCTGCGAAGCAGACGATCAGGATGTCCGTGCGATTAATGGGTTTGTTTTGGGAGCGCCCCTGGAAGAATAAAAATCCCGTGAAGGCGATTAAACTCGCCCAGAGAACGCGATCGATCGTTACCGGGATGGGGCCGATGTTAAATTTAAAGAAGGGATATCCAAACGTAACGCCAATCAGCAAGACCAAGAGGCTGGCGGTGACGATGGAGAGGTTTTTTTGCAGAGCCATCCACCAAGCCAATCCCGCAATCCCTAACAAAACGATGGCAGTGGACATGGGGTTAACCGTTGGACTCTGGAAATGAAAACCGCCCGCTTACCGGCGTTGGGTTGTGGCAGGTTGGGCATCGCCCGGCAGGCTGGATTTGCTGGCTGCGAGTGGCGGCTGTGAGGGGAGTCGAGCTTGGCTTTGCTCCACCGGTTGGCTGGTGTTTATGCCGTCAGAGTTCAGCGGCAACGGTTGATTCCCCTGCTCCACCAATGGCAGGCGGGCGGGGGCGCTGGCTTGGGCTTTCAGTTCTTCCGCTTGGCGAGCAGCTTCTGCTCGGGCATTCATCTGCTGAGCCAGTTTAGGAACGGTCGCGGTTTCCGGTCGGGCGAATCGTTGGGGGGGCCGACTGGAGGTCACTTGGGGTTGCGGGCGTCGCGTTCTCCCTTGGATGGTGAAATTCATGGCCTCGCGATAACTGGCAACTTTGTTACCGACCAAATCATCGACCACCAAGTGCAAGCGATACTCTCCAGGGGTTAGATCGGGCATTGTGACCGGAAAGAACATGTAGAAATCATTCCTCCTACGATCGGAGAAATCCTGCACAGGCTGGTATTGATATTGGTAAACCACACGGTTCATTTCATCGATGATGGAGAATTGCCCCTGTAGTTCGGCAATCAATTTAGGCTTGCCGGATATCTCTCCAGGTTTGAGAGAATAATTTTCCAGTTCGCTATACAACAGCACTTGTTGACCCGGTTCGTAATTGGCAGGCATTTCGGTGAATTGACCGAACCCGCGGACCTCAGAAGCAAACACGCATTTGGCAATCGTCAGGGTGGCAATATCGGCGAGTTCGCTTTGTGCCTTTTCCAAATGTCGTGATGCAAGGGTCATGCTGCGCTGTTGATCGGCAATGGCAGAGGCTTTCGTAGGAGCGTCGGCTTCCTGTTGTGCCAACATTTCGTCAATCGCCGAAAGTTGATGTTTCCAGAACTGTTCCAGTTGTTGATTGCTGTGCGTGAGCGCCTCCGCATCCTCCACGCGTTCCCCGGCAATGATCCTCAGCAATTCCAATCTGACTTGCTGGTTGCCGGTGAGCGGTTGCCCTGCCGCTTTCGCCTCTGATTCCAGACGAGAGATTGCCGCTTGCAAAGGTTGGTCCCATGCGGTGGGCTCCATGTCTGAGGTTTCAGTGGGAGGCCCAGCATTCACAATGGTGGTGCGGTTAAATGGCTCAGTGATAACAGCGGTTCGTTGGGGGGCACTGTTTTCAACGGTTTGCTGTGCCGGTTCCTGATGAGCGACGGTCTGCACGCCCGATTGGGTTGTCGCTGACGGAGAAGCCGCAAACGTCTCGGTAGCGCCGACCATTGTGTGGTCCTGATCCTTTTCATTTGACTGGGCTTGGGCCAGTGACGGCGTGCTTGTTTCGATTTCACGCGTCTGGGGGCGTGTGAACAGCCGATCGGTTTTGATGGCGATCTGTTCGGCGGCATTGTAACTTTTAGTCTGGGCGGTGAGCCGCATGAGCGGAGCGTCATTCTCTTCGGTCTCCACAATTGTACCGCTGTTCAACGGCGAGCCACCCAGTTCCCCGGTGGACTTGCGTGGCATGACCTCAACTCGATCTGGTCCGGATGCCTTGATAGGTTGATTGCCGCCAGAAATGGAACTACTGGCATTCAAAGTGTTAAAGCCTTGTGCCGGTTTGGGAGCTGAAGAGTTGGCTATTTGGTCCGTTAGAGTGAATGGTTTTTGGATTCCCGAAAACGGGTGTACCGCGGATTCTACAATGCTCGGTAGTTGGCGTTCGGAATCCCGTTCAATGGCTTCAATATCCATGTCAGCATCGACGTGCACTTTGCTTTTGGCCAACGAAATGTCATCCAAGCTGATCCCGCCGGTTGCGTCATCCTGGCGTCCCTCGTCGGTCGCTTGTGAGCCGGCCTGATCAACCACCGCCTGCCGTTCGCGGTTGTTCATGTTATTGAGGCTTCGCGGTTTTCTCTTGCGCGCGGGGCTGTTGTTGCGCAAAGAAAGTTTTGGGCCGGAGCTATTAATGCCTTGCGCGTTGAACATCTTGCAACCACTTGTTAGTGGTATACAAAGCGCCACGATGATTAGTAAAGGCATCGATTTTATGGGATGCATTCCGTCTTCCTTGACAGTAAATAGCACTGTGTACCGAGTCGTCTTTACCAACCTGGAATGCGCCAGCGGCCCACTCCAGGCAGTCGGTATTGGTGCGGGAGACTAAATGAATCGGGCACGGGCAGCAAGATAAATCTGCGCGGTGGGCGAAAACCCCCACGGAATCTGTTTTCGATCGTCCGGGAAGCTGCAAATGCCAGTTATCTGCCGAGCTTGGCGGGTTGTGCTGGCGAAGTGCCTGCAGGTTTTGCTGGCATTTTCGCCATGCGGAAAAATAGCTGTTCTAATGCGAATCGGGCACGTCTGGCGTCTGAATGCGTTCCCTTCAGCGCCAAATCGGTTGTCAACAACCAGCGGTAAAACTGCTTGACTCGGACCCTTCCTAGTTGGCGAACGCTCTCGTTCGCAACATCCATCTCGCCGCCCCATTGGCGAAAACCGGCTTGCCCCAAGGCGACCGAAAGGTCGGGTTTACGTCCGGAGCGAGTTTGCCGAGCAATGTTCTCCCAAAGTCGCCCGTAACGTCTCAGCGACCATGACAATTGACCATATAATGCCAGGGGGTGTTCTCCCGACTGTAGGAGATTCGTTAGGTGTTCCAGGGCTTTCTCGGTATCACCACACGTCGCTGCCGCGGCAGCATCCCAGATCGATTGAGCTCTCCAACCGCCAACCACTTGTCGAATGTCATCTTCGCTGACCTTACCGCCCTGCCCTGCAAATAAACTCAGTTTGGCCAATTCCTGATCTGCGCGACCGAGGTTGCCATCGACGATTTCCAGTAGTTGCCTTGCCTGAGTTTGCTGGAGATTCAATTCGTATTCTTTTTGGGCATGGCCGACAATCCATTTGACGATCCGCGCGGTGTCTTTGGATTTGCTGCGTCCTCGTTTGGTTTGCGGATCGGCGCAGTGGATCGGTAATCCCGATTTGTCGAATAATTTGTAGAGCTTGGTATTCGCTGGCCAAGACTTCACGGACAGCACCAATTTGCCGCTTCCCGGCGGTTGCGACAGGATGTCTTCGAGTTCGCCGCGGTATTTTTTGACGAACTGATCTGCAGATTCGACAAAGACCGTCCGTCCGGTGCCTTGGCTGAAGAGGCTGGCCGTTGTTAGCTCATCGTGAATATCCGGCCAGCTTGCGCTATCGCCCTCCACCATGATGACATCGAAATCGGCTTCGCCACCTCCCAGATTTTGGAGCAGCTTTTTTCTCACCAACAACTGTAAAAACGCATCGTCACCGAATAAGACACAGAAGTGTCTGTCCTTTTCAGGTGGTTCGTCTTCCAGAAAATCAAAGGCATGAAGGTTGTTGCTCATAACCCCCAATATATGGCGTGTGCGCTGGCTACGTAAGCAGGAACCTCAACGGTTTCTGCGCGGTTCAGGACCCACTCGTCCTCCTAGGTCCAGCATTGGGTCACGCGATTCCCCGAATCCCCTACATCAAGGGCACCTTAATGGGTCGTGGCGTCCTCGCCCAGAAAGGGAGCGTTGTTGAAAAGCGTTTCCCCCAGCCCCAGATAAGGGTCCTCTAGGTCCGTTCCCAGCACTTCGCGATAAAGCCAGTTCGTAAATAGCCGAGGATTGGATGGGGGTTGGTTACGCAGGAACTGGTGAGCCATCCTGCGTCGCCTCGTTTGGTTGAGTTGAGTGTCTTGATGTAAGCCGGAAATTAGCTCAGAGGTTGCTGTGTGGGAAACCACACGGGATGCGGCCAGCCCGAGTTGGGATTCATGGTAATCACGCAGGAATTCTTCGCGTTGGCCCTTTTTGATGGCGACAAAGTGGTCATGAACCGTTTTTAGATCTTCAATTTCGCGCAACCAGATTTGGGGTGCATAGCTGCCGGGTAAGACGTCAATGGCCGTGCCATCAGCCGTGCAGACCCACGTCGCAATATTACCATTCAACGTGCGTTTGATGCGGTGTCCGTTGCCAAAATCGATGGTGATTTGAGGAACGGGGCGCATGGAAACCCAAAGGGGTTCAAAGTTTGCTTCTATGAACTGCGCGATAGAAGCGTTGGAGAACAGCACGGCTCTCGCGATCCTGGCGTTTGTTCAGGTGAATTTTTCGTCGAGTTGGCCGAGTAGTTGAAAAAGTAGAATGGGTTTGCCGCTACGCAGACTAGCGGCTTTCGCCTCCTGCAAATCGCGATGCCACGTTACTAGACCAGGTTGGCATGGTGGATTGTCAGAAAAATTGTTGGGCAAAACAGCGGTGAACTTGGTTGACTCGAGTAGTTTTTTGGAAGGGATTTCAATAAACGTTTTGCTGACATCGAGGGTGCCAAAGGACTTTTTCGATGGTGGGTTGTCGAATCGTTGGTTACGGATGGGAGTGTTGTCTTGTGGGTTCGTGTTACTAGCTTTTAGCAGCGCTTTTTTTACCGGCGCTTCGATCAGGCTTTTGCCGACATCAAATCGTACTTCCCCCGCCTGCTGGATGCCTGGCGAGGTGGTTTCCTGGGCTTGTGTGACGCAAGCGATGCAAAAAGCAGTTAACGATGCCATGAAAATTCGAAAGCGTTTGACGCTCATGCCGGCCTCCTGGGAGTGAAAGAAATTGCTCTTAGCAACTCTATCCCAATTCCCGGTTTCGCGGCGCAACGAGCTTGTAACAAAAAAGGCCGCAGGAAATTCCTGCGGCCTTTGGTCATTATCGTTGTTAGGTTTTTCTAGTTGCCGGAGCCAAATGGACTGCCGGAATCAACCTGCGTGCCGCCAGGTTGGCGAGCCTTGAATCGATCCTCAGAGAGATTTTCGCTGAAACGTCTTACTCGGGCTTCGTTGCGATAGCCCATCTCGTGTAAGAATTCCTGAACTGAAATTTCGCGAGTCTGGAAGCGTTCGCGATCTTGCTCCAGTTTGCGGTAACCATCAACGGCGTTCCCCAGAGGATCATCCCCTTTGACAAAGAAACGTGTGTTTTCATCAATCTCTCCGATCACTTTTCCGTCGTCATCGTGATAGGCCACTACTTTCCCGTAACCAACGCCCTCAACAATGCTGATGAGTCGTTGCAAGTCGGAACGTCCGTCACCGTCGAGGTCAATAAAGCCTGCGATGGCGATGGGCACCGAGTAACCCGGATCCCAAGTTGACGTGACCACCCAATCCTTGGTCAGGATGGGATTGTTGATGTTTTGCGAGGTGATGCGACCTTCTGCAAGGTGGGCGTCGAGAATTCGCGTGACTTCGATCATTGCTTTCCCGTAACCGCTTTTGAACTTGCTGGCGGATTGATCGTAGATGGCGAAGGTTTGCTTTAGTTGCAAGTTGTCGTCGTAGCCGAGATTCAGGGTGACCTTACCAAGGCGAGGTGCAACGTTGACGACTTGTCCATCAGCAACATTGGTTTCTTTCGCCGTGAGGCTGGTAATCGTGGATTCTTTTTTGATGATCGTTGCTTTGGCGGCGTCCAGATTGCGTTTGAAATCGGCGGTCTTGTTGGCCAAGTCCGATTCCGTGTCTTGCAGTTCCCGATTCACTTTTTCAAATTGGGATTGGGTGTCGTCCAAACGCTGATTGAGTTCAATCCTTGTTTTTTCGTGTCGTTCTTGTTCGCTAGAAAGGTCTGTTTGAGCCTTGGCCAACTGAACGTCTTTTTCTTCGAGCTGTTTATTTTTGGTGGTGATTTCCGTTTCCAGCTTTTGCTCGGTTTCTTTTACCGTGTTGGTCAACACAGTGGTGTTGGCATGCTGGTCTGCGATGGCGTTAGAGAAATCCTCAACCAGTTTGCGGTAGGTGCGATCAGCACCACCCTCACCCGAGGCGAGCTTCGCCATATCCGCGTTCCAAGTTTCCTTGACGCGTTGGGTCTGGTTGATCATGTCTGTAAGATTAGAGGCAACGAGATCGCTTTCGTAGGTTTCGATTTCGTTAACCGCGATATCCTCAACCCCAAGCATGGCCATATAAATGCCCGCTTGTGCTTGGTAGCCATTGCTCTCTTTGGTTGCTCTTTGATAGTCCGTCTTGTAACTATCTCTTTGATCCGCAGCTTCCCGCATGCCGGCGAAGCCAAAGAACGTGGAGACCGCCAGAACGACGGATAGCAACACAAGCAAAATGACGGCGATGAACAGACCTTGGTTCTCTCGAGTCGCCATGGAAAAATCTCCTGTCAGGCAATGCCCTACAACGCAATAAAAGTGCAGATTGATTTAGTATCGATAAACGTGCAAAAGAAACTCGCGTTCAAGCGTAGGACATGAACGGAATTCCACCTGAGCTGTGCAAAAATCGTTGCTGGAAAGAGCTTCAATCAGGTTATTTCCCTCAGCATTAGATTTTAGATAGCCGTAAAAATAGTGTCAAACAAATTAAATGCGGAGTTTGCGAAGACTTTGCGGCCAGCCCGCTCAATCAGGAGAAGGGGCTTTTCCCTTTCCCGGTTACTCCGATAATACGGTTTTATCCGGTCCGAACCTCGTTTGAGGCCGGCGTTTGGCCGTAAGATCCGCTGAATTCTTGACAGATAAATCAAGGCTATTGGGCGAATCGGTCCGCGCACCACCATGACTTGACCACAGGTCGGAAAAGTCGGGTGGTTCCTTCTTTCCCAACCCGTTGCATAATTTCGGTCACGGCAAGAACTCCCTCAGGTAGGTAATCTCCATGGCTCGCACTTCCCGACAAAAGACTTTTTTTGATATCGAATCCTCTGAGCAGCCGTCGCAAAAGCCCCCAGCGGTGCCGCCCTCCCCTGTTCCAGAGCAGCCCCTGGATGAATCGACCGTGTATGTCATTGACGCGCATTCGCTGATTTATCAGGTCTTTTTCGCTATGGGCGAGATGACATCGCCTGCCGGCCAGCCGGTCAATGCGGTGTACGGTTTCGTGCGAGACATGCTGGATATCATCGAAAAGAAAAAACCTGGGCACCTCATCTGCACCTTCGACCAGGGGTCCGTGACGTTCCGAAACGAGATGTATGCGGAGTACAAAGCCCATCGGGATCCTATGCCGGATGATTTACGCAGCCAGATCCCGCTGATCCAAAAAATGTTGCACGCGTTGGGGATCCCCGTACTGGGTGTCGACAATTTTGAGGCGGACGACCTGATGGCAACCTTGGCGCGAAAGATCGAGGAACGCGGCGGGCGTTGCTACCTGGTGACCAATGACAAAGATTGTCGCCAGCTGATTACGGGGCGAGTCAAGCTTTTCAATATTCGCAAAAATCGAGTCTACGATGAAACCTCCCTCATGAATGACTGGGGGATTCGTCCCAACCAAGTGGTCGATTTTCAGGCCATGGTGGGAGACTCTGCAGACAACGTCCCTGGGTTGCCCTCGGTGGGACCAAAGACAGCTCAAAAATACTTGGATCAATTTGGCTCGTTAGACGGACTACTTAGCGGTGTTGAGCAGCTGAAAAGTAAGAAGCAGCAAGAAAAAATCCGGGCCAATGTTGAATTGGCTTGGTTGAGCAGGGATTTAGTGCGTTTGGATAATCAGGTGCCGATGGAGATCGATTGGGAAAGCGCGCGGATTGGCAACATCGATGTTCAGGCAGCCGTTGACCTGTGTGATCAGTTCGGTTTCCGTTCACTGGCCAAACGCATTGGCGAAATGCCGATTGCCCAGGCCCCCGATATCTGGGAAACCGATTATCGCTTGGTTGCGGATTTAGAGGAACTCGCTGAATTGGTCCGTCAATTGGAGCAAACGTCACGCTTTGCGATCGATACCGAGACCACATCTACCAAGCCCCGAGAAGCGGAGCTGGTGGGTTTTTCTGTCGCTTGGGGGGTTGGCCAAGCAGCCTACGTTCCGGTCATGGCCCCCGAGGGTCAGGTTTGCCTCGATAGAGAAGAGGCGCTGCGTTTGCTGCGGCCACTGCTCGAAAATTCATCGATCGAGAAAATCGGCCAGAACCTGAAATATGACATGATCGTGCTACGGCAATTGGATATCGAGTTGCAGGGACCAATTTTCGATACGATGGTCGCGGATTATTTATTGGATGCCGGCCAAAGAAATCATGGCATTGACGACTTGGCGCGTCGTTACCTGAACCACCGCACGATCAAAATCAAGGAGTTGATCGGGACGGGCAAAAACCAGCGAAAAATGAACGATGTGGATGTTGAATTGGTGGCTCGATACGCGGCCGAAGACGCTGACATTCCCTTTCGTTTGTATGAAATTCTGCGAGATCGATTAGAAAAAGCCAAGTTGCTGGATCTTTTTCACGATGTGGAAATGCCTTTGGTACGGGTCTTGGCAGAAATGGAATTCAATGGCATTCGTTTGGACGTGGCGGTGCTGAAAAAATTGAGCGGTCAATTTTCGGAGGCAATTACGCAACTGCGGGCTGAAATTTATCAAATCGCGGGGGAGGAATTTAATATCGACTCGCCGCAGCAATTGGCGGGCGTGCTGTTTGATAAACTGGAATTGCCGGTCGTCAAAAAAACCGCCACCGGTCGTAGCACTGCGGTGGACGTTTTGGAAACACTTGCTGAACAACACGAACTCCCGCAAAAAATTATTGGCTATCGGCAATTTGCGAAACTGAGAAGTACCTATACCGACGCTCTGTTGTCGCTGATCAATCCAAAAACGGAGCGTGTGCATACGTCATTCATGCAGGATGTTGCCGCCACGGGCCGATTGAGCTCCCAAGATCCCAATCTGCAAAATATTCCGATTCGAACCGATGCAGGTCGACAAATCCGTGAGGCTTTCGTTGCTGACCCAAAAAGTTGGACGCTTCTTTCAGCCGATTATTCCCAAATCGAATTGAGAATGCTGGCGCATTTCACGCAAGATCAGAATCTTTTGAGTTCATTTACATCCGGCCATGATATCCATGCGGCTGTTGCGGCCGAGATTCACGATGTCGATCTCAGTGCGGTTACGAAAGAAATGCGTCGAGCCGCCAAGGCTGTCAACTTTGGGATTATCTACGGGCAAACTCCTTTTGGACTTGGTAAGGCCATTGGGGTTAGCAAAGAGGAGGCCAGTGAATTTATTGATAATTACTTCGCTCGTTACCCAAGTGTTCGCGAATTTACAGATGGTATTCTCGCAACGGCCCACCGCGACGGTCATGTGACGACCATACTGGGTCGTCGACGTCGTATCGAAGGTGTACGAAACCCAGAAAATATAAAAAATCATCGTTTTTTGACCTTTCCGGAACGGACCGCTATCAACACGGTCATTCAGGGGTCTGCAGCCGATTTAATCAAGCTGGCGATGCTGAAAGTCCACCGGGAAATTGAGACTAGTCAGCTGCCAATGCGGTTGTTGTTGCAAATTCATGATGAACTGGTGTTTGAATTTGATCCTCAACAGCAAGACAGGGTGCTCCCACTGGTGAGCAACTGTATGACATCTGCGGTAGCATTGCAGGTGCCCATTCAGGTGGATATGGAAATGGGAGATTGTTGGGGTGGGACCCAACCAATTGATTTTGTCGCAAATCCTGATAAGAAATTGGATAATTCGACGCAGGCATAATATCCTGTAATCGGGTAGAGTCTTGCTTAGCGAGCTTTTCGTAACCGCTTTTCACGAATCCCAGCGAAGTCAGCAATGTCTTGAGGGATTTTGCTAAGATCGACGCGCCTCCCAGGTTGCCGTCAAACGTAAGTTTTGAGACCAGAAAAGAACCTCTTACTGGAAACAAAATGATTGTCATTGGCGTCGTCGGCGGAATCGCGAGTGGCAAAAGTTTTGTGACTCAACAACTCAAGTCACATGGTGCGGTGGTATTGGATGCCGATCGTATCGGGCACGAAGTTCTGTTACGGGATTCGGTAAAGCAAGCATTGCGGGATGAATGGGGGAATGCTGTTTTTGACATTGCTGGTGAAGTAGATCGAAGGCGATTGGCGGAGATTGTTTTTGATCCGAATCAGCCCCAGCAACTGAAAAAGCTCGAGCAAATCACCCACCCGATAATTGCGGCACAGCTACAACAGGAAATTGATCGTTTGGCAACTTCGGAGGGCGTGGATGTTCTCGTTTTAGACGCCCCGATCATGGTAAAAGCCGGTTGGCATGTGTTGTGTGATTTGATTGTGTTTGTCGAGGCATCGCTGGAACAGCGATTAGCTCGCGTGGTTGAACGCGGTTGGAGTGAGGAGATGCTTCACAATCGGGAGGCTATGCAGGCAGGTATCGATCATAAACGTCAGATTAGTAAGCACTTGATCGAGAATAACGGTACGCTAGAGGACGCGATTCAACAGGTAAATGAACTTTGGGATCACATTCAAGCCATCCGCTAATTTAAGCATTCGAATTCAGTAGTTAGATAATTCAGTTTTCCTGGCCTGGGAATAACTGTTACCCCCAACCCACCTTTTTAAACATAAGCCCGTTCCTTCTTTTCAAAAACGCGGGAGTAAACGAATGGATAAGCCGAGAGATTTTCGTGGTGGTAAATCGCGAGGGCCGCAGCGCGGTCCGAGGCGCCCAAGCAGCCGCCGGCCCAGGCAACAGGGCTACGAATCTAACCGGCAGATTGACCAACGAATCCAGCAACTGGAATCGGGCGGGGATCCGCTTTCATTGGCTGAGCAAATTGCACACCAATACGATTTTGATGCGGTGCATGATACGCAAGAATTCGACCAAACGGATCGCACAAACATCACCCGTCTGCAAAGAATGCCGCTTGAAAAGTTGATCGAAGCTGCACGGACAGAGGGCGTGGTGGAGCCGGACTCCAAATCACGTAGCGAATTGGTCGTGGATGTGATCAAAATTCGCTTGCGGGAAAACGGCATGATGTTTGGAGAGGGAACTCTTGAAATATTGCCAGATGGATACGGTTTTTTGCGTAGCAACGATCATAACTACGGTGTATGCATGGATGATATCTATGTTTCACCGAGTCAAATTCGAAAGTTCAATTTACGCACGGGCTCATTGGTTCGCGGTCAAATTCGGCCGCCCAAGGGTTCGGAGAAATACTTTGCTTTATTGCGCATCGCGGCAGTCAATGATGGCGAGCCCGGGGACGCTTCGCGGAAAGCGGGTTTCGACGAATTGACTCCACTGCACCCCAGTGAACGAGTGGTGATGGAAGCTGAGCAGAATGAAATGTCCACGCGTGTCGTGGACATGTTGGCGCCGATTGGGTTCGGGCAACGAGGTCTGATCGTCAGCCCACCGCGGGCAGGGAAAACGATGCTAATGCAGTCGATGGCCCGATCGGTATTGAAAAATCACCCAGAGGCTTATGTGGTTATCCTGTTGGTTGACGAACGGCCTGAGGAAGTCACAGATATGGAGCGGGAGATCAAAGGCGAACGCTGCGAAGTCATTAGCTCGACCTTTGACGAAAAACCAAGTCGCCACATTCAGGTTGCTGAAATGGTGTTGGAAAAATCCAAACGCCTGGTCGAGGGAGGTCGCGACGTTGTGATCTTTTTGGATTCCATCACGCGGTTGGGACGAGCTTGGAATCAAGAGTGCCCGCAATCAGGGAAGACACTCTCTGGCGGATTGGACGCCAATGCGATGCAGAAGCCGAAAGCCTTTTTTGGCTCAGCCCGAAAGGTTGAGGAGGGGGGCTCGTTGACGATTATCGCCACGGCTTTGATCGATACCGGAAGCAAGATGGATGACGTGATCTTTGAAGAATTCAAAGGCACCGGCAATTTGGAAATTGTTCTTGATCGCTCTCTGGTGGAACGTCGGATTTGGCCGGCCATCGACATCAACCAGAGCGGCACGCGGCGCGAAGAAAAGTTGATGGATCCGGAAGAATTTGAACGAGTCTGCATGTTGCGACGAGTGTTGTCAGAAATGAATCCTCCCGATGCGATGGAGCTGTTGACATCCAAGTTGCGTAAGGCGAAAACCAACGCTGAATTCCTCATGGGACTGCAACCGGGCAAATTGTAAAAAGATTGACTGAAACGCGACTGGAACGAGCCGCGCGGACGGAATCCTAGACGCATTCCCACCACTCCCCCATTTCCCCTTTTGCAAGGCCGGTCCGTTGATTAATGAAATCAAGCCGTCAACTAAAGCGGCAGATTATGCTGGAAAAAGATTCGCCATCGTGGTGTCCACTTACAATGAAATGGTCACCGGCAAATTACTGCAAGGTGCTATCGAGACGTTGCAGAATCACCAGATTGCTGATGAAAGAATTGATGTGCTATGGGTTCCTGGGGCGTGGGAACTGGCTTTGGGTACCAAGCAAGCCCTGAACAGCGGCCGATATGCCGGTCTGGTCTGTTTGGGGGCCGTCATTCGCGGCGAAACGACGCACGATCAACACATTAACCGATTCGTCAGTACGGCCTTGGGCGAAATGTCACTCGAATCGGGGCTGCCCATCGCCTTTGGACTGTTGACCTGTAACTCGTTTGAGCAGGCGCACGCCCGGGCGGGTGGCAAAGTTGGAAATAAAGGGCATGAGGCCACAATGGCGATGTTGGAAATGATGCACCTATCAGAACAACTCAATCAGATGTAAAGTTGATTCTAGGTTGAGGGCGCAGAGGTAGTGCCAGTTTGCGTAAACGCCGACGACACCAGCATTGATTGTTCTTTTTCATTTTCGCGGTTTTTATCTACGGAGTTACTTATGTCTCGTCGCCGTCGAGCTCGAGAGGTGGTTATGCAACTACTTTACCGTGACGATCTGAATGGCGTCGGCGTTGGCGACGGCAGTTCCGACCAACAATTTCTTAGCCGGCGGCTGAATCGAAACGCCGGGCTGATTAGCTTTGCCGATACGATTTTGCAAGGTGTTCGGCAAAATCGGGAGTCCATCGACGAAAAACTGGAATCCACGACGGTCAACTGGAGTTTGGCTCGCATGGCAGTCACGGACCGAAATGTGATGCGAATCGCTGCTTGGGAGATTTTATTTACCGAGACTCCCCCGCGGGTAGCTATTAACGAGGCAATTGAGCTGTCGAAACGTTATGGCGATGAGAATTCGTCGCGATTTGTGAATGGGGTGTTGGATAAGTTGATGCAGGAGGCTCACACCGAATCCTAAAGCGGATTTTGAAAGTGTGTGCTCTTTGGCCGTATTCTCGGGCGACTTGGTCAGATTCTTCGATTTCATGCCCCACGCGTGCCTTTCCCGACCCCGGTAAGTCTTGGCGACTAAGCCTCTGGTTCGTTAAGATTCGGATTCCATCATTAAATAGCAGGTGCGAAAGACCCATGGCGATTTGGAAATTTGGCAAGAAGAAGAACGACGAGCAATCCGACGAGAAGGCAACCCTTGCATCGCGTGCGGAAGAGGCGGCTGCCGAGGAGGCGGTGGTTGAACCCGCAGCAACCGAAACAGAATCCACGCCAGTCGCCGATAATGCTGCAGAAAAAAAAGGCGGCTTATTTGGGAGATTTCGCCAGGCTGTTAGCAAGACCGTGGCGGTGCTCAATACAGATATTCGAGATCTTGTCGGCGTAGAAGGCCGATTGGTCGATGATGATTTTCTGAAAGAGCTGTTTGCCCATCTGGTTAAAACGGACATGGGCGCGGGGCCCGCGGCATCCATCCGCGATGACGTCGGTGCCGAGCACCGAGCTCGTAAGGTGACCATGGAGCAATTAGCCGATTCGGCTAAGCGGACCATTCGCAAAATCATGGCTCAAGAGAGCGCTGAGATTCAATTCGCCACCTCCGGGCCAACCGTGATAATGGTCGTGGGGGTCAACGGATCGGGCAAGACAACTTCGATTGCCAAGTTAACCCATCTGTTTAAGCAGCAGGGTAAATCCGTTGTGCTGGGGGCCGGAGATACCTTTCGTGCCGCTGCGGTCGAGCAATTGACAATCTGGTCCGAGCGTTTGGGAGCCGAAATCGTGACCGGAAATTCGGGCAGCGATCCGGCATCGGTGGCTTACAAGGCCGTTGACAAGGCGAAGGAGCTCAACGCAGATATCTGCATCGTCGATACCGCCGGTCGGTTGCAAACGCAAACTAATTTGATGGACCAACTGACCAAGATCAAACGCGTTATGGCGAAAGTGATCGACGATGCCCCGCACGAGGTCTTGTTGGTTTTGGACGCCACCGCCGGTCAGAATGCCATCAGTCAGGCCAAAGGATTTTCCGAAGCCGCCGATTGTACGGGTATCGTCCTTGCCAAATTGGATGGCACCGCCAAGGGGGGGGTCGCCATCCCCATCCGTCAGGAATTCGGCCTCCCCGTCAAATTTATTGGGCTAGGGGAAACGCCTGATGCTTTCGCTCAATTCGATGTCGACCACTACGTTGATGCCCTGTTTGACCTCGCCAAGGAATAAGACGACCAATGAAACTGATCATTGCAATTATCCAGCCGCATATGCTCGAATCTGTCAAAGCGGCGCTCTCGGAAGTTGAGGTGTTCCGCCTTACGATCATGGATTGCCAAGGCTTTGGTCGGCAACATGGAAAAACGGAACTTTATAATGCGGATGAATTTCTGGCGAATCTAAGACGCAAGGTGCAATTGCAAATCGCCGTCAATGAGGAGTTTGTTGAACCCACGATTGCCGCGATAAAAAAGGGCGGCCGCAGTGGCGATGAAGGAGACATCGGAGACGGTAAAATTTTCGTCTTGCCACTCGATGATTGTATTCGGATTCGGACCGGTGAACGGGGACCGGAAGCGATTTAATTGAGGTGCGGTGGGAACTTGCCGGCTTGATTGGCTTTGCAGGCCCCTTTAAAAATTTTGCCCCAAGCCTTTCGTTAACGCCATAAATGCCGATTCCAGGTTGACTTCCTCTTCGTTAAAGCGGGTGATACGAAAGCCGGCTTCTACTAACTGGGTCGGTATATCGAAGTATTCTTTGACGCCCTCCTGCAGGGTGACGACCAAGAATCCGTCGCCCTGGGTGACCGTTTCCACCGCCTCCATTGATTCGAGTGTTTGAGCTGCCTGGTCCTCTTTTTCGGCGATGCCAATTTGTAACACCATACGTTGCCGCACTTGCTGCATGACTTCGCTGACTTCTGCCGAAACGCTCATAACTCCCCGATCAATGACGCCGACCTTGTTACATATATCGGCTAGCTCGGGCAGGATGTGACTGGAGACGACAATGGTCTTTCCCATCTGCCCCAGTCGTCTAAGGAGGTTCCGCATTTCGATTCGTGCTCTGGGATCCAAACCACTGAGCGGTTCATCGAGCAGCAGCACTTGGGGGTCATGTAACAAAACGCGGGCCAAACCGAGGCGTTGCGTTTGTCCACGGGAAAGCGTATTGGCGAAGGCATCTCGTTTAAAGTCGAGATCGACAGTGTTCAGCATTTCATCACAGCGTTTCCGTCTGGCGGTGCCCGTGATGCGATAAGCGGCTGCAAAAAACTCCAAGTACTCAATGACTTTCATGTCGTCGTAGACGCCGAAAAAATCGGGCATGTAACCGACCAGTCGCCGGATTTCTTTGGGGTTGTTGTAGATCGAGTGATCACAAACGTAGGCTTCGCCCCAAGTAGGTTCCAGTAAGGTGGCAATGATCCGCATGGTGGTCGTTTTACCAGCACCATTGGGACCAATGAAACCGAACAGGTCGCCCTGTTTGAGATCCAGATTGATCGCATTGATAGCGAACATCTCGCCGTACTTCTTTGTCAGGTTTTCAGTCTTAATCACTGCGCTTGGCCTTTAGATTTACTTACGCGGTTGCACCGGCAAAACGATGCGAAGCAGCGTCAAGCGTTTGTCATATTGATCGAATGCCGTGCCGTTGATATTCAACGGAGTTGTCGTGTTCCGGATTCGCCCCATCATGACAGCCTGACCCATTCTTAAATTTTGGCTCAAATCGATGGGGGCGTGGTAGTTGTTACTCAATTGGGTGTATGTTTCACCCCCAATGATCTCAAAAAACGACATCATTTGTGTAATCCGTGGCAGTTGGATACTGCGCGAATCCCACGCGGTACTCACCTCATCTTCACCGCGGTTGTTTTCCCGTGTGAAGTAACCAGCGATGGTTTTTTCGCGTAAGTCATCTTCAAGCACGATGGTTTCTCCGGGCCCTAGCGGACGATCCTTGAGATGGTAGACCCAAGGGCCGTAAAGCACCACAAAGTCATAAAGCGGCTCGTCCAGCGGGTTGGTGAAAGTCCCCAGCAAGGCATCGCTGTTCGCGCTTTTCCGAAGTCCATTTTTCAGCGGGCTCTCCAGTTCACCATACCAAGTGGCATGAAATGCCTTGGTAGACGCGTTTTGCATCGGGATGGCTTGCAAACGACTCCCCCGAGCGTTGATCGGGGAAGAGTAAGGCTTGCGGTAGAGCCCCAAATCGGTCCGCGATTGCATGGACCCGAGACCTCGTCCAGGCAGGCCCTGCCAAGAAAGCCAACCATCATCTATCGCACCAAACAGCTCGTTCTGGGCAGGCAACTGGATGTCATAAGTGCGTGTGGACGGACTGTAAACATGTGCCCAAAGGTTGCCACGGACCAGCCCGGTGGCGGCATCCACATCCACGATTTCGACTTGGTTCACTTGCGTATCTGGCGACTTCATTTTGGATGCCAGAAACCAAGCCAAAAGACTGAATCCAGCACAAATTAAGATGAAAGTAACCCAGGTCATCTCCATTTTGCCGACGACTCGTTTCAGGAAGAAGAAGTCTCCTGGTCCAATCGCAAGAATGAACAGAGCCACCAGCAGGGCGACGAGAGTGAATGTGATGAATGAGACCTGACGGAACTGGTCCATTCCAGCCCGTAACTGGCCCACGATATCGGAGAATCCAATGTGGGACATACGTCCCCCTAATAAATCTCCGTCACCGGTTTCTGTTTTAATGCCGGTGGGTTTAAGGGTGCGGGTCAGCAGGTTTTTTCGTCCTCCCCAGCTCAATATCGGTTCAGCGGTAAGATCTACGCTGATGAAGCTGACGTTACCAAAACCATGAAGCCAATGAACGATGAGCGGATGATCGCCGGCCCTGCCCGCGACCGCGTGACCCTCCGTTGGCTCAATGACGGTGATCGAAAGATCGGGACCGCCGCTTTGGACCAGTTGCTCGTTCACCTGCGTGAATAACTCGATCGAACCCGTATCGGAGATGGAGTCTTTGCCCTGATAGGTACCGGGAGATAATTTACCTAGCACTTGCTCTTGGAACTGGGCGTCAAATCCGGGACCACCGGTAATGATGAGCCGGCCACCCAGTTGGACCCAACGTTCGATCGCCGATTGTTGTTTCTGGTTTAGCGGATGATTGAGTTCACGGGGAGTAATAATCATGGTGCGAATCGACTCGTAACCAATCCAATGCTCGGGCAATTGTTGGAGATTGGTGACCACTGCGGTGGCGTCCGAGAGTTGACGATCCAGTTCGGGCAGCAGATTAGTGTCTTCTGCTCCGGCCGGCTGAGGGCTCCAGAATGGAAACAGGCTTAGCCTTGCTGTGCCGGGTAAGAAGGTGTGGGATTCTCTCAGCTCATCCAGTGAAAAGCGGCGACTCGTCCGCTGCTCACCGTTCTCGTCGATCAGACTGACGGTCATACCTGTGGCTCGACCAATGCGCACCAATCCGTGTAGTATCTGCGATCCGTCATCCATCTTGGAAAGTTCGAGCTGTTGATCGTAGCGAATGGGTACGGCATCTCCATCCAGTGTTTCGATCCGCAGAGTCGCGTTTTTGGTGACTGCCGTGGAGCTCATCTCCACCGAGAGCGGCACCCATTTTCCGAGCACAATTTTTCCGTCGAAGCCGATGCTTAAGCGCTCGATCTCATGGGGCTCCTGCCCGGATACCGTGTCAGCAGGCCCAAAAATCAAGCTGCATCCCAAGAGAACGCACGCAAATATGAGGCTCCGCATTGGGTGGGCGTGTTTCGGTTGACGAAGGGCGTCAATCATGGGTAATGGGTTGGGGGAGAGAAAAACGGCCAGGTGTCACATGCAACCAGCATAATCCAATGGGATTAACAGGCCTATGGGCAGCATTGCGGGGTTTTCTACGAGCTTGGACGATTAGGTGTTTCATCGTCAAATTGACTGACCTGACGGTCGATTTTTGAAGGTTAGGGAAGGAACGGGCCTCAAGGTTCGACGGTCTCCCTAGGTTACGGTTTTTCCGCATCGGGACAGCTGCACTGGAACTTCTGGCAACCCGGGCAGCCCGTTCCGTATTTAGCCGCTACCGCTTTCGAAAGGTCGATGTCAGCCACATTTGCGATTGTGAACAACCAAGCAAGTACATCCGCGAATTCTTCGGCAAGATTCTCTCGATCATCGGACCTCAGCGCTGATGCCAATTCTCCGACTTCCTCCATAAACCACATAAAGGTCCCCGAGGCCCCCCGTGCTTGGTCTTTTTCGTAGTACATCTTACGAATCAATTGCTGGAAGTCGTTGATGCCGATCTCCGCCGGACGATTCTCATCGGATAGAGGGGCGGTTGAATTCATTTGGTAGCCCGTGGTTTAATTCGATATTAAGATCGTTCATTTCGTCTTGTCGGTACCCGCAAAACCTGATGGTGCTGCGGCAGACCAAGTGTTTTTTAGCGAATTTCGCCTCCGCCAAAAGCCCCCCGCATGAGCTTCCCCGCATGAGCCAGTTGTTTAGAGTTTGTCGTGTGGACGAAGTTCCCGCGGGCACCGCGTACAGTTATCAGGTTAACAATGCGATGGTGGCTATCTTTCATATTGAGGGCCAGTACTATGCGATTAATGATGCGTGTCCCCACGCCGGAGCTAGTCTTTCCGCTGGCTATTTAGACGGTTGCGTGGTTTCTTGCCCTTTGCACGCATGGCGATTTGATGTTCGGGACGGAACTTGGGTCGACAATCCATGCATTGCCACGGACGCTTACCCAGTGACGATTCAGGACGGAGACGTGTTTATTGAATTCCCGGAACCCCCGCAGGATTGATCTGGCAAAACCGGTGGTCACTGGCGGTTAAAGGTCATTTCTACCGTACTGTCGACGGTGGCCATAATTTCCATATCGCGGTATTGCGTGCGTGTTTTTAGCTGGGTTTTTGAGTTGCTGGAAACGCAATTGCCCTTCTCAGAGTCGAACATCAGCGATCCGGAAGATTTTTGTCCGGTCAGTGCGACGTTTTCAAAATCCAGTTCGGCAGGGCGTTCCCCGGAATCCTCGATCAGTTCCAGTTCTCCCGTAAAGTCAATCTTGACCGGATTTTGTTCGGTATCGGCGATGGAGTACTCGGTGGTCAAGCGAAACGTTTGGGGCAATCCAATTTTGAAATTTCGAGTGAATTGCCATTGAGTTTCCGTGCTATCCGCAGGCAGTTGCAAGCCACTTTGACTGAACATTTCGCGCACGGAAGCCACATCAAACATCTTGCGTCCTTGCACCGAACCGGGCATTTCCCGGAGGGAGGCCAGCGTTTTTTCGGGGATGTCGACTTTGCGAATTTGGCCCTGCGGCGTCACGCTCAAATTCACGGGCTGATCGATGAGGCGTGAGAAACTCGCGCCCATTCGCTTGGCATCCCCTTTTTGTTTTTCCTCAGCCGAATCGTAGTTCGTTACCGACGGGCCTTTTTCGCCGGGTATGCTCAGTTCGACCCGGACCCGTTTAATCGTTTGCTCGATGGTCGCCACACCGTCTTGGAAATTGAGCACCTGCCAAGTGATATCCATTGTCATCTGATTGGTTTGTTCTACCAACCGCCGATCCACCACTGTACTGACCGCCGTGCTCTGTTGAATTTGGATATCGAAGACGTCTCCCTTGGCGAATTGCCAACTTAGCGTCTGGGATTCCGCGGGCACGCACCACAATGTTGCTAGAAGTAAAGTCAGGCAAGGTAAATTGATATTCAGTTTCGGCATGACTATTCCTGTCGTCTTGCAGTGATCCGTTCCGAGGACCACCTTGAATGTGCGGCCGTATCTCATCTGATAAGTTCGTCTGGTACGCAATATGACGCCCTAGACGATGTGTGTTTTCCCGGGTTCCAATACGATCGGAGTCGAAGCGGTGGACCCTCGAATCATCTCGCACCAAGCAAGGGCGTCCTGCTCAATCGGTGGCCACGTATCGTAGTGGCTTGGCAGCACTTGCTTGGCCTTGACCAATTGAGCTGCCTTGACCGAGTCGGCCAGTCCCATGGTGTAACGGTCTCCGATCGGTAGCACGGCCAGTTGAATCCCCATGTCACCGATCAAGTTCATGTCTCCAAACAACGCGGTGTCACAGGCAAAGTAAATCTTTACCTCATCGATCGTCAGCACAAAGCCAGCGGCTACGCCACCGTAGGAACCATCAGGCAATCCCGAACTGTGCACTGCCGGGACCATCTTTACGAGGCCCCACGGCATTTCGATTTCTCCACCCGGATTCATGTCGGCGGGTTCTTGAACGCTGTGGTTGGCCGCCAACCATTGGCAGACTTCGTAATTCGCAACCAATTTTGCTCCGCTGCGATTCGCGATACTGGCAGCGTCGGCGATGTGATCGAAGTGTCCGTGCGAAACGAGAATCGTATCCACTTCCACATCCTCGGCCTTGATCGGGGAAGCTGGGTTATCGTTAAAAAACGGATCCAGCAATATTTTGTGGTTGCCGGTGTCGACCAACCAGGTGGCATGGCCGTACCAAGTTAGATGAATAGACATTATCGATTCCTGTTTATGATTCCGGTGTTCGCAATATTCGATTCATGTTTTGTTTGTAGCATTCTACTCCCGGTTGCCCGAAGGGGTTAATGCCCATAAGGCGGCCTTCCACCACCGTTGCCAGCATCATCATCTGCAGCAGTTGTCCCATGCAGTTTTCATTGATGGCAGGCATCGATAAAGTCGTGGTAGGGCGCCCGTCGCCACGGTAGGCCTCATTGGTCCCCGCGATGGCAGCGTTCATAAGATCGACCATGGATTTAGAGGACAATTCATTCAGGAGATCCGGGTTGCCTTGGCGTTCGCCAATTTTTAGAAGGTTGCAGCGGTTGCTCTCGACCACCACGTTGTTCATGACTTTGTTACGCGCGCCCTCTTGGTGTTGTTGCGCACGAGAGTGCAAGTCCCGTGTATTGACGACGGTCAGCGGAGTGGCTCCGAGTTCCTGTTTACCAACGCTCTCCGCAAACAACTGGTCATACCACAATCCGGTGGTTTCCAAGGCCTTGCTCCAAACCGATAAGACTCGCATGTCGATTTTGCGATGGTTTTCCAGAAGATGATTCACGCCGACGTAATTCAGAATCAGATTATCTCGAGGTTCTGCCGTTTGGAAATGGGCGTTCATTAACCAGGCTCCCCGCAACAGATCCATGATATCGAGCCCGATGATGGAAGCCGGTAGTAAGCCAACTGGCGAAAGGACCGAGAATCGTCCTCCGACTCCGTCAGGAACCAGGAATCGATCACGGCAGCCGATTGCATCGGCGAAATCAGCTAACTTGCCGGAAGCGCCCGTCACGGGAACGACCAAGTCGGGTAAAGCCTCTTGGCCAACCTGAGTTTCCAGGGCCGCCAGAAACTGACGAAAGGCTGCCGCCGTTTCGATGGTGCCGCCGCTTTTGCTGATCACGACAAGGGCCCAACGACCCCCGCAGGGATCATCTTGATTGGTTTGGCGAATGAGGTGCAGGAGACCTTGCATCGCATCATTATCGACATTGTTACCCTCGAAATAGATGCGGGGGCGACCTCCGCGATCCGCCCGAGATAACTCGTTGTAATACGGTTCGCAGCAGGCGTCCATCAAAGCCCGAGCTCCCATGTACGATCCGCCAATACCCAATACGACCACGCGATCGACGGACTCGCGAATGCGTTTGGCCGTCTTCAAAATTTGGCCGAGTTCGCTGGCCTCACGGCGGTCGTCATAGGCGGCCAATAAGCGGTCAGGCAGATCCATAAAACCGGCATCCAGCGGTTGCCGGTCTGCTGGGACGATAGAACCTTCATGGAAAGCTGGCAAATCAACTTCGTAAAGCTCGTCTCGAATGGCTTGCAGGCGAGGATATAAATCATCCAACTGGGATTGAGAAATGCCGGTCCCATCGAGGAGGCTGTCGGCGTAGTCGAATTTGAGAAGTGGTTTTTGTGTCATTTTTTTCGGCAGCAAAGAAGCGATCTTTAAGTGGTTTTTATCCCAACCCACCGCCCGACGGTCAATGACGGCAAGGGAATCTCAAATGACCTCTGGAAGTCTGGGGCAGTTTCGCTAGGTTATCGCCATGAATATTCACACATTGACTCGGGAATTAAACGTTCCCAACGACTCCAAAATCGTCATGTTGGTCGCCGATGGTCTGGGTGGTTTGCCCATGCAACCCGGTGGTTTAACGGAACTGGAAACCGCCAAAACTCCAAATTTGGATGCCCTGGCCGCTCGCGGCGCTCAAGGGCGAAGTATCCCTGTTTGCCCAGGTATCAGTCCAGGAAGTGGCCCGGGGCACCTCGGGCTGTTTGGATACGATCCTATGGAATACTTGATTGGTCGCGGGGCGTTGGAAGCTACCGGAATTGGATTTCAATTGCAGGAAGGCGATGTTGCGGTCCGCTGCAATTTTTGCACCTTGGACGCGGAGGGGAATATTTCCGATCGCCGCGCGGGACGAATTTCGTCCGAAGCCAGCTTCCCTTTGGCCAACCGCTTGAACGAAATCGAACTGTCCGCGGGAGAGGTGTTTGTTCAACCGGTGAAAGAACACCGGTTCGTGGTGGTCTTTCGTGCTGCCGGGTTAGGCGGCAGTCTTGATGATACGGATCCGCAACGCACGGGAGTTCCACCGCTGTCGCCATCTGGCGATGATCCGGCCAGCCAGAAAACGGCTAAACTCGCGGTCGAGTTTATCGAAAAAGCACAGCAGATATTGGCAGACCAGACGGCTGCCAACGGGCTGACCATGCGTGGCTTTGCTGCCCGCCCTGCCCTGCCCTCTTTTCAGGATGTCTACGGGCTACGCGCTGCCGCAATCGCCGTTTACCCAATGTATAAGGGCTTGGCGTCCCTGGTGGGTATGGATGTTGTGGGAGAGCCCAAGACTCTGGATGAGCAAGTCGATCTCTTGACCAGCCATTGGAACGACTATGACTTTTTCTTTATGCACTTCAAATACACTGACAGCACCGGAGAAGATGGTGATTTTGACGGGAAGGTAGCCAGAATCGAGCAATTGGATGCGGTCATGCCACGGATCGAAGCCCTCTCGCCGGATGTGTTGATCGTGACCGGAGATCATAGTACCCCTGCTTTTTTAAGTGCCCACAGCTGGCATGCCGTGCCGACGCTTCTCGTGTCCGATTGTTGCCGCACCGATGGTCACCAAACTTTTGGAGAGACCCAATGTCGCAGCGGTGAACTGGGCCAATTTGAAGCCAAATATCTGATGCCGCTGGCACTCGCGAATGCCAAGCGGATGACAAAATTTGGGGCTTAGTGATTTGGGATGGAGCATCGTCAGTCGGTGAGAATCGGGTGACGAAAAGCGACTGCGGTGAGCAGACGGCGATCCGCCGCTAGCAGAATTGACCTTGAAGGGAGTGGGCACTTTCTCAAGACTACCGCCCGATTGTTTCTTATTGGGTGGAAATTCTGGATTCGTTGAATGTCTCGCATCACCATTTTGCTGATGATCGGTTTTCTGATAACCGGTTTCGCAGCTTGCGGCAAAGTCTCGCAAGGTGGTTGGCAGATGGCCGGAACTTCTGCGCAGGGATTACCCAATCCCGTGTCGGTACCGATGGTGCCACGTGAATTGATCATGGATGAAGTCGCAGACGAGGTAGATAACTACTTTCGAATCCTGCGAGAACAGCAGATTCGACTGACGGACAATATTCTTACCGAGGGCTGGATTGACACGGCTCCCAAGATTGGCTCAACCTGTCTTGAACCATGGCGAAAAGACTCGACCAAAGGTTTTGAGTTGCTGCATGCCAGTTTGCAAACGGTGAGACGTTGGGCGCGAGTTAGGGTGATTCCCAACGGGGATCAATATCTCGTCGATATCAAGGTCTACAAGGAACTGGAGGATCTGGAGCAGCCTGAGGTGTCCAGCATCAGCGGCCCGACATGGCGGCATGATAATGCCTTGGATTTTGACTCCTATGAGCATGACCAGCGGTTGCTGGATGAGCCTCCGAATCGCGGCTGGATCCCGATGGGACGTGATTTCTCGCTGGAACAGCAGATGCTGAGTAATATCCGCGAACGCGTGACTCAGGTGTGTAACGAGCGTCCGCGTCGCTAAACGCGGCAAAGACTATCAAATCCGGCCGGCTTGGCTTAAACTCCATTCTCTGCTCAAGAACGCGATTTCTCTTTCAGGCGTTCTGAAATCCCCGGTGCTCCAAGATAGTTGACCTTTTAATGCCCAAGCCAAAGACCAGATCGACCGCGCAAAAGACTCACGCTGCCATGGACGCTCCGCAGTACCGCTTGCAAAAATTCCTTGCGCAGGCGGGCTTGGGAAGCCGCCGAGAATGCGAGGAGTTAATTACGGAGGGGCGCGTTACGATCGGCGGCCAAGTCTTCAAAAAACTGGGGACTCAGGTACCGGCCGACGCTGAAAACGTGCGCGTCGACGGCAGCAAGGTGCTGCCCAGCCGGCCACAGTACTTCATGGTGCATAAACCGACCGGCGTGCTTTCGACTTGCCAGGACCCCGAGGGTCGCCGGCGAGTCATTGATTTAATTAAAACGGATCAACGCGTCTACAACGTCGGCCGCCTCGATAAATCAAGTGAAGGGCTGATCCTCGTCACCAATGATGGTGATTTGGCCAATCGGTTGACGCATCCCAGATACGGCGTCAAGAAAACGTATCACGTGACGGTCGTCGGTAATCCCAAATGGAGCGACTTGCAGCAATTAAAGCGGGGAATCCGTTTGGCGGAAGCCGTGGCTCAGGTTTCCGAAGTAAAGGTTCGCAAAAGACGCCGCGATTCCTGCGATCTGGTATTAACGCTGGAAGAGGGACGGAATCGCGAAATTCGACGTCTGTTGGCGCACATCGGGCACAAGGTGACCCGTCTGCGACGAGTGGCCATCGGTCCCTTGCAGTTGGGTAACTTGAAAGCCGGCGATTACCGTCGCTTGGAGTACCCCGAGGTAGAGGCCCTGAAGAAAGCTTCCGCCACGGTGCAAACGCGGAAAACCCGTCGCTCGCGACCCGTGGAAACCAGCCAGTTGGATAGCGAGAAAATTCGCAAGAAAAAAGCGGCAGCCGCGGAAGCATCGGGCAAAGGAAAGAAGACAGTTGGCGCAAAGAAGAAGCGACCTCTGAAATCAGCCGACTCAAAAACTCCAACGACCAAAAGCTCAGGTGGCAAAAGAGCAACGACCAAAAGCTCAGCTGGCAAAAGAACAACGACCAAGAGTTCGACGAGCAGGAAACGCAAGACGTCCAAAAAGGGAGCTGCCTCTAAAAAGCGACCTTTGCAAACCGCCTCCCGTCGAGGTGAGGGTCGAATGACAAGCGCAACTGGTAAGGGCTCCGCCTCACGGAAGAAGTCCGCGGGGGGGCAAAAGAAAACCGCCGGCGCTAAAAAGCGAACCAGCGGTCGAGTGTCATCAAGTAAGGGTCGTAAGCCGAGACGCAAATAGATCGCTCGGCGGATTGAGCGACCTCTGCCGGTTTTCGACGGGGTCGCTTTGTTCGGCTTAGCTACTTTTGGCGGACTTGAGCTTCTTTTGCAAGCGGGACTTGTAGCGGGCTGCCGTGTTCTTATGGATCACTTTGGCCGAACCGGCCTTGTCCAACTTCACGGAGGCCACAGCAAATTCTTTGTCTGCGGAATCCATGTCTCCCGCCTCAACTGCGGTGTGAACTTTTTTGATCTGGGTCCGCAAAGCGGATTTCACAGAACGGTTTCGAGAGCGACGTACCTTGTCTTGGCGGAGTCGTTTTTTCGCGCTTTTGGTATTTGGCATAAGAGTATTGTGTTTCAAATGTTAAGTCGGGCGGTTCTTCCACCCCAAAATTTGCAGCTCAGTAATATCGCTGATCGGTCCCGCTTTGTCTAGCGATAAAATCGGGCCTTCAGCAGGTCCAGGTGCCGGTTTCTAACGACGCCGGCGATCACCTCTGGAATATCGGCAGATATCCCTTATCCAATTGAAGGATGATCAAATTACAGCTGGATACGTAAGAATCCGCGATATTTCCCCCAGTCCAGTTCCCTTCGCCACGTTGCTCGCGGACGATTTTATCGTAAAGACGATCTCGAAAGGGCTCCCAAACCTCGCTTTTTTGGCGGTAAACGACTTGGGCGTAATACAAATACGTGTAATGCCAATGTCCGTAACGAGCCCCTTTTCCCAAATCATGAAGGTGTTTCTTGCAGAAATTCCACATCGGCTCGATGTGCTCGCTTTCATAATCACCCGCATTGTAGAGCGCGGAAAGGGCTGCCGCGGTAATGGCATGCCGTGAGGTCCCTTTGGTGCGGGAGCTGTAAGAGATGCCACCGTCGACGTTTTTGCATTCATAAATGTATTGTCGGGCCCGCAGGATAGAATCCTTGGGAACCAGAATGCCGGCGTTTCGGCAGGCTCTCAGCCCCTGAACTTGGGTGATGGTCGTGGAGCCTTCATCGAAAGTGCTGTTTTCGGTAGCGCTGACGTATCCCCAGCCACCGGATCGGGTTTGCGCGTTGACGCTGAAATCGACCGATTTTTGAAGGATCTCTGTCAGCTCCTCGCGGCGATCTTCGTCCTCCTCCTCACCTAATACCTGAGACAGAAATAACATGGAAAACCCATGGCCGTAGGTGTAGCGGTTGTCGCGGAGGGGGTCACCGATCAGACCGTTGGGTCGGCTTTTGGTGATTAAATAGTCGACCGCCCGACGAATGTTCTCGGACCAGGGTCCCTGAGTTGCCGTGGAGCCGGAGCAGATCATGGCCGTTCCCGCCAGTGCGGTCATGGCCGTCGGGTAGGTGGGGTGAGTCCAGTGTCCCAAGCGGGTTTGTTGGCTAGCCAGCCAGCTGAGGCCTTGGTCGATGGAACGCTGCCAGTTCTCGTTGTAGCTGGAGGTGGCGGCCTGAGTTGGCCGCAAGCCCAAGAGGCTGCCGCCCAGCAACGCGGATGACGCCAACATCATCCTTCGGGATAAACGATAGGGAGTTTGCAAGATGCGGGGGCTCCTAATTCACGGTGACCCACTAATTGTACAGTTGCAGACCGTCGAATGGACAAGACCAGTTTGGCAAAGCGACACTGAAATGGCGTAGAAAAACGCAATTTGCCCGAGTTGAGAGGGAGCTCTACGCGAAAGTCCGCAAAATGCGGTCAAACCTGTTCGCGGAATGTGAAGAAACTGAGCATTCCCAGGATCGCAGCCGAGACGCTAAAGACGATATCAATTCCTGTGTGAGCGCCCCGAAAAGGCGCGGCACTCTCCATCCCGGCTATGCTTAAAAGCAGATCGGAGAAGAAGAGTAAAAAAACAAGGATGGATATAACCAGAGCGGTTAAACACAAAGCCTTGGGCATCGAGGTCATTCCTGCCATGATTAATCCATGGCTACACAAGAGTATTCGGCAAATTCAGAAGCTGGTCCGTTCAAGGTTAGTATAGTTGCCGTGCGGACCATGTCACGCCACCTATTTATGGATCGTATAATCCCAGCCAATAATTTACCCTTGTCAAACGATTGTGCGAGGGGAATGGCTTGTTGCGAGTGGGAATTTACCATTCTTAACGATAATACAGGTATCTAAGGCAATCTTTGGGTATATGAAAGAGGTCACTGAGCCTGTAATTGAGCCTTCGGGATGCTGTCGGGGATTCTTAAAAGGGTCGATTGACAGGAGGCTGTGGCTGGGTTGTACTTGGATTTTGGGTGCCGAGGGCGTTTTCGCCCCTAAAATAATCCTTTCTCGACAAGGACAGGTTTGCCTCCATGTCACGAAAAGCAGTTTACACGGGGTCGTTCGATCCGATCACCTTGGGCCACCTGAATGTCATCGAACGAGGCAGGCAGTTGTTCGATGAACTCATCGTTGGCATCGGCCGCAATGCAGAGAAAGCTGCTCTGTTTGCGCCTGATGAACGTTTGGACCTGGTACGCCGCGTAACTCGGGACATGGATAATGTACGGGTCGAAGTATTCGACGGCTTGGCGGTCGATTTTGTCCGCCATATGGGGGCCCGCATCATGGTGCGTGGAGTACGTCCCCTCACCGATATCGCAGCCGAGTTCACGATGACGATGGCGAATCGTCAGTTGGCCGACGACTTGGAGACGGTATTCTTGATGGCTGACGCCCGTTTTGCACATGTCTCCAGTTCTTTAATTAAACAGGTGGCTCCGCTGGCTGATGACTGGCAGATGGCACGCTTTATTCCCGAAGAAATTATTCCGGCATTGCGTGGAAAGTTGGCTGGACCGAACAAGCCATAAAAAAAGATGGCTTGAGTAAAGCCACCTTGAGGATCCCGCCGCCTGCCCACGGTGTCTCTCCGCGAATCGCAATGAGAACACCGTGGCCAACGGGGTTATTTTAATGTGGGGTATTAAAGCAGGTCTTTGACTTCATCTCTTTCTTCGCGAAGTTCCTGAGCCGTTGCATCCATCCGTTCTCGGCTGAAGTCGTTGATTTCCAATCCTTGGACAATGGAGTATTCTCCGTTCTCGCAGGTGCAGGGGAAGGAATAGATCAGACCTTCATCGATGCCGTAGCTACCATCGCTGGGCACGCCCATGCTGACCCAATCGCCTGCCGCGGTACCATGCATCCAAGTGTGGAAGTGATCAATGGCAGCGTTGGCCGCGGAGGCGGCGCTGGAAGCCCCGCGAGCTTCGATGATGGCGGCACCGCGTTGCTGAACTTGGGGGATGAAATCTCCCTCGTACCAAGCCGAGTCCACTAATTCCATGGCGGGTTTTTCGTTAACCACGGTGTGGTGCAGATCCGGATATTGCGTTGCGGAGTGATTGCCCCAAATGATCATTTTGCTGATATCGCTGGAAGCCGCGTTTGTTTTGCCCGCCAATTGGCTGATGGCACGGTTGTGATCCAGACGGGTCATGGCAGTAATATTGCCCGCTTTTACGTTCGGGGCATTCGCTGAGGTGATCAAGGCGTTGGTGTTGGCTGGGTTGCCGACCACCAGGATGCGTATGTCGCTTTTCGCATTCGCGTTAATCGCTTTTCCTTGAACGGAAAAGATCTCCGAGTTAGCCGACAAAAGGTCTTTTCTCAGCATGCCTTTTTTTCGTGGCATGGCACCCACCAATACCGCGAAATCCGCATCTGCGAACGCCTTATTGGGATCGTCGGTGGCTACGATTCCCTGCAGCAGAGGAAACGCACAATCGTCCAGTTCCATGCAGACACCGCGAAGGGCATTCATGGCCGGAGGTATTTCCAGCAATTGCAGAATCACGGGTTGGTCAGGGCCCAGCATATTGCCTGCCGCTATGCGAAACAAAAGCCCGTAACTGATCTGACCTGCTGCTCCCGTGACCGAGACGCGTACCGGTGCCTTCATGACAAAACTCCTCGGCGGATGCCGTAGATGAAATAAGAAGATGGTGGTTGGTTGTTGTTTCCGCAAATTCTGGCGATTCAGCGTTTTGTCGCAAGGGGCGAAATTCACGAAATCCCACAAGACCGCGGAACAATCGTCGCGGCCTGTCTTCCGCACCCCTGATTTACCGAGGCTTATTCAATCGAGATGGGACAGGTCCACCGCATCTTGGCTGCGGGATTGTCGAGATTGCTTGTTGCGAAAATTGAGCCATTGCCACCCCACCATAGCGATCAGGAAAACCACCATGCCGCCCCAAAACAAGCCAATCAATGAATCTGCCGAGCTTTGAAAGCTACCCTCAACCGGCTTGGCCAACGAGCCGATGCCAAACACGATCGGATTGGGACGCCGTAATTCGTCGGAAATTTCGCGCGTTTCAATCGTTTTGTGCGCCCAGTTTTTAAGGAAAAAACCAGGCAGCGAAATGGAAGCTTGGTCAGGGTTATCCCGCAAACAGGCTGGCAAGTCAAAAAGCAGCAAAGTAATGCCGTAAGTACCACTCAAAACGACTGTTCCCTCCGCTGCCTTGAGTTGGAAATTGGTTTTGTTGGTGGAAACAAACAGGTCGACTTGATAATAGGTTGCCGTTCCAAGCGCTGCTTGCAATCTTGGCGAGGTGATTTTGATCGGGGTGATCCGGCGCACGTTTCCCTGCAATAAAGCGTAATCTCCGGTGTGCGCCCGCGGCGAACTGAGCACGTCTCGCAAATTGAAAGGGGACGCGGTCACCTCGGGTGGATGGGCGTCGAATTGAATCGTCGCCTTGGCCATCGCCTCGAAAAGCGCCCCCTCCGATGCAGTGAAAGCCTGCAAGGACCCATTTCTTACATTGCCCAACAGCTCACTATTGACGCCGACCTCGGCAAGTAGGGAGGGGCCAGGGTTGGATTGTGCGGATGAAAGAGCGGGTCGCAACAAGCAAAGCAACACACTGGCCAGTATGACCGCTGGGAAAGTTGGCTTGGGAATCCGGAACAAGGGGACGTGTTTCACGCTTGGTCGCTCGAATCCGAGGGAGGATCCCCCATTTCGTCGCTTAGTCTTTGCAGTTTTTCGGACGTCGTTTCGACACGACCGTCCTCTTGCAGAATTTGGAACCCTTTTTCCAGGCTGTTTTTACGGGGGAGCGATCGGGCGGTCGTGAGCGTGGTTCGGTAGACGTAAAAAGCAATCAGCAAAGCAACAACGGAAATCAGGGTAATTGAAAAAATGATTGTGCTGGCGCTCGGCAGGGAGGTTTTTGTACTGGTAGATGCGTTTGGGTCGGCAACCGCTTCCACCATGGCGGTTAACAAAACCGGCGCGAAAGCAGCTTCATTTCCCTTTTTTTGCGACGCGTTGAAAAGTCGATTCTTAAAAAATCTGGCGGTCGTTGTCACGGGCTGCCTGACTTCCCGCATCGTTTCGTCTGGTTCGCCCATCAGCGATTCCGGGGCTACCAGTGTGTAGACACAAAATGGATAGATGGAAGGGTGGTCGGGCTTGATCCAAACAACATAGTAATTTTCAATCCCGATCGCATTGTAGGAGGCTTCGACGCGTTCCACTCTCATCGCGGTGCCGTTGATGCGAATGTTTTCACCGCGCCACGCATCTGGTTGGGCGATGAGTTGGGTTACCGTTGCTGATACGGCATTGTCCTGAGACAGCGGCTGATCAAATATTTGAGACCAGGCAGCGAACCATGCATACGCTTCCCTGCCCCGCTCGATCGGAGTTTTATCTTGAATCAATGTCTCGGCGGTTTGGTTCAGCAGAGGCTTTAGCTGTCGCACTTCGTCATTTATTAAATCAACGTTTGGTCGATTGGCAATTACAGCTTCGATGGCTGGCAACCACGACTCCGACCACACCTTTTGAAACGCCTTCAATTTTTCGGGATGGTCGGATTCCTGTTCGACAAACTTTTTGTGAAACACCATGATGCGATTTACCACCGGGCGAACTGCCGCGGTCGAACCCAACGGTAGATCGGTTTGAGCGGTCGCGGCCTCGATCAGATTGAAAAGCCGAACTTGCTGTTGTCCGTCCAGTTGCTTTAGCAAGTTTCTCCAAAACTGGCGTTCCAGGTTTTCGGCGAGTGCTCTATCCCGAGATGCTGCGGTTACCGGCTGAGATGAACCGGACGCCGTTTCCGGCGTCTTGGTGGTTTGAGAGGGTGGCGGCGTGTCCACAGGAACGCCAGTCGTGTTGTTCGGTAAATCAACTTGGTCAAATTGGAACAACCAATTCCAGCTCTGTGGTTTGGAAGCATGATTCATAGCCATCAGTACCATGACCAGGAGAAGGCACAACAATCCCAAACGCACGCCTGCTGTGCCACCCAGTGCTGAGCGGGGTTTACGACGAGTAGGTTCGCGTAAAGGCACGGACTCCGCCGCATCTTCCGAGTGATGGTCGTCCCGTTGAGGGATCGTGAACTTAATATTCCGATTCATGGGCAGCAAGCGTATTTTGACGTGACAACACCCCATCTTATTATACTGTCATGAGACATTGTATCCGGGTCCCTTCGTTCGTTACCTAGTTGATTTTCACGGGTCTGCTGGCTACCCTTGGATAGAGTCAGGGCGTTTTCCCGTTGAGGGGTGACGTCAGTATTTCTGCTGCAGGCTCTTTGCCACTTCCCAACCTCTTCGTCTCTTGGCGACCAGGCTTTTCTGCAGCGGATGGGACTCAAAAGATTGATCTGGCCAGTATCAGTTTGTTCTTACAGGATACAAGATGCGACCTTTGCTTTACGGCACTCGTCTTACATTAACTTTTCTCTTCCTGATAGCGCTATCGAACTGCTTCTACAGCAGCTCGCAAAAGGTGCACGCTGAGGAACCTTGCCAGGCGTTTCTGGAGGCTTTGCGTGAGGATCGGCTTTTTGATGTCGCAATCGAGTACCTGGACGCCATGGAAAACAGTCCTCTGGCTCCGCCGGAGTTCCGTGAGCGGATCGCTCTGCACAAGGTCGCGGTCCTGTTGGACGAGGCGGGGTTGATTCGAGATGACGCTCGGCTGACAGCTCAGTTGGATCAAACGGAAAAGATTCTGACCGACTACATTAAAGCGGAGCCAAGAGCGGTTTTGCTGGCGGAGGCTCAGGAGCAGCGTGCCCGAATATTAATGGCTCGGGCTGGACGTTTGCTGAGCCAGTCAAAATCAGATCGGATGACTGCCGCTCAGAAAACAGAAAAACAAGAAAAGGCGCGAGCCTGTCTGGAAGAAGCGAGTAATGCCTACTCGGACATTCGTGAACGGCTACGCAGCGAATTAAAAAAGAAACTGGATCCGCAAAACCCGAATGCCAATTCCGAACGCGAGAAGTTACGTAATAAATACGTCCTCGTGCGTTTACAGTCTCCCAAAATTAAGGAGCGCATCGCCGACTCTTTCGGGCCTAATCATCCCGAGTACACCAAGTTGTTGCAGCAGGCCTCGGCGGAAAATCTGGAACTGTATGAGAAATATCGAACGCGGTTGAGCGGTATCGATGGGTGCCTGGGAGCGGCGAGATGTTTTGTAAAGCTCGGCGAACCTGATAAAGCGATGGGGCACCTTGTCGACGTCTTTGATTTGCCGAGAGGGACGCTGCAAATAGCCAAGAAACGTGAGGCGGCCTTGGTCGCGATCGATTGCTGGAACCTCATGGACCCGTTTCCATTGGAGGAAGCATTCCAGCGACTCCGGCAAGTGGTTTACTCCATGCCGCCCGATTTCAGTCGCGGCACAGATGGGGTCAAAATTCAGTTGGCATTTGCCAAAGCCTGCAAAGAGAAAGTGGACAAGATCAAGGCCGATGGTGGGGCTCGTGATCCGGAAACTCGGAAAGAACTGACCAATCTGAAAAAACAAGCCAATCGCATACTGCGCAGTTTGACGCGTATTGCAGGCACGCACCGAGATGAGGCGCGAGCATTGCTGGAAGCGATGGGCAGCTCCGTTGCCGAGGTGGAGGTGGTTGAAAATAAAGGTCCCCCGGAATCCATGTCGGAAGCTCGGAAACGCGGAAAGGAAATGCAGGTTCGCGTGGGACAATTAAAAATGGATTTGCAAAAAGCAGAGGCCGCCGGAGATGACGCAAAAATTGCTGCCCTGAAACAACAGATCGCTGCCAATTCCCAATCTGCGCTGGCGATGCTGGAATTGGCGTTGAAGATGACCGATGAACAAAGCTCCGAGGATGATTTATCCAATATTCGTTATTTGCAATGTGCCAACTACTACCAAAACAATCTGTTTTTCGAAGCCGCAATCATCGGGGAGTATGTGCTTGAAAATTTCCCTAATAATTCCGGAGCTGCACCCTCCGCCGGATTGGTGTGCAACTCGTACTGGAACATGTATCGGGAAGAGGGGAAGTTAGCCACGGGGGAAGCCCCGGTAGATCGCAGTTTTGAACGGGATCGATTAATCGAGCTTTGCGATCTCATTTTTTCGACGTGGCCAGGCAGTCGCCAGTCTGAACAGGCTGGTTTGGTCATGACATTATTGTCATTGGCGGAAGGTGATTTGGAAGAGGCCAATGACTATCTGGAACAGGTGCCAGCGAATTCCCCCTCGCGACCACCGGTGGTGTTGGAGGTCGGTAACCGATTGTGGCAAGCCTACGTTCGAGAGAAACGCCGCGGAGAGGCCGATGCAGCGGAGTTAACCGCGATACGTGAAAAGGCTCGGTCCAGGCTGCAAGACGGTATCGTTTCCTTAGATGCCTCGAGTGTATCTACTTACCAAGCGCGATCAGTATTGGCATTGGTGGAGTTGTACTTGGACGCCGGCGAGACAGATATGGCGATTGAAATGCTGGAAAACGCGCCGGTAGCTCCCTTGGATCTCATCAAGAATAAAAACAAAGTCGCGAAGGACGATAAATTCCGTCGGGATACCTATCGGACAGCGGTTCGCGGCTACCTTGCCAAGCTCCGCGATACCGAAAACGCCTTAAGTTGGGTGGAGAAGTCACAAGCTGTATTGCAAGCCTTGAAGAATGATATCGGAGACTCGCCGGAAGGGAGAAAGCAGCTGTCCGATATTTACTTAACGCTCGCACGGGAGCTTAAGCAACAATTTGAATCGCTTGGAAGTAACGAACAACGTGAGGCGTTTGCAGATGGCTTGGAAGCCTTCCTCGCGGCACTGGGGAAGAATGCGGAAGATAAAAATTTGATGCTCTTGACGGGTTCCATGGATTTGGAAATTGGCCAAGGGTTGAATGAAAATGGCTTACCAGTACCAGCGAGGCGATTCTTCCAACAAGCGGTGACCATTTACAGCGCCTTGGATAAAGCTAACGAAGCGGATCCTCGGATTCGGTTGGAGATCCAAAGAGGGCTTGCGAAATCACTCAGCGGTACGGGACAGTACGAGGAAGCCATCAAAAAGTTTGCCGATATCTTGAGTGTTGGTAAAAATCGACAATTTATCGATTTGCAGATAGAAGCGGCTCGCGTGTACGCCGATTGGGGTATCGCAAAAGGTAACTCGGAAGCCTTGGTGAAGGCGATTCGCGGCGGCGCGAAACGGGAAGCCGAAAACGGAAAGACAGTCACGACGATCATGGGTTGGGTGAATCTGGCCAAAGCTGCACAACGCAGCAAAAAGAACGCGTTTTTAGCGGAGGCGGTTTATAACATCGCGAACTGCAAATTCCGTTACGGACAAATCAAGAAACAGGAAAGTATGCAGCAGTCGGCGATCGACGAAGTCATTCGATTTAAGACCAAGGTTCCCGAAATGGGTGGCGAGCCTTGGAAAAGTCGTTTGGACGCGTTGCTCGTTCGCATGCAGCAGGAAAAAGGATAAGTCTCTGATGAAAGTACGATTGATGGTGAAACGCTACTCGGTTGCAGCGGGCATGGCATGTCTGCTGATATTGTGCACGACGGAAACCCTGCTGGCTCAATCGGATTCGGTTACCTTGGTGGCCGGAAGGCCGATACGCGGAACGGTGGAGTCGTTCACCCCAGAAAACATTGTCGTAAGTACTTCCGAAGGAGAAAAGAATATCGCTCCATGGAAGGTGAGACTGATCCGTTTCGATGGCTCCAATGAGTTAGTGAGGGCGAAATCTGCTTATTCAGATGGTCGCTACACCGCCTGTCTCGATGAACTGCAAGGTCTGACGGAACCTCCCAGTCGAGACCTGCTAAAGCATGAAGTCGACTTCTATCTGGCCGCGGCATCGGCTCAGATTGCCCTGCAAGGGGGCAAGGTTTCCATTGACCAAGCTGGCCGTGAAATGGATGCTTTTATCAAAAAATATCCCAACAGCTATCACTTGTATCCCGCCAAGGACATGTTCGGGGAACTCGCGATGGCTAACGGACGGTTTGCTAAGGCGATCAACCAATATGAAGAAACGGCTGCCAGTCCTTGGCCGTCCCTGAGTTTTTATGGCAAGTTGAATTCTGGCAAAGCCAAGCTTTATTCCGAAGAATACGACGAAGCGATTGCTGCATTTCAGGCAACAGAAGCCGATCCGAGCGGCGAGGATTACGCGATCCAGGCTAAACTTATTGCAACATGTTTGCGAGCCCAAGCTGTGGCCTTGGCCGGTCAACCCGAAGTGGGAAGAAAACTGGTCATGCAGATCATTGAAAATGAAAGCTCCAAAAATATAGAATTATTTGCGCATGCCAATAATGCTTTGGGCATTTGTTTTAACGAGGAGCAAAAAACTAAAGAAGCGATTCGCGCGTTTTTGAAAACGGACCTGCTGTTTACCTTGGATCCGGACAGTCATGCTCAGGCGTTGTACCACTTGGTGAATTTGTGGGCCAAAAGCGAGCGACCGGATCGCGCGGCCAATGCCAGACAGAAATTGACACAGCGATACCGAAATACCTATTGGGCTTCCAAGTTAAAATAGCGATTCTTCGCCGACCGGCAGACCTGTTTGCCGGTCCAGCAAATGCCCGCTAGAATCAGACCAGTCTATTTTTATCCTCCCCAGCAATTTGCAACCTTTCCCTTCGAAAGCGGAGAACATCGATGCCTTTCAATGCTGAACCCACCTCGGGTGAATTCCTATCCCAACCACTCGATCGAGTGGGGTGGCGTCACCGTCGTTGGGGATTGGGTATGCTGGTATTAACCGTTGCAGCTGTACTGGTTTTGGCTCCACAATTCGCAAGCGATTTGCTGGCTCTGCAAGCAACGGAGGCGGGCGATGGTGACTTGCCGCAAAAGAAGTCGTTTCTGACGTGGTTGGTCGAAGCCTTGGGGCCGCTTTACATCATCATCTTCTTGGTGCTCTCGTTCACGCTGGTGGCATTGTTTGTCATGAATTTAATGTCAGCCCGCCGCGAGACCCTTTGCCCGGATCACTTGATTGAAAATTTTGAAGCCAACCTTGATCAAAAAAATTATCAAGAGGCTTACGAGATGGCCAAAGCGGACGACTCCTTTTTGGGCAATGTCCTATCGACCGGTTTAGCCAAGTTAACCGCTGGTTATTCCCACGCGGTGGAGGGCATGCAGGAGGTCGGGGAAGAAGAGAGCATGAAACTCGATCATCGACTGAGCTATTTAGCGCTGATTGGAACGATTTCACCCATGATTGGATTGTTCGGTACGGTGCATGGAATGATCGATTCATTCAGTACCATCGCATTGTCGGGCGGTGCCCCCGATCCCAATGAGTTGGCGGGAGGGATCTCTCGGGCCCTGATGACGACCTTGGTGGGCCTGGCAATCGCGATTCCCGCCATTGCCGCTTACAACATTCTGCGAAACCGTGTGCAGCGTCTGGTATTGGAAGTCGGAATCGTCAGTGAAAACTTGATGAGCCGATTCGAAAACGTATCAGCGAAAAATTAAGCGGATGGGCAGCGTCCCAACTTTTTTCGCGCAGTGAAGATTCCCAGAGTTTAGTTGGAAGCCGATGAGATTTAGAAGGAAAAGAAACGAAATACTGGAAGGCGATCTGACTCCCATGATCGATATGACTTTCCAGTTGATTGCCTTCTTCATGCTGGTGATTAATTTCTCGGAAGTTGAACTCAGTGAGGAGATCAATTTACCGATGAGTGAATTGGCGCGGCCGCCGGAAGAAGCACCGCCGTTCAAAATCACACTAAACCTGAAAGAAGACGGGAGTATCAAGTTCTTCGATCAATTGATTGCGGGAATTGACGTGATTAAACCGGTGCTCGTGAGGGAGATTCGTCAAGCGAATTCGGATGGGGTGCCAACGAGCGATGTGGTTGTGATTATTCGCGCAGATATGGACGCCCGGACGGGCGACGTGCAGCGTTTGATGAACAAATGCAAAGCCGAGCAGTTGGAGAATTTTTCGTTGCGCGTAATCGAGCGGTTGAGGTGATATCGTGAAAATTCGTGGTTACGACAAAGAGAATGAAGAGATCAAATTGGCGATGACACCGATGATCGACATCGTGTTTCAGTTGCTGGTCTTCTTCATCATGACTTACAAAGTCACCACCATGGAGGGGGACTACAATATTCGCATGCCTGCGGCAGCGGCCGAACCGACCTTAACAGAAGAGACGCTGGAAGATTTTCTCGAGGTCCGTCTCAAAGCCGACCCGGAAACCCGTTTCCTGCAGACGATCGAAGTGAATTACGGTGCGGACCGCCAAGTGTGGAATCGCTCGGCATTTCCCGTTCGGCCCGCGGCGGGCGAGGATTTGACGGCCGCCCAGATGCAGGAGAATCGGGATTCCCGAAAAGTCTTTGCCAGTCTGAACCAATTTGTGATCAACATCGTCGGATCGGGTAGTTCCGATCCCGGCTCCGGTTCAAAAATCGAAGCGGAAATTGATGCCGACCCGGCGCTCCGGTACGAAGATACCGTCTATTCCATCGAGGCGATTTCAGGCTACAAAGATGACCAGAAACGCATCGTGAAATTGATTGAAAAAATCAAATTCCGCGACACGACGAACCAGTGACCGCAAACACAGGCAGCACGCTCGTGGCCACCGCTCAGGCCCGAGGATGAAATTCGGTATGCACCTGCTTTAAACGAGTTTGGTCGACATGCGTGTATATCTGGGTCGTCGCAATACTCGCATGCCCTAGCATCTCCTGCACGTGGCGCAGGTCGGCTCCTCCCGCCAGTAGGTGGGTAGCGAAACTGTGACGCATCGTGTGCGGGCTGATGCCCGCCGGAATGCCGGCCAACAGAGCGTATTTCTTGACTAACTCCCAGATCGCTTCGCGGCGTAATTGACGGCCAGTACGGGAAACGAAAAGCCACGGTACGAAATGTTGACAACGGCCCACCATGCTGGGGCGTTGTTGTCCAAGGAACTCGCGAACGCTCGCCACCGCGTTTTCACCGATGGGTACCATGCGTTGCTTGTTACCTTTCCCGGTACATTTGCAATAGCCTTGATCGAGTTGCAGATCTTCCAATCGCAAATTGGAAATCTCAGATACTCGGCAGCCGGTGGCGTAGAGCATTTCTAGCACGGCTCGATCGCGGTAATAAAATTTCTCCAAGGGGCGCGGGCCTTTCAAGAACCGCTGGATCTGGACAGGAGAAAGCACTTCAGGAATTCTCTGCCAGAGCTTTTGACTGCCCAACAATTCAACGATGTTGTCACGCAGTACTCCCTCCAGCTGAAGGAACTTGAAATACATTTTGAGCGTGACCAAGTGACGCGCCACTGATGCCGGAGCGAGACTTTGCTCGGACAGCCAGGAAACGTAATCGGAAAGATCACAAATGAGTAGGTCTTGGACGGCTCGCTTGCCTCGCCAGCTTTCAAAACGAATCAGATCACGACGGTAGGCCGCAACTGTGTTTACGGATAGATGGCACTCACGTTGCAAGTAATCAGCAAACGAATCAGCCCATTGTTCCCTCCGTTGGGTTGCCCGGGACGGATTGGGGTTAGTTCGCATCTTCTGCATTTTGGTCATTCGTTTCGCCATATTCGATCTATCGGCGAAACACGCTGGAAAATACAGCAACGCAGCGGGAGGTGCGTTTAATTAGGAGAAAATGCCCTTTTAACCGGTAATGGACGCGTGTCAGGAAAGCAGGCCCACCTTGGTTTGGCGATTCGTTTGGCGATTTGTTAGGCGATTCGTTTGGCAACGACAATCCGCGCGTGGCCAGCCAGATCCTTTACCAAACGCTCGAATTGAAAGCATGGGTGCTCTTGGATTAGCGAGCAGCACCGCTCGGCAATCATGGGACTGAGTTCGAAAAGTAGATGCCCATTTTTCTCAAGACGTTGAGCGGCTTGTTCGATCAGTTGTTGTATGGTTTCCGTGCCGTTAGCCCCCTGCGAAAAAAGCGCTAGATGGGGCTCGAAATCAATGACTGATTTATCAAGATCCGCTTTCTCTGAGAGCCCGATATACGGAGGGTTGCTAACGATTAAATCAAAACGAGCTGGCTGCGCAACACTTGTCAGGAGATCCGAGTTGGCAAAACAGATTCGCTCACTAACTCCATGAGCTTGCGCATTTTGGCGGGCCACATCCAGAGCGGAATCGGAAATATCGCAAGCAGTCATGACAGCTTGGGGAGCGTGTTTGCAAATGGCGATGGCAACGCACCCGCTGCCGGTTCCCACGTCAATGACTTGCACGTTTTCGGCAGACGATTCGCGGATAAGATCGATGGCTTCGGTGACTAGATGTTCGGTTTCTGGCCGCGGGATTAACACCTCGGGCGTGACTTGGAATTTTAGCGAAAAGAACTCTTTTTGGCCGACAAGATAGGCCACGGGTTCCCCCTCGGCATGCCGCGCTACCCAGTCACGAAATACCCCGCGCACGGCCTCAGGGGGCTCTTCATCAAAACGGGTGTAGAGCTCAATCCGGGGGCAATTTAACGCCTCTGCCAGGAGGATTTCCGCATCTAGGCGAGATTGACCCGCACCATGTTCCCGGAAAAAATCCGTCGTCCAACTGAGTAACCGCTTGATCGTCCATAACTCGGAGGTGGCAGCTGGGGCACCATTTGAGGGGGTTTCGCCTTGGCTATTAATCGAGATCTCCCATGGAATCACGTAGGCTGCGACGATCGTGCTCTATTAACGCGTCAGTGACGGGTTGCACATCTCCCGCGACGATGGAATCCAGTTTGTAAAGCGTCAAGTTGATGCGGTGGTCGGTCAAGCGGTTTTCTGGAAAGTTGTAGGTGCGGATGCGTTGGCTACGATCGCCGGAACCAACCAACGTTTTTCGTTGATCCGCGCGTTCCTTTTTTTGCGTTTGTTGATAGTGATCGTAGAGCTTGGATTTCAAAAGCCTTAACCCCTTGGCAAGATTCTTATGTTGGCTTCGTTCCTCAAAGCACTTGACCACAATTCCGGAATCATGGTGAGTGATTCGCACCGCTGAAGCGGTTTTGTTCACATGTTGACCGCCCGGTCCGCTACTCGCCGCATATCGCTCGACTTCGTAGGACTCTACCGGTAAATCAACTTCTACGTCCTCTACTTCCGGCAGCACAGCGATCGTTGCCGCTGAAGTGTGGATACGGCCTTTGGTTTCGGTTTCCGGGACGCGCTGGACGCGATGCCCACCGCTTTCGTATTGCAGATCGCGGTAGCAACCATCGCCTGATATGGCGACTGTCACTTCCTTGAATCCACCCAGTTCCGTCGGGCTGGAATCCATCACTTCATATTTCCATTTTCGGATCTCGCAGTAACGCTTGTACATTTCGTAAAGGTTGCGAGCAAACAAGGCGGCTTCGTCGCCACCGGTACCCGCGCGGATTTCCATGACGCATTTGGTTCGACTGGCATCTTCACCACCGATTGTGGATTCCAGCAGTTCGTTCCAAATGTTCTCCCGCGTTTCTATCAAGCCGGGGATTTCACTTTCGGCTAACTCCCGCTCTTCCGGGTCCGTGCTCCCAGCCATTTCTCGAACTTCGTCAAGTTCGTTGCATACGCTTTTGAAACGCCGGTATTTGATGACGAGTTTGGCAAGCGACCCGTGTTCCCGAGCAACCTCGGCCATTTTACGGGAATCCCCCTGCACTACTGGATCAGCCATTTGGCTTTCCAGTGTTTCGAAGCGACTGAGCTTTTCTTCCAGCATTTCACGCATGAAATTTTCTCTTTTTACCGAACAGTAATCGTTAATGATTTGCGAGCATGCCACTGGGGGCTCGCGGTAAACAAGAAGGCGATATCGCTATTGGACATTCGCACTAAATTGGCCGGCTAGGCTAGGTATCGCTCAACATAAAAGAGCAGACACGGTGCCAGCGAAACGTCCGTGTTGAGTTGCTGCGATCCATTGATTATTTCCACGACTGATTGACTCAAATACTATAGAGTTCATGGCAAAAAGGGGCAACCGGAGCCATTTTCAGCGTTTTTAGCATGCTGAGTGAAACGCGTCACTCGGTCGCTGCAGACGGGGTGCCACTTGCTAAGTCGGTGAAGCCGCGAGCTCGGAAACGATCGGCCACAAAAGTGTCGATGGTCAACTGGACGGCGTGGTAAATCACCATCGGCAAAAGACTCACATTCAATTGGATGCAAACGAGTAAACCAATCATCAGGGTTTTTTGAGAGCCAGCAATGGCGACGGCGATCTGGTTGGCTCGCGAAAATTGAAGGCTACGCGCAAGCATTAACCCGGACACTAACACAAACACATGCAAGACACAGCAAATGCCAATCAATCCTGCAATGCTCAATAATCTAGGGATTTGATCGGCTGGCAGTTTTAGCATCGTTTGAGAGGTCCCCAATAAAACCATGAGCAGGAGTCCCACCTGCGCGATCGTGCTTAAGGAACGCTTCCGCTGGGTCGCCCATTTACCGACTGATTTGCGGGCAGCAACGATCTGAGCAACGAGCATTGGTAACAGCACAAGTAGTCCAAGTTTGATCACCATGTCGATGAATGGTACCTCGGCCGATTCTCGAATCAACAAATAAACAATCAACGGCGTCAACACAAAACTCAATGTGTTGGTGATAACCGTGGTCATCAACGCGGTGACGTCATTACCGTGGGCCCGCCGCGTCCACACCGCAGCGGATGCCAATGTGCAAGGAGTGGCTGCGACGACTAGGAAACCAGCTCTCACCAATGGATCGACGGTCGGTGCTAGGAACCAGGCAACCAACGGAAATAAACCAAAATTTACAGCCGTTGCCAGCAAAGACGCCCAGGGACGTCGGACCGTCTCCAAAATCGTCGCAAGAGGCAGTGGCAGTGCCATCAAAAACATGACACTCATGACGATAGCGTTACGTAACCAAGCTTGATCGCTGACCGGCTGCAAAGGACTGGCAAAGAAATGTCCCAGAAAGATGGCCGAGGCCAATCCAAGGAGGAACCAATATTTTTGCAAAAATAGCATCGGTTGAGTGGCCGTTTGAGGGTGATTGCGGTCAGCAAAGGAGAGTAGTTTGATGCTTGCTAGCAGGTAATTCAATCATGGCTGCCATGCCAATCGCACTTTCGGCAAAATCAACGTGCTCGTAGACTCGCGAGTCTTTTTCGCATTCACGATTCGAGCATCCGGTGACTGAATTTCGTCCGCTGCGTGGTCGAGCAATCACATTTCCCGGATTGGCTTCATCAGGCCGACCGACCTTACATTTCCTAAACGATCACAGCCAAAATTCCTATGCCATTACGATATTGGACCGCAGGTGAATCACACGGCAAGACCATGCTGGCCATGTTGGACGGTTTTCCTGCTGGCCTCAAAATAGACCATGAGGCCATTGATTCAGAATTGCGTCGACGCCAAGGCGGTTATGGTCGCGGCGGTCGGCAAAAATTAGAAACCGACGCTGTCGAAATACTGACGGGTGTTTGGCAGGCAGTAACATTGGGAGGCCCGATTACACTGCAAGTCATTAATCGAGATTACAAACTGGAGCGGTTAAAAGAATTGCCACGCCCTAGACCGGGGCACGGCGATCTAAGTGGTTCCATAAAATACCTCAGTTCTATCCGGGGTGTGTTGGAACGCGCCAGTGCGCGGGATACGGCATCCCGCGTGGCCGCAGGTGGTTTGGCGCAACAGTTGCTCGACCAATTTGGGATTCGCAGTTTTGGCTATGTGGTGCAACTAGGGGGCGTCGACATTCCGATCCCGGACCAACCGCTCGAAAGTTTGCTGGAGGCGCGGGCCAGTAGCGAAGTTTATTCACTGGCACCGGATAAAGATGCTGAAATAAAGGCTCTGATTGATCAGGCGAAGTCTGACGGGGATACGCTCGGTGGCGTCGTCGAGGTCCGCGTCGAAGGTTTACCTTTCGGCTTGGGGACACATGCACAGTGGGATCGTAAACTGGATACGAGGCTGGCCGCTGCAGCCATGAGTGTACAGGCGATCAAGGGTGTGGAAATTGGACTGGGCTTTCGATCGGCAGCATTACCCGGATCGAAAGTTCACGATGCGATTAACTTTGATGAAAGCCAGAAAGAAAGTCACACCTTGGGATATACCCGACCCACTAACAATGCAGGCGGACTCGAGGCAGGTATGACCAACGGTCAACCACTGGTTTTACGTGCTGCCATGAAGCCAATCAGTACTTTGCAAAAACCGCTGGACTCGATTGATATGGAAACCAAGCAACCCAGTCGGGCGAGTTATGAACGCAGCGACATATGCGCGGTGCCAGCGGCCAGTGTTATTTTGGAAGCGGTTGTTGCATTGGAGATTGCCGCAGCATTGATTGATAAATTTGGTGGCGACAGCGTGACGGAAATGACTCAACGCTGGCAGGCTTATCAAGAAATGGCACGAAACCGATAAGAAGGATTTTACATTTGACTGTTTCGAATCGACCCGAATGTTTGTTTCCTTGAACGGGAATTAATCCAGAAATCACATGGAAGTGGTAATCAGCGATAACGCTCGACGATACTTTTGCCGATTCGGCTTTGTGATGCTGTGCGCACTACCGACCCTGCTCTGCTTGAATTCGATTTTATTTCCTCCCAGTCAAGCGGATTGGTCGACCCGAATTCAGCAAGGTTTCGGGGTCATTAACCAACTGCAGGGCGCGCAAACGTTATCTCCTCGACGAACCGATTTCCAGGGTTTGATATTTGGTGGCGATCGATTTGAATCGCGTTTGGAATTGGGGGACGCGTCACTGCAATCTCTGAATGAAGGTCGAGTCCTCTATGTCGAAAATGCTCGCGGATCCGTTACAGCATTTTGGACGGTTGTCGATCGGTTGATTGAAACGGTGACATGGGCTGGGAAAAGTGACCGACCCCTGCAACTGCAATTCCGTACGCTCACGTTTTTGGAAACAGAGCATGCAGAAGCACGAACCTGCCTGTTACGGGATGTGAAGGTTGTGGTTGATCAGAAGGGCCGCTTTTTTTCTGTGGCGTTTCGACCCGAGGAAAAAACGGGAGCAGGGGAAACCGGGCGGCAGTTTGCCGTCATTGAACGGACGATCAAAGCAGAGCAGGAAGACTGGTATTTTGATGCCGTCGGTTTCAGTATTCCCGTTTGGGTGATGCAGCAGATGATCCCAGTGGTTCAAGGCTTGAACCCGGATGCCAATTTTGTCGACGCCACGGCATCTTTGGTGCGTTCGCAAGCAGATTGGTCAGGTGAGTTTTCCGGTCAGTTACGCGATGCCGATTTGCAATATATCGTGGGTCAGCGGTTCGATCGTATGATTGACGGGCGGGCCATGATCAACTTGAAAAATGTCCGCCTCAAGCATAGTCGCGTTGAATTGCTTGATGGCGATTTACACAGTCCGGCGGGCATGATCAGTTCGACTCTCTTGCACGCAAGTCACCATGCTATGGGAATGCAATTAGTCGAACCGTACGGTCAGCAAGCTTTCGAGGCCTACGCAGATCTGCGGTTGGGATTTCAGCTCAAGGCCGACAAGCTTTCGATCTATGGCATGGAATCAGGCGCGGTCTTGAATGATTCCCGGGGCAATCAGATGTTGGTTGCTCAACACGGCGCAAATTGGCCGTCCTCGGCGATCATTGATTTGGTGGCCTGGCCTTGGCAACAGGTAAACGCCAACACCGCTGCAGTGGCCAAATATTTAGTCATGCCCGCTCTGCAGGATGACACTAATTCCGGAATGCGACGAACCGGACGAGCCAAGGCGATAGGCGGCGGTAACTTTTTTAACCGCTAGTCTGCCGTATTCTTGAGGTCCGGGGATGATTTTCTAGCTTGGGCTGCGGATTTGGCGGCGGCCGCGGCGCGGTTTCCTAACCAATATTTTGTTGGGATGGCAGCCAATAATATGATTGCTCCCTGGGCTAACCACGCGTCGCATAAGGTTTTCATGCGACCCTCCGTCAATCCGTACGTATGCAAGCCAATCCCCAGTTCGTTCACCGCAAACCAAGACCACAGCGTAACGATGTTGCCAAGGATTGCGATTACTGCCATGCCGCGGTCCCTAACCAAACCAGCCCAACGAGCATGCAACAAGATGGCGTTTACCAGAACGATCATCAGGGCGCCATTTTCTTTGGGGTCCCAACCCCAGAAACGACCCCATGAGTCGTCTGCCCAGAGGCCACCTAAGACGGTTCCTACAAAACTGAATAGGAGGGCAAGGCAAGTCACCCCGTAAACCATCTTTGCCATGGTTTTACGGGTGTTACTGAGATCCCGGGGAACGAAGATCGAAACGATTAAGTAGAGGATGCCTAGCAGTCCTGCGACCAGCGTGGCAGCGTAGCCAATCGTGATACTGACCACGTGGGTAGAGAGCCAAAACTGGGTATCGAGCACTGCCTGTAGAACCGAAAAAGTATCTCCCTCCGAGCCTAATGCAAATGCCGTCAACAGTGTGGTGACGCCAGCAAATGCCGCTTTGACGTTCCCAAAGCAATAGCCAATCATGCGTTCGGTAACCAAACCAAAAAGTACTCCGACCCATCCGATGAAGATCGCGGAACCGTACAGATTGGTAACGGGAGGTCTCCCGGAAACATAAATTCGCAATACCAAACCTAGTGTGTGAATCGCGAAACCGAGGATGACTAGCCAAAATGCAGAACGCCTTGACGCCGTAGCCAATGATGACATCAGCGAGGAGTTTTGAGCCCCGGTTAAGAACAGCCAAGAGAGCAGCGACAAAAGGAACGCGCCGATATAAATCGCGGTTGCCAGATAAAACGGCGACACGCGGTTCAGAGTATGCTCCCATCCAACTTTTCCTGCGTTGACCTGCACATCTGGCTTCGTCAGCGCGTCTGATAAATGAGCTTCCACGTTGCTATTAAATGTGGTCGCTTCGCCTTCCAGATAGGCGCTTCTTAACTTGGCCAGTGGGAGGTCGTTAAAGGGGATTCCTGTAAAGTCAAATTTTCCGTCTTTGATTGGTACCAGACTGGATAATTGATCAAGGATACTCGCTTTTAATTCGCCGAGTTGAAAAGCCACTTGGTCCGCGATGCGGCTCTGAGTGAGTCTTACCAATTGCTCGACTTTCTCGCGAACCTCTTCCGATTCATCGCTTAGTAGAGCGTCAATCACTCGGTCGATTTGTTCCGGTGAGATGCTGCGTGGATCCAAACCGCGATTGCTCATCAGAGTGCGGCCAAGTTCTCTTCGCAGGATAATTTCATTTAGTTTTTCGGCAGCGTTAGCATCCAGGATTTTCGTGGCAATTTTGTCGGCATCATTGGTGCCGTACAGATCGCATAACGATTGAATCCACTCTGGCGCCAGCAGCGGTGATAGTACGGACCAGTCATTTTCTTCGGTTCCAGGAACAACCCGTGGGATGAAGTTAGGTGCCTTTGCGGTTAGCAGGATGCGCTCAAGCGTTTGAAAAGGATCATCGGTTTCGTAGACAATGGGTGAAGAAAATGCATATTGGAGATTGCGAACCAAATCCAGATGGTCATTGAGTTCAATGATCTTCTTTTGGAATGCTGACAATTGACTGGCGTCTTGGGAATTGACGGCCCGCGCGTCGGCTAAGTACTCTCGCAGTTCTTTCTCGACAGCGAGCAAATCTTGCATGGAATAGAGATGGGATTTTCGACGTTCCAGCTCCAGCCCTTGCACAATCTCCGGGTCATCGATTTTAAAGATGCGATACTGATCGGAGCCTTCAGCTCCAAAGATCCAGTCTGTCAGCCAACGAACGGGTGGATGTTTGACTTCCTTTTGCGCCTGCCAATCCCATTTGACGGGAATTTCGTACTTGCGTAATTGCCTTAGCGTGGTCCGAGCAATCGAGTCGATGGGTTGTACTCGACCTGCAAAAGCAACTGGGATTTCTCCGAACCGTTCCAGATTGAATTCTTGTTCAATGACGGCTTTGGGCACGGTTCGGTAGGCGTACATCCCGAACAGGATGAGGAAACCAGCAACGAAAATCATGGAATATTTATCGTAACCTGGAACCGGTTCACGGTTGGTAGCGAGCTTCTCTACAAAGCCAACGAAAGTGCCAAGAAAATGCAGCAATAATCCGATACCCACCATGGCGCAGCTGACGTAGGGGATCATCCATCCCGTATTCCGCACCACTTGAAGCACGGAATATTTCTTGCCCGTCACCGGATTTGTATCGTGGCCCGATTGATAAAACGTCTCGTTGTTGTAACGCAAAGGATTGTTCATCGAAACTTCCTTAATCGCGTTAACGTTATTGTCGGGATCGGTGATGCGAAAACTCGAAGAATAGGCCTGAGGGATATCTGTTCCCGTGTAGTTGACCCGACTCGTGGTATTGAGTTTTACGGAATAGGGTTTGTAGATGTGTCGAAAACGCAGAGCGATTTGCCAGGTTTCCCCGTCGGCCTCGATGGTGTCTAGCTCAAAATCTTCGTTGTCGTACAACTGTTGTGAGATCAGATAGGTACCTAGGTCGTTGTCGTTCCGGTCCAGCACACGGACGTAGGCCGCCGATGAGTTAATCTCGCTTCCATCAACCCCTGCAATCTCCGGGATTGGTTGAGCGGAAATAAACCTGGCGAGTCCCTTGGCACCCGGCACCGCGGGATCTTCGGGCTTCACGTTAAATAATCGGGCATTGGGGTAATACTCCTCCGTTTGCAAACGAAAAGGTGAACCTTCTACATCCACGATACCATCGATCCCCAGGCGACTGGACGGGACAGTGATCACGTCCTGTCTTTGCTCCTCGTTACTTTCTCCGAGGAAAGCGACTTCTACTGCATTGACGTTGACAGTGTGTTGGGTGGTATCGCCCTCGTAGAAAAATAGTCGTTGTTCGACGGCGGAGTAGGTGGTGTACAGTTCCCCGATCATGAGCAGTAACAATCCAGCGTGGATAACAACGATCCCAGCTTTTCTGCGGAATACCATCAAGGCTCCGATGTACAGCACGATAGCGGCCACGGATCCTTGGACGAGTCTCCACACCACCCGCATCGCGTCGTTGCCGATGAAAGCTGAGGGGCCTTGAAACAATAAGAAAGCCAATAAGCCGCCCAAGACCAATCCCGTGATGAACGAAAAAGTTCGCCTTACGGAAGATTCCAGAAAGTAGGTACCCGCCAGTCCAGCTAGCGCAGCCGCTCCCAGCAAACCTTGCAATAGGTTCCACTGGGTGCACCAGGCAATCAAAGGTTCGTCTTGGAATTCACCCCGCGAGTTACCATTCATGACGACCAACAGCGTCGTGACCACCCCGGCAATTAGAAAAAGGCTCCCCACCAGCAAACGTTTTCCGCGGGCCTGAATACGAAAGCGGGTGGCGTGAGCGCAAAACAGATTCACCAGCATCAAGCTTAGAATTAGCGCTCCGCTAGGCATCAGAAAGCCCCCGCCAACCTCTTGGAAATTGGGGAACCAAGCGGGGGTTAACATCTCCTGAAACTCAATGAACACGACCGGAGATCGAAAGTGCTGCTGTTTGACGCTGTAGATGTCACGCCGAGATTGCTGAAGGGTGGCGATGAGGACGACGACCAACGCCAAAGAGAGCAGGAATACGGTGATTTTTAGTGAGCCAAGCGCGAGAAGCAACTTGTGGAAAAACGAACGGCCCGCCGATGAGGTTGCCCTTCGGGAGGCGGACGCTGTGGGTTGATTCGTCTTTTCGTTGCTCATGTTCGCTACTTTGGCCATGTGTTGTAAAGACGCTCCAGCGGCTTTGCCCAGTCAGTTTTTTCGCGGCCAATTCTGGAGAACTGGCCGATCCATCAGCCCTTGTTTTCTTGGAAATGGATCGAATCTAAAATCGCTTGAAACGCCGTTTCGGCATCGCTAACTCCGGCTTGGTCTCCGGAAAGCTTCAGGATAAATCCGTCCCCATCGGTGTTGGCAAACATCACAGCCATCACCGCTCGCGTCGTGGAATCGTTAGTAGGTGGGCCGAGTAATCGAACTTTTTTGCCATCGGAACCGGCAACTTTTTGGCTCTCGGTGACCTCTGCAACGTTGACGTCTTTGTCCAATGCGACCTCTCGCGCCCAAGCTTCCACGTTTTGATTCCAGGATTCCTCACTGGGTTTCATCCTCAGCAGGAGAATTTCGGTCGGGCCATTGTCGGTGTCTTTAGTCCAGCGACCCAGAACCATGGCGGAGGTCTTCCCCGTCGTCCAGTCGGCCGGTGCCGTAAACTCGATGGGGGATTCCGCGGAATCGGTTTGACCGAGGTTGGCAGTTGCGGCGGGATCAACTGGCGGGTGTCCGGTCGGCGGACGCTTCGTTGCCATCTTTCCTGCGAAGGGACCGCCTCGACCCATGCGCGTCGTCAGTTCAGGGCCGCTGGCAGCGAAAACTTTGAGTTTCACCTGGTCATTGTTGAGTTGTGAAAGTTCCGCAACCATCTGGCCTTCGGTTACAGGTTTCAAACCGAGTTGGCCACGCCAGCGATTGACGTTGGGGAGTAGTTGTTGCCCCGCCGGCATGCTGGTGACAGAAATCGAAAGGTCACTGTCTCCGGTTGCGATATTTGCAATCCGCATGGCCGATCCGCCCGGCATGGCGCGTTCCTCAAGACCTGGGGTGCTCCAACCTTCGGGTAGCGTCCAGCGCGGTTCACCATTGGCAAAATTGATCGACCTCAGAAATGCCAGCCAAGGTTGATCGATCGCCTTAAAGTTGGGGATGGGGCCCGATAATTTGAAGAACCAAGTTCCGCTAGGTTGATCGGCAATCGCAGCGACCATGCGGTATAGCGGCTCTTGATTCTGGAGGTCGGAATATCTGGTGATGGGAACGCTGGAGTGGAAAACCACAGGCTCGTCCCGGCAACCAAGAAAGCATAGACAGGCCATTGCCATCGTGAGGGCTAACGAAAATCGTCCATGCTGTGCAGGTTGTGTCATCGAATTGTCATAGTATGGTTGGCAAATTCAGGAGCTTCCCTAGTCTCTCATTATAACGGGGTAAGACCTGTGGGATACATCAAAGGTTGTGCGACATTCTGCCGCATCGACGAATTGCCTCCTATTTTGCGGCTGCCAAAATCGTTCCTCGGCACTGACCGAATCCTATGCGGCGAAATCCGTCTTTTTCGCAATAGCCTGACATAATCACTTCATCGCCATCGGCAAGAAATTTTCGTTCTTCTCCGCTAGGCAAAGGAATAGGGGTCCTCTGTGTGCCCGGAACGGGATTGTCCAGTTCGCCATCCCAAGTCAATTCGAGCAGGCAACCACGGGAACTCCGTTCGCGGTTGGATACCGTACCACTCGCCATCAGATCACCCGCCTGTAAGTTACATCCGTTGCTACTGTGATGAGTTAACATCTGTGCGACTGTCCAATACATATCCCGAAAATTTCCGCGGCTGAGGACATGTGGAGCCTGATTTTCGTTCCGCATCTGGGCGGTGGTCAGAGCCACTTCGAGACGGATGTCTACGCCTCCCTGAGATTGGTTTTGCTGATGGCTCAAATAATCAAGTGGTTGCGGATCCGTTTCCGGTCTCTCAAAGACTGGGCAACGAAACGGAGCCAACGCTTCCATGGTCACAATCCATGGTGAGATCGTTGTGGCAAACGACTTTGCCAAAAAAGGTCCCAACGGTTGATACTCCCATTTTTGAAGATCTCTGGCTGACCAATCGTTGACTAAGCACATACCAAAAAGATGATCTTCCGCGTCGGCAATGGAGATCGTCTCTCCCAAAGCGTTCCCGGTACCCACAAAAAATCCGACCTCCATTTCGTAGTCCAGCAATTTGCAAGCACCTCGGGTGGGTGAACCACCCTCTTCCGCCGGTGCTAACTGACCGATAGGACGGCGTACCTCTTGCCCGCTCATAACGATGCTGCTGGCTCTTCCATGATAGCCAATGGGAATGTGCTTGTAGTTAGGAAGCAGCGGGTTGTTGGGGCGGAACATGCTGCCCACGTTGGTCGCATGAAATACGGACGCATAAAAATCCGTGTAGTCTCGAATGTCAGTGGGGACGACGTAAGAGACACTGCTTTGTGGGATCAAGGCAGAATCGCGCAACCCTTCGTTGCCCTGTAATTCATCGCAAGCAAGACTTAGCAATTCACTGATACGATGCCGGACGGCAAGGCGGTCGGCGACTGGCGCCTCCATTAAACCTGCCAGGTTGTGACCGTCGATATATTCCTGCAGTTCTTCCGCGAACAGCGCTTTGCAGCAAGACAAATCAAGGACGTGATCACCAATGCCAACACCGATCCCATGGAATTCACTTTCTGTATGGAACAGACAGTAGGGCAAGTTCTGAATTGGGAAATCACTGCCTTCTTCGTTGGCAGATTCAACCCATGATTTCAAGTCGACGGAATGGGTGTGATCGATCGGTCGCATAATCGTCTTATCTAATTTGAATGAGGGGTTTTGTAATGGATGGTTGTCCGGGTAGGACGTCGCGTAAAGCTCGCATCGCTAGAGCCCAATGCGATTGAATAGGCAGTCGTTATTAGACCGTTTTTGCGGCAGTCGCCAACCAGTCTAGGCTTGTCAAATCCTCTAGGGGTTCCACAAAGGAACAAGAGCCGAACGAGATCGCGAATTCTTTGCGTACTAACGCCAGATCAGACGCAGTAAGTGTGGCGCCTTGGAATTGGATTTGTTGCTCGGTAATGACAAATTCCGCCGGATCCCGGCATGCGAGCAAGGCGGTAAGTGGTTCTTGGGTCCAGTTTTTTTGCTTGGCGAAACAGGCAGCCAAAAAGACATTCATGAATCCATGCATGACAGCGCGGGGCGAATCCGGTTCGTACGTCAACGCGAATTCGGCAGGCAAAGGATGGTGCAGCCCAGCGGTAGCCTTGAATCCAAGGTTATTGGCAGCACACTGCACAATGAAGTTGGCAACGCGTTCAGCCTCAGGGATTAGGTTTGCCGTTACCCCACCGGTTCGAATTTTTGCGAATGTGCGGTCGCGGCCTTGTGCAGCTATTTGACCGAGGATTTCGTCAGGGTCTTGGTAAGGGACTTCCAGGAACGCAAAAAGCGAATTGGGAAGCTGAGTACAGGTCGGCTCTATCAATTCGGTTCGAGGTGATTTTCCCTCGACCGTATCAACTTCCGCAAAATCGCTGGTCTGGTTGAATTGCTCAATGGCTTCCAGGGCCAGCGAGAATGCAGAGTCCGCAGCATCAACGGCCGGAATCAGGGCGCTGATCAACCACTTGTTTCCATTTGCTTTTGCTCCGGAAGTCTCTTGGTAAACACTCGTCAATGTGGATAGCTTGGCGGCTGGTACGATCAACCTAGAGAGCATCCAGCTGTTTTCGTGCAGGGTGTAGTCGCGGTAGTTTTGCACCACTGCCGGCATCGGTAGGCCAGCGGGTGGGAACAACCCAGCGTAATCGACGATGTTTTGGAGTAATTGCCGCATGGCCGACATGTTTTTTTCCTCGAGAGTTTGAAGCTCACAAGAGTTTAACCAATTGGCCGAAAGAAAATCGGCAGAAAGATCTTAAAAACCAAATTGAATCGGCTTTAACGCAATATCACAACGCGGAACTCGTGGGCCCAACTCTCCAAAATTCTTATCACCGCGATACTTCGGTTTGTCCTCATGCAGTACAAAGTACTCGAGAGGAGACGTGCTGGTTGTTGGATGCTGCCAGCGGGTGAATCTGCGGGAGCTACGAGACAATCAGCATGGTACCTCTAACATGGGGAACCTAGACAAGCTTAAGCCGAGGCCGCTGCGTCTGAACGCAGCCCTTCAATCCATGGGTCGAGATCTTCAAACATGGCTCCGGGATTACCCTCAAACACCTTGCCTACCAGTAAATCGGTGAGGTTCTCAGCATATTGTGGGTGTTCTTTCATGAAGCTCCCAAAGCTGAAGTCCTTGTTGTAGAAGGTCATCACCAATTTTCGCAACCAGTGAGTGCCGGCGTCGAATTCGTAGGTCCAGCTGCCAAGTTGTTCGGCTGAGAGATCGTTGCGTCGGAGGCCATCGCAAATTGCGTTCGATGCCATATCGGCGGATTTCAGTGCCAGGTAGACGCCAGTTGAGTAGATCGGGTCGATAAATCCGTAGGCATCGCCCACTAATACCCAACCATCGCCGGCATGCTCCTTCGTGATATAAGAAAATTCTTTGGCGACTTGGTACTTACCTTCTTGCTTGGAATCCCGCACGCGTCGTTTCAAGCCGGGGCAATTTTCCATCTCCTGTTTGAACGCCTCTTCGGGCTTGCAGCCTCTTTTCAAGAGGAAGTCGTTATCGCCCACGAGTCCAACGCTTACTAGATCGTTCGACAGGGGGATGTACCAAAACCATGCGTCTTTTGTTTTCGTGCTGAGAATGCAGGTAACCTCGGGGTTCTTTCCGCCGGCCCGCTCAGCCCCACGAAAGTAGGTCCAAATCGCAGCTTTTTTAAGATCAGGATTGATTTCCTTGAGGCCCATGCGCCCAGCCAGGAAAGATGATTGACCGGTTGCATCGACGACGACGCGCGTCTTCATCGTGCGATCATTCCCCTTTTTGTCCCTGACGATTACCGTGTGTTGCCCGTTTTTATTAAATTGGACGTCCATGACGCGGGTCTCGTCCAAACAACTGGCGCCCTTGCGTGCCGCCGTGTCGTACAACATCTGGTCAAACTTGATTCGTTCGACATGCCAAGAGTTAGCCGATTCCCGCTCATCGTGGTCGGTAAAGATGAATGGGCGGGACTCCTTGTCCTCTGAATTCACAAACTGGACACCGTGTTTCCGCACGAACCCCAATTTTTGGAATTCTTCTTGGATCCCTAACTTTTCAAAGACCCAAAAAGTCTCTGGCATGAGGGACTCGCCGACCTTCTCGACCGGCATCTTCTCACGCTCGACTAAAGCGGTTCGGAACCCACGTGCGGCCACCATCGCGGCGGTCGTACAGCCACCGGGGCCAGCACCAATCACTACGCAGTCATAATTTTCATTTTTCATGATGGAGTTCCAAAAATCCGGCGCCGCTGAGGGCAGTTATACTTGTGAACCGAGGTCTGATCCCGGTACCTAAACGGCTGTTTGTTTTGTCGTCTGGTTGGCCCGACTGAAAAGAACCGATATTGGTCGGCTCAAATAACCGATCGGGCTTAGATGTGGGAGATATTACAGCTTCTGCTCATCTTTTCATATTTCGTCGATTTCATCTAATTTTAGCCAGCCTGATGGCGGGAAAAACCGCAAACTGTTGGTTTGAGCTTCCAATCACGATTTTTTTTCCGAAAATAGACGAGCTTCAGCGGTAACATCTACAGCTGATCCGAAAAGATCACGCTGAACCCCGTGTTTCTCTCGCCGAATCCGGTTGTATCCCTCAATTTGGGTCGCGAGATATCCCGCATTTTGCTTGTTTTAGCAAAGGGATCATCCCCAAAACTAGCGGTCCTTTGAATATCTTGGTCCATTTGCAGAATTGAAATGTCAAAATCGTCAACGATCGAAATTCCTAACCGTCCTATCCCAGCGTTTCTTTTAGCGACTCGCATCTCCACAGCATGTTGGAGGTTGGTCGTTCTTGCCGGCTTGATGATCGTTTTCATCGCTCCGCCGAATTGCCTTGCCTCAGGCTATGGCAGTGCGCTACCCGCTGCACCCCGACAGGAAGCATCGAAGTCCGCTCCCACCCAGTCGCCCGAGGAGCTGGAGGCCAAGTTTTTTACCGATGTGAAGCAACGGACGCGAACGGGCCTGCGATCGGGCGAAGGCTATTACAGCGCGGACGGGAACAAAATGGTCTTCCAAAGCGAGAGGTCCAGCGACAATCCGTTCTACCAAATTTATCTGATGGATTTTGAATTAGGTGATGTGGACCGCATCTCGCCCGGATACGGCAAAACGACGTGTGCCTGGATCCATCCCAATGACGAATGGGTCATGTTTGCATCGACGCACGGAGATCCGCGATCGGTTGATTTGCAGAAAGCCAAACTGAAACAACGGGCGGAGGGTAAAGAACCGAGGTACAGCTGGGATTATGACGAGCACTACGAAATCTACAGCTACGACTTAAAAACCAAGGAGTACCGACAATTAACCGACGCGGTCGGTTATGACGCGGAAGGTTCTTATTCTCCTGACGGCTCACAGATCTGTTTTGCATCGAATCGTCGAGCTTTCGCGGAGGGGGCGCTCACGGACCGCGAAAAATCTTTGGTCGAAGCTTACGGCCCGCAAACCGTAATGGATCTTTATTTGATGGACGCGGATGGGTCCAATGTCGTTCGGCTGACCGATGAAGATGGCTATGACGGCGGCCCTTTCTTTTCCGCCGACGGTCAAAAAATCTGTTGGCGACGTTTTGTACCCGGCGCCCCGGGTGAAAATTACGCTGAGATTTGGACCATGAATCTCGATGGCAGTGACAAGCGATGCTTGACGGACTTAAAAGCGGTTTCCTTCGCCCCTTATTTCCACCCGTCGGGAGAATATTTGTTGTTCATGTCAGATTTTGAAGGGTTCTTTGAGATTTACATGATCCCGACGTCCAGAAAGGCGAAACCGATACGAGTGACTCACACGAACTCGTTTAACGGTTTCCCCGTTTTCTCCACGGACGGCAAAGCCTTTTCTTGGACTTCCAATCGAGCGGATCGAAGGTCGCAAGTTTTTACTGCGGACTGGGACCATGAAGCGGCAATGAAAGCGATCGGTCAGTCCCCCTCGTTAGATGGTGACGCTCAAAATAATGTGTCCGAAGCACGGCAAAAAGGAGTGGGAGCAGGAGCGGCGACTTCAGCAAAGTTCGTTCCAGAAGATGTGCTTCGCCACGTCGATTATCTCTGTCGTCCGGAACTTGGTGGACGTATGACAGGTTCCATTGGCGAGCGGAAAGCAACCGCCTACGTCGCCGCTTACCTCGACAGTTTGGGGTTTGTGCCCGCAGGTGATCTCGACTCGCAGACCGGCGAACGTAGCTGGTTCCAAGAATTTGATTTCCCATCGGGTGCCAAGTTGGGGACGGACAATTCCCTTGCGATAACGAATATCAAGTCTGCCGAGGTCGTATTAAATGACGATTGGCGTCCTTTGACATTCAGCGAGAACGGCACCGTTGAGGGTCCCCTGGTGTTTGCAGGCTACGGGATGAAAGCTCCGAAAACAGATGATCTTGAAGAGTATGACTCCTTCGTGCATCTCCCGGTGGAAGGCAAATGGGTGATGGTTTTCCGATACATGCCAGAGGACGTGCCTGTTTCTTGGCGGACCCAGCGTGCATTGCAGAGCCAGTTGCGGGTCAAAGCGGCAACCATTCGCGACTTGGGCGGTCTGGGGATGATTATTGTCAGTGGCCCTAAATCGAACACGAAACAAGAGGTGATTCCGTTATCACGCGACTCCGCCCTTGGGAAAATATCGATCCCGGTTATCAGCATTTCTGATGATATCGCCGAGCAACTGATGAAGTCAGCAGGGCAAGACCTGGGATGGTGGCAAAACCAACTGGATAACGGGGATCTCAAAATTGGTTTTGAATTTCCCGATGTGCGAATCAAAGCCAATGTCGATGTGGAGCAGATTCGTGGTCGCGGCCGCAACGTGATTGGGCGACTGCAGTTTGAGCAACAGCCTACTGACCAGTGCGTCGTCGTCGGTGCCCACATTGATCATCTCGGTACCGGAGTGGCCGGTTCCATGGCCCGCGATGATGAACGGGGACAGATTCATCGGGGAGCCGATGACAACGCTTCGGGTGTCGCTGCGATGTTGGAAGTGGCTCAGTTTATGTCCGCACAAAAACGTTCCGGGAAAATCAATGCAGGACGCGATTTAGTGATCGCTGGTTGGTCTGGTGAGGAATTAGGCCTGCATGGCTCGAATCATTTTGTGAGCGCATGGATGAAATCTTTTGGCAAAGATGTAGCGCTCGATGGTGGCACATCGCGACGTTCTCTCAAGAATCGCGTCGTGGCTTACCTGAACATGGATATGGTTGGGAGGTTTGATGGCAAGTTGGTTTTGCAGGGATTGGGTTCGTCCGATTGGTGGGAATCCGAAATTGAAAAACGAAATCTGGTAGTCGGATTAAACTTACAGACACAAAAAGACACGAACTTGCCAACCGACGCCAGCGAGTTTTATCAAGCCGGTGTTCCTATCTTGGCGGCCTTCACCGGGTCCCACAAAGATTACCACACCCCACGCGACACACCGGATAAGTTGAATTACGACAAAGCAGCCGAGATCGCCAAGCTGATGGGCCTCATTACACGATCGTTGGTGGTGGGCGATGAAACGCCGACTTATCAAGTACACAATGACGAGCAATCTAGTCAACGCATGTCACTGCGTGTTTCCCTAGGGACCAGCCCGGATTACACGGCTGAGTTAAAAGGGGTCATGCTGAAGGCTATTCGAACCAATTCGCCAGCCGACAAGGCTGGTGTCAAACCTCAGGACGTGGTGGTTGAGTTGGCTGGGATCGCCATCGAAAATGTCTACGATTACACCAACGTGATCGGCGCACTCAAGCCAGGTGAGACCATTAAAATTACGGTCCTCCGCAAAGGGGAGAGATTGGAAATGGAAATCACCCCCGAGTAGACGGCGTTTTCAGAATCGTTGGATGGCAGTTTGGCGAATTCGCCTGCCCGGTCCCTCCCGGAGAGCGATGCCTCTGATGAGCGGAGATGGAATGGGTGGCTTGGGCGTGGGGTTCGCTCCGCCCTACCCTACTGGCAGTTGCTGAGTTTTCTCGCGAGAATCAGCAGTGGTCGTGCTATGTAGCAGACGTGTTGCAGCGCCCCGTTCTAAGAATTCGTTAGAGGATTGCCGGGTGAATCGAATCGTTTCATTTGGATTGTTGCTTGCTGTTATCCTGATCACAGGCTTCGTTTTCTTTAAGGTGATGGCAGGTTTTTTCCTGCCTTTGTTTTTAGCGGCGTTGCTAGTTGTCCTCTTCTACCCCCTTCATCGTTGGATTCTGAAGCGGGTTCACGGCCGGAAGAAAATTGCCGCTCTATTGGCGACCACAGTAATTTTATTGTGCGTGCTGCTACCGTTTACGACGATTCTGTTTTTTGCCGCTAACGAAAGTCGTTCGGTTATTCGGCGACTTGATCCTGCATCGATTGACGACAAAATTGTCACCGTCAGGACGAAGCTGGGTTTGGAGCTTCCCGCACAATCCGAATTTGAGCGCATGGATCGGGTACTGGAGGCGATTCAAAATCAATCCATCGCTCAGAATATGCAAAAGCAACGAGAGCAGTTGGATTTTGATATCACGGAATTGCGGGGTATCTCCATTGAGCTAGGTGAAGAGTTGAACCGGCGGGGTAGCAAGCTGATTTGGCAAGAAGCACCTGGCGACGACGATTCGTCCGAAGAAAGCAATTTTATTAGTTCGGATCAACAAAAGTCATGGAGTCTTTATGGCCGTAGCCTGCGCGACGCTCGAGAGATGTTGGCGGAGAAATCCTGGGCGGAAATTGTCGATGTAGATGCGCAGCAAAAACAAATATCGGATGCCCGAAGAAAATTCAACGAAGCCATCGACGCTTATTTCCAGTTCAAAGCGGACTTCTTGGGTGGACCCTTTCTGGGTTGGCTTAAAGAGATGGCCAATCCCAATATCAATGAGCAAAAGGATTACATTCAAAAAGTAGCTGGTTGGCTACGTAGTCGAATGGTCACCTTTGGCAGCGCGACGACCAGTTTTGTGGTTCGGTTTTTATTCGGCGTGGCCATCATGGCGATCGCGTTGTTCTCTTTCTTTCTCGATGGCCCTGCCATGCTGACGGCCTTAAAGCAGATGACGCCTCTGGATAACGAGCACGAAGACGAGTTGATTGCGGAATTCCAAAATGTCAGTCGAGCTGTCGTCTTAGCGACCTTGTTGTCGGCGGCGGCTCAAGGGTTGTTGTCGGGCTTGGGTTATTATTTTGCCGGCCTTGATTCCGTCACGCTCTTGATGGTCTTAACCACGGTTTTAGCGCTCGTGCCGTTCGTTGGCGCCGCGGCTGTTTGGCTGCCCTGTAGTCTTTGGTTGCTTTTCATCGAGGGTCATGTTGGATCCGGTGTATTCCTGGCGATTTACGGTCTGGGGGTGATCTCGCTTGCCGATAATGTGATCAAACCGCTTATCCTGCATGGCCGATCTAATTTGCACCCATTGTGGGCCTTGTTGAGCGTTTTGGGTGGCGTCGCGGCACTGGGGCCGGTTGGCATTTTAGTGGGCCCAATGGTTGTGGTTTTCTTGCAGACCCTCCTCAAAATATTGCAGCGTGAGATCGCATCGATGGATCAAAAGCAAAACCGCACGCTTGATCGGCGAGTCTTTTCTGACGCCATGCGTATGGAAGATTATCGTCAATCGCAGCGCCGGGCACGCAAGGACGATGCTGTTTGATCAACGGGCGGGCAGGTCTGCCTAGAAACGACGACGGATTTCGGCTTCCGCTTCCTGTTTGATCGTAACGCTGCGGATGTCACCGCGAATATCCCCGTTCTCGTCGATCACCTCTCCCAGCAGTTCATTAATTTGGATGTCCGCTTCGGGGTTTTCGGGAAATAGAATTTGCAACTTGCTCAGGGCGACCGCTTTTCCTGCTTGCGCTGTGCGGAGGAACGGCGGGTCATCATTCGCCTCGTCGATCAGAGTATCGAAAATAACAATGGCTTCCTGAAAACCAATGATCTGCTCGGCGCTACTATGGTCGGAGTTTAAGAGTTCGAGTTCCGCCAAACGCAATGCCGATCGTCGTACCTGTTGGGTGTTCTCCCAATTTCGGTCCCCGTTAGGTTCGTGTTGGGGAAAATAAATTTCGACGCTTTGCCAAAGTTTCCTCTGGCTGACGCGACTGGTATCCGGCGAGAGATATTTTTTAAGGGCAAACTCATATTGAGCCACTGCGGTATCCATTCGCGGGATGGCATCGGAAGCGACTACGATAGCCAGTGGATTGGTGGGTGGGTTTGAGAAGGCGAAGGCTACGCCAGTAATCGCTCCGGCAATCAGGGCGGCAAAAGATAACCCTAGATACAATGGTCTTTGCCACCATGGTCGGAAATGCCCCGACATGATCGATTCCAGTTGACGTGTTACGGCTAATCGAGAATCGGAGAGAGCGGAATTTTTCGTCCCATGCTCGACATCAGTCACCGAAAGTTTATCCGTTAATCCTTCCCAGTCAGTTATTTCTCCGAGCTCTAAAGTGCGGAGTTGTTTCGCGACCGCTGCGGGATTCTGAAAGCGATCCGCAGGACGTTTATTGGCCAGCTTTTGAATAATCTCGCACAGCTCTTGGGGCAAATCGGGTCGCAGGCCTTGCAAGGAAGGTAAGGTTTCATTGAGGTGTTTTACGGCGATGGTCAGGGCGTTTTCACCGTCAAATGGCGGGTGGCCTGCCAACATATGCCAAGCGGTTATGCCCATCGAGTAAAGATCGCTACGGACATCAACGGCGCCACCCTCTGCCTGTTCCGGGCTCATGTACAGCGGCGTGCCCATCGTGATGCCGATTTGTGTCAGGTCGCCGCGTTGATCGTCAAGCACTCGAGCCAAGCCAAAGTCGGTTACTTTCACTTCCCCATTGGAGGAAATCATGATGTTCTCGGGCTTGATGTCCCGATGAATCACGCCTTGTTGGCTGGCCTCCGAAAGTGCTGCGGTAACTTGTCGCAAAATGCTGACGGCCAGGACAGGTTCAACCACATGATGGCGATTCAAGTATTGCCGCAGATTTTGGCCCCGCACATATTCCTGCGCGATGAAATGTAGGCCATCAAAATCACCCACTTCGTAAATCTGCACGATGTTGGCCTGACTGAGGGCCGCTGCAGCCTGAGCTTCGCGGTGGAATCTCTCAACATAAGATTGATCGGTGGCCAGTTCCGGTTTCAAAATCTTGATGGCGACCGGGCGTTGCAGCGTTTTTTGCTGTGCCAAGTAGACGTTGGCCATGCCACCACGACCAAGCCGCCGAATCAAAACGTAATTGCCTAATATTTTGCCGGTCAGGTCCCGAACATGGCCGTGGGGATTTGAGTCAGGTTGATTGGGAGCCATTTATCAGCTTCCATAAAAACGTCAGCGAGCGAGGTAAGTTTGCATTATACGCGAGGCTGGCGATTCGCACAGCGACACGAGTTCATTTGATAGGGAATGCCGTCAAAAACCGTAATCGACTTTCTATCGACTACTACCGCGGTTGCTGCGAGGGAGCTCGGTTTAGTCATCCTCGTAATGCTTGATCTGTTCCCAGTACTTATCGAAGGCCCCGTCAACATGAAAATCAGGGCTGTTGTCTAGATCATGACAAGAGATGCACAAGCTTGCTTTGGCTTGCTCCAGGGTCACCACCATGTCTTGGACCATCTTGACGCGTTGCTCCTCGGAAACGTCGATGTCCCCATTTTCAGCGGCCACATGCAGCGATCCGGGACCGTGACAGTTTTCACAGCCGTTGCCGTGCAGCAGAGAATCCTCCAGTTTGAGATACCCGGACTGATAGGGGAAATATTGTTGCGGGTTCCAACCGGTGACATGGCAACTCAAGCATTCTGGATCATGGTGCCGCTTGACCCAGGTTCGTTCGCCGGGATCGGTGAGGTCCGCGGTAGCACGGAAGTGCGGCCCGCCCTGACCGTCGATCCCATCTTTCCAAATATCGAAGGCCGCATCGTGGCAATCGTAACAAGCCTCGGAGCCCACATAGTTCCGACCCGAGGGGTGAGCAACTGGTTTAACTGCCAATCCCTCCAATCCGAGAGATTTGAGTTGGCTCTGGTAGCTCAGGAATTTTTCCTTGATCGAATCAGAATCCTGATAGCGAGCATCCAAAGGAACGCGTTGGTAACGCATCACGGTCTCGTTCTCTTTATCGAACAATCCCACCACACCGACATGCATTCCTTTATTGCCCGTTTGGATCATCTGGGTTACGTGACCACTAGCCGGGTCTTCAATGATCTCAGGTTGCCCGGTTGGCTCTCCATCGACACCACAGCAAACCAGCAAATCAAAGATCGGGTATTGTTTGGCTAAGGCGCGACTGTTTTCCAGCGACGTATTGGCGACAAGCACCTTAAAATCGCAAGCCTCTTTATTCAGTGCCTGAATGGCAGATTGCAACGCAGGAGCAATCGCTTCCGTGGTCACATCGCTCATCCCCTCCAGTGATTTGAAATACTCCTCGCCGAGCACCATGGTCAGACCGATTTTTTTTCCGCCCTGCTCAATGACTTTATACTTACTCGTGAAATCCGGATCAAAGACAGTGACATTGCAAGTCACAAAATCATCGTTGGCGATCCCCGAATTAGTCATGGCTTGCATTAATTCAATCGTGGGGAGCTTCAGGTCATTGGGACCGAGCCCAATCGCCGCATAATGCAGATCTTCGCCTAAACACTGGTAGGTGGTTCCAATCTTCAAGTTTGCCTGTGGGCCAAATCTTCGAACCTGGTTTCCGGTATCGATTCCTACCAAGTTCCAGCCATCGTTTTGTAATTCCGTCATCAATGTGTGGCGACGCATCATGCCACCAAGTTGATTGGCCAGTCCCGTGCATCCGCAGGGCTCGATATAACCGTCCTGTCTACCGGTGATAAAAAGTGCGACCGAGGGGATTTTCCAATCGGTGAAAACTGCTTCCTGGACTTGCGCAGGTTCCTCTTCTTGCTGAACAGGTTTGCGGGTAGCGAGGTCTTGGTCCCGTTGGGCTGCAGGCTGGCCCTCTGGCGTCGAAATGGCGCCAATTAAACAGCCAAGCGACAAAATCAAAGGCAAGAAGAAAGCGTTTACTTTGTGTTGCATTGCCTGATGCCGATCGAGACTTGAAGAGGAGTCAACTGCGAAGAACCATCCACAATATGAGATATTTCCAGCTTGGTAAACGGCATATCAAGTGCCAGCAATGCGGCGCCACGACAGCAGCGTCACGGTTTGTAATTGATGAAGACTTCGTTTAGACCGCCAAATTCGGACCAGATCAGAGCGACCCCAACCAAACAACCGATGAGAGTTCCAGCGACCAAGGGAACTAGGATTTTCTTCATGGCAATTTGCGAATTTGTGAAGGGATGGTTGGATTTAGCCACATTCTACGAGGACGAGGCGAGTTGCTGCAAGTCTTTTCGCAGATGTTCCCGGCATTCAAAAAAGAATTGGTGGTAGTCGTCTCGCTTGTAGTCGGGGTAGGTCCACCGTGATGAAATCCATTTTCCCGGAACTTGATAGAATAGGGTTATCTCAGCAAAGATGCCCTCTCCCATGTACAGTCGATGATCCCGATCTTTGGTCGTCATCAACACGACCTTGGCTTCCGTCAGGTATCCGGGATCAATGTTAAGCGGGCGCTCTGCGGCGTGCTCACCCTCATCGCAAAACGCTTTCTCCCACTCGATTGCCTGGCGTTTGGAAGAGACTAATTCTACGGGATCTACCAAGTTCTTGAACGCGACCAGTCGTTTCTTTAGGCCGCAACCCATCGTCGTGTCATAGTACGACGTCATGTCAAAATCGATATCCGGCGACTGGATCACCACCTCTCCCCATTGTTGGGCGGCCCTTTGGCATGCCCAATCCATGGCAGTGGTCTGCTGGCTAAAGATGGCGGCAAATCGTAACGAAGGCAAGTGATGACGAGGCATGGTAGACCAAAAGGAAACGGAAACGGAAACGGAAATGGGAGAGGGAGCGAGCCGTCTCGTCAAATACACGAACCCCAGTGAAGTTGGTTTTTCAGTGTTTTGAGACGGGGTAATTCGCGATCATAAAACGTATCTTCTATCAATATGACTTAGCAAAAATCGCCCGACCTTGACTGGCTTTACCGGTGAAAATGCAGGTGCCTTTCGCTTCGTTTTCTTCCAACGGAATGCAACGGATCGTGACCTTTAAGTCCTTGCAGATCTGATCCACTTCGGCACAGTCCACGAAATGGCAATAAGCAAAACCGCCATGGATTTCAGGTCGTTTGGCATTCTTGGCGGTGAAAAACTTTTTGAATTCGTCCAGTGAGTTGATCTCGTGAGTATTGTCCTCACGTACTTGCAAGGCGCGATCGAACATACCTTGCTGCATTTCATCGAGAATATTGATGACATTGTCCACGAGTTCTTGGCGGTCCATTCCCGTTGATTTCGGTTGGTCGCGACGTCCCACGAAGACTTTGTTTTCTGCGATGTCGCGGGGACCGATTTCTAAGCGTAAAGGAACACCTCGTTTAACGTGGTACCATTTTTTCTCGCCACCACGCAGATCTCGATCATCGATCATGACCTGTAGTTTTCGATCATGATATCGCTGACTGGTAATTTCCTGTTTTAATGAATCGCAATACTCCAAGACGGCTGCGCGGTCTTCGTCGCTTCGATAAATCGGTAGGATGACCACCTGTTTGGGCGCTAACTTGGGAGGGAGTACCAAACCGTCATCGTCGGAATGGGACATGATCAAGGCTCCGACCATCCGCGTGGAAAGTCCCCACGAAGTGGTCCAGGCGTGTTCCAATTGCCCGTCCTCACTTTGAAACTTGATGTCTTGGGCCTTGGAGAAATTCTGACCCAGGAAATGGGAGGTTCCGGCTTGCAACGCTTTGCGGTCTTGCATCATGGCCTCGATGGTCAGTGTTGAAACGGCCCCCGGGAATCGCTCGCCGGCGGTCTTTTCGCCTTTGATAACGGGCATGGCCATCGTGTTTTCCGCGAAGTCTGCGTAAACATCCAACATCTGTCGTGTCTCTTCCCAAGCTTCATCGCTACTGGCGTGAGCGGTGTGTCCTTCTTGCCAAAGAAATTCCGCGGTTCGCAAAAACAACCGAGTTCTCAATTCCCAACGTACGACGTTGCACCATTGGTTGATCAAGATCGGCAGGTCGCGATGGGATTGGATCCATTTTGCAAACATGTGGCCGATAATGGTCTCACTGGTGGGGCGAACGACCAGTGGTTCATCGAGTGGACCGGCAGGCACCAACCCTCCGTCTGGGCCCGCTTCCAGGCGATGATGGGTAACCACTGCGCACTCCTTCGCAAACCCCTCGACATGTTCGGCTTCTTTTTCGAGAAAGCTCTTGGGTATGAAAAGGGGGAAGTAGGCATTTTCGTGACCGGTTTCCTTGAATTTTTCATCCAGAACACGTTGCATATTTTCCCAGATCCCATAACCCCATGGTTTGATGACCATGCAACCGCGAACCGGGGATACTTCCGCCAATTCTGCTGCCTTGATGACCGCTTGGTACCATTCGGGATAATCTTCGCTGCGGGTGGGGGTGATTGCGTTCTTGGCCATTTTGGGATCTTGGGTCTACGGGGTAATAATCGTGCCGGCTCGCATTCTAGAGTTTCCTCGGCTTAGCCGACAAGGTTGGCAGCGGTGCCGGCGCGGGGTAACTATACTGGAACCTTGTGAATCGACCACCAACCGTCTGTTAAAACGCCAAATTCTTAAACACGTGACCAACGAAATGAATCCCACTTCGCTATTACGATTGATTATTTGCACTGTTATTTTGACTGGATTACTTTCGTCTCCCCTCGTGGCATCTCCGCAGGAGAAAAAAGGCAAGGACGCAAAACAGGTCAAGCAGGAAGGTAAACAGAAAACTCAACGTCGCCGGCAAGGGAGGCAGAGCCCAAAGCGTGGCAAGCGTGGGCCGCAACGAAGTAGCAAGCCGACGATTTATTGGCCAAGCGGAGTGGAATTCAATAAGGACATTCCCACACCTAAAGAGTTTTTTGGGTTTGAAGTCGGCCATCGGCATCTCCGGCACGACCAAGTTGCCGCCTACATGCGAGAACTTGCTCGCGTATCTGACCGGGTCGCGATTCAACAATACGCGCAGACGCACGGTGGCAGGCCGCTGCTTTTGTTGACGATTACCGCAAAAGAGAATCATAGCCGCCTTGGTGAAATTCAACGTCGGCATCAGGAATTGGCTCGAGCCAACAGCGACACGCATCCCGAACTGGCGGATTTACCGGTGGTTATGAACATGGGATATGGCGTGCACGGAGATGAACCGAGCGCGACCAACACTTCACCCTTAGTAGCCCACTATTTGGCCGCGGCGGAGGGAGATGAGATTGAGCGTATTCTGAAGAACAGCGTGATTCTTTTGGATCCTTCGCTCAATCCGGACGGCTTTGATCGATTTGCACGCTGGGCAAATACATTTCGCGGCAAGGTGCCCAATCCTGATTCCGCTCACATTGAACACCGCCAAGGTTGGCCGCCCGGCCGCGTTAATTACTACTGGTTTGACTTGAACCGCGATTGGTTGCCGCTGCAACATCCGGAAAGCCAGGGACGGATGCGTTGGTACCATCGATGGAAACCAAATGTGGTTTTAGATTTTCATGAAATGGGTACCAACTCAACGTTCTTTTTCCAGCCAGGTATTCCCGAGCGAAAGAACCCACTCACGCCCCAAAAAAATGTTGAGTTGACCGAAGCAATGGGGCAATTCCACGCCAATGCTCTCGATCAAACCGGCTCGCTTTATTTTACCCAAGAACTCTTTGATGACTTTTATATGGGTAAAGGATCGACTTACCCCGACCTGCATGGCGCGGTCGGTATTTTGTTCGAACAGGGTAGTTCTCGCGGCCACGTACAAGAAAGTGCGAATGGAATTATTCGCTTTTCAGACACCATCTCGAACCAGTTCACCGCATCCTTGTCAAGTTTGCGTGGAGCTGCGGAGCTCAGGGAACGGCTGCTGAAATACAAACATGATTTCTACCGGGATTCGATTAAGCAGGCACAAAAGGCGAAATTTCAGGCCTACGCATTCACCTTGCCAAACAATCAATCTCGACTGCAACAATTTGCCGATATTTTGATCCGGCATGACATTGATTGCTTCTGGGTAACCGAAGATTCCATCGTCGATGATCAGGTTGTGAAGTCGGACAGTTTGATTGTGCCGACGGAGCAGCGAGAGTATCAATTCCTGCGCTCTTTGATTGAGCGTCGCGAGAAGTTTCGTGAGTCAATCTTTTATGATGTGTCCGCATGGACTTTGCCGCTGGCTTTTAATTTGCGACAACGCGGCTTGAAATCAATTGACCCTTTACGTCCGGCGATGCGTTCCGCCAAATTGGGTGAAAAGCATGCCAGCCAAATGCTGGAACAAACAGGCGCGGAGCCCGTCGCTTGGTTTATCGACTGGCGAGACGACGCCTCGGTGAAGGTGCTGCAGCAGCTGTTAAACCGGGATGCTCATGTGCGAGTTGCCATGCGTCCGTTAAGCGCAAAGACGACCGCTGGCGATAAATCATTTCCCGTGGGCACGCTATCAGTACCCATGGGTGTCAAACAAAACCAAGCGAAACGCCGGGCCATTAAGCAGATCTTGCAACGAGCATCTCGCGATGGCGTACGTGTTGACGCGGTTCAGTCGGGCTTGGCATCCGCGGGAGTCGATTTGGGAAGTAATAATTTTCCCCGCATTGAAAAACGCGCGGTGGCGATGTTGATTGGGTCGGGAATCAGTGCCTATCAGGCGGGCGCTGCATGGCATCAATTGGATCATCGGATCGGGATGCCGGTTTCTCTGATTGCGGCTGAGAGAGCTGACAGCACCGATTTTTCAAAATACTCGACAGTAATTTTGGTGAGTGGGAATTATGAAATAGGTCGCAACGGACTGGAGAAGTTAAGGCGTTTCGTACGCGAAGGTGGGACCGTGGTGGCGATCAGTGGCGGCACTGCTTACGCCCAGCAAGAAATCTTGCAATTGCCACCGGACCAAGTCGGCTCGATCGCCGAAGTTGTGGAGCCAGAAAATGGTGAGGGAGAGACTCCGAAATTTAGCGAGGCGCGGCGAAAGGCTGCGTTAGATTTAGTAAGCGGTGCGATCTTTGCCACCGAAATCGACACCACTCATCCGCTCATGTTTGGATTCGAAAATAAACGACTACCGGTTTTTCGAGGCTCTACCAGCCTGCTAAAAGCTGCTACACCGGAGGTCTCCAATCCGGCGCGTTATCCGGAGGAACCGCTGTTGGCAGGATACGCATCGCAAAAGAATGAAGCCAAGATCGCGGGAAGCTCTGCCGTTACAGTGCATGCGATGGGGCGAGGGCAAGTCATTCTCATCGTCGATGATCCGAATTTCCGTGCTTTTTGGCCCGCCACCAGTCGCGTGTTTATGAATGCTATTTATTTTGGACCCTTCGCCAACGCTCGGTAAACTTGCTGCCCCCTCCGATAAATCCGAGACGGCTCGGTTACCCATTTCAGTTTTGCCGCGAGATGCAGTAACCTGATATTTTGGCGATGTTGAGGGTGGGGAGTCATCTGTAATGCCTCGGTTTCGGTGGGTCACCTTGGGTGGGCGTGCGGATCAGCAAAATGCTCCGATCGGATCCTTGTTCGATAGGCTTCTATGCCCCCTTGGCGTCTCCATGGTTTTGCATGCGTCTTGGGATCACGAACCTACTCGGGCAACCTATGAAACTCTTTATTCTCTCCAGTCTGATCGCACTCACGGTTTGTTTGTCCACGAACGCGCAGGAACGGCGGTCGCCTTCACCTTTCTCGCAGTCGGTCATTTCGTGGTTGGATAGACCCCTGTCCGCCTCGATGAAAAAGGCAGATCAGCCGTTGCCTGGCAATGAAGATGAGGCGACCGGGCCCCTATTGGGACACGTTGATGCGAAGCAAGCGTTGGTCTGGTATCGACCCGTTGAGGTGGGAGATTATGCTTTGCTCGTTAAAAAAACGGAGCAAGGAGAAGATGCGGTATGGTCGCATCGTTTGCTGGCGAAGGCTGAGAGAGAGCATGACCTGTGTATTACTTGGCGCGCTGCCGATTTGTCACCGAACACCGTTTACGAATATCAAATTCGGAAAGGCAGTGCTGAAGGTCCGATTTTGGCGAGTGGAACCGATTATCGTTTTCGCACCCCGCCACTGAATGAAACCCCGCGTCAGGTTACTCTGGCTTTTGGCTCCTGCGCATCGAGTACGAAATTTTTCGAAATTTGGGATCAAATCGGTCGCCAGCAAATAGAAGGCTTGGTATTGCTTGGCGACACGCCTTACATCGATTCCTCCGATGTGGTGGTCAATCGGAAACGCCACCGAGAGTTCCTGCAAATACCCACACTGGCAACGCTAGGGAAAAATACGCCGATTTGGGGTACCTGGGACGACCACGATTTTGGCGGTAACGATACTGACGGAACCGTTAAGGACAAGCGTGTCATACGCAAAGTATTCACGGAGTATCGTGCGCACGATCAATTTGGAAACGATCAGCAGGGTATTTACACCCGGTTTCGTCGTGGGCCCGTGGAAGTTTTTCTTTTGGATGCCCGGTACTTTGCACAAACGGAACCGTCTCCGGTGGATGCCGATAAGAAAACCTGTCTCGGTCAACGCCAATGGAAGTGGTTATTAGAGGGCCTGACTCAGTCAACTGCTCCGTTCAAAATCATCGCCAGTGGCCAGATCTGGGACGATAAGACCAATGGTGAAAAAGATGACTGGCACACCTACGCGCATGAACGCGAGGCGCTGTTGGATTTTATAAAAGAAAATGACGTGGAGGGAGTGATTTTAATGGGGGGGGATATCCACGCCTCCAGAGCTTTGCGGTATGACGACCGTGTTGGATACCCGCTTTGGCAATTCATCGTTTCACCGATGCACAGCAGTACGATTCCGAGCTTAAATGTGCCACATCCCAATCTTGTTTGGGGGGAACCTGTACCCAACGTGTTTTTGCGGATCGTCGCCGATAATCGCAGTGAACCTGCCACGTTGGTTGCCACCTGGTTAAAAATGGATGGCCAGCCCATTCACGAAGTACGCTTGAGTTCGCCAAAAGGTGCTAAGGATTGGCCTTAATTCACGTGCTTGCAACTCACCAACCGGGGGTGTGATAGGCCCCAATCGCAGAGTTAGCAAGGGCTCCGCTGGAAAATTGCGGGTAGGGATTGACGAAACACTTTTTGATGGGCCGTGGAAAGTTTAGCTGCTTGAATCAATTTCCCTTCCATTGAAGGCATTTTCCTTTACCCCTAGAATCCCCTTTCGATCAATTATGACGAGGACCTCCAACCCAGCGATAGTTTTATGCCGCGAACGTTTGTAAATCAGTTAACCCATGGCGAAGGTGTCGATGAGGTTTTTCTTGCTGCCGACAAGCAACTTCGCCCCAATCGTGAGGGGAAACTCTATCTTCAGGTGCGTCTCTGTGACAAATCTGGTTCAGTCACCGCGATGATGTGGAATGCCAGCCAGGATCACTTTGATAGCTTCGACAACGGGGATTTCGTGCGGGTGGAAGGCAAGTCTCAGTTGTATAACGGCGGCATGCAGGTCATCGCTCGGGGTGTAAAAAAAGTCAGTCAGGATAACGTTGAAGAGGATGACTTTATCACGCTCTCGGAGGCCGGAGTTAATAAACTGGCAGAGAACCTGCGAGACAGATTAATGAGTGGCTTGCGGAATGTTCACATGCGGCGTTTGGCTGAGCAATTCCTTGATGATGCAAAATTCATGGAAGCATTCAAACGAGCACCAGCCGGAGTGAAAAATCATCATGCTTACCACGGCGGCTTGATGGAGCACACCGTCTCGGTTCTGGAGTTAGCCGAATTTGTAGGTGATAAATACGAACGCCTCGATAAAGATCTGCTTCTCATGGGTGCGTTTCTGCACGACTCGGGGAAAATTCACGAGCTCGCATATGAAAAGGATCTTAGCTATCGCGATTCGGGACAATTGATCGGCCATATGGTGATGGGCGTGGAAATGCTGCAGGAAAAAATCAATGCCGTGGAAACTGAGACCGCTGAGTCATTTCCTCCTGCATTGGCGACTCATCTAAAGCACTTGATTCTTTCTCACCACGGAAAATTAGAATTTGGTTCTCCGGTGTTGCCGATGACGATCGAAGCGGTGGCGCTCACGCAAATTGATAACTTGGACGCCCGCCTGCACAACTTCTTCAATGTCATCGACGAAGACGCCAATTCCTCGAGTAACTGGACGACCTATCAGCCATCGTTGGGCCGAAAGATCTTCAAAGGCTAACGCGGTCCGCGCGACGATGCGTCATCTATGGTCGATGTCTATCATGGCGGTTTGCAGGTTAGGAACTGCCAGCAATGGCTAGCATTCGGCAAAGATGACCTAATCGGCATGTTTTGTACTCCGCAAATTATCTCGGTCACATCTAGCGATTTCGTTCATTGACCCGCTGGGTTCGCCAGATACTATTCCGCGGCAGGCAGAAAATGAAAGCTGCCTCAACCCACGCGATTGTGGTGAACCAATGCGTTTCCGATTGCGTATGGGTTAAGCATCGAGTGCACTCCAGGACGGAGTTCCTAGTTGGCCTATCGCCTTTTGCAGGTAGGGCAATTCCATGTCATGAAGACATCAAAGCGTTTTGCTGTTTTCAGTCGACTTGGTCCGGAGCGTCCGTATGAAATATCTCTCCCATCTTCGCCAGCAGTTCTCACTCTGGTTTTTAGTCCTGGTGATTGTCACGATCCCAGTGATTGTCTTTGGCGACGAAGGATGCGTAGGCTTTGATGTGCCGGCAACAGTCGCGTCCTGTGACGTCTCTACCGAAGAATCGCTGGCCAATAACCATCGTCTGGTCGAGATCGTATTTCCGGTAACCACCTTGGTGGGTTGTCGTAGTGATCAACGTGTGCTTGAAATGATGATTCAGGTGCGTGGTTTGGGGGCCGGATTGCAGGTGGTTGATTACGGTCCGCGAACTCAGCTTTATTCGGATATCGAGGGGGCCATCGCGGTCGAAAAACGGCAGGACCGTAATTCGCAAATAGGCATCAACGCGAGCGGAAACGCTGCAGAAATAGTGAATTTGGATGCGAAAGCAAATATTGGATCGTCACGAGGTTCTACCCGTCGGTACCAGCAAATACCCGCCCAAAAACTTTTGTTAGCCAGCGGTACCGTAAGCCGAGGAAGCGGCGCCTATTTTAAGTTTCGGCATTCACCCCAAACAACGTTGGAGGGAGGGCACGAAATCGCTTTGACTTTACGTGTTCCCGAACATTGGAGGGGTGGGATGTTGCGCGTCGACTGCGTAGCAACCGGTAAAGAAAAAAATCTCTGGAGCGAAACTGATTTTCGCGCCGGGCATGGTTCTTTCGTCATCGCGACGTGGCTGCAGGGGGACTTTGATGCTCAAAAGGTCGTGCAGAGATATAGTCAGCTCGAATCCCGTATCCGAAGTTGGAGTAGAACACGGCAACCCCAACCATCCAATCGCCGGAGTCAGGGACTGTTGGCAGGTTGGGCGAGTGGCAATGACACCGCGGAAGTATCAGATGATTGGGTCGAGCGGTTTGCCTTGCTTGATAGTCGCAGTATCGAGGGCAAGTTAAAGCCACGTTTGCCCAAAGAACTCCAGCAAACGGCAGATCAATTTCTGGCATCCCGTCGTGGTGTCTTGCAACTTGCTCGTTAAACGTGTCCAACTTTCCAGTTCGGCAATCCGGATTTTCAAGTCAGAGCGTTTTCAGATATTCGAGCAACGACCTTTTTTCCGCTTCATCCAGGCGATTAGGGTAATCATGGCCGGTCGCGCTTTTACCGCGAACGCTCGTATCGAAATACTCGCGGCGGATGTCGCCACGCAGATCAGCCGGTAGACTTGCGATCGTTTCGACCGCGAGCCCGACTTTCTCTTGGTCGTAACCGTCATTGTTGGGGCGACGCCATATTGCTGGTCTTTGCTCAGGATGTAGAAGGTGCCAAAGCGTGGGCACGCTTCCATTGTGCAGGTAAGGGGCTGAGGCCCAAACGCCATCCAGCGGAGGTGCTTGATAGCCTTGGGGTTCATGAACAATGTCGTCTTTCCCATAATTGGCGTACCAACTCTCGTGGTATCCTTGGCGATGCTTGACCGACAGGGCTTTCAAGCGGATGGGATCTGTTCCAATCTCATCAAGAGGAATAATACGGGATGGATAATCCATATCAGCTCCGTAGCTGCCATGGCACTCGGCGCAATTATTTTGAAAAACCTGCCGACCCTTTTGGGCCAATTGCTGATCGATATCAAAGGGATACTGAGGAGCTGGCAGGGATTCAATGTAGGCAAACACTTTCTTAAACTCGTCTTCCCAGCCAATCATCTTCTCCCCGCTATTCCGTTGGTCCATAACAAACGGGATCAGGGCTCGGTGGCTCTTTTCCACAAAACCATCAATGTATAAACGCTCACGCTTTTTGACATTCCACCATGGAGGTGCGTCCATGTCGTGGTGAATTAGCACGGGCGGAAACCGAAATGGTCGTAAGTTCAGATCCTTGTCGCGGTATGACATCAACGCGATACCAAAGATGACGGCGTTGCTGGTACCCACTGTGGAGCCCATGGGTACCACCATCGAACCGCGTTCCATCGGGCCGAGTGGCAAATCCAACCGTTTTTTCGTGCGACGCAGATCTGCGTAGAGCGTTTCCAATGCGAGTTGCGCGTTAGGTAATCCTTCGTAAGAGACGCCTGCGGCTTTGCCACCATGGCAGGCAAAGCAATTCATCGACCACCAACCTTCGTTATCCACAACATATTGAAGCGGTTTCTCGGGCGCGTCCTGTCGACTGCTGAGTCCGAATCGATCGTAAGCCATTTGCCGACGCTCTGCCGGAGTCGCCTGCTCCGCTTGGCTTTTCAACGGTTCGGGCCAGTCTTTCCATAGCTGGTCAAACGTGGATTGGTGGAAATCGCGTGGCAGGAAGGCATAATTCAACAGCAGGTCCCGACCCTCTTGGGCCTCGCTTTCCTGAGCGATGATGGGTGTTTGTGGTCCGTTCCACGCGACCCCAGTAAACAAAAGTAAATTGAAGATGATTAAGATGTTGCGTTGCATTATTGGAAAACCGCAGGAATACCGTCAGGTTCACTTGGCCCGAAATTGCTCGTAGAAAGACTCTGGTATTGTAGCCAAGAAATACAGGAGCCGTGAATTCGTTCACCTTCGCAGACATGCTGGCAGCGGTCATTGCAACCACAAATTCGGTTTACAAGCCGTCCGGCGCACGGAGACCGTCAATGCTCCGTCGCTTGTCGGACTTAACTCAGGGGGATTTTCAAGCCGTCATAGGCGACTTCGAACGTGGGAGGCAATTCTGCCATCGTTTTTTCATAATCCACATTGCAGGAACAATGCGTGAAATAGGTTTTCTTGGCCGCGAGTTCCCGTGAGGCAGAAATGGCTTCTTCAATACTTAAGTGAGTGGGGTGCGGAGTCGGCCTCAGGGCGCTGAGGATTAAGACATCCAGGTCCTGAAGTAGCGATTTGCTACTCTCAGGGATCATTTTAACGTCGGTGCAATAGGCGATATTGCCGATGCGAAAACCGAGTACATCAAACCGCGGACCATGATTCAAAGGAATGGGGATGACGGTTTTTCCGAGTACTTCGAACGGCCCGTCGATATCGAGCAAGTCGACCGAGGGTACGGCACCCGCGTGGGTTTGTTGGTCATTGTTGAAAGCGTAGGAGAAGGCCTCTTGTATCCTCGCCTTGGTTTTGGCGTTGCACCACGCTGGAATTGGGTGCCCAAGGTAAAACTGCATTAACCGCAGATCGTCGAAACCCATGATGTGATCGGTGTGCTCATGTGTATACGCGATCGCGTGGGCGATCCCGATCCCTTCCCGATTCAACTGGGTCCGCAAATCGGGGGAAGTGTCGATCAGTAAATTCCCCTCCGGTAATCCTAGAATCACGCTGCAGCGGGAACGCTGATTTCGCGGATGCCCGCCTTTACACACTTCGCAACCACAACCGATCGCCGGCACACCGACCGATGTACCGCATCCGAGAACAATCAATTGCCCTTCGAAATCGATAGTATTTGGTTGTTTCTTCAGCTTCGTTTTGGCCAATGCTCTGTGCCTGTGGGGAAGGAAGTTGTTGCTAAGTACGAGTCTTGGGAGGTGCCGTTATGGGTAGCGAGGCGAATTCCCGGCACAATATTTGCAATTTTGGGTCCCTATCCTACCGGTACCTGTCAAAGCGTGTCGCGGATTTACATCACCCGGAATGTAAACTGTGGTCGCTCAATCCACCTAACTGGGTGATTTCCACCCTAACTGGGTGCATTTGCCAGCGATAAATCTGCGTTGACCGTGGTGCCGACCGACTATAAATTGTTTCGAGAGAATAATTTGCGCGCATTTTGAGCTCAACGCAATAGGTTTACCACCGGTTCGTTTGAAGGGTTGGGTTCCAGCCTTGGACGCCTGGCACGGCAGACTTCCCAATACACAGTTTCGACGCATTTTGTCAGTTTGAGACGGGGGGGAACGGTCTCGGTGGTGTGGAGTGCCTAGGAATGGGTTCGCGCTTTCATAAATATTTGGTGATTTGATGAACCAGCTGGAAAGAATTTGGGAACTGCTGTCAATGTTTTTTGGCAGCCTGCTGCGATTATTCGAACGAGGGATTACCTCCTTGTTCGGCTCATCTAACGCAAGATTTGTAAAGCGACTTCAAAACAAAGTTGATGCCATCAACGGTTTGGAGCCCAAATTTACGGCGATGACCGATGACCAATTGAAAGAGCAGACGGTACGGTTCCGGGAACGTCTCGAAGCAGGCGAAACCGAAGATGATATTTTACTTGAGGCATTTGCAGCATGCCGCGAATCCGGCAAACGATTTTTGGGTATGCGGCACTATGACGTGCAGTTAATTGGCGGCATGGTTCTGCACAATGGCGCTGTCGCCGAAATGGTAACCGGTGAGGGTAAGACGCTCGTCGCGACGTTGCCAGCCTACCTCAATGCCATCTCCAATAAGGGCGTGCATGTTGTAACTGTAAACGATTACTTGGCACGTCGTGACATGGAATGGATGGGCCCGCTCTACTTGGGCTTGGGTTTAACGGTCGATGCGATCCAGTCCAACCAAAGTGTTTCGCGGAAGCAGTCCGCGTACGATTGTGACATTACTTACGGAACTAACAACGAATTTGGATTCGATTACCTGCGCGACAATATGCGACCCGCGGCCCGCGGTGATGACCGGTTTGAGAAACCTTATCAGCAATCGCAACGGCCGTTGCACTTTGCGCTCGTCGATGAGGTCGACAATATCTTGATCGATGAAGCACGAACTCCATTGATTATTTCGGGGCCGGCTCACCAAAATATTAGTAAATATGCGGAAGCAGACCGCATCTCTCGCCGTTTGCAAAAAGACTTGCATTACACGGTCAATGAAAAAGATCGAAATGCAACTTTGACTGATGAGGGTGTGCGGGAAGCTGAGAAATTGGCTGGTGTGGAAAGTTTTTACACGGCCGGGAATATGGACTGGCCCCACCTGATCGATAACTCTTTGAAGGCACACAACGTGTTTATCAAAGACGTGAATTACGTTGTGAAAGATGGCAAGGTAATCATTGTCGACGAATTTACTGGGCGGCTTATGGATGGTCGTCAGTGGAGTGATGGTTTGCACCAGGCGGTGGAAGCCAAAGAAGGCGTGCAGATCAAAGAAGAAACGCAGACGCTGGCCACGATTACCCTGCAAAATTACTTCAAACTGTACGACAAAATTGGCGGCATGACCGGAACCGCGATGACGGAAGCGGGGGAGTTCTGGAAGATTTACGAGTTGGACGTGATTGCGATTCCAACCAATCGTCCACTCCAGCGAATCGAGCACGCAGATACCATTTACAGTACCGAACAGCATAAATGGGAAGCGGTTGCCGGGGAGGTCGAAGGGGCTCACAAATGGGACACGATCATCGAAAAGAACGGCAACGTACATGTTGGTTCTATCAAGAAAGAAAATGACTCGTCGGTTCAAATTGCCGACTCACAGGACGGTAAAACGACATCGATAAACCGGGATAAGGTGAAGATGCTAAGCCGGGCCGGTCGCCCGGTCTTGGTTGGTACCGTTTCCATTGAAAAGAGTGAATTGCTTTCGCATTTACTGACACGCCGCGGTATTCCCCACGAAGTTTTGAACGCCAAGAATCATAAACGTGAGGCGGAGATTGTCGCTCAGGCCGGACGCCGAGGAGCGGTTACCATCGCAACCAATATGGCCGGGCGTGGTACCGATATTGTTCTGGGTGGTAACCCGGAAACGATGGCCTGGGCTCAACTTCAGGACCAATACGAAACGCGATTGGATGTTCCTCGTGAAGCTTGGGACGATCTTGTCGACAAGATCGATAAAGAAAATCAAATGTCGGAGATGGGGGCAGAGGTCAAGGAACTCGGTGGCTTGCATGTCATTGGTACTGAGCGTCACGATGCCCGTCGAATCGACCTCCAGTTGCGAGGGCGGTGTGGGCGGCAAGGTGACCCCGGCAGTAGCCGTTTTTACCTGTCGCTCGATGACGACCTGATGCGTATTTTTGCCGGTCCATTCGTTAAGCGAATGCTGGAAATGGGCGGCTTCAAGGACGATGTGCCCATCGAAAGCGCGATGGTCTCCCGCCGTATTGATAGCGCCCAAAAGAAACGGGAAGAATACAACTTTGAAATTCGTAAAAGCCTTCTCGAATACGATGAGGTTATGGATGAGCAACGGAAACGAATCTACAGTTTCCGCCAACGCATCCTCGATGGCCTAAGTTGCCGCGACATGGTGCTGGATATGATTCGTAAAGAGGTCGACCACAACCTCGATACTTACGCAACTCGAGATTTTGGACCCGCATCTTTTGCCAGCTGGGCCGGTTCACAATTGTCGACGCAACTGGAGCCTAAAAACTTCAAAAATGCGGATTATGAATCCGCCGCCGAAATCGCAAGGGACGAAGCTGAGCGGGCCGCCGAAGGTGCGGTACTCAGTGCCATTGAAGAAAACCTGCCCGTTAGTGACGACGGAGATGATCTAACCAGCGATTGGAATTGGGATTCCCTGGTGAAATTTGTGAATGCCCGCTGGAACTTGAACTTTCGTGACCGCGACCTAAAGAAAATCGGGCGCGACCGCCTGGACGAATTCCTCATCGAACAAGCTCGCGAGGCCATCGGAAAAGTTGATCTTTCCGAGGGCGCGGTGATGATGGAAGAGGATTTTAATCTGCGTGTTGCTTCCCGTTGGGTTAAAAGTAAGTTTGGTATTGAGATCGAACTCGAAGATATAAAAAATCGCGAAGTCGAATACATCAAAGAACTGGTCGTCCAAAAAGCGATCGATAAATACGACGAAAAGGAAGCCGAATATCCTGTCATAGCCGGTATTCAACAGTTTACCCTTGGCAAGGGAACGGAAAGTCGGTTGGAACGAGAACCACTGGTGAAGTGGGCCAGCGATCGCTTTTCTATCGACCTGAGTATGGAGGATATGCGGAATCAACAACGCGGTGATATCCGCGACATGCTGTTGCAACACAGCCATGATTCTCAAGCCAAGGCAGGCCGGACCAATGCGGAATTAAGCAAGCAACTGAAGGAGCTCGAGGGCAAAGGCCTGATTCCCATCGCTAACCACGCCGACGAAGTGGAGGGGTTAACTGAGTGGTTGAAGACCAATGTTGACTACGAGTTACCAGTTAAGAAGTTCCGTGAAAAAGAGCGTGACGATCTTGAGCAACAACTCTTTTCAGTCGTCGAGGATTACTTCCATCCGGAAATGCGACGCATGGAACGAATGGTGCTCTTGGATGTTGTGGATAGTGCTTGGAAAGATCACCTGTTGGCGATGGATTATTTGCGCAGTGCGGTAAGCCAGCGCGGGATGGCGCAATTGGATCCTAAAGTCGAATACAAACGCGAAGGCATGCGATTGTTCGAGGGGCTTTGGCAGTCCATTGGCGAGCGAGTCTCTGACTTGATTTTCCGCATGGAACATCTGAATCCGGACTTTATCAGCAATACATTCGTGAGCCTCAAAGCAGAGCATCAGGACTTTAGCCACAGCGAAATCGCTCAGGAGCAGCAACAGGCCATCGCAAGTTCTTCCTCCGGGCAGGCCGTCGCGCAGCCTATTCGAAATCGCCAGCAACGGGTGGGGCGTAATGATCCTTGCCCTTGCGGAAGCGGTAAAAAGTTCAAGCATTGCTGTATCAAGAAACAGTCTGCCTGATTTTGATACCGCATTGGTTTTGACGATCCGAACACCGGGGTACTTGGACCATGGCGGTCTGTGTTCACCCATGTGCCCCGATTTCATCGATGGTGCGGCGAATCTCGCCAGTCGAGAGAAGTAATCATGTGGGCGTTTCCTTGCTCGGCATGCCGATGGCGGTTTGCTGGCACTTCTAATGATAGGCTCCTAATCCCTGTTTGCAGAGATTAGCTATCTGATTAGGCTGGGACCTTGCTGGTTGGTTTCCCGGTTTCTCGTGAAAGGATTCGCGAAGTTTGAATAGGCTCAAGGCATGGATTTTGAACAGCCTTTACCTGGGCATCTACCTATTGATGACCCCGGTGATTTTGTATCGCTGTTGGTTTCGTGGGCGACCTTTGGGAAGTTTTTGGCAACGTGCTTGTGGACTGGTTCCACCGGTTGCCAGCAATCGCCATTGCGTTTGGTTGCATGCCGTTAGTGTCGGCGAAGTCAATCTTCTAGAACCCGTATTGGACCAACTGAAAACGACGCATCCCGAGTCGACTTTCGTGATTTCGGTTACCACGGCGACCGGAATGGAGCTGGCCAAAAATAAGTATCCCGGGCACAGCTGTTTCTACTTCCCTATCGATTTCAGCTGGGCGATGACGCAAGCTCTACGCCGATTATCACCAGATCTGATGGTGTTAGCCGAGTTAGAAATTTGGCCAAATCTTTTGCGGATTTGCCAGGGGCGTGGTGTGCCTATCACCGTCATGAATGGGCGATTGAGCGAAAAAAGTTTTCAGGGTTATTACAAAAGAAAATGGCTATTTCAAAACACGTTCAAGAGAATTGGTCAGGTGCTTGCTCAATCGGAAGACGACGCGAGAAGATTTATTAGCCTGGGTTGTCCTCCCAGTAGCGTGGTCGTCACTGGATCGATCAAGTTTGATGGTGCTTTACAAAAACCGGATGATGATTTGGTGGAATCGCTTCGGCAGACCTTGCAATTGCGTCCGTCTAGCTTCCTCTGGGTCGCAGGTAGTACTCAGGAACCCGAAGAAATGATGGTAGGGCGTATTTGGCGGGATCTCGTAAAACAGTTTCCTGAACTGCGTTTGGTTATTGTGCCGCGTCACCCACATCGAGGTGCGGTGATTCTGAACGGGCTCGGCAAGCTCGGAGTAAAGGCAAGATTAAGATCACGAGATGGTGGTGCCGTTGCAGAAGATGAAATCTTGATCGCAGATACGATTGGTGAATTGAAAGGCTGGTGGCAACTTAGCGACGCTGCGTTCGTGGGGGGTAGTTTTGGCGATCGCGGCGGTCAAAACATGCTGGAGCCCGCCGCGTGTGGGTCGGCGGTTTGTTTTGGTCCCAATACACGGAATTTTAAAGCGATTGTCCGTCAAATGCTGACTCACCGTGTAGCGGTCCAAGTAAATAGTGAGCGTGAGTTAGAGGCGACTGTTGAGCAGTGGATTTCTGATCCTGCAGCGGCTCTTCAGCTTGGGGAGGCGGCTTTTTCGATGGTACGCCAATCATGCGGCGCGGTTAAGAAAACTTGCGATGGATTGGAGAGCTATTTCCCTGCAGTCAATGAACTCCAGCAACTGCAATCCAAGGCAGCCTGAGTATCTAGGGGCAATCGAACTCAATTGACGGTGGCGATCGCTCCATCGAGCAGCGAAAGTTGGCAAACCATTGCAACATCTGCTCATTTGACCCGTTGAGAGACTCGCCTTCAACAAGGTATACTGCTTGGCTGTCCAAATCGACACTAAGCCGGTGAAGTGGCTGCTTGCGAGTGAAAGCAAGCTATTCCGGCAACACTTAATAAGCTAACGATGGGAGCATTCTAGTGAGCTCAGGCAAGTATCTGTTTACCAGCGAATCCGTCAGTATGGGGCATCCCGACAAGCTGGCTGATCAAATCTCCGATGCCATTTTGGACGCGATGTTGGCCCAAGACCCTAACAGCCGCGTAGCATGTGAAACGATGGTCTCCACGGAGCTGGCAGTTATCGCCGGTGAGATTACCTCGAAGGCCGACGTCGACGTAGAAGCCATCGTCCGCAACGTCATGCGTGAAGTTGGATACGATGACGCCAGCACCGGGATTGGTTGCGATAGCTGTCAGGTCATCGTACGCCTAGACCAACAAAGTCCAGATATTGCCCAAGGTGTAGATGCCAATGCCGACTCTGGTAAAGACATTGGCGCCGGGGATCAAGGCTTAATGTTTGGATTTGCCTGCGATGATACCGAAGAGTTGATGCCGTTACCCATCGCCCTGTCACACAAAATTCTTGAACGACTCAATGAAGCACGATTCAACAAAGAGGTTGACTGGCTGCGACCTGACTCAAAGAGCCAGGTTACAGTCGAGTATGACGGTTTGAAACCAGTTCGAATTGATACCGTTGTGGTTTCCACTCAGCACAATGAAGCTGTCGAGAATGATACGATTCGCGATTTCATCATTAATAAGGTGATCAATCCATTGCTGCCAGAAAACTTGATGAACGAAGATATCAAGTATCACATCAACCCAACCGGGAAATTTGTCATCGGTGGGCCGCATGGTGATTGCGGTTTGACCGGTCGCAAGATCATCGTCGATACGTACGGTGGCTGGGGACGGCACGGTGGCGGTGCTTTCAGTGGAAAAGACGCTACCAAGGTAGACCGAAGCGCTGCTTACATGGCGCGACACGTGGCCAAAAATGTTGTTGCAGCTGGGTTGGCAAAACGCTGCGAAATTCAATTGGCCTACGCGATTGGTGTCAGTGAACCTGTCAGTGTCCATATCGACACGCAGGGCACCGGAACCGTCGATGACGATCAAATTTGCGAAGCCGTCAAACAGGTATTTCCGCTGTCGCCTGCAGGTATCATCGATTACCTGGAATTGCGTCGACCCATTTTCCGCAAAACGGCTGCGGGCGGGCATTTTGGTCGCAATGATCCCGATTTCACTTGGGAATGCACCGAGGCAGCTGCCAAATTGAACGACGCCGTTGGTGTTGCTGCTGAAGTATAAATACTTCTTGGCGAATGCTGGCAAATGGCTTTCTGGGGCGTTTTTGAAACTCGCAGCAGCCATTAACTGGCGTTTATAGCTGCTCGTAAATGATTTATCATCGGGGCTTCCTAATGGAGGCCCCTTTGACATTTACCGACCCAATTAATTCGTTGCACTGGCCCACTCGTGATTCTGACCGTTTGCGTGTCGATCCGTGGGCTTCTGCTGTTATCGCGCTGGCAAATCTTTTTGCCGCGTTAAGTATCGCTCTCTACTGGTTTATGGAATACCAAGGCCAGATCCTGCAGTTAATACTGGTAGTGGCAAGTCTGGTGGCGAGCGTTTTGTTGCTGAGCCGCACGCGAAGCACCCGATGGTGGGATCTTTCCTTGGATGGTTCTTTTGCTTTTTTGGCAATCGTTGCACTTTCGATTTGGTCCTCAGGCTTTGCGTTTGCGGTCACTCTCATTTTGCCGATCATCAGTGTGCTTGGCATACGGATGTGGTTGGGATTATCTGGCAGGGAGATCATGTTGGCTAAGCTGAACCAAGTTTCCCAGACGCATATGCTGGATGCACCAAACATAGAAGCTGGCAGCGATCTACCGGTTGAAGATATCGATCCGCAAAACGCGATTGATGATGCGGCAGTTGTTGGTGATGCGTTAGCGGAATCCGAAAGCCATCCTTGGAAGGTCGTCCAGGACCAGTTTCAAGAAGACGATACGTTGTTGCAGAATGTCACTCAATGGGAGGATGCTGAGGGCAATCGTTCGGTCGTTGCCAATCTGCGATGTCATTTCAGGAATGCCAAAGAGACTTGTGTCTTTCATCTCCCGTTCTGGCCCTTGTTTGAGGGTGATCCTGAAGTCTTTTGTCGAGTTGCAATGGGGCGATCAGCTAATATTAAAACAACACAGATTTCACCTCATGGCCTACGCTTGGAAGTGCAATTAGATGAAGGCGAAGATGAATCGATGCCCTGTCGAGATGTGGTTATCGAAGTCGTTGCTTCGCGAGATTCAAACGCAGCCGAATGTGCGGCTTGACGAAATTAAGAGCTTCTTACATCAGGACACGGTTGCATGAATTTGGAATGGAAAGCTGAGCTTGCAGAAACAGGCCAGCAGGATTTGTTGCGATACGTTGAGGATTTGGACTCGGAATCCCGTGAGCGATTGCTAGGGCAGTTCCGAGAGATTGATTTCTCGTTGATCCGCGATTTGTTTGGGAAGTTCGGACGAACCGACGAATGGGGTGAGTTAGCCAAACAAGCGGAGCCTCCTGCCGCAATTCGTTTGCAGGACGCTACCTGTGATTTTGGCTCTCGAGGTGAGGCGCTACAGCGAGGCGAAGAAGCGATTGCCAACGGTGAGGTTGGGATGGTGATGGTGGCCGGTGGCCAAGGTAGTCGCTTGGGCTTTGCGCATCCCAAGGGATTATTTCCTTTGGGACCCGTGTCAGGCAGAACGCTTTTGCAAATTCACATCGACAAGCTCAAATCGATCAACAAAAAATATGGCTCTAGTATTCCGTTGTATGTGATGACGAGTCCGGCGACGCACATCGAAACGAAAGATTTTCTGGAGCGAAACCAGTGGTTCGGGTATCCCAAGGAGCATACGGCAATCTTTTGCCAAGGCACCATGCCCGCGGTCGACGCCGAGACCGGACATTTGATTCTTGCAGAACGGGATCAATTATTTCTCAGCCCGGATGGCCACGGTGGCATGCTCAAGGCATTGACCGAAAGCGGCTCTCTGAACGACATGAAGTTGCGTGGCATGGAACAAATTTTCTATTGCCAAATCGATAATCCGCTCGCGCAAATCTGTGATCCTGTGACCATTGGGTATCACGTTCTTGCCTCGTCAGAAATGACCTGTCAGGCGGTTCCCAAACGGGATCCACTTCAAAAGGTTGGCAATATCGTATCGATCGAAGGCCGCACACAGATTATTGAGTACAGCGATTTGCCCGAAGAAGTCGCGCGGAAAACCAAACAAGACGGTTCGCTAATGCTCTGGGCTGGCAGTATTGCGGTGCACGTTATCGACGTTGCCTTTCTTGATCGAATGACCGGGCACGCGGAAGCATTACCTTTTCATTTGGCACATAAGAAAGTTCCTTTTCTCGACCGGGAAGGTACTCTGGTTGAG
>CAJQPP010000051.1 GCA_905480235.1 uncultured Pirellulaceae bacterium
TGATCATATTGGCCGCGACTCAAAACAAAGGTTTGCCGGGGCCCCTGCTCTTTCATAACCATTACAGACGCTTGACCCGCCTCCTGATCCCGTTCCAAAACCGCGATCTCACGATTGATGGTGGTGACATGCCGCTCCCACAATTGAGTTGTTTTGCCAAACGCCTCATTGATGATTTTCCACTGCTTCTCGGTGCGCTGTCCGGCAGGTACCTGAATGGCCTCGGCCAATGCGCCCTCAACTGAGACCGATTGCTCCCAATCCATGCGAGCCTGAATTAATTCAGGAGGGTGGATTTGATAGCGTCGCAATGTGGCAATTCGCTCCCGAATGTCGGCTAGAAACGATGAGCGATCCGTCAGCGGCCCGTCCATCCGAATGATCGGATCCGTATTACCGTTGTTGGCACCATTGCCGGGTTCATGCGCGGTGTCAAAGAAGGCGTAGAACTGGTAATACTCCTTTTGCGACACGGGATCGTATTTGTGGTCGTGACATTGAGCGCAACGCATGGTCATGCCCATAAATACCGTTGCCACGGTGTCGACTTTGTCAGCGATATAGATGACACGATACTCTTCCGGCAAAGTCCCGCCCTCATGAGTGTTCATGCTGTTTCGCAAAAAGCCCGTTGCCAACTGACTTTGTGGCGTTGCATTGGAAAGCAGATCGCCAGCAATTTGTTGGATAATGAATTGGTCGTACGGCAGGTTTCGGTTGTAAGCATCGATTACCCACTCCCGCCATAACCACATGTCCCGATGGTCGTCGATAGAAAATCCGTTCGTGTCCGCATACCTAGCTGCATCCAACCAAGGGACCGCCATGCGTTCCCCAAAGTGGGGCGACGCCAACAGGCGATCGACAGCGTTTTCATAAGCGTCCGCCGTGTTGTCATTCACAAAGGCGTCCACTTCATCAGGCGTCGGAGGCAGTCCAGTGAGGTCCAGTGTCAAACGCCGAATTAACTGGTATCGACTTGCCTCCGATTTGGGTCTCAGGCCTCGTGATCTTTGTGCCGCAAGCACGTAAGTATCAATGGGATTGCGGACCCAAGCTTCCTCATCGACAGGTGGCAAGGCATGCGTTTGAGGCGCCGCCAAGGACCAATGAATCTCATGGGGGGCGCCAGCAAGAATCCAACGCTTCAATATCTGTCTCTCATGAGGCTGCATGCCACCGTGGACGGATGGCGGTGGCATTTGCTCTTCCGCATCGTCAGAATTTAAACGGATCCAACCTTCATTGTCCTCTAACGAGGTCGTTCCAAAGACATCCGCGATTCCTGTAGATTGGTCAAGTCGCAAACCACCCTGCCGAGTCGCTTCGTCAGGTCCATGGCATTGAAAACAATGGGTGGAAAGAATTGGACGTACATCGCGATTGAAGCTGACATCATCGCGAGCTAAGGCCGGCCCCGTGAAGATCCCAAGCCCGACTAACAGCTTTAGAAAACAGCGAATTCTGAGCATCGAGGGAAATTGCCTCTAGGTATTCAATCAGTGGATACGAGCGGAAAAAGAGAACGCTACTGGATTTAATTTTCGGCTGAACAAAATGGCTTCGCAAGAAGCTGCCTGTTCATTTACCCAGAAACGACCTATTGTGCCAAATCTCATCGGGGTCCCCGTTATATAACTCGGCCGCTGTATCACGAAACGCGAATCGTTTTTTGGGCTCCTGATACGCGAGCGACTCGCCATATGCGAGGTGCCCCTTCATCCGCCGGGTGATTCTTTCCAAGGGAATAGCCAAAAAGACGCGGGAATTTGATAAACCCGCTCAAAATCGGCCAATATTTCTGGGAAGCCGACGAATTGCTAACATATTGATATCACATTGCTATTGCTCGAAAAGCGACGGTAGAACAAAGGAAACATGAAAATGATCAAAGAAAACGTCACTACGCCCCGTTCCGGATGGGGCGTCCTAATTCTCAACGTCTTGATGTTTGTGGGTGTGCCACTCTGTTTCATTTTCGGCGGCATCAATCTGGATTCGAAAAACACGCTTACCGGCATCTTGTTAATGGTGAGCGGCGGGCTTTTGGTTGGGCTGGCAATTATTACGCTGGCCGGCTTTCAAGCGGTAGCACCTAACAACGCTCGCGTGCTGTTGTTGTTTGGCGATTACCGCGGGTCCATCGTGAAGAGCGGTTTTTACTGGGTGAATCCGTTTTATTCCAAGCGAAAGCTCACGCTGCGTGTCCGAAACTTCGAAACGGGTGCGATTAGCACTCCAGAGAAAAAAGATGCTGCTGGAAAAATCATTCAGCATAAGTCTCGCACAGCCAGTCGGCCGTCCAAAGTGAATGACAAAGATGGTAACCCGATTGAAATTTCTGCCGTTGTGGTGTGGAAGGTGGTCAACACCGCCGAGGCATTATTCGAGGTCGATGATTTCGAAGATTATGTTGCGGTACAGAGCGAAGCCGCGTTGCGCAGCCTAGCCAGTCGCCATCCTTACGATAATCACGAAACCGGTATTTCACTGAGAGGTAATACCACGGAAGTTTGTAATCAATTGCAATTAGATATCCAGGAGCGATTGGATAAGGCTGGTGTCGAAGTTCTCGAAGCGAGGATCAGCCACCTGGCTTACGCGCCTGAAATCGCGGCGGCCATGTTGCAACGACAGCAGGCACAGGCGGTTGTAGCGGCTCGCACCAAAATCGTTGAGGGCGCCGTGGGCATGGTCGAGATGGCACTTGAGCGTTTGTCTCAAGAGGAGATTGTTCATCTCGACGAGGATCGCAAAGCGGCCATGGTGTCCAACCTATTGGTCGTGTTGTGTGGTGACCGTCAGACGCAGCCGGTGATTAATACCGGTACGATTTATAAGTAATTCTGTGGGGGAACCTGCTTTGCCGTCACGCAAATCTTTTTTAATTCGTCTCGATCCGGATGTACTCGATGCAGTGCGTCGCTGGGCAGATGACGATCTGCGCAGTATGAACGGACAAATCGAGTTCCTCTTGAGAAAAGCACTCAGGGAGACGAGCCGATTGGGGGGCAAGGCAAAAAGCTCGCCAGCCAAGAAACCACAAAAGCCCGTCGATGAGTGAACAATCGCCTAGTGAAATAAAAACCCAGGCCACCGAGTGGATCGGTCAATCATCGCAGCCTGAAAAGACGAGTGATCGGCGACGGGACATCCCTCAAACAATAGAAATCCTCGACGTCGGTGGTGAGGGGAGATATGAAACGGCTTGGAACCTGAACATCCGCTCTCGAAAAACGTTGGGAAGCCATAAAGGTGAGCCGATTCCAAATTGGCTGGAAGGTCGATCGACTGCGATTCCTTTGCTGGATTCCAGCGTGCAACGGGTGATTATGGAGCAGGTCCCCCTAAACCGGCGGGCGGTGAGAGAAATTTACCGGGTCGTGGTCGAAGGTGGTATGATTGAGTTGCGGCACTTTTACAATTCGCAAAGTCATCCCCACGCATGGGCGTGTCGGGTCATCCGCGGCGTATGTTCCCATGCGTCCATTCCTTGGGGCAACCAGGAACTGGAAGAAACCATTTTTCGCAGCGTCCAAAAACCCGTTAACATGAATCTTCTGGACTCGGAAGGCAATTACCTATGAAACCCATCATCACTTTCTGCTCGATCGCGTTATTGTTAGCCACCGGATGTGCGAACACAGATCCATCCGACTCACAAAAAAAGACGCCGACCGACAATACAAATGCTCAATCGAACGTCCTTAGTCAAACGGTTTTGGCCTCTTGTGGCCAATGTCAATTTGAAATGTCAGGCGCAGGATGTGATTTAGCGGTCAAAATAAATGGCGAAAATTATTACGTTGACGGGACCTCGATAGATGCGCACGGGGATGCCCACGGCGAAGATGGTTTGTGTAATTGTGTCCGTCAGGCGAAAGTCATCGGGCAAGTCAAAGATGGTCGATTCGTGGCTAGCGAGTTTAGTCTCTTGCCTTTGGACGCTGCGGCGAATCAAGCCGCTAGCGATCAAAACTGAACATCCTTGCCGCTCTAATTGCGGAAATTGGCAGATAGCCGCCTGCGCAACCGCGTGTTGCTAGGCCGGCACGGTGCCCTGCCCCACACCCCAGCAGATCTAAGATGGCAGTCGACATTTCCGGTCATGTCGGTTGCATCGAATGTGGCGCGAGGTGTTAAATTTTGCGGTCTTTGGTGACGATACCCATTGTGGCCAAGTTTCTAGCCGGGTGTGAGCCGCATGTTGGATATAAAAATCAAGATTACGATAGCCGCTGTCGTGTTCAGCTGCGGCTGGATTCATTCCCCCAGCGGATGCTGTCCAGGAAAATCCGCGGACGCAGCCGAGACGCCTCAGGTCGAGCTTGCTGAAGACCAAGCCAGCGTCGAGGGACGTTCGATCGCCGGTTACGTTGAGCTTGGGCTGGCAGCTAATCCGGCCATATCCGAAGCACACTTCAAGGTAGTCGCTGCCCGCCATCGAATTCCTCAGCAGCAGTCGCTGCCCGATCCCATGGTGAATACCAAGACGTTTTTATCGCCTGTGCAGACGGCCGCCGGTGAGCAACGCTTCGCTTTAGGCGTCAGCCAAAAGTTTACGAATTCCAAACGACGTCGCACTAAAGCAGCGATCGCTTCTGCCGAGGTGAGCGCGGCCATGGCTGAGTTTCAACGAGTCCAGCTAGAAATCACAGAGAAAATACGAATTGCTTGCTACCAACTGTTATTCGTTCAGAAAGCCGCTGAGATTACGGCCGAGGACATTGAAACGCTCAGCCAAATTAGCCAAATCATCCAAAGGCAATACGAAGTCAAGCAGTCGGTGACACAACAGGATGTGCTGAATGTGGAGACGGAGATTTCGCGGGTGAAAAATCAACTGACGGTATTGCGTCAAAAAGAAAAATCGTATCGCGGGCGGTTGGCCCGGTTACTTCACCTGCCGCCTCAAACGGATTTGCAAATCACGGATTCATTGACCGCGGTACCCGTCGAGCACTCATTGCAGGAACTTACCGATAAAGCGATTCAGTTTCGACCTGAGCTAGCGGGTCAGCTGGCCAACATTAGCCGAGATCGGCACAAGATTTGTTTAGCGAATTTGCAACGAAAGCCGGATTTTACTGTCGGCCTAAATTGGATATCAACGTCATCCAGCGGTCTCAGTCCGGTCGCAAACGGCGAAGATGCTGTGTTGCTCGGCATCGGTTTTAACCTGCCCGTTTATCGACGCCGGATTACGGCAGCGGTGGGAGAGGCCAAAGCGGCGACGTTGGCGTCGTCGAGTCGTTACGAAAGTTTGGAAGATCAGGTCGGCGAAGAAGTATTTGATCTGATCGCCCGCGCGGAGAGTTCTCAAGCAACGCTCGAAATGATGCAGCAGGATATTATCCCCAACGCCGCCCGCACGCTGGAGTTATCGATAGAGGAGTATGTCAATGGTGACATCAAATATGTTCAGCTCATCGATAACTGGCGTGCACTACTGAGATACCGTCTTGCCGAGGCTCAGATGATTGCCGATTACAATCAGATCGCGGCTTCTTTGGAGCGAAGCGTGGGCGGAATCGTGCCTTAATTAACGAAGTGACCAGTCACGGTCCTGCCACGTCTTTGCCACAAAAAAGGCAGGAAATTCCCAAACCGAACCCGCGCTAAATCGGGCTGCGGCAGCGTTTCTATGTCGCCGCGATAGCGGCCGAGCCGCTCCTGTCTGGGGCTTTTTGCACACCTTACTGTGAGCATTATCAGGTTTGTGGGGCTGTTATGGAGCCGCAAAGAGCTCGGCTTCTCTGATTTCTCCGAAATAGCGACGCGAAAACGGCACGACTCGTTGGGGCCGAGTTTATAATGAAGATTCTCTAATAACGGCATTGACCGATATGGTGATAACCGTGATTATTCTCGCAGACACGTCGCCGCTCAGATTGACGAAAAACCGATGTTAAGACCATGCAAACAACAGACTCTCCTTGCGTTGCCGGCTTGGCTTGCAACGCTGGTGGTATGTTTGCACCCGCTGTTAATTTTGGCGCACGAAACAGCAGCTGCCTGTGGTTGCCAAGCTGAAACCACGATAGCGACCTGCTGCGAATCAGCCAGTCCGCAAGTAACTTCTCGATCTTGTTGCACGCCAATCGTGCAAACGACGCGATCATGTTGTTGTGCCAGTGCTACTGTGGAATGTCAGTGTGACGATTGTGAGTGCGGCAACGGCAACCCATCTTTCCCTGCTTTTCCGTTGAGTCCACCGACGCATGAGACGATTGATTTTCTATCAATCACATCGCTCTGTTTTCCCGCTCATGATATTTATGCGGTAACAAGCGAATCAGATACAATTCCGATTGCCGCTCGAATTGCGGGTGGGACCGTTCAAACGGCGCATCAAATTTGCGTCCTTCTTTCGCGCTTTACTTGTTGAAGAATCACTTCACAAGATCAATGCGCGCCGGCTGAAATAAGCTGTCATTCTGTTCACCGGTGCTCTACCTAATCGTCGCATGGAATTTGACTGCTGTATGCAGAATGATCCCTCGAATGCGATGCTGTCCCCCTTAACAACCATCCGAATGGAAATGCCATGAGTGAGCAGCCCAGCAACCCGGAAACATCAGATCCGACGGTTTCAACAAATCAGACCACACCTTCGAAGAGTGCTGTTGCGCGGATGACGGCGAAAATTTTCTATGGGGTTTCCTTTGTCCTGCAACCTTTGCTCGCGATCGCTGCGATTACGGGCCTGGTGATGACGTTCGGCTGGGCTCAGAAACACGGCTATTTCGTATCTGCTGATAGCTCGGGCGAAACAGGAGAGGCTGCCGCCAATGTGGAGTATTTCTGTCCGATGATGTGCGTGCCGCCGGTCAAGGCGGCGGGCCGATGTCCGGTCTGCGGCATGGAACTGCAAGAGCGTGAAATTTCGGGAGACTCCAAAGACTTCTATGGATTGACCATCGCGCCGGCCGCGCGGCGGTTATCTAATATTCAAACGGTCACGGCGGTGACTAAGCCATTGATTAAACAGGTCAACGCGCTGGGCACGATTACTTACAACGAGAGTTCCGAGGCGGTGATACCGGCTTGGATTAGCGGCCGTTTGGATGAATTGTATGTCGACTACACCGGGGCTGACGTGGCCGAAGGAGAACGCTTGGCGTTGCTGTATTCACCGGATCTGTACTCCATGCAGATTGAGTTGCTGGAATCCAAAAACGCGATGAACTCAGATGTATCCAATTCACAAAGGCTGATCGATACGAACCGCAAGTTGTACGAGGGCGCTCGTCGAAGGCTGATGGAATTTGGGGTGCCGGCGGAACGTATTGACGAGATGGAGCAGGCCGGCAAGGCCAGCAGCCAAGTAGAAATCGCTTCTCCCGTCGCCGGGACCGTAGTCGAAAAAATCGCCAACGAAGGCAACTATGTCGAAATGGGTTCACCCATTCTTAAAGTCGTTGATCTTGCCAAGGTCTGGCTGGTGCTAAAAATCTTTCCCGAGGATGCCAGTCTGTTGCGATACGGCCAGCAGGTGGACGTAACAATGCAATCCCAACCGGGACGAAAGTATCAGGGGAGAATTGCTTTTATCGATCCGATGGTCGACACGAAGACGCAGACGGTATCCGTGAGAGTCGTTATTCCTAACGAGTCTCGTTTGATTCGCATCGGTGACTACGCCCGTGCCACCGCGGCAGTAGATGTAAATCTTGGAGGTGAAAAAAGCGATCAGGTCTACGACCCTCAACTTGCCAATAAGTGGATTAGTCCCAAGCATCCTTACATTATTCGCGACGAAGCGGGGGCATGTCCAGAATGCGGGATCGCTTTGGTGCCCACGTCGGAATTCGGATTTGCGACGGAACCACCTAGGCTGCAAGGGGCGGTGGTGGTTCCGCGGCAGGCGATTCTGATGAGTGGAGATGCCAGCGTTGCATACGTCGAGACCGAGCCAGGGCGGTTTGAGTTTCGAAAGGTCCAGTTGGGTCCTGTTTCCGGCGATTGGGTAGCCATCGTATCGGGTATCGATTCTGGCGAGAGCGTAGTATCGCGAGCCGCTTTCATGGTGGATGCCGAGTTCAACATTGCCAGCAAGCCCTCCATCATTGACCCCAACAAGAAGCGACCCGTTGATGAATCAGCGACGGATACCACACCGGAACAACAAGACGAAATTCGTGAGGCAATGACCCAGCTCTCCGAACCCGATCGCGTCTTGGCGATGGCGCAGGTGATCTGCCCCGTCACGGAATTTGCGCTCGGGTCGATGGGCGCGCCCGTCAGTGTAAATGTTGAAAATCAAACCGTGTTTATTTGCTGCGAGGGTTGTCGAGACCGCTTGGTTAAAAATCCCCAACAGTATTTTTCTGTGCTTGAGCAGTACCACGAGGAGGAGATGTCCCCAGAGGAGCGGGCAGAAATAGAGGCCGCTTTCTCCTCGCTTACGAGCCTCGATCGTCAACGTGCGGAGCAGCAATCCATTTGCCCGGTGACAGAGATGCGACTGGGATCCATGGGCACGCCCATCAAGGTAGATGTCAATGGCGAACCGGTATTCATTTGTTGTGAGGGATGTCGCGGTCGGTTATTAGCCGAACCCGACAAGCACCTGCAGCGACTGGCGCAAGGGCCTGAAAAAAGGGCAAATCAACCCGTCACCAGTAACCTGCCCAAGATGGATTTGCCCAAGATGGAGCTACCCAAGATGGAGCTACCCAAGATGGATTTGCCGAAATAACCCCACTGTCATTGCCACTGCAGCCGCTTTTTGCCACCAAGATTAGAGCATGTTAAAAGCCGTCGTTAATTTTTGCGTTCGTGAGCGACTTGTCGTTTTCATCGTGACCATCGCAGCCATTGCGTATGGATGGTATTCTTTTCGCGAAATTCCCATCGATGCGATTCCCAACGTTGGCGAAAACCAGGTCATCGTGCTCACCGAATGGCCGGGGCGGAGCCCGAAAGACATTGAGGATCAGATTACCTACCCCTTGTCGGTCGCATTGCAATCGGTCGCGGGAGCGGAAAGCGTGCGCGGCAAAAGCATGTTCGGGTTTAGCTTCGTACAGGTTACGTTTTCAGACAGCATCGATTTTTATTGGGCTCGCTCGCGAGTCTCTGAACAGCTCGCAACGATCGGCGGTCAACTGCCGGCGGGTGCCAATCCAGCGTTAGCGCCGGATGCGACGGCGCTGGGGCAAATCTTTTACTACGTGCTGGATCCGCCACCAGGAGCCAGTTTGGCAGACGTGCGGAGTAAACAGGATTACGTTGTCAAGTTCGCGTTGCAGAGCGTGGATGGCGTGGCAGAGGTTGCCTCGATTGGCGGTTACGTACGTCAGTACCAAATCGATGTTGACCCCGACAAGCTACGCGTACATCAGTTGACGCTGTCTCAGGTCATCCAAGCGGTTCGTGATTCCAACATGGACGTGGGTGCCAAGACCATCGAATCCAGTGGCATGGAATACCTGGTTCGAGGCATTGGATTCGTGGGTGCAGGGAAGACGGAATCAGAGACGCTGGAGCAAATCGAGCAAACGGTGATCGTCACGAAGGAGAGCATCCCGGTGACCATCCGAGATGTTGCCGCGGTTCAGATTGGACCCGCTTTCCGCCGCGGTGCTCTGGATTGGAATGGCAGCGAGGCAGTTGGTGGCGTGGTCGTGATGCGATACGGCGAGAATCCACGTCAGGTCATCCAGCGCGTCAAAGCCAAGTTTGAATCGTTAGAAAAAGAACTGGATGGCATCAAGATTCGTGGCATTTACGATCGAACGCAACTTGTCGAGGAGACCGTTGCGACCTTGACAGGTGCGCTGGCGATGGAGGTAGCGATTACGATCGCCGTGATCTTGCTATTTTTGCTCCATATACGCGCCAGTCTGGTGGTTGCCACAACGCTACCGGTCGCGGTCTTACTGGCCTTTATTGCCATGAATACGTTCGGTGTCGACGCCAATATTATGTCTCTGGCAGGGATCGCGATTGCCATTGGGACGATGGTTGATATGGGAATCATCATTGCTGAGAATATCTTTCGCGGCATTGCAGAATGGGAGGCCCGGGGTCGTCCGGATGGCGAAGAGGGTCGTCTGCAAACGATCACTCGGATGACGACGGAAGTCGCCCCAGCCGTGATCACTGCGGTCAGCACAACCGTTTTGAGTTTTCTACCCGTTTTCTTTTTGACGGGCCGTGACCACCGTTTATTTGCACCATTGGCCTGGACCAAAACCTATTCGTTGGTGGCGAGTTTGATGGTGGCAGTTTTGTTGGTGCCGCCGCTGGCTAGAATCCTGCTGAAGAACTCCCACAAAAAAACATGGACGGCGACGTATGCGGCTGTCCTTTTTGGCGGTTTGGTCGCGGCCATGCTGACCTTTATCTGGCAGGGTCCCCTGCAAACGGTTTGGAACCAGACCTTGGCGGCAATAGCCGGAGCGTGGGCCAGCTTGTTTGGCTTGTCCGAGCCGCCCGCGTTAAACATTCCGATGTTTTGGGCGATCCTTTTGGTCAGCCTGATAAGCGGTGGTTTGGTTTATTTGACGCTCCGAGAACGTCTGCGGCCGGTTGACCAAAACATCGTCGCCAGAACGGTGAACTTCTTCTACGAACCAACCTTACGGCTCTTCCTGCGTTTCAAGCGAGCATTTTTGCTCATCCCCATGCTCATCGTCATATTTGGAATGGCGGCTTGGGTAGGGTTCCCCGTGTTGCTGACGCCCTTCGAGAGTGTGAGTAAATCATTGGGGGCAGATTTTAACCGCTGGCAGGCTTACGTCGATTTCAAGCACGCTCTAACGGGACTCGAATCGGATGATTGGATTGCGCTGGACGAAGGTAGTTGGTTTTACATGCCCAGCCTCTATCCTGCAGCCAGTCTCTCGCAAGCCATGGAGACGTTGCAAACCCAAGACGCCATGATCAAGAACATTTGGGAGGTGGAAAACGTACTCGGGAAAATTGGCCGCGTTGAATCAGCTTTGGATCCCGCACCGGCCGCCATGATTGAAACCTATGTCATGTTGAAGCCTCGCGATCAATGGCGGCCAGGGATGGACGAGAAAAAGATTTGGAAGGAAATCAACGAATTGGCAACGTTGCCGGGCATCACGATGGCCGACGAGTTGCAGCCCATCGAAGGACGAGTCGTCATGCTGCAAAGCGGCATCAAGGCATCCATGGCCGTGCGAATTTTCGGAGAGAGCCTTGAGGATCTTGCTCAAGCTGCCACTTCGGTAGCAGAAGTCGTCAAGTCGCACCCCCTAGTCAATGGAAATGCCGTCAGCCCAGACATTGTTTTGGGTAAACCGTATATCGAATTTGAGGTCGAGCGAGTGGAGGCAGCCCGCTATGGCATGACGGTTCGAGGCGTCAACGAGATCATCGAGGCTGCGTTGGGCGGGAAACGGGCCACGACCACCGTGGAGGGGCGGCAAAGATATCCCATCCAGGTTCGATACCAACGCAATTACCGTGACAACATTGATGAGTTGGCCCGGGTTCCCATCGTCACCAATACGGGAGAGACCGTACCTCTCGGTCGTTTGGCTTCCCTGAAAGTGAATTGGGGACCCGCCATGATCAATAGCGAGGACGCGCGTCTTGTGGCGCATGTTGCGTTCTCGCCACAAGAAGGCGCTGGCCCATTGGAGGCGGTGGCTTCGGTACAAAACATGATTGAACAAAAAAGACGGCTGGCCCAAGCGGGTGAGCCGGGTGGATTGGAACTGCCCCCCGGAAACTTCCAATTCGAAATGGTCGGATCGTTCCAAAATCAAATCGAAGCCAACAGACGGTTGGCCATTATTATTCCCCTCGTGTTACTGCTAAATATTTTCATTATCTATTTACAGTTTCGCCGCTTGCCACTGACGCTCACGGTGTTCGCCGGCATTCCGGTGGCTTTTGCCGGAGGAATGATTGCTTTGGCGATTGCCGATGTCGAACTCAATACTGCCGTTTGGGTGGGCTTCATCGCCTTGTTCGGAATTGCGATCGACGACGGTGTCGTTATTGCGACCTATCTGGATCAAGCATTAAAAAACCATCCTTTGAGAAACACCTCGGACATACGAGATTCTGTGGTCGAGGCAGGTCTCAAGCGCATTCGGCCTTGTTTAATGACAACCTTTACAACCCTCATCGCACTGGTGCCCGTGTTACTTGCGACTGGGAGAGGGGCCGACGTGGCGCGGGCTATGGCGATCCCCGTTTTTGGAGGCATGGTTGTGGAGCTGATCACATTATTCGTCGTGCCCGTTGTGTATTGCGGTTTCTTGGAATTTAAAATGAAGGCGGGACTGCGGGACGATCGCTTCCGTGCCAATACCGTGGACGCAGCCAACGTTAGCGTAGAGCAGTCGCCTTAAAACAATTTGAATCTCGACAGTCGGAGCTTTCCCGACTCAAACAAACCCTCCAGTCAATAAACGCAGACTTTTAAAAAAGGAATGAAAATGAATTCTGTATTTACCCAAGTGACTTCTCTCTGCCTGACTCTGATTTTTTGTAGTTGTCTCACTCCGGCAACGAGCTTTGCCCAGAAAACAGGTGAAAAACCTTTAACGGAAGGCGACCTGCTGCAAATAGCCGTGCAAAATATTTGCCCGGTCATGGGCGCCGAGCTGGGATCGATGGGCACGCCCATTAAGGTTCGCATCGGTAGCCAGGATTCGTACTTGTGTTGCGCTTCCTGCGTCGGCAAGGAAGTGAATGCGACTCACTGGAAAACCATACAAACGAACATCGCCAAGGCACAGGTGAACTGCCCCATTATGGGCATGCCGGTGGATGCGTCCATGGAATCGACGGTCGTGGATGGACGGCAAATCTTCGTTTGCTGCCCACCGTGCATTAAAAAAATACAGGCGGACACGGCGACCGCGATTGCCAAAGTGAACCATGAAAATGGCCGTTATATTCAACAAGGGCTGGCAAAACAAAATGAAGCCCTGCAAATAGCAGCACAAAAAATTTGTCCTGTATCGGGACAGTTGCTAGGTAGCATGGGCCAACCCGTTAAGGTCCAAGTGGGCGAAAGCGAAACGGCTTTTCTTTGCTGTAACGCTTGCACGGGCAAGAAAATTGATGCCGGATTTTGGCAACAGGCTCAGAAAAATTTAGCTGCAGCACAGGGCGTTTGTCCGGTGATGGGGCAAGCCGTGGACGCATCGATGGAGTTCGCCGTCGTGAACGGACGAAAAATATTCGTCTGCTGCCCACCCTGCATCGACAAGATTAGCAAGTCACCGACGGAGTTCACGCTAAAATTAAATCAGCAAGTAACGGAGAATCTCGCCGCGGCGAAAAAGTAGCTTTTCGGCATCGGATCAGGAACGGCGTTCCCAGGAGGCTGGGAAGCCGAATGGACGAAAAGAGCTAGGTGGCAAGCGGCGATGGTGAGCAACGATTTTTCGTACTCCGCATAAGGCTGTGTTGACCGGCAATCATGATGGGCAAAGCATTAAAATGGAGGCCGCCTGGTTTTTTTCGCCTTGCTATTTCGAGGGCGACTTGGCCGCCAGTTTTGCATCCGGCGATCACGCAGCGAACACGCAGCGATACGGTTGTCGTTCAGATCGTTGGCAACTAAAACGGGGTCGGGAGCGTGACCGGTCAAACGCTGGTCACGAACCGTCGCTGGACTTGGCTGCCGTGTAACAGGATCACGTCGCGTGGTTGTCGTGTGGCATAACCGGCGCGGGTCTCGTGAAGCGACAGACTAGTTCGGTGGCTGGGTTTTCGCGAATGAACCAGCGTTGACTCTAAAATTTCGAGCCTTTCCAACACTCGCTCGAGTGCTGTTTCCGCTAATTCGGGCAGGCCTTGTCCCAATTGGTTTTGGGCTAAATGGATCGCGAGGGTCGCAGCATCCAAGTGGCGTCTTGTGTCGGCCTCGTTAATCAGTGCCAGCAGAGGTGTTTCGGACGACGGCAGTTCATCGCGGAGGATGCGAATTTCTGGGGGTGCGTCGATTCCTAAACGTACCTGGCGGCCACTGATGTCGATGACCTCTACGGCCATGCGGAGGTTAGGAAACAAAACTTTTTGATTTTTGCGGCGGGTTAAAACCAACATCACAATACTCCTTGCAAATTCACAGTCCAATGGTCGGGGCAGAATCGGCTGCCACGCATCAATGACTCACCGACATCTTGCCGATGCAGAATTGCCCGAGAATTCCCTGTCAGGCACGCATTGCTCACGATTCAGTTATGCCAATTCACGCCAATGGGTCAAGTGCTGTTAGTGAACATTTGTACCCCGTGCTGGGTTCCCGCGCTGATCGCGAAGTTTGTGCGCAAACGAAAATTGACAGAAAAGTAGGAAGTGTCAAGGAAACACACGCTGGGTGCGCCGTGCCAACGCGCAATGTGGCAGTTTGACGCGCGACATAATGAGAAAGATGTGCCAAATTGCGACGTAGAAAATTCAAAGACGCGAGGTGTTTGCTAGCGGAACCAGTCAAAAAACCGGGGAAGTTGTTGAATTGTGACAAAAATTTCGGTTTGGAATAAAGTTTGCTGAAAGGAATACCGGGACGGTAGCATCAGTTAAAAGGATGCCCCAAGCGTTTCGATATCAGACATAAATTCTAAGGAAGGAAACAACATGTTAGTACTATCACGAAAAACAGGTCAGTCGATTGAAATTGGCGACGGCATCACAGTCACGGTTACCCAAATCAAAGGTAACAAGGTACGCATCGGAATTAATGCCCCGGCGGAAATTTCGATTCATCGTCATGAATTAACCATGGACGATGTGGAGAGTCGTGGATTGACCTTGGTGACGGACTAAGTTTGCTGGACTCCAAACGCTAGATGCATCTTGTTGGCGACGTTAGGACCCATCTTTATTTGCTCGGAATGCCAAAGTACTGATGAATGAAATTCTTTAAGTCACCGTCGTGATTGGCATACTGAACTAACTGGTATAGTTTTTCCTGGTCGGCCCGCAATTTACGCTCTGCTAACTGCTGATCGGTAAGATCAGCGGGTAAAGGCTTCACAACTTTCACTTTGGCATTTGCTAAAGCGCCCTCAATGACTCCATAACGATCCAACATGCCAAGCGCTGTTTCTAGGCGATGGTCATGTTTTTGGCGAGCATGGAGTTTCTCTTTTAGCCAATCGATACCGAAAGCCATCACCTGTTCGTTATCGTGTTCCAAAAGGTCGTAAACTCGTTGATAAAACGACACATCCGGGTTGCTCCACCTCATAAACTCCATCTGAGTTGCCAGATCGGCCTCGTCATACAATAGAGTGCATTGCGAAGGTTCTCCGTCACGACCCGCTCGGCCGATTTCTTGATAATACGATTCTAGAGAGCCCGGTAATTCGGCATGGATAACAAACCGGATCGACTCTTTATCAATTCCCATGCCAAAAGCATTGGTGGCTAAGACGAGACATTCGTCTTCCATGAACCAATTTTGAACTTCTCGTCGGCGAGCTCGCGGCAGGTCGCCATGGTAGCTGAGGTGGTGGACACCGTTTTCCCGTAAGCGTTCGGAAAACCGCTCGAGGGTGCGGATCAGTGTGAAGTAAACAATGCCGCTGCCGGGAATGGCTCCGTTGGTCTGCTGAATGTAGTCCAGTTTTTCATCATCGCCCCAGGTTTTAATGATATCCAAAGCTAGATTGGGTCGGTCGATGCCTTCGTGAAAAAGCTGAATCTTGTCGGGCGTAAGCCCCAGCTGCGTTACAATATCCTGCTGAACTTCGGGTGTCGCCGTCGCGGTCAAGGCGACGGTGGTAGGGTTCCCTAGCAGCGCTCGAATCTCTTGAAGCCGCGTGTAATCCGGGCGAAAATCATGGCCCCAATGGCTGATGCAATGCGCCTCATCGACCGCCAAGAGGCAAACATGTCTTTTTTTGATGAGGCTTGTGAATTCTACCTTGCGGAATCTCTCTGGTGTCACGTACAGAAGATCAAATTGGCCCTGCTCGACCTGTTTATAGCGTTGGGTTCGTTCCTGGCGACTCAAGGAGGAGTTGATGAATGTGGCTGCCACTCCTTTTCTCGCCAACGCATCGACTTGATCCTTCATCAACGCGATTAGGGGCGAGATGACCAAAGTCAAAGGCCTGCGATCATCCGCATGCTCGATGTTCGCAAAATGCAACGCGGGAATTTGATAACACAACGACTTGCCCATGCCGGTCGGCATAATGACCAAGGCGTGCTGGCCACTACAAACATGAGCCACGATATCGCCTTGGCATCCTCGAAAAGAAGGAAATCCGAAGTGCCGTTTCAGCAGGTCGAGATAGACGTCCGACGGTTTCACTGAGGCAGTCTCGCTTGACCGGTCTGAATGTCGACTGGAAATTGAGCTTTGTGACTGTTTAATTCCTTAATTAGGCGAGACTGCATCGTCACGAGTTGTGCAGGTAACGCGTCAGCTAAGTTCTGGGTTTCACTAATATCCTTCTCCAGGTCGTAGAGTTCCCACTGTTGTGGATCGTAAAAATAAATGACTTTCCACTTACCATAACGCAGGGCACTGTGCGGCTGGTAACCCCTTCCCTGGGGCCCCCAAACATGCGGGTAATGGAACAGTAGGCTACGTTCGGCCGGCCGGTGATTGCCTGTTAAATGATCCGTGACGTCCTTGCCGTCAATTACATTATCTATTGCATTTGCCATGTCAAAACCCGCCCACCGGCAAATCGTGGGGAAGATATCTTCCGAGATAAATAGCCTGTCGCTTGTGGAACCGCTGACAATTGGAATGCGTTTTTGTAGGGGACTACCACGATCCGGGGTCGCCCAAGCCAAAATGGCTGGTACCCGCGTACCACCCTCGTAGGCAGAACCTTTGCCCTCCCTTAAAGGCCAGTTGTGTGTGTTTTGTCCGGTCCCTAGCGGCGTTGTATTTCTCCCATGCACCGATAGGCCCCCATTGTCCGAGGTAAATAGAATTAGAGTTTTGTCAGCGATATTGCGATCACGCACCTGAGCCATCAAATCGCCGAGCGCGGCATCGTAGCCCTCGACCATACTTGCATAACGGGCCTCCTCTTCCGGAATCACAATATCGGAATCGGAATATTTCTGGCCTTTGTAATGCTCAATAAATCGGGGATGCGCCTGGATGGGTGTGTGTACGGCATAGGGAGCCATGTACAGAAAGAAAGGCTTTCCGGAATCGATAGCGATATCCAGAGCCGCGCTGACTTCTGCCGTCAACGCATCTGTCAGGTGCGTGTTGGTGCCGTAGTATTTTTCGAGGCCCGGCACACCCCAGGGAATTTTTGGAGAACCATCGGCATGATTACCGTAATTCTCTTGCCCTTGGTAACTACCAGGCGCGCCCGCTGAGTGACCTGCAATATTAATATCAAATCCCAAATTTTCCGGATTGCTGCCGGCGGTTCCAACACCACCCCAGTGCGCCTTGCCACAATGTATCGTGTAGTAACCAACTTTTTTAAGCAATTGTGGCAGCGTCTGGTCTTCCGGTTGCAGGCCTTCTTTCCGCCAGTTCGTTGGTGCCGCGAGTGTTTTTGTTTTACCGGATTGGTCACGGTCGGGATAAAGGGTCCAGTTGGTGACGCCGTGCCGGGCGGGGTTCTGGCCCGTAAGAATCGAGGTGCGTGTCGGAGAACACACACAGTGCGCATAAGCGTTGGTTAAGGTCACCCCGCGCCTTGCCAATTGTTCTAAATTAGGCGTGCGATAGTGTTTTTGAAAAGCTGTTGCTTTTCCAGAAAAAGCAACGCTGGTATCTTGCCAACCCAAATCATCGACCAAAAATACGATGATGTTGGGCTGTTCAACGAGTGGAATCTCAGCCCATACCGAAGGCTGAAAAATTAATCCTAGCATGACCAAAACGCTCAGCCGGATTAGGTCGAGTCGGCGAAGGCCTGTTTTGGAACCGTTATGCGGTGCCGATAAGGGGTTCATGATGCAACAACGCGTCAGTTTCAGGAGGTAAGAAAACACTTGTTTTACGCCCGCGTGGCAGGGATACTGATTTGCAAGTTTAACGTAGATCGGAATGCAATTCATCAACGCCTTGACTGCGTGAATCTCCGCCAAGGGGTAAGTTCGCAGCGCAAGTGCATTTTACAAAAACCCATGGTTGATTGATGACGGCCCTCAAAGGAATTCTATACCAATCCGGCAATCTTGATTTTCCGCGTTCGGAAAATGAATGGGCCTTTGCCCGTATGCGCGGTTTACGAGAGGATCAGGCCAACCGTATCGTCATGCACCCGACGATGGCACCGATTGAATTAAGCATCTCATCCGAACTCGATCCATCATCGGCACCTTGGTTGGAACCGGTGGCGGACATCTTGAACGCATGCAGCACGGTCAATTTACAACTGCGAGAATCCACGTTGCGACTTCGTAAAGCGATTTGCGAGATTGATAACAACCATCGGCTAGTCGTTTTAGTGAGCCAGGAAGCCGTAGATGAGTTCGCGAAACAATATTGGGGTCGGATTCGTTATTTTTACGCTCACCGATTCGACGGATTTCGTTTCAATATTGGCACACTAATTTCTAGTAAACAGCAAGCAGTGACCAAAGGCGACGTGATCGAGATTCAGGCAAGGGTTGTTGCTGCCGAGGATTCCGCTATCCCTACTGTCACGTTCGATGCCACAGGTTCGACCGCGGACGTGGATCTCGTTGAGTGGAGAGGCGGTGTGAAGGAAGGCGCATCGGGGCGGTTTAAGCACGACAACCGCGATGTGCAGATTGCCATACCGCAAACACGACAACCCTTGATTTTCTTGCACGAAAAACGACCCGAATTTAAGTCGCATGCTTTTATGTTTAACGGTGAAAAATTTGACAAATGCCTGAAAAGGGCATTGAAGCTGGCACAACAGCGATCCGCCGAGGATTGAATCCAATTTTTGTTTAATCCTCAGTCGTTGGGAACGCACCCTTGCTCGAAACCGAAACCGTTTTCGGTTAATCTGTTGATCAATTAATTAACGCCTCGCAAACACCGATTCATCGGTAAATTTTCCGGAGATCAGAAATGAAACGTATTTTTATTGTTTTCGCCGCAATCGCACTTTTGGCAATGGGCTCCTCTCAATTGATGGCCCAAGGTGGCGGCTTCATGCGAATGATGGGTGGTGGAAACCAACTCGATTCAACCCTTTTAGTGATGGAAGAGGTTCAAGATGAATTGAAACTCTCGGATGACCAAAAAGAGGAAATCGGCGAGCAGGCGCAGCAGATCATGGACGACATGAGATCTGAAATGCGCGACACATTCATGGGCGGCGGTGGTAGTCGCGAGGAAATGATGGAGAGCATTCAGGAAATGATGGAAGAGTTCCGTGAAGAGGAAAAAGAAGTCGTTGCATTACTGAATGATGACCAGCGAGCCCGACTAGCTCAACTCAGGTATCAACGCATGGGGAATGCGATGTATCAGGATGAGAAAGTCCAAAAGGAACTCGGCATTACGAAAGATCAAAAAGAAGCCATCGCAGACGCTTTTGAAACCAATCAAGAAGAAATGCAGGAAGCGATGGCTGACGCTCGCGAGGCACGTGACTTTGGTGCGATGCAGAGCGCTATGGCAGACGGTCAAAAAGAGTTGGCTAAATCGCTGGACGAGATTCTGAAAAAAGATCAAAAGAAGGAAGTCGCAAAAATGAAGGGTGAAGAATTTAAATTCCCGGAACCACAGCGTCGTGGCGGACGTGGTGGACGAAGCGATTTCTAAGAGTGGTCGATATTGTTTTTAGTTGGATGCCGAGCTTGCGGTTTGCAAGTTCGGTTTTTTCATTCAAGCCGGAGTAAGGTGATGATGAAGACGGGCTTCGTACTTTTGATGATTGTTTTCTTGTTGAGCGGGACGAGTGCGAACACTCTAGCCCAAGACTCGACATCATCAGGCCCCTGGTGGTCGCCACCCATCGAAAACCGGTTGACCGAGGCCGGCGAAAATCAACAGGAACTGAGACAAGCGCTCAAAGAAGTAAAATACGAGCATCGCCGAGCGTTGGAGTTTCTGATAGAGCACATGCCGACCGCGGACCTGAAGTCACTTTCGGCGGATTACCTCCTCGAGAATATAGAATTGGCCTATCAAGGCATCAACGAAGTGCCGTGGGGAAAGCAAATCCCCGAACATATTTTCTTCAACGACATCCTGCCCTACGCGAATGTCGACGAGACACGAGAGCCATGGCGTCGGCAGATGATGCAACTCTGCTTGCCGCTGGTCAAGGACTGTAAAACACCGGGGGAAGCCGCTCAAAAATTGAATCGAGAATTGTTTCCGTTGGTCAACGTGAAATATTCCACCTCCCGAAAAAAGGCCAACCAAAGTCCCTCCGAGAGCATGCAGCAAAACGTGGCTTCCTGCACGGGTCTGTCCATTATTCTGACCGATGCCTGCCGCAGTGTGGGGGTTCCTTCCCGACTGGCAGGAACGCCCAGTTGGACCAATAAACGTGGCAATCATACCTGGGTAGAAGTCTGGGATAACGGCTGGCAATTTACCGGCGCCGCGGAGCCGTCAAGTCAAGGGCTCAATCATGGATGGTTCCAAAACGATGCTGCCATGGCTGATGACACCCAGCCGATGAATCGAATCTACGCCGTCAGTTTTGCCAAAACGGGAATTTACTTTCCCATGGTTTGGTCGCGAAATAAACAAAGCGTAAGTGGCGTGAACGTAACCTCTCGATACACGACCCAACCCCGTAATTGGGATGCCAGTAAAACCCGGGTTTTGATTTCGCTTAACTCCAAAACGGGCGAACGTCTTGCCAGAGACATCTCTCTCAAGGGCCCCCTGGGGGCAGAACTTTCAGGACAGACGCGTGGTGAGTCAGCGGATATGAATGATATTTTGATGTTCGAGTTGCCACGCAACCAGAATTGGCAAGTAACGTGGGAAGCAGCCGGTCAGACCTTCACCAAAAAATTTGAGACTGGCGATACCGAGCAAACGTGGTGGAAGCTGGTATCCGCAGATTAATTGACCGTCGTTAGGTTGGACCATTCGACGTCTGTTCGACAGTGCAACCGCTCAACCAACTCAGCACAATCGGGCTGTAAGTTCAGTAAAGACATTGCCACATTCTCGGAAGGCATGCGGTCCATCTCGACGCAGATGGAAAAATCGCCACAAGTGGATGGTATCACGGTGGCGCTGAAACTCATGTTCTCTTCGATGTAGCTGGTGAGCGTGGCAATCGGAGCTCCGCTGGGTACTGCGATAAGCAACCGTGCGGTGCCACCGCAATTATATAATAAGGGTTTCGCCGGGCTCACTAATTCCTGAATGGAGGCCGCCAACACCTGTGGTGGTAAACCGGAGTCGATAATTAATGAGTCGAGACGCAGGTTCCGAAGATCCGTGCTGATCATCATTTGCGCTTCATGCTTGACCCTTTTCGGCAGCATTCGCATACGATTGCCACCTTCGTCCACGATGGCTCGCAAGCCACCCCGAGGCTGCAAGATTTTGTTTTCCAGCTGCGTTGCCAGTTCTTCCACGCGTGCCAGGGCTCGGTCAGTCGCATGACTCTGCAAAAGTTGATAAAGGGAAGAGGGCTCGGCCGTTGCAGTGACCGGGCGGTCCTTCGTTGTTGTGGAATTTTTCGAGCGACTCCAAAGCATGTCAATACTCGTGCGGTATTCGTCGACACGATCTAACCCATTCTGAAGCTCATAGCGCACCAAGCGGACCAGTTTTCGTTTGTAGGCTTCGATCACATGCCGCATGCGATCGGTTACCATTTCGGTGACGCTGGAAACGGTCGCCTCTTCTGGAAGTAAGGGACAGTCTTTTTCATTCAACATGTCCGTTAATCGTTGCTCTGCGCCTTCATAATCAAGCCAATGTTTTTCACGTTGGTATTCGAGATCGACCTCGATTTTTTCCAAGCGATTCAACAGCGAGCGGAGCACAGACCGAGCACCGCTAATGCGGAAATCGGGATGGTCGATCAATTGCATCACGACTTCGGTAATTTCCAGCCGCGTTTGTCGAGCGAGTTCGGGTATTTTGGGTTCCAGAAACTGACACAGGTTCGGGTTTAGCGAGTGGTCATCCGGGTTTTCCGATTTTCGATCGGGTGCGGGTTCCCCCACGGACTCATCGAGAATCTTGTTGGTATATGCAAGCTGACTAAATTGACCGGCAGGCCGTTCTTGCAGGCCGCTGATTACTTTTTGCAGAAGTAGGTTCTCCGGCTGATCCCCAAGGCACTCCTGAGCGAACCCAATAATAGCTCGCTCTAACGGCTCGAGGCTGAGAACCGAGGCTTCGATTATTGAGTTAGCCATGGTCTCCGCAGCACTGCTGCGACTGGCAAACGAGTCTTCCTCCAACCAGAGAGTTAGTAATTCGTCGACCATTCGTTCGGACGATTGTTCGGATAGATCGTCGAGTCCTTGGCAAATGGAACTGATACCCATTGTCTTGAGCATGCCGGCTTCGAATTCCTCGGTATTTCGACAGACATCAAAAAAGGCACGGCATCTCGTGGCGGTACCCTGATAGAGGTATTCGGCCATACCGTCCACGCCACGCTCAAATTCCTCGCTGCTGATATCGTCACCAAGATGGACCAAATAGGTACCGTCAAAGACGGGGGTCTCGTCATCGAACGCAGGGATATCGCAGGGTGCATTGCCCGGGTAACCATTTAAATTGAAATGGTACAGCTCATTCAAGAACGAGACGCTATTGGCAATGGACAGACGGTGGTCACCGACATAGCGGGACGTGCTGTGTGCAAAGAGCCCAAACAGATGATCACTGGAAAACCCTTGTTCTGTCATACAGACGCGAGTCGTGAAAGCCAGATCCAAAAACATCCCGCTGCCCAGACCACCGGCTACCGAGCCCACAAAAATAACCTGAGGTGGTAGATCCGAGGGCAGTAACTGCGTCGTTTCCGCCGTGACCGCCAAATTTTCTGGCAAGGCCGCCTTGGCCAGCTCATCTGAGATTTTGCGGTAAATTCGCTCGTGATGGAAATTGAACGCTAATCGCCCAAGCGGCCGCAGCGATCCGGTTAATTGGTTCTTGGGAATGTTGTACAACCAGCGTCTGCCGATCCAGGATAGGTCGAGGTTGGCATCCTTGCGGTACTCGTCCGATGAGCGCAATGGAATATCCATCGTCTCGTAATTCTGTAGCGAGGTGTATTCATCTCCCATCGTAGATTCGTAGAGCGTTCGGCGATCCGCATCGAGACACAAAAGTCGTATGGCGGGTACCTCATCAGGTGAGCCCAGCCGCCCACTGATTTTTTTTCGATAGCTACAAAGAATTTGGGCTCCGGTTTTGCCGACGCCGATGACGAGCGTGGGTCGGACTTGGGCCCGAGATTCGTCCAGCTGCAGCGGCTTCTGTTTGGTCACGACGGACTCATACTGCCGCTCAGGCTGAATGGCTTGCACGTCAAAGTTGGCTTGCGTCGTATGACGCGTATCGATCATGTCCAGCGCGACTGGCTTGGAATCCGACTTGCGGCGCACCCGATTTTTGCGCTTGCAAAGTTCTTCCACGAAGGCTCGACAATCGGGAAAGCGTTTCTCCGGTTGCTTCGCAAGCGCACGGGAAACAATCAATTGATCAGTCCTCGGCAGCATGCCCAGATCGGGCGGACTGTGCAGGTGTTGGTTAGCTAACTGAGCTGCCGTGTTACCTGAAAATGGTCGTTGGCCTGTTAGCATTTCTTGGAAAACGATGGCCAAACTGTATTGGTCACTCTTCAGGCCAGGGCGACCATCGAACAACTCAGGTGCTGCATAGGCCGGAGTTAGACCCTCCATCAAGGATTGATTAACCGCCTGAAGATCTTTGACCATGCCAAAATCCGCTACTTTGGCGTGCCCACTAACCAGTAAAATATTCTCTGGTTTGATGTCCAAGTGAGCCAACGAAAAAGACTCAGCAATATAATCGAGCGCGTCTGCCGATTCCTTCATGTATTGCAAAAGCTCACCGCGTTCGATCCCAACCGTGCCATGCTCCACGCACAGATTGAACCGGTTTTTCAAACACATCTCGGCCAATTCGGTGATCACCACCATACGACCTTCGAGGATTTCGATGCGCTCTAGAGAGAGCAGGAAGGGATGTCGGATGTGCTTGATCCGATCCAACGCCTTGAGTTCGCGTTGAGCCCGGTTTTCATCCAAAAACCCAAAAATGAACTTAATTGCTTTGAGCATGCCGCCGGGCGCTTCGGCGGACCAGACTTCGCCATAGCCACCGACGCCAATCCGTTCTCGGAGTTGGTATCCGGCGACGGTTTGATTGGGTTTTAGGTTGGGTTGGACGTCTGACATAGGCGCTTGTGGGGCGTTTGTTTTCAGCAACAAGGACGGCCACTGCGGCCGGGATATCAAATCCCAGTGGAACGTGCCTTATCTTGTGTAACGACAAATAAACGCTTGATGATTAGCTTTCTGTGTCGCGCCATCTGCAGCGAACCAATTTTATTGGCACGCGATCGCATCATTCCTTAAAACCGCGATAATCGTTAGCGTTGCGGAGAGAGATCCTCAGCCAGCGAAAGAGAAATTTGCGGGGCTGTTAAACGGTTGCAGAACCGTTTTCGTTACCCAGCACGACGGTAAAATAGCTGCAGACGACTCGGTCAAAATACTCGGGTAAAAGCTGCATGGGCAGACCGTTATACGCACAAAAGTTGCGTATCTGACCCAGCAAATCGCGCGGATGACAACGCCGCATCGCGCGTCCGGTCGCCGTGTAATGAGTGCGGATCAGGTAGTCGATGATTTTCGGCTCGTACTCGCACTTAAAGAGCGGGCAATAGATTTTGAACAGCTGGTGAAATTCCGCGATGTCCGGATCGCGGATTTCGATCTTGTAAGGAATGCGTCTTAGGAACGCTTCGTCAACGAGATCAGCTGGTTCGAGATTGGTAGAGAAGATAATTAATTGTTCAAACGGAACCTGAATTTTTTTTCCGGAAGCCAATGTCAGAAAATCGACTCGACTCTCTAAAGGGATAATCCAGCGGTTGAGCAATTCGGTCGGCTCGATCTGTTGCCGTCCAAAGTCATCGATCAAGAGGCACCCGCAGTTGCTTTTCATTTGCAAAGGAGCTTCGCTAACGTTGACGCGATCGTCATGGCGAATTTCCAACGAATCGAGGGTCAATTCACCGCCCACAACCACGGTAGGACGCTTGATTTTCACCCACCGTTGGTCGAATGCAGCATCCTTGAGAATGCCACGATTTTCTTCTAAAGAAGTTTCGTGAAATGCGGCGTCGTAAACCTTAATGACCTGGCCATCTTCAAAAATGGCATGGGGAATCCAAATCTGTTGCCCGAAACATTGAGTTATTTTCCGCGCTAACGTCGATTTCCCGTTACCGGGTTGTCCGTAAAGAAACAGCCCAGCGCCGGAGTTGATCGCGGGACCCAGGCTATCGAATAATTCGGTATCGATGGTGATGTCCTTAAACGCATCGATGAGCTGACTTTCTTTGGGGCTCTCTACCCGAATGGTCTGAGCTTCGGCGGAAAGAACATAGTCTAAAAGCGGCACGGGAGCGGGTCCAACGTATGCGCAGGTCGACATTTCCCGGCGGGCACGCTCGCGACCATTTTCGGTCAGCGTGTAGACATAATCGTTAAGCGGTGCCGAACCGTGATGGACCAATATCTGGCGACCACGAAGATTTTGATAGAGCGTTTCGATCAGTTGAAAAGGCAGGCAGATTTCTTCTGCTAATTGCCGTCCGCTGCGATGGCCGGCAAGCAGCAAACGTTTGCATATCAAGGCCTCGATCAAGGAAACGGGCAAACCGGTTTCTGCCAGCGTAGCAGGCTCGCTCGGGCGAAACGCTTCGTCTGACAAGATTGTCGCGAGGATATCCAAGGAGGCTGAGCCGATATCGGTAATGCTCATTATTGGATTCTCCGTTAAGACCGTTCGCTGATTTGATTTGCTGGGCCGATATTCGACCGATGTTTCCCGCCTAGACTCTTATAGCTCACGCTAAGCCAGACGTTGCGAAATCTTGCGGGTTTAGACTTGTTGACAAGAAAAGCCGGATTTACCCGATTTTCCCGGCAAATAGGCGTTAAGAATGCTAGAGATTAAAGAGGGAACTGTTTTTAGTCTCGGTCGGCACAGGGAGAGGTTCCTTTGCATGAGCCGAGAAAGCTGCACTGTTTGGAAACATGGAAATTAAAAAACCAATCGAAAAAACTGCCACATCAACAGAGTTTTGGTATCTGTCTGGGCAAATCAACGAATCCGAAGGATTGCGGAGGATCAAAATCCCTGCGCTGCCTTGCGGCGTTGGCAGGCGCTCCGATGCCGACGTGTCGATTCCGTGCAGTAGCGTTTCCAAATCGCATGCGGAATTCTTTGAACACGACAACCATCTGTGTTTGCGCGATCAGGGAAGTACGAATGGTACGTACATTAACGGTAAGCGATTGGGTAATGAATTTGCGACCTTAGAGGCCGGCGATTTGGTGCAATTTGCCCGGGTTGTTTTCCGCTTGTCCCGTAATCGTATCGAGTCACCCACGCAACAAGAGGAATCATTCGATCGCGTGCTCACAATGATGCAATTCGATCGCTTGATGAATGATGGCGGCTTGGTGCCCTTTTTCCAACCGATCGTTGAAATGGGTGGTGGTTCGAAAGTCGGCTACGAAGTACTAGGTCGCAGTCGTTTGTTGGGTTTGCGAACTCCGGCAGAAATGTTTTCTGCCGCCTCGAAATTAAATTTAGAGGCCGAGCTCAGTCGAGTGATGCGCGTTCAAGGGCTCACACTCTTCGCCGCTCTGCAAAGCGACCTTGGTATCTACCTCAACACACATCCGACCGAATTGTCCCGCGTGGGATTGATTGATTCACTCAAGGCCTTGCGTGACATGGCGCCGGATCAGGAAATCACGTTGGAAATTCACGAGGCCGCGTTCGCCAATACCAAAAAGATCGTGGAGTTGCGTCAGCAATTGGCGGACCTAAATATCAGGCTCGCGTTCGACGATTTTGGTGTGGGACGGGCTCGATTGGTTGAGTTGGGCGAAGTTCGCCCGGACGTCGTCAAATTTGACATGAAGCTAACCCGAGACATTCACAGAGCGCCTCAAAAACGCATCGAAGTCGTGTCACTGATCGCAAAAATGGTCAACGATTTGGGAATCATATCTTTGGCCGAAGGCGTGGAATGCAGAGAAACCCACGAGGTCCTTAAAGAGATGAACTTCACTCTCGCGCAAGGTTTCTACTATGGCAAGCCGGCCCCGATATCCAACTGGGTAGACATCGACAATGGTTTTTCCACCAGAAAATCCGATCCTTCAGAGCTCGACCCCGGCGATCAATTACCTAACGCATAACAGCCGCGATTGCTTGTCGTAGCAAAGGGTTAATCTACAAACTCATTGACAGGCACCAGCAGTCGTGGTGCGATCGTGGGAAAGTCGCTTAATAAGCTACTCGCACCCTGCAAGGATTTTTTGACCATAGCTTTGTAGTCGTCATTCTTTAGTGCTGCACTCAAGTACATCAAGTTGGTCATTGAAAGGGAATTCCCTGATGGCACAGCGCCGTCGTTCGGGTTTTTGGCTCGCGCTAATAGAGATTCATGGTCGGCGGATGTAAAAAAGTAGCCGCCGGCTTGGTCGTCCCAGTAAAGCTCGTTTTGAATCTTTTGCAGCTCGTCGGCCTGGCTCAGCCAATTTGCTTCTCCAGTCGCTTCGTGCAAAGCTAAAAGACCATCGATTAAAAACGCGTAATCATCCAGGTAACCGTTTAACCGCGCTTGCCCGGCAGTGTAAGTTCGTTTTAGACGACCATCTACATACGAATTGTTCAGGATAAAATTCGCAGCGGCAGCAGCGGTATCAATGTACTCCTGCTTCTTCAGAATCCGTCCAGCATCCGCTAATCCACGAATCATGAGGCCATTCCAACTGGTCAAAATCTTCTCGTCCCGTAAGGGTCGCACTCGAAGGTCTCTTTGCTTGAGCAATTTGGCGTTGATAGAGCGAAGCTGACTTTGCAGATCGGCTAAAGAGATACTCTGGGCCTCCGCGATCTGCTGCAAACTCTGCTTGAGTTGAGGAGCATAGTATTTTTCTTCAAAATTTGGTGCCTCGTCTATTCGGTAAACCGATTCATAAAGCTGAAACTCTTCGCTGGTTAAGGCGGCCTCTAGCTCACTTTTTTCCCACCGATAAAACTTGCCTTCTTCGCCTTCGCTTTCCGCATCCAACGCAGAAAAGAAACCACCCTGGGCGTCGGTCATTTCCCGTTTCAAGAATTGATAAATCTCTTCACATGCTTGACGATATTCGGCTTTTTCCGGAAACAACTCCGTGGCCCCTGCATAAACCGACATGAGCTGCCCGTTGTCGTAGAGCATCTTTTCGAAGTGCGGGATGTGCCAGAACCGATCGACGGAGTACCGGTGAAAGCCACCGCCAACATGGTCGTAAATGCCACCTTGGAACATCTGATCCAAGGAGGTTTCCAGCATGTTTTTGGCGATGTCCTGATTGTCGGTATCGGAATTGGCAACCTGCATCAGTAAAACCAAATTCGAGGGCTCCGGAAACTTGGGGCGCTGAGCATCTTTCTCTGAAAAACCAAAGCCGCCGTGTTGCGGATCAAAACGATCTTTCAAACCCTTGACGCAATCATCGATCCAGCTGGCTTTGATTTCTCCAGCAGCCTGATCGCGGCGACCATCCAGTTCATTGCGAACCAATTTGGTTAGCATATCAGCGTCTTTTTGAACGCGATCGCGACTACGATTCCAAGCTTGCGAAACACGTTCGGCTACGGTCAGAAAGCCGGGAGATCCTTCACGATCTCCATCGCGCGCCGGAAAATAGGTTCCACCAAAGAAGGGTTTTCCTTCAGGCGTCATGAACATCGTTAGGGGCCAGCCACCCCCGCGGCCATTGCGCGTTAATTGGTTAAAGACTGTTAGCGAGGTCATGTAAATGGAATCGATGTCCGGTCGTTCTTCACGATCCACCTTGATGCACACAAAATTATCATTTAGGAATTTGGCAATCTGCTCGTCAAGAAAGGACTCGCGTTCCATGACGTGGCACCAATGGCAGCTGCTGTAACCGATCGACAAAAAGATAACCTTGTTCTCATCTTTCGCTTTTTTTAGAGCTTCTTCTCCCCACGGGTACCAATCGACGGGATTGTGTGCGTGCAACAGCAGATAAGGGCTAGTCTCCTCGGCAAGCCGGTTCGTGTGGTCGGCTTGGGGAGACTCGGCTGCTTGCTTGACATCGGTTTCGGTCGATTCTTGCGAGTGCGCAAAATCGCCAGTGCCGAAAACCAGAAAGACAACGGCTAAAGCAGTCGCCACAGAAACAAGTGAGGTACGGGATGGGTTCATTGGGAAACCTTCTGCATGCCAGCAAGGGTTGCGGTTATCGCGCTCAGGAAACGGCGCAGCAAGTCATTATCTTATCCGAATTCGAGAGATTTTGTCATGGCTTGCTCTGTATAAAAGGATACCGCCCTCGAAGCGCGGCAGTGACGACGGTTCGTTCGCGGGCCCGACACGAGGGAGTCAAAATCGCTAAACTAGCGGACGGTAAGTACTGAAACGGGTTGTGGTTCCAGAAATGGGTAGTGGATCTAAATGGGAGAAACGATGAAATTAGCGTTGATTCAGCAAGCGGCGTCGCATGATCGTGCCGCCAATCTGCAGCTCGGCATCGAGAATGCCCGGACGGCTGCTAGGCAGGGTGCGAAATTGATTGGTTTCGCTGAATTAGCATTTGATCGTTTTTATCCACAGCGACCGGCGACCCCAGAAGCCCTCGAACAGGCGGTGAAAATACCGGGTCCCATGGTCGATCCATTCCGAGAAATCGCCAAGCAATATGAATGTGTCATCGTTCTAAATGTATTTGAACGCTGTGGCAAACAAACCTTTGACAGTTCGCCCGTGATCGATGCCGACGGTTCAATTCTTGGCACGACACGCATGGTGCATATCACGGATTATGATTGTTTTCACGAAAAAGGGTTCTATGCGCCCGGTGACTGCGGTGCCGTCGTATTTGATACGGCCGTTGGCAAATTGGGTGTGGCAATATGCTATGACCGTCACTATCCCGAATACATGCGTGCTCTGGGTGTAGCGGGTGCAGAAATTGTCATGGTGCCGCAGGCGGGGGCCATCGATGAATGGCCCGCTGGTTTGTACGAAGCGGAATTGCAAGTGGCGGCGTTTCAAAATGGATATTTCACAGCGCTTTGTAATCGAGTGGGTAAGGAAGAGCGCTTGGCATTTGCCGGAGAGTCGTTTGTGTGCGCACCAGACGGTCGAGTCATGGCTCGCGCGGCAAATGGCGAGAATGAAACCCTGTTTTGCGACATCAACCTGGCGGAAACCAAAACGTCCCATGCTCGTCAATTATTCATGCGCGATCGGCGGCCCGATTTGTACGCGGCTTGGATTTAGCTTTCTCGGTCTTTAAGCGAACTATTTGTGACACATGTTTACCATTCAAACCATGCAGCCAGCGCAACACCAAGAAGTTGCCAAGTTGATCTACGATTCAACGAACGGTTGGTATCGCAAGCATCTTGGTCAAGAACTCTTTGCAGGTGGTCCGCAATCGACGATGCTGTTTTGCGATACTTACGAGACCCTGGATCCCGGTTGCTGTTTCATTGCAGTCGCCAATCACGACCAAACCCTTTTGGGCTCCTGTTTTTATCACCCACGCGAAACGCATGTGTCGTTGGGGATCATGAACGTGCACCCAACGGCATTTGGTCATGGGATTGCCCGCCGGTTGTTGCAGTGTGTCATCGATATAGCCGATCAACAACACAAACCAATCCGCCTGGTTTCCAGCGCGATGAACCTGGATTCTTTCTCCTTGTATACCAAGGCAGGTTTTGTGCCACGCCAAATTTTTCAGGATATGGTCCTGGATGTGCCTCCGCAGGGAATTGATTTGGCAGAAGGATTAAAAGGTGAAATTCGGGCCGCGACCGAGGAGGATCTGCCGGCAATGGCTTCTTTGGAAGAACGGGTTGCCCACATCCGCCGTGAAAAGGACTATCGATTTTTGGTCGCTGCGAACAACGAAAAAGCGCATCAGCAAAATCAGCGGCAATGGCATACCTCGGTGCTTTATCACCAAGGCGAGTTGCACGGTTGGATGGCATCGATCGCGCATGCAGGCTCTCACATGATTGGACCGGCAATCGCCCAAGATGAATCCGCTGCCTTGGCATTATTGCGGCACGAGCTAAATTACCGAGCCGGAAACCGCATGGTTTTTCTGGTCCCGGTCGATTGCCAAATACTGGTACAGGCTGCCTATGCATGGGGGGCAAGAAATTGTGAATTGCACGTGGCACAGGTTCGCGGAGAATTTCGACCTTACGAAGGCGTTTGTATGCCTACCTTTATGCCGGAAACCGGTTAGGGCGCGGCGCGGGCAAAAGCTGTTGCAATTAACCGGACCAATAGTCGGTTTGGGACAAGCCACCCTGAACCGTTACTTTGTGATTCAGCTTGCGAAAAAAAGGATGGCCAACCATCACTTAGCCAAGCCAGATTGCAATCGTAACGGGATAGATAGTAGGCCGGCCAAAGACGGTTTTCAGAGTCCGCCGGCGTGAGGCGTAAAAAGGGTCATGAAGATCATTCCCGACAGTCAGACTAACTAGACTTCTCCCCGGTTGAGTACTAGTAGGTCTCCTTGCCGTCCTTGTAGGCAACTTCCAGAGATTTCTGTCCGGTTGCTATCTTTTTCTATCTCTATCCCTTTAACGCCCGCTTCCGATTGGACTTTCATAGTTTAGGCCATTGCGTTCCACCTATCGACCGAAGTCGATAGTTTCAGTTTCTCCCTTTACGGTCTCCGCGGTTGCTTGCTGATAGGCAGCGGCCTTTGATGTTGTATTTTCTGCCGGTTCACTTTCGCACCCAACAATAAATAACGCGAATACAAAAGGCAGGGTCGTGGCCTTACGGCTTATGCGAGTTTCCCGAAGAGTCAATGTGCGTTTGTGCCATCTCTAACGAGCAAGAAGATACTGATTACCGGCTAATCAGGTTTTAGAAATTCGTAATGGTGGCTCACCTCGGCATCGGTGGCCATACAAGTGGGCTATTTCAATCAATGAACGCCGAGCGATATGATCGCCTTGTTAAGGACGCATGTCTCGGGGCGGTCGAAATTCTCTCAGCGACCGTTGGCGTATCCAAAACGACAGAGCCAACATCATGACTCCGATTGCCATCAGACTTCCCGCGGCAATATCGGCGGCGGCCGGTCGAGGGGGACCGAATTTCGCCATGCTAAGCCCTACCCCGACACTGACGGCAATCATCCCCTGCATGATTAAAATCGTAGAAACGAGCGGACTGGTCAACAATCCACCTGACCGCCGTGGCGGCTTGGTCGGTTGGGGAGATTTGGAATCAGGCATGGGTGGCTCGCAAAATGGAGGTGTCGTCAGAGTGTAAGCGATGCGAGGTGCAACGAAAAGTAAAAACCGCAGCGAGGCCGTGCGAAGCAACATGGTCTTGGCTACGATAGTCAGATGCCTGCTTTCCTCATACATCAACCCGCTTGCGTTTTCATTCATAACCCCAAAACCGGGGGGCAGGCGTTACGACATGTTTTATTATCGCTGGACCATGAGGGTCCGGTAACAGGAGGGTTGCCCGCGGACTGGAAACAGCACTTTGCATTTGCATTCGTCCGCAATCCCTACGACCGCCTTGTCTCCGCCTGGAAAATGTTCACCCAGGGAATTGCGGATACGGGGTGGAAGGTACCGAAAGATCTGAAAGCGGGCATTGAACTGAGCGAGTTCCTGGAAATCGTGACGGATGAAACGATCGGCTACGGGAATCAGGATCGGTCGGGAAAACGGCGAGTTCGCAATCACACCTTACCGCAAAGCCACGATTATTATGCGCTCTCGGAGGCGGATTTTTTGGGAAGATTTGAAAACTACGAATCCGACACCCAAAAAATATTTCAACGTATTGGCTTGGCAGAGCCACCGCCCAAACCGCGCCATGTCACTCAAAGAGGGCCCTATCAACAGTACTTCGACGAACGAACAAAAAAACGGGCGACCGATTACTACGCCGTCGACTTGGACCGATTTCAGTACCAATTCTAGGCGGCGATTGGCGACGTGCAAAAATACGACTCGCGGCCTGCGAGAAGATTTTTTGAAAGATCGTAGGTTCCCTGGACATCTAATGTATATCGTCGGAAAGAGGGGTCACGATGTTAGGTTATATATTCACGCTTTGGTTAATTGTGTTAACGTTGGCAGCGCTGCTGCTAGGCTTTGGAGCTGCTCAGGTCGTCGCGATGCAGTATGTCTTTTTTGGTTTGCTGGTCGTCTGGTTTTTAGTGGTCGTGCTCATCAATGTCACCATGCGGTCACTCCCAAAAAAACTCTCGTTAACCGCTTTTGACGGGAGTCTTTTGAATCCCTCAGCCTTCAGTGTCCAAAGTCGGCTAAAACACCAAAGCTTTGAAACGATCTCGAAGCCGATGCTCAGTAATACCCATCCTCCGGCAGCGATGATTGGGATGCAGCAAATTAAAGGTAGCTGCTTCGCATTGATTTTAAACCCGATTACCAAAGTCGAGCTATTGGCCACGGATATCGTGTCCGTCTTTCACTTTATGGATGAAAACGGGACGCATGAAGTGTTGCTTACCACGGGGTGTTTGGCAGAGGGCGGGTCGCTACCCATGCCGAGAGATTGTTTAATCCAACTGTTTCCAAACGCCAACGTGGATACGCTGCTCAAGGAACATTTTCGGGCGATAAAACTACTACAAAAAAAAGGGCTGCTGCTTCAAGCGGTCAAGAAATCAAATTTTCAACCTCTTTTGCAGAACTCCCTCGCCCGCGCGAGGTCATATTTTTTTGCCAACCCCGTTTGGCATGCGATCATTTTAGGCGTACGTTCATTAACCCACCAGTCACCCCATTTGGGGCCACTGAGTTACCAGAGCGGCGCGATGAAAAAATTGAATGCCATGCTCCCGGTTAAAGGCGATCCATAGAAATTTGTGGTCACCGGTTCTGCAGACGAGCCTCGTTGATCGGCGGCAGTGTCACGCCGCATCCGAGGATGGTGATGATAGATGGCCATCGCGATCGGCAAGCACCAACAAGCCGAAGAACACCAACCCACCCACGACCAGGCTAAAGTACCAAACCAAGTCCGGGTGCCGCGCATAAAGCCACATCCCCACAAGGGGCGCGATCAGGACGGCGACAGAAAATGAGGTGGCATAAACGCCCATATAATTGCCGCGGTTGCTGGAATTAGCTCGACTGGCTGCATAGGCGGGCCCCAGTGGACTGGTTAGCATCTCACCAAGGGTCAAGATCAACATAGAGAAGATGGCGTACAAAGCCGTCGCGAAAAAATCAAAGCCTGCGGCCCAAGGCAAAATCCCAAAGCCGATGCAAGATATAAGTTGACCCCATGCGTAGGTCCGTAATAACGGCAACTTGGAAACCGCGCTCACGAGCACCATTTCAAACAACACAATGACCACCGTGTTAACCGCGAAAAGGAGTCCAATTTGATATTCCTGAAATTGGAACTGCTCTTTTAGGTACAGCGGATAGACACCCAGAAATTGAAACAGCACGCAAGCTGCCAGGCTGTTAAGAATGCAAAATACGAGAAAGGTTTTATCACGAAACGGCGATTTCGTTGGTGGCTCCTTTGGCTCGTCAGCGGAGCGATCAGGCCCGGGACTCATTTGAAAACGCCATCCGAAAAACCACAGTGTCAATAATAGCGCGCCAAATGTAGAAACGGTATTGGCATAAAACAGCAACTGGTAGTTAACCAGTGCCAGAAATCCGCCGATCGCCGGCCCTAATGTCATGCCCAAATTCACTGCCAGACGGTTCACGGCAAAAGCCCGAGTATGTTGGGAAGCATCATCGCAGAATTCGATGGTCGCCGTGGCGCAAGCGGGCCTGATCATCTCCACGCCCAGGCTGAGATAAAATAGCGCAGCCATGAGCCAAGGGATTGTTGTTGCCGTTGCCACCAGTAGGTACCCGGGAGTCGCCATCGCCAGGGAAATAATCTGAGTGGGAATGGAACCTAACCGTTGCGTGACTTTGCCACCCAACAACCCAGCCACCACGCTTCCGACCCCATAAGCACTCAGTAAAAGCCCGATGGACGACGGCTCCAGATCGAGTTCCTGGCGACAGTAAATGGCCAGAAAAGGCAGGACCATCGTGCCGCTACGGCTGACGAGCAAGATGAAGGCGATAATCCAGACGTTCCGCGGCACCCCGGAAAAGGCTTCTCGATATCGGCGGGTCAATTTTTGGATCATGCGGCTGAACGAGACGCTGGAGGAGCGTTCCGGAATGGACGAATAGGCGACGGAATCACTGGCGTGGGTTGAAGGAGTGCTAAATCGGTTGCCACACCAGCGTCGATCTCACATGCGTGGCCTAACAGCAAGCGAAAAAACCGAAAGAAAACCGGCCTTTCAGGCACTCTATTTAATTAATGGACAAATCCCAGCGTCATGTTCAAAATGAACATGTCCCAAGTTCAAATTTACACCGTTGCTCAGGATACTGTGATGAACCGCATTCATATAGGCACCCTATTTTGTTTCAGCCTGGTTTTTCTGGCCAGCTCGGCCCTCCAAGGCCAAGAAGCCGCTACGAGCCAAGAAATTCCTTCCAAAGATGCGGCAGTCGGCGCCGATGCCGCTCCTGCCGAGGCCCAGCTGCAACTCAAGCCTGGTCAGATCAGCGCACTCAAGTTTCGCAACATCGGTCCGGCTTTAATGTCTGGCCGCATTGCAGATTTAGCAATCAACCCGGACCAACCCAACACCTGGTACGTGGCGGTTGCATCAGGCGGACTCTGGAAAACAACCAATGCGGGTACGACGTGGAAACCCATTTTCGATAATTACGCTTCCTATTCCATGGGCTGCGTCACCCTTGATCCAAGCAACAGCAATACCGTTTGGGTTGGCACCGGAGAAAATGTGGGAGGGCGACATATTGGATTTGGCGATGGGGTCTACGTCAGTCACGACGCGGGTAAATCCTTCAAGAATACGGGCCTCAAGGAATCCGAACATTTGTCAAAGATCATTGTTCATCCTGAGGATTCCAACGTGATTTTGGTAGCGTCTCAAGGACCTTTGTGGAGCAGCGGCGGGCAACGTGGAATTTACAAATCCACCGACGGCGGCAAGACATGGACGCAAGTGCTTTCTCGAGGCCCCTGGACGGGAGCAACCGATTTGGTCATGGATCCGGAAAATCCACAAGTGCTCTACGCAGCTTTGCACCAAAGACATCGCACCGTGGCTGCCCTAATGAACGGAGGACCCGAGTCGGGGATCTATAAGTCGCTGGATGGAGGGGATACTTGGAGCGAACTCAAGAGTGGTTTGCCGGGTGGTGATAAAGGTAAGATTTGCTTAGCAATATCGCCCCAAGACGCCAGTGTGGTTTATGCGGGAATTGAATTACCCGGACGTGGCAATGGCGGTTTCTATCGATCTTCTGATCATGGTGCCAGTTGGGTCAAACAGAGTGACTACGTAGCTGGTGGCACGGGTCCCCACTATTACCAAGAAATTTATCCAGACCCTCATCGCTTCGATGTTTTGTACCACGCCAACGTGGTGCTCGGACGTACCGAAGACGGCGGTAAGACGTTTGCGGGTGTCGGCAACCGCAACAAGCATGTAGACAACCACGCTGTCGCTTTTCATCCCACGGACAAAGAGTTTTTGCTGGTAGGTTGTGACGGTGGCTTGTACCAATCCAATGACTACGGAAAAACCTACGACTTCACGGAAAACCTACCGCTCACACAGTTTTATAAAGTTGACGTTGATTATGACTGGCCGGTCTATCATGTCGTCGGCGGTACGCAAGACAACAACTCTCAATACGGGCCTTCCCGTACCCTTTCAAGAAACGGAATCAGTAACCGCGACTGGCGCATCACGATTGGCGGAGACGGCCACGATTGTGCCATCGACCCCAAGGATCCGAATGTCATCTATTGCGAATCCCAGCAGGGTTATTTGAGACGTTTCGATCGTAAGACAGGTGAATCGGTTGATATTCGACCTCAGCCCGAAGAAGGTGAAATGAATCTGCGCTTTAACTGGGACGCGCCCATTCATATCAGTCCACACGATCACAAACGTCTTTACTTCGGTTCGCGAAAATTACACCGGAGTGATGACCGAGGTGACAACTGGACAACGGTTAGCGACGATCTTTCACGAGGCCTCGATCGATTCAAAGAACCAATTATGGGGCGTGTTTGGAGTATCGACGCTACCTGGGATCTTTTGGCGATGAGCCAATTCGGAAATATTACCTCGGTCTCAGAGTCGCCGGTTCAAGAAGGTTTAATCTACGTTGGGACCGATGATGGTTTGATACAAGTGACCGAGGACGGGGGACAAAACTGGCGCAAAATGGATAAGATTTTTGACGTGCCGGAATTTTTCTTTGTAAACGATATCAAAGCCGATCGCTTTGACGCTAACACCGTTTACGCCTGCGTCGATAACCACAAGACAGGTGACTACGCGCCGTACGTTATCAAAAGTACCGACCGTGGCCGCAACTGGACGTTGATCAATGGTGATCTTCCGGCGCGTCATATCACATGGCGCATTAACCAAGATCACGAGCAACCCAACCTGTTGTTTTTGGGAACGGAATACGGACTGTTTACGTCGATAAACGGTGGTGAAAACTGGGTGAAAATGGCAGGCATCCCGTGCATTCCTGTTCGAGATATTGAAATCCAGCGTCGTGAAAATGATGTGGTCGCAGCGACCTTTGGTCGCGGCTTCTACGTTCTGGACGACTACACGCCATTGCGAGATATGACGCAGGAAGCCATCGACAAAGAATTTCACATGTTCCCAATTAAGAAGGCTTGGTTGTATAACCCGCAAGACAAACTTGGGGGAATGCGCGGGTGGCAAGGCGATAGTTATTTCGTTGCCGAAAATCCACCGTACGGAGCAACCTTTACCTATCACTTAAAAGATTCCCTGAAAACCGCAAAACAAAAGCGAACGACCACGGAATCCAAGAATAAAAAGGCCGGCGAAGATAATCCTTATCCAGGCTGGGACGCATTGCGCGAAGAAAACCTCGAGGAAAAACCGGTTCTTATTTTCCAGATCGAAGATGCCAATGGAAATGTGGTCGATCGCATGACGACCTCAGCGAACGCGGGCACACATCGAGTGAACTGGAATCTCCAATACGCGCCTTTCGCGGCTTCATCGGGGCGTGGTGGTTTCGGACCGTCCATCGTTCCAGGAACCTATCGCGTGACGACCTGGACGCGGACTGGGGATCAAACACAACAGATTGGCGATGCTGTGGAGTTCGAAGTTGAGGCGATTATGGAACCGACCCTCGAACCTACCGATCGTCAGGAGATCTTGGATTACCAAATGCAGGTAGCGAAGTTGCAGCAATCGGTCTCTGCCTTATCTGCGACGATCAATGAAGCGCTCGAAGATGTGCAACAAGCCAAAGCTGCAATCACCAACGGCAGGACGCCAATCGCTTTGTTGGATCAAGCACGCGCGGTCGAACGCAAGTTGATTGATGCCAAAGAAAAGATCAGCGGGGATCCTACGCGAGGCGAACGTTTCGAAAATGACTACCCTTCAATTTCCAGCCGCATCAGCAACGCGTTATTTGGCACGTTCCGGAACTCTTACGGACCAACTGGCACCAACCGCCGCCAATTCGAAATCGCCAACGCGGAATTTAACGGCGTCCAAGATGAATTAAAAGCCGTTCTTGATGTCGATTACGCGGCATTAAAAACAGCGATGGACGATGCAGGCGTGCCTTGGACCCGTGGACGAGCCCTGCCCGACCAATAGATCGAATCGAGAGGTATCACCGAACGGATAAACGCCCTCAGGAATGCGCCGCAGGTCTCAGATCGGCTGCCAACCTTTAATTGACGGAGGTTCCTTAGAGTGGTTATGCCATGACGGTGGTGATGTCGCCGATTTGTCTTGTGTGGTATACCAAAAGGAACTCCAGCGCGACCGGTAAGGTGCGGTCGACACGCGCGGTAGAAGAAGTCAGGAAATCTACGGAAGTTAACGTGATGGAACGCCAGGTTGATCCCGACGTTCGGGAACAAAAACCCGCGACCAAGAAAAGAGCGCCGCGGAATCGGACCCTCGTGCTTTCTGATGCAGATCGCAATCGCTTGATTCCCAAACTGCTTGAGCAGCGTGAGCTAAGCTCACTCCAACCAATGGATGGGGTGATTTGTGGCGACTGCATGGAGCTGGCAAGCGACTTGCCAAAAGCCTCGGTGGATTTGCTGATTTTGGACCCGCCCTACAACCTTTCGAGAAAGTTTGGCACACGCGCTTTTCGAAAACAACCGATCGAAGAGTACACGCTCTGGCTTGAGAAAGTTGTTCTGGCATTTCTGCCAGTGTTGAAACCGAATGCCACCGTGTATATCTGCGGCGATTGGTTAACGAGCATTTCGATTTTCGAAATTGCCAACCGCCACCTGTTTGTACGCAATCGCATTACTTGGGAACGAGAAAAGGGGCGCGGTGCGAAACAGAACTGGAAGAATAACTCGGAAGATATTTGGTTTTGCACAGTAGGCCAAGAATTTACCTTTCATGTGGAAGATGTCCGGCACCGTCGCAGAGTAATCGCTCCGTATCGAAATAAAGCGGGCCTTCCCAAAGATTGGCAGGAATCGGCAGAAGGCAATTATCGGGACACGTTCCCTTCGAATTTATGGACAGACATTTCGATCCCGTTTTGGTCGATGCCAGAAAACACAGATCATCCCACCCAGAAAAGTGAAAAATTGTTGGCAAAGCTGATTCTGGCGAGTTCAGCGAAAGGTGATCTGGTACTGGACCCCTTTGCCGGAAGTGGCAGCACGTGTGTCGCGGCTCAAAAACTGGGACGTCGCTTTCTCGGCATCGAGAGAGAAATGGAATATGCTCTGCTGGCACTCCGCCGCTTGGAGTTAGCGCAAGACCAACCAACCATTCAAGGTTATCACGATGGGGTTTTCTGGCCAAGAAATACGACCAAATGAATTTTGGACGACACGCCGGGGCGACCAAGCCAGCAAATCCGTGGGTTGGCGAAGGGGTTGAGGCCTGTAGGATCGCCGTACCAGAAACTGACATCAAAGTTTGCACCAGCGTGTTATGGTATGTAAGCTTTCCCGGTTGAGCCCGAGATAAAGTCCGAAATCTACTAACGAAAACGCGTGTTGCTTTGAGTCCTATACAAAAAGAAATCGACCCCGCTGAACTCGAAAAATTGGTGGATATTCCGGCGATTAAAGAAGCCGTTAGAAACATCCTAGTCGCTGTAGGGGAAGACCCCGATCGCCCAGGGCTAAAAGAGACGCCGCGGCGAGTGGCCCATATGTATATGGAAATGTTCGCAGGCTTACATATGGACCCCGAAAGACATTTAAGTGTTGTCTTTCCAGAGGTCTACGACGAAATGGTTTTGGTCAAAGATATCCCGTTCACAAGCATGTGCGAACACCATCTTCTACCATTTAATGGAGTGGCTCACGTTGCCTACATTCCGAATGGTAAAGTAACCGGGCTAAGCAAACTTGCTCGGGTGGTGGAAGAGGTCGCACGGCGGCCTCAAGTTCAAGAGAGAATGACGCAACTGGTCGCGGAAATCATAGAAGAACACCTCCAGACAAAAGGGGTGGCGGTCGTAATCAGTGCGGAGCACTCGTGCATGTCTATCCGAGGAATTAAGAAGCCGGGCAGCCGTACCGTTACCAGCGCCTTGCGTGGCTTGTTTAAATCTAGCCAACCTACCCGAGCAGAGTTCATGTCGCTTATTAAAGAATAGTACCCACGCTTGGGACATTCGTTTAACAAGTAATTTGAACCCTTCCCTCCGCGCCGGTGGTGCGGAGGGTTTTTTATGCCCGCCGGACGAGCTGCAATCGTTAATCTAAAAAACACGGCTGCTCGTATAGTTACGGCTCTATAAAAACGCGACATCCGGCCTGCGGTGATTTTTACACCCAAGCGAACGCTCGACCGCAGTCATCGGCAGTCCTGGGCACCGGTGCGGGTGAGGTCGGATCCGCTGGGCCTCCTTTTGTGTTGGCTATCTGGAGACGGTAAAATTTGTTGAGCCTTGGAAAGGCCCCGGCGGCGAAGGGAATGCCGAGCACGGATTGCTATTAAACAGCGATCCCCGTCGGTGGAATGGGATCCCCAAACGCGCAACCGCCCTTGTTTCGTGGCAATAGCCTTGGTCTTAAAGCTCAGTGCTACAAGTTTGGGTGCGGGTTAGCTAGGCTATGGTCATAGGAAATTTTTCATTCTGTTTGCTTATTGTTGATCTGATGAAATACATATCTCTCTCGCGATCCAACCGTGTTTTCTGTTGTTTGGCCACATTCGGTTTGTTGGTCACGTCTTTGTTATTTCCGATCGCCGCTTCAGCCCAAAAGAAAACTTTGGAGCTGAAGCAAGGTGACGCCGTTAGCATTATCGGCAATACCTTGGCCGAGCGAATGCAGCACGACGGCTGGATGGAGGCATTGCTCCAAAATGCTCTGCAAAAGGAATTGGTCATTCGCAACCTGGGCTTCTCCGCCGACACGCTCGATGTGCGATTACGGAGCAGTGGTTTCGGCAGTCCTGACGAATGGTTGAGCAAGTTAAACTCAGACGTGGTGTTTGCGTTTTTCGGCTACAACGAATCCTTCGCAGGTGAGGATGGATTGGCCGCTTTTGAAGACGCCTTAACGCGGTTTATCAAACACACTCAAGCTCAAAAATATAATGGTGAATCAGCTCCTCAACTGGTTTTGTTTTCACCCACCGCCTGTGAGAACCTTCAACGGAAGACACCCCGCAACCCATCTGAGGGAATCGCGGCGGCCAATGCTAATCTGCCGGATTTTGGCGAGACGAATCAACGCTTGCAGCTGTACACCGACGCAATGCGGCGAATTGCAAAGGAAAACAATGTCACTTTTGTAGATCTGTTTGAACCGACGTTGCGAGCATGGAAAACAGGCGATCAATACACGATTAATGGCGTGCATCTGAACGAGAACGGCAACGCTCTGGTTGCGGAAGCCATTTTGAAGAGCCTGTTTGGCGAGGAGCAAACCTTCGGGAATGTGCAAAGATTGATTCAGGTGCGGGATGCCGTCAGAGATAAAAATTTCCACTGGTTTCACCGCTATCGAACCACCGACGGTTATTCCACGTACGGGGGCCGTGCTGACCTGAAGTTTACGGATGGACAAACCAATCGAGAGGTGGTTCAACGCGAATTGGAAGTGTTGGATTTTATGACCGCTGAGCGGGATAAAAAAGTGCATGCCATGGCAGCCGGTCAGAAGTACGAGGTGGATGATTCGAAGGCGCCGCCTTTTATTCCCGTGATATCCAATAAACAGGGAGACGGACCCGATGGCACCCATATTTTTCTGTCGGGTGAGGATGCCGTAAAGAAAATCGAGGTGCACGACGGCATGGAGGTCAACTTGTTTGCCTCCGAGGAAGAATTTCCAGAATTGGCCAGCCCGGTGCAAATGTCATTTGATACCAAGGGCCGGTTATGGGTAGCAGCTTGGCCAACTTATCCGCACTGGCAACCGATCGTCGAGGAGATGAACGACAAGTTGCTCATACTCAGCGACACTGACAATGATGGCAAAGCCGATGACGTGAAAGTTTTTGCGGATAAATTGCATAACCCGACGGGCTTTGAATTTTGGAATGGCGGGGTCATTGTCGGTCAGGTACCGGATCTGTTGTTCTTGAAGGATACCGATGGTGATGACGTGGCGGATGTGCGAGTTCGGCTGCTGCACGGGATCGATTCGGCAGATACCCATCATTCGGTCAACAGTTTTGTGATTGGGCCGGGCGGCGCGCTTTATTTTCAGGAAGGCACGTTCCACCGCACGCAGATGGAGACCCCGTGGCGTGAGGCCGTTCGGGTAGCCAACGGGGGTGTCTATCGATTTGACCCGAGGACATTCAAATTAGATGCCTATGTGAGCTATGGTTTTGCCAATCCTCATGGGCATGTCTTTGACGATTGGGGTCAAGATTTTGTAACTGATGGAACGGGTAATGTGAATTACTACGTAGCACCCTTTTCTGGACATATCGAATACCCTCAAAAACACAGTCGTTATTTTCCTTTCTTTCAACAGTGGGTGAGGCCTTGTGGTGCCACCGAAATTCTCTCCAGTGAGCATTTCCCTGAGGAATTGCAAGGCAACTACCTGATCGTCAACGTGATCGGCTTTCAGGGAGTGTTGCAATACGAAGTCAAGGACGACGGTTCGGGATTTTTAGGCGAAGAAGTAAAACCGATTCTCAAATCCAGCGACCCAAATTTTCGACCGGTCGATATCGAAGTAGGGCCAGATGGTGCCATCTATGTGTTGGATTGGCAGAACCCCATCATTGGCCACATGCAACACAATCTGCGAGATCCCAATCGAGATAAAGTTCACGGGCGGGTTTATCGAATTACGCAAAAGGATCGTCCGCTTTCGCAAGTAGTCGACCTGACGGTATTGTCTCCCATCGAGTTGCTGGATCAATTAAAAAGTTCCGAAGCGCGCCATCGTTACCGTGCACGAATTGAACTGAGCGGACGCGATACAGCGGATGTCATGGCAGCGGTGGCAGCCTGGGTTCCCACACTGGATGCCGCGGATTCGGATTATATTCACCAACGACTGGAAGCGTTGTGGATGACCCAACAGCACAATCAGGTTGACGCTGAATTGCTAAAGGAAATGCTGGTATGCGATGACCATCGCGCACGTGCCGCCGCCACGCGGGTACTCTGCTATACCCGAGGTGCAGTACCTGGAGCCTTGGCATTATTGGAAACACAGGTCAACGATCCACACCCCCGCGTTCGACTGGAGGCGATTCGCGCGCTCAGCTTTATGTCATCGGTTGAGGCCGCTGAGGTGGTCCTGCAAGCTAAGAATTATCCGCTGGATAAATTTAGCAACTACTGCTTGAAAGAGACGATGCGGGTTATGGAACCGATGGTTAAAAAGCATATTGCAGAAGGCAAGCCTTTTGCATCTGATAATCCTGCGGGCCTGCGTTTTATCATGGCGGATTTAACCAGCGCAGAAATTTCCAAGATGCCACGTAATCGGACTGTGTTCGAGGAGCTGTTAAGTCGCGAGGGAATTTTGCACGAATTCCGATACGAGGCAGCAGAAGGCCTGGCGAAAGAAAACGGCACGGACGTGAATGTAGAATTACTGTTGGCCATTGAGCGCGTGGACAAGAGTGACATGCCCAATGCTCAAAGCATCCTTGGCGATTTGACTCATGTCTTTCTTCACGGCGACGGTAAGGGAGTTCACGGGAACGCTCCCTCGACCGACTTGAGTAAATACCGTGATCAACTGGATAATCTGGCGGCCAAAGCCAGACGTCCCATTACACGCCAAGTCGCATTTGCGACCTTGATAGGTGCAGAAAAATCGGCCGACCGTCTGTGGAGCAAGTCACTGAGATCGCCCGCGCAATTCCGCGACTTGATCAGCGCCTTGGCACTGGTGGATGAAGTGGACGTCAAAAAAGCGCTGGCACCGCGGATCACCAGGCTCTTAAATGAATTGCCGCCCGAAATCGAACAGCAGGTTGCTGACGATGGAGCAACCAAAGGTCGTTTTATTCGCATTGAGATACCTGGCGAGAAAAAGATTTTGACACTCGCGGAAGTGCAAGTCATGTCGAACGGTTCCAATGTGGCCGCGCGCGGCAGGGCTTCGCAATCCAGCACTAGTCACAATGGAACAGCAGCCAAGGCCATTGATGGGAATGCCAGTCCTGCCTTTACGGATGGTGGGCAGACGCATACCCGCGAAACGGAACGTTCACCTTGGTGGGAACTGGATCTGGGAGCCACGGTGCCGCTCGATGAAGTGATCATTTGGAATCGGCGAGACGGTAATTTATGGCAACGTCTGAACGGGTTTACGGTGCAGGTCCTGGATGAAAACCGCAATAAAGTTTTCGAGAAAAAGAACCTGCCAGCTCCCAAATCCAGTACGGCGGTGAAGTTGTTGGGGGATCCTCGATCCGATATTCGCACCGCTGCGATTGCCGCCGCTATCCACCTGGTGCCCGGGGAGGCGTCGACTTTCGAGGCGTTTGCCAATTTCATTCTCACAAATCAGTCACGCGCTGATGCCATCCGAGGCATGGCGCGGCTGCCAAAACGCAGCTGGGTAAACGGTCAAATTACGCCGCTGGTTGATAATGTTATCGAACGTGTTAGTTCGATGTCAGCGAAACAGCGAACGATGCCCGCCGTTATTGACGAAATCTCGCTGGGCAAAAAATTGACAACGGCAATGCCGGCCGCGCAAGCAAAAGCCGTTCGCAGTAAATTAAATGATCTCGGAATCAATGTGGTGGTTCTGCGGCCGGTGCAGCATCGGATGCAATACGATGTCACAACATTTTTTGTGGAAGCGGGAAAACCTTTCCAGCTGATTTTGGATAATACCGATATCATGCCACACAACGTGGTGATCACGACTCCGGGCGCTTACGCCAAAGTGGGCATCGCAGCCGAACTGATGGCAACTGAAGCGGGCGCCATTCAAAGGCAATACGTCCCCAACCTGTCGGAGGTCCTGTACGCTTCCAAGATGCTGCAGCCAGGTCAATTAGAACGATTGGATATCATGGCTCCTTCCGAACCAGGCGAATATCCATACGTATGCACCTATCCCGGGCACTGGCGGCGAATGTACGGCGTCATGCATGTCGTGGAGGATTTGGAGAGCGCGCCGATGGAGGCTTTAGCACCCACGGTCGATTCAGAAATTGCCATGCGGTCCTTCGTCCGGGACTGGAAGTTGGAAGAGTTGCTAGGAGATCTCGAGAGTGCCGATTCGGGTCGTTCATTCGAACAGGGCCGAGCCCTGTTCACCGAGTTATCTTGTGCACAATGCCATCGTGTGGATCAGAGCGATGGGGGAGATGTTGGGCCGAATATTGTTGACCTGAAAGCCAAGTTCGCCAAAGGTGAAATGGACCGAGCTGGGTTATTGAAAAGCCTGATAGAACCCTCCGAGACGATCGATGAAAAATACCGTTCGTGGATCATTCTCGATATCGATGGACGTACTCGCACAGGCGTGATTGCGGAAAGAACGCCCACGGAACTGCGCCTGCTCGCTAATCCATTGGATAATGGCGAGCCGGTTACCATCGCGATCGACGAGATTGACGAAGAAATCGAGTCCAAGATTTCCATGATGCCGCAAGGCTTGCTGAATACTTGTAGCAAGGATGAAATTCTGGACCTCCTGATGTATATAGAATCCGTAGGCGATAAAAATCACCCAGCCTTCAGAAACGACTAACGGATAAATGGCGATGCCACTGGGCGTTGAGTGATTCGGGGGCTTTAGAAATTACCGCCAAGCTGCGTTCGTTACACGCCTGTTACAAACCGAGTCTCTAGGAAACGATAAAATAGGAAAAAGGCCGCAACGACTATCCGTGGTTAACGACGGCGGGTATTGTCATTTGAGGCCGCCAGTCGAAACCTACGTTCCGTCTATCCGGTGATTCGAAAAATGAACCCCAAGCTTACAATTCTTGCGGTGGAAGATGACGACGCCATTCGTCAGGGTATTGTTGATGCGCTGCAGTACCACGGTTTTCAAGTCCGCGAAGCGGCCGATGGTGACTCAGGGCTGAGAAAAGCCACAAACTGTGACTATGACTTGTTATTACTCGATCTGGCACTGCCGGGTGTCCCCGGGATGGAAATTTTGCGATCGGTACGAAAAGTACGACCCACTCAACCGGTAATAATCCTAACGGCCAAAGGTGGCGAAGCCGATCGCGTTGAGGGTTTGAAAAATGGTGCTGATGACTACGTGGTAAAACCCTTCAGTATCAAAGAGCTCTTAGCTCGGGTAGAGGCGGTTTTAAGACGTTGCCCGGCGCGACCCAGCGATATGAATAAAGTTTGTATCCCGGGCGGGCTAGTAGATTTTGAGCGACGTGAGTTGCGATTCAATGATCAACAGCGCGTGGAACTAAGTGAGCGAGAAACGGAGCTAATTCGTTACCTTGTAAATAATCGAGGGCGGGCCGTTTCCAGAGAGGAGCTGCTTTCCAATGTTTGGCGTATCAGTCCTCAGGGAGTATCGACACGGACCATTGACATGCATGTCGTGCGTTTGCGCGAGAAACTTCGGGATGGATCGGGAACGCCGCAGGTTTTGTTGACGGTACGCGGCAAAGGCTACATGTTTGCCAACCCAACCACCGCCTAACCACCAGAATCTCGCCAGTGATCATTCCACTATTGGAGCAATCATGTCGAGGGGAATAAATTCAAACCATGAAGAAACCTTGGCAAATCTGGTCCCTATATAGCGTCTGTCTATTGATGGTGATTCCCGCCATGGTCTGGTTCAGTGTTCAGAGTCTAAATTTAGAGCAAGCTCGTGAGACCGACCGGGTGCAAACAGAGCTTGCCAGGCGAGAAGCAGAATTACAGGAGAGAATCAGTAGCGCTTTGTGGCGGATGGATGGATTCTTGACCAACTTGATCGCTCGCGAATCCACCCGACCATGGTATTGGTACCAAGCGTTTTACGATGAAAAAGTATTAAATGATGAAATAGGTTATATCCCAAACGGAGTGACGAAAAGCGAATCTGTTGCTATCGCAAAGTCAGAAACGTTAGATTCCTGTGTTGCATCTCCTCTCCTCTGCCAAAATTTTCCTTACGTCAAACTTTATTTTGAAGTGGATCGAAATAACAACGTCACCTCGCCACAAACGCCCCAGCAAAACGAGCTGAGTCAGGCTCTTCAAGCAGGTCTCTCCACGCCAAAATGGAATTCCAACAGCCTGCTCAAGGACCAGTTCGCAGCGTTCAGTGATTACGACCAATTATCGGCATCCTGTCTACCGGAATTGGTGCCGGATTCTTCCCCAACCAAAATGCGGCGGGGAACTGGGACAGGAATTGTAGGCAGGTCAAGCATTTCACAAGCCGATGAAAATCCGGGTTTCCGGCGAGCCATCAGTCCACCCGATGAGAGCGACAGTGAGCTTGAGCAACAAGCGGAGCAGCCGGAATCGCAGTTGTCACAAACCGCTCCATTCCAAGGCCTGCAGAAGCAGATTGCTCAACAAAACCGAAATGAGATACGCAGCGAAGACGAATTTTCACAAAGACTTCAATATTCCAATAATGCCGTGTCGGATTGGCAACAGAATCTTCAACCGAATATTCCGGTGTCATCCGATCCCCAAAGTATTCAATCGATAAAGAGTGGCGTGATGCAGCCAATGTGGCTGGAAGATAATTTGTTGCTGGTGAGATGCGTCAAAAAAAATAAAGAACAGATGATCCAAGGCTGCTGGTTAAATTGGCAAAGATTGCAAGAGACATTAACCGAGATGGTGGTGGATATCCTGCCCGATGTTCAAATGGAACCCGTTTCAGATCCTTCCCAAGCTTCCCGAGGCCAAGTCTTGGCGACCCTTCCGGTGAGGCTGGTAATTGACCGCTCGAAGCTGATGGAAACCTTGGAGTTGGGTACCGAGGGCGACAACTTAGCGGAAACATCAATGATCCGTTCCACAAACTTCTTTCGAGGATCGCTGTGGTTCGCTTGGCTCGGATTGGCATTCGCGGCGATTGGCGGTGGCATTCTTTTAAGGGGATTGTTGCAGCTAAGTGAGCGCCGCGAGGCGTTTGTGTCAGCCGTAAGCCATGAATTACGTACTCCGTTAACGACCTTTCGCATGTATGCTGAGATGTTAGCCGAAAAAATGGTGCCGGCAGAAAAACAGCAGCAATACGCAAACACCCTAAAAGTGGAGGCAGAACGCCTATCACACTTGGTCGAAAATGTTTTACAGTTTGCAAGGCTGGATCATTCCCGACAGAAAACCCAGCTGGAAAATGCCACACTCGGATCTATCGTAGCGCGGTTTATCGACCGGATTGAAACTCGTGCGCATCAATCCGATATGGAAATAGTGCAGGAATGGACGAACGAAATTGAACAGCAAGAAATGTGGACGGAGCCGGCTGCAATTGAGCAGATTCTGTTCAATCTGGTCGACAACGCGTGCAAATACGCAGTGACGGCTGACAACCGCAAAATCATCTTGTCGGCCCAATTGTTGAACGACGACCAGATAAAATTAACAGTTAGAGATTTTGGTCCAGGTATTTCAGTTGGAGATCGACGCCGTTTGTTCCGGCCGTTTCATAAGTCGGATATGGAGGCCGCCAACACGGCCCAAGGGGTAGGTCTGGGTTTAGCGCTATGCCAGCGCATGGCTAAATCCCTGGGGGGCCAATTGCGAGTTGGGAACCTTCCTGCGAGCGAGCCAGGTGCGGTCATGGAACTGGTCATTCCCCTGCGCAGCTAGATGTTTCAGGATTCCGCGTTGTGAGTTAAACGGTGTGACTCGGGGATATGAGCCCATTCCAACGGCATGCCTCGCGATAAATCGCAGGTCGCTTTCTGCCCAAGAATTTGATTTAAGTATTTGGGTGGCAGCCCATCACCTGGTCGAATCGAACGGACATTAGCCGGGGTAAATATCTCCCCAGCGCGAATGTCTTGCGACGCGAAAAGGGAGCGGCGAAAAGCCAAGCTTGCCTGTTCTTTGTCACTGCGTTGATAATTGACTTGACCCAACGCCGATTCAGTTTTTCGAACGGCGTCGACCAGCATGCGAAACTCGTGTGGCTCGAGAGAGAAAGCACTGTCTGGGCCAGGTTCGTTTCGAGAAAGCGTAAAATGTTTTTCGATCACGCAGGCGCCCAGTGACACGGCCGCCACGGCGACTTCACTTCCCAAAGTATGGTCGGACAAGCCGCTGATCACACCAAATCGATCTGCTAAATCGGGTATGGTACGCAAGTTCATCGTCTCGGGCGGGGCTGGATAGGCGCTTGTGCATTTCAATAAACATAACGGCACCCCAGCAGCATGGATGATGTTTACCGCCTCCTGAATCTCATCGAGGGACCCCATGCCTGTCGACATGATGACAGGTTTCCCGCGCGAAGCGATATACTCGATAAGCGGTAAATCCACGAGCTCGAAAGATGCCACTTTGTAGCAAGGGACGTCAAGGGATTCCAGAAAATCCACCGAGGTCACATCAAACGGAGACGAGAAACAGTCCATGCCAAGTTGCTTTGCCAATTCAAAAAGCTCGGCGTGCCACTCCCAGGGCGTATAGGCTTCCGCGTAAAGTTCATGCAGATGCCTACCTTCCCAGATCGTTCCCGGTCCAATTTGGAAATACTCGCGGTCACAATCCAGTGTCATGGTATCCGGGGTGTAGGTTTGCAATTTGACCGCATCCGCGCCAGATTCTTTCATTGCCTGAATTAGGTCACGGGCGCGACCTAAGTCTTGACCATGGTTGGCTGACATTTCAGCGATCAGGTAGGCGGGCTGGTCTGTGCCTACCGTTCGCTGGTTAATTTTAAATTCACTCATGCCGTCCCTTTGTTAATTCGCCTCGATCCCTTCCGAGTCATGCCTTCAAAGCCAATCGCTTGTCATCGATATTGTTACGCCCGTGGTCAATGAGAGGCGGTGAAACCTTGTTTATCTGTTGGCATTTCGGTGTGTTCACCGAACATAAATTCATACTTGCGAATTAGTCGGGCTTTGATGTGCGAGTGACGCGGGATTGTCTTATTTTTTCCATAATCCGACTGGTAACCTGCTCTGCGCCCTGGCCGTCGATCAACTGACGGTTGGCTTGCCGCATGGCGTGCCGTTTCGCGGAGTCAATCAGCAATGGATTCAGTTGCTCGATGATAGCGTCGAGCCTTAGTTGTTGAAACCAACCACCATGCAGGCAACAGTCCATGCGGTGCAAGTAATCGACGATAGACCGTTGGTTATCTGCCAGAACGATGGCCAGCCGTGGAATACCAAAATAGCACATTTCCCAGTTAGTACTGCCGCCTGCGCAGATGGCGACATTAGCCCATTCGTATAACTCGGCCATGTTATTAGAAAACGGGATAAGCGTGACGTCGGCGGCGGGTAGCTTCAAGTTCGGTACGGCGGACAGCAGTTTAACCTGGAGTTGGAACCGGGGTGCCATTTTTTCGATGGCCCTTAATACGGTTTGTGTTACGTCGCCGGGGTCTGTCCCACCGAGCGTGATTAACATTCGTAGCCCATGAATTTGCTTTTGAAGCAGGTCATCGCCGGAATCTTCGTTAAACGCACTCAGCATTTCCTGACGAAGCAAGGCAAAGGTGGGTCCCAATAACAGTTCTGCTGAACCACATTTTTCGGCGTACTGCGAAGAGACGATCTGCGGATTTTGATTTAGAATGAGATCCGCATGGTATGCCTGCAGATGGATATAGTCATCCAAAACGAGCGTAACAAAGGAGTGATTATGTAAGTCGCGCTGATAATGAGAATCGAATTGATAGCCATCGATGACGATGGCGGACGCAGCGGTTTTTTTTGCCAAATTGATCAGTTCATTGGCGTCGGCTGATGTGCCAGCGGCAGCGCTCAAAAATTCAACCTCAAAGGCTTCGCGACGAAGCCGTTGTTCAATTTTTGGAGGTAAATGTTTTTCGCAAACGAATGTCACTCGACCATAAAATCGCTGCCAGCGTTGTCCTAATGCCAGGCACCGCATCACATGACCGTACCCGATATCCGAGTTGGCATCGGCTCGAATAAGCAAATGCGGGCGGTTCATGCGGCCTCTTCTTGAGATTGGATGGCGCGGTACATACATTCCGCCCGCGTCCAATCTTCGGGGGTGTCAATATCTTGAACCCGGTGACAGGGGATCATGACCGGTGCAGAGTTTGCTGAGTAGATACGGTCATGAGCAGCGAACGAATCAGCCCTACCCCAGTAAAATTGGCCGGCATCATGAAAGGTTTCGGACAAATCTTGAGAGCGCGTTAACTCGTATTCCGGCTGAAGCATTTGCACATGACCATCGCGCAGCGTAAGGGCTCGTTGAATCGGAAATGGAAAATGCGTTACGGAAAAAGCAAAATCGAGCTTGGGCTCGGATAACAATGAATCCAACCCCCGTTTCAAGTCCGAGCTCGTCACAAAGGGCGCGGTGGCATACAGACAACAAACATTTTCAGGCGTCCGCTGCTCAGCCGATAACCAATTTATGGCGTGTCGTATGACCGGAAGTGTGGGAGTGAAATCATCCGATAATTCGGGCGGTCTTACAAAAGGAGTTAAGGCTCCATGGGCGGTGGAAACCGCAGCAATCGACGCGCAATCGGTAGACACGATGACTTGATCAAACAGGCCGCTGGTAACGGCCGCCTCGATCGACCAAGCGATGATTGGCTTGCCGCAAAAATCACGCAAGTTTTTACGGGGAATGCGTTTGCTGCCTCCACGGGCAGGGATGATAGCGATGTTCATAAATAGCTTGGCGACACAGCGGTTCAATGATCCACAGCCAAGGTATGGCCGGGTCCTCAGTTTAGCGGGAGGTCCGGCACTGACAGAACACCAATTCGTCCCTCGCTGCCGACTGCAATCACTGTGGACCCTGAGTCATTCGCACTGGCCGCATAAAACCCTTGATCGGATAGGGATTTCCATGTCTTTCCCCGATCAATGGAGTAATCACTGCCCGTCTTGCCAATCGCAATATAATGGGAAAGGGGACTCTTTGCGGGTCCAGCGAAAGTAAGCACACACGATCGATATCCGCGAGGCGTGGCGGCAGGTCGTTTCCAGGTGGTCCCGCCATCGGTGGTGACGGCGATATTGTCAGTTGAAATTTCAGGTTGATCGTAAGTACCACCCACCGCAACGCCTTGGGATTCGTCCGCAAACGCGATTGAAAAAATGCCACTGGCCGATCCGGCTTTTAAGGGGGCGGTGCTTGCTTGCCATGTGTTTCCGCGGTCTGTCGAGACCAAAATTCGCGCCTCGGGTGGGTCGTTCTGTTGTCGAGCTCCTCCCAATCCGATCAGCACCGTTTGTTTACCTACCAGGCAAAGGCAGGTTCCGCTGGCGGCAAACCCACCTTCGCCGGCGAGCGAGGCGGGCTGTTTATCGGGCGACAGTTCGGCCCAAGTTCGGCCACCATCATGGGTACGCAAGATGACAACTTTTCCGTCGATCGGATCACCAAAAGCGATCCCTTCCTGATCCGTCCAAAAAGCCATGGCATCCAAGAATATCTCAGGGCGAGTATCTTCGTAAACCAACTCCCAATCTCGTCCCTGTTGGGTCGCCCGATAGATGCGGGCCGGTGAGCCAACCGCCATGGCAACGGCTTGATCACCATCAGGGAATGCGTGAATGTCGCGGAAATCAAATTCCTCTGCATCCGGTGGACTGACGTCAGCCCATGTGGTTCCTCGATCCTCACTTCGCAGGACGGTTCCTTTACTGCCGCTTACCCAAGCTACGTTTCCGTCCGGTGTCACATGCACGCCTCGGAAGCTCGCAGCGGATTCATGCGTTTGCACTTGCCAGCGTAAATCACGTTTATTGTCCCGAGACTGGGCAAGCGTGACCTGCGTCATGCACATTAGTAACAGGCACAAAATTAAACAGCGCATTTTCAAATCCATTTGCAATACAGCACAAACTCAACGTGAGAAAAACAGTGGCCAAGCAAGTTTGCAGATGAAGCAAGCATCAATGGCTTGGCATCGAGCAAGCGTCCGCTTTTTCGCCCGTTCATCATTCTAGTCGGAACAAAAGATGAAACGCAATGAAACAAGCTTGCGACAGCAGGGTCAGTGATTTTAAAAACGGTGATTGTGTGTTGTCGAGTCTATTCGTTACGAGCATGCTCCGGTCGAGTCCCAGTCAGGAAACGACTTTTTTCCACTGCTTTTCCAAACGCTGTGGTGACACCGTTTCGCTGGTGCCTAACTTTTGCGCGAATAAGGAGATGCGATATTCCTGCAGCATCCAACCAAACTGGTCCAGTTCCATGTCGAATGATCCGACTTGAGTGATTTCACTTTGACGCGTTTCGAATTGGTCGTAGAGTACTGAGAGTTCGTCGGTCTGTTGACGATCTTTGTCGAGGGCTCCGCTTTTCATGCGATCCAAGCGGAGGAGGATACCCTTTAAGTACCTGGGATAATGCTCTAGCCAGCGCCATGGTGTGGCAGTCAAAAACCCGTCATGAAACAGATGGGAAAGCTGGCGCTGAATATCGGTGACAGCGTGTTGAAATTGCCCTGACGAGGCGTCCAACTGCAAAAGACATTGCTGACATTCGCCCAACCAGTTTTTTAGCCAGGCGGCAATTTTTTGCGCTGAGACACCAATTTTTTCTAGTGCATTGCCTTGCTGCGATTCAAACTCTTGCCGCGAACGGGGGACGGGTTTTCTTTCGACGAAGGCCAGCAAAGAGATTAATTGTGCCAGATCCGCTCTTAGGACGTCCGAGGACTCAAGGATCTGAGCAGCCGTCATGGACAAGCGATCGAGATCGGGGAGCCAGTTGACCTGTGATTTAATATTCTTTCGATTCGCCAATCGGAACAAGGTTGCCAGGCCCTGTCGGGTCAGTCGCTTGGATCTTTCAGGGTCATCAAAAAGTCGTAAATTGACGGTGGAACCGGCATCGACAATGGTGGGGAAAAGAGGCACGTCAGCAACACCTCGCTTGGTCACGATTTTTTTCGGGAATTCGTCCCAGTCCCAAGTGGAGATAGCATCGCGATTCCAAGTATCGTCACTGGCAATCTCGATGGCAGCACCGTGGGCCGACTGCGGTAACTGGGACCGAAGTTCGGAGAGGTCGCGAGCCTGAGCAATGACTTGACCCTCTTCATCGCACACCTGAATGTTGATTTTTTGGGCGTCGTCCAACTTTTGCAAATTAAACTCTTCTGGCCGGATTCGCTGCCCGGCTACGCGGCTAAGTTGGTCGGCGATGACCTCAAAAAAGGATCCCACCCCAAACTCAATGCGTTCGGCGACTTCGGCAGCTGTTTCTGGCGCCGGTACCAAATTACGACGTATGGATTTCGGTAAGCTTCTGATGAGTGAAATGATGCGTGACGGCAACAATCCAGGCACTGACCAACCGAGGTGGTTTTCGTGAATCTGCGCAAGGGCTTCCAGCGGCACTCTGACATTCACTCCGTCATCCAGAATGCCCGGCGTGAATTTGTATTCCAGAGGGAGTCGCAAATCACCGATCTGCATTTCGTTTGGAAAATCATCCGACGCGATCGCAGTGGCTTCATCGGGTGTGAGGTCTTCTGGGGAAATTCGCAACCGTCCGTCCAACTCCGGATCCCGTTTCAGGGCGCCAGCTAGTTCTCCACCGTCAAACACGTCGGGCGGTAAGCGAGCGTCATAAAAGTGTTTGATGCGATATTCATCAATAATGAGATCGCGTTTCCGAGTCTTGGCTGCCAACGTCTGGATCTCGGCGAGTGTATCGCGGTTATGTGTCAGGAACGGATAGTCCCGTTTCATTTGGTCCGCCACCAACCCCTGCTCGATTAACAATTGTCGGGAGTGATCGGGATCAATATTTCCGTATCGGACGGGTCGACTTTGGACGATTGGCAGGCCAAACAGAGAGACTTTTTCATAGGCCATTGCCGATTGTCGCTTTTTACTCCAGTGAGGTTCGGAATACGTTCGTTTCAGCAAGTGATCGGCCCGCGGCTCGATCCAATCGGGATCAATCCAGGCTGCTGTGCGTCCGTGTCGATTGGCTGTCTCAACAATTTCAGACACCAAGATCCAGTTTGGCAGGCCGCCCGAGGCACCGTCCTGTTTACGATCGGCTGTTTTCTTCTGTTGAGCATTGGCTTGGTTGGTTTTAACCAATCCGGAACCCGGCCAAAGAAAAAACTTGATGCCGCCTTGGCCCGTATACTCTCGGCGGTCGGCCCGCAAGGCGACTCCCGAAAGCAGGCCTGTCAAAAGGGATTGATGAATCGCTGCGTAGCCATCTGGTGCGCTGGACCAGGTCAATCGATGATCTCCTACCATCGAACGCAGTTGTCGATATACATCCATCCACTGCTGAACCTGCATGTAGGAAAGGAAGTTTTGAGCGCATGCTTTGCGAAATTGACTTCGAGAAAGGCTCTCACGACGTTCGTGTAGCCAGTTCCAGAGATTTAATTTTGCGATGAAATCGGATCGTTCATCATGAAATTTAGCGTGCGCTTCATCGGCCGCCGCTTGTCGTTCCGCCGGTCGTACCCGAGGGTCCTGAACCTCTAACGCTGCTGCAATAATTAAGATTTCAGCCAGGCAGCCTTCATCGCTGGCGGCGTAAAGAATCCGACCGATGCGAGGATCAACCGGCAATCGACTCAATTGCTTTCCGAGGAGTGTCAAATCGCGACTGTGATCGAGTGCGCCGATCTCAAATAGAGTTTTATAACCGTCACGGATAGCCTCAGGCGATGGGGTTTCGATAAACGGAAATTCTTCGATCGTGCCAAGTCGTAACGCTCGGGTTTGTAGAATCACAGACGCTAGATTGGTTCTTCGAATTTCGGGCGTAGTAAACCGCGCTCGGTTGCGAAAATCCTCTTCGCCATACAGGCGAATGCAAATACCAGGTCCGAGCCGCCCACATCGCCCTGCGCGCTGATCAGCCGATGCCTGAGAGATTGACTCAATGGGTAATCGCTGCACTTTGCTACGAGGCGCGTAACGACTGATTCTCGCCAATCCTTGGTCGATGACATAGCGTATCCTTGGGACCGTGATGGACGACTCGGCGACGTTGGTCGCTAATACAATTCGTCGCGCCGCGCCCGGCTTGAAGATAGAGTTCTGTTGATCCGTGGATAGGCGAGCATAGAGCGGCAACACTTCGGTCCGATTGGAGCCGTCACCGGGTAATGATCGAGACCGCAACTTTTTAGCCAAGTTACGAATGGCCATTTCCGTGGGCAGAAAGACCAGCATGTCACCGCGATCACGACTTGCCAGATCATGGATTGCGGCCACGGTCGCCGACTCGACATCCTGGTCGATTTCGTTTCCAGCCTGATCAAACCCCACAGGATGATATTCCACGTCGACCGGGTAAGTGCGGCCTTCTACTTGAATAATGGGAACAGGACGCTCGCTGTCGATGGTGAAGTGAGCGGCAAATTTTTCGGTGTCAATCGTCGCGGAAGTGATAATGACTTTCAGGTCGGGTCGTTTAGGTAATAGTCGCTTGATGTACCCCATCAAGAAATCGATGTTTAGCGATCGCTCATGGGCCTCATCAATAATGATCACTTCGTAACCATCAAGGAATCGATCAGAACCGGTTTCGGCCAATAAAATGCCATCGGTCATCACTTTGATTAGCGTTTCGGGGCCTGTTTCATCACCGAAACGTATTTTGTAACCCACTAGATTACCGATGCGGGTTTTTAACTGCTCCGCGATTCTTGCCGATACGCCTCGCGCGGCAATCCGACGAGGTTGTGTGTGCCCGATAAAACCGCCCTCGCCCAAACCAAGCTGCAGGCAAATGAGAGGTAGCTGCGTCGATTTTCCGGAACCGGTTTCACCACTAATGACGACGACCTGATGATCTCGAATGGCCGTTGCGATTTCATCGACCCTTTCCGCGATGGGCAGATCGGGGTCGACCTGAGGGTTTGGCAGGTGCAGTTTTCGTTGGCTCCGCAGGGCAGCGGATTTTTCAAAGGCGGCTTGCCATTGTTCCCGTTGGGCAGTTTGGTCTTTCCCGTGATGTTCATTGGCCCGAATCTGTTGAGACTGTCGGCGCAATTGATGCTGGTCCCGACGCATGGCACGGGGTATATCGGAGAAGTTAGGTGAATCGGCTGCGGACATGTCGACAAGCGGGAACAGCGAAAGGCACGTTGGAAAGGAGAAGCGGTCGTTAGCTGGTATGGAAAAAAACTGGTATGGAAAAAAAACGCCAGCCGATATTTCGGCTGGCGTGTAACCATTAATTCAGATCGCCTTTATTTTTCAAAGCTGGGTGCGAGGCCCAAGTGCTTTGCCAAAAAGGCCCATTGATCCGCAGCCTCTTCAATTCTCATCGAAGTCGGTTTGCCGCTGCCATGGCCGGCTCGGGTTTCAATGCGAATCATGACCGGATTGTCGCCCTCATGAGCTTCCTGCAAACGGGCAGCAAACTTGAAACTGTGGCCAGGCACGACGCGATCATCGGTATCGGCTGTCGTGACCAAAGTAGGAGGGTATTGCGTTCCGTCGACCAGATTGTGGTACGGCGAATAGGCAAAGAGTGCATCGAATTCCTCTTTGCTATTGGTCGAGCAACCGTAGTCATCTACCCAGTAACGACCGGCAGTCCAATTTTGAAATTTAAGCATATCCATGACGCCGACCGCTGGCAGACAAGCTCCGAATAAATCGGGTCGTTGTGCCATGCATGCCCCGACCAACAAACCACCGTTACTGCCACCTTGGATGGCCAGGTTTTCCGGCGACGTGTACTGGTGGTCAATTAACCACTCAGCGGCGGCAATGAAGTCATCAAAAACATTTTGCTTTTTGGTTTTCGTACCGGCTTTGTGCCATTTCTGACCATACTCGCCGCCGCCTCGTAAATTGGCTACGGCTAAGACGCCACCCATTTCCATCCATTGTAGGCGGGTCACGCTGAAACCTGGCGTCAACGAGATATTGAAGCCACCATATCCGTACAACAGGGTGGGGTTTTTGCCGTCCAATTCTAAGCCGGATTTGTGAGCGATGAACATGGGGATTTTGGTCCCGTCCTTGCTCTCGTAAAAGACCTGTGTCACTTCATAATCTGCCGGATCGAAATCGACCTCAGCTTGTCGAATCAGGGAACTTTCTCCGGTTTCCATGTCGTAGCGATAAACGCTTGGCGGCGTGGCAAAACTGCTGAAGGAATAAAAGGTCTCGGTGTGATCTTTCTTGCCGCCGAATCCGCCAGCCGTGCCGATACCGGGAAAGTCAACATTCCTCAAGTGCTTACCATCTTTGTCAAACATGCGAATGTCGGTCTTGGCATCTTTCAAATAATCCGCCACTAACATGTGATTGACCAAATTGACACCCGACAAAGCTTCCTGCGATTCGGGGATGATGGTCTTGATGGTTTCTGGTTCGTTGACATCGATGGTCACGACCTTGCCGTTGGGAGCATCCAAATCGGTCTTGAAAATGAAATTACTCCCGTAGTTGCCAACATAGGTGTATTCATTTTTAAAGTCGTCAATCATTTTCGTAAACGTGGCATTTTCTTGACCCAGCGGCATGTAATAAAACTGGTTCCGGCTATCGGTACCCTTCCATACGCTGACGATTAAGTAGTCGCCATCTTCGGTGACCGAGGGCGCAAATCCCCATTCTGGATGCTCGGGATCCTCGTAAATCAACTTGTCATCCGATTGAGGCGTGCCCAGTTTGTGAAAGTAAATTTTGCTGTTCAGGTTTGTACTCTGGAAAGTCTCGCCCTCTTGCGGTTCGGGGAAACGACTGTAGTAAAAACCCGAATTATCGGGTAACCAGCTGATGCCGCCAAACTTAAGCCATTCAAGCTGGTCGTCCAACAAATCGCCGGTTGTCGTATCCATGATACGCCAGGTTCGCCAATCAGAGCCGCCGTCCTGAATACCATAAGCCATGTAACGGCCGTCGTCTGAAAAAGTCAGGCCTCCCAAGGCTTTGGTACCATCTTTTGACCAAGTATTTGGATCCAGGACCATGACTGGTTCGCTTTGCAATGTATCCATGCGATACAACACATTTTGGTTCTGTAGCCCGTCGTTCCTTGTCAAGTAATACACGTCGCCTACACGAAACGGAGCGCTGAATTTTTCATAATTCCACAGCTTGGTAATGCGTTCTTCAATTGCTTCGCGGTATGGCAGCGTCTCCAGGTAACCAAACGTAACTTTGTTTTGAGCAGCAACCCAATCCGCGACTTCCGAATCCTCACGAACATCGTTTTCCAGCCACTGGTATCGATCGGGAACCGGGATGCCGTGATATTCGTCTAGGTGGTCAACGGTTTTTGTGTCCGGGTAATTGATTTGCTGGGCCTCCGTACATTGCGGCATCAAAATACTGGCGCATGTAAATGCAGCCAATAAAAGGAATCTCATCGCATGCCTCACTTCTAAAACTGACAGGGGTTCGATTGATTATCTAAGTCGCCCATCATACCGCAGCCGGCGATCATTATGTAGGCGCAGGATGGGCAGGAACCAACCAATGGTCGGATCGGCGGCTAAGGTGCTGGCGTTCGTTGAGCAAATTTTGGAAAGCTCTCAAATCGACCACCATTTGCCTATTTTGCGGAGCCTGCGGCCGAAGGCAAAAAAAACGAAAAAATTGGGCCTTTGTTCCGCGAGATTCGCGCTGCCTCGATTTGGGAACTCGAATAAAATCAGCTGAGTCTTCCGTCTGACCCAAAAATTAAAATGCATCGATTCCTCTTAGCCATCTTTTTCTTGTCTTCTACTGGGGCTGTCAGCTTCCTGAGTTCGATCGAGGCGCAGTTGGCGACACCTCAGTTGATCGATGAGGTACGAGTCAATGGGCTCGTGCTGGGTGTCCGCAAGTATTCATTCACGCTGCAATCCATAGATAAAATTCATAACGTGCAAATCCCCAATGGGACGCCTATGTTATTGAAGCTGAATAAGCCGGAATTTGATTTAGATAAGCGGACGGTCAGCTTCTCTTTGATGCTCTCTGCAGAAGACGGTGAGGATGCGAACAACGAAGTCGTAATCTGGAAATTACCGGAGCCGACTTTCGTCACAACGACTTTCCGAAACGAAGCGGAGAAAGAAAAAGTACTGGCACAGTCGGTGCGTTTCCTCGATCGATTTACGATCTCCGATCGCCCGCTTGAGCGGACGGATTTGAGTTTCGGGGGAGAACTCAAAAAGAGCCCGACGCCCGGTCAGTTTTTGCTGGCCGAAAATGGTGGCGTCTATGCGATCGAATTAGGCAAGCGTCGAGGGTTACTGGCTGGTTTTTCGATCATGGATTTAATACCGATGCAAACGTCTGTCTGGGTGCAGGGTTCCGTTGAAGGTGACTCAATCGTTGCATCGCGGATCCGTTTCGAGTATCTCGGTGATGCGACGGGCGGTTTTGATCCGAGTTTGCCCAATGTACTCTCCTTGGGAGATGTCACCAGCTACGATTATCAACGTCCTTTGATTGAAGCCCTTCGAGGACGAGCAAACGTCCACCATCCGCCGACATGGACAGGAGCTTCCAGCAACTGGAAGCGACTGCACCATTATGTCGGGCAACTCGATCAAACCAAGCCGACATGGGATATCATCGCGCTGAATTTTGGCATTCGTGACGACACGCAAACGCGCGAAGAGTATCAGGAAAATTTACGCAACGCGATTCGGCTGTTAAATCGCACCGGGGCCAAATTGATTTGGGTTAACAGTACACCCATTCCGAATGGGTATCCCGCTGGCCAGGCGGATCAGCCACTAACGGGCCGCGTACGCGGACGCATGGAACTGCAAAACCACTGGGCCGCCGTCGTCATGGCCGAATTCCCGAACGTTAAAATCAGCGACGTTTGGCAGGTTGTTAAAGACGGGCGTAAGGAACGATATAAAAATTGGTGGAGGGGTGATTCCATCAGTTTTGACTATTTGGAAAGCATACCCCTAGGCCGCTGCGTGGGTGAATCGGTGTTGCAAACTCTGGGTCGCAGTGGCGAATTGAATCCGATGTCGGTGCACGGGACAAAAACCCCGCTGAGTAGCTCACGCTGATTATCGAAGAACAGATCCCAGCGATCGCGGTTATTTTTCGATCACGGCATCTGCTAAGCTGATGCCATGTCTGTGCAACACTCTATCCACGAATGGCTGAATTCCTTGCCCGAGGATCAGCTCCGCCATCTGCGCAATGTGACGCCTTTGGCGGCCGGTAGAATTGAGCTTGAGGGTCGCGCGGTGATCGATTTCGCATCGAACGACTATTTAGGCCTCGCTCACCACCCGGAACTCATCGCCAGGGCCACACATTGGATGCAGGATTTGGGAGCGGGCGCTCGTGCGTCGCGCCTGATTTCAGGAAATTTCGGCGCGCTAACAGCTTTAGAGCAGAAACTGGCTCGAGCGAAAGGATCAGAATCGGCACTGATATTTGGTTCGGGTTTTCAAGTCAACAGTGCGGTGTTGGCCGCACTACTGCAACGACACTTGCACCAATCCTCGCCCATCCGTGTGTTCACCGATCGGCTTTGCCATGCCAGTTTTCATTTCGGTTTGGCTTCTTCTGGCGTTAAGCAATCGCGGTACCGCCACAACGATTTGAAGCACCTAGAGGAACTGCTCGAAACGGGGGTAAGCCAGAGTGAATCGGCCCTCATTGCTACTGAAAGCGTTTTTTCCATGGAGGGTGATCAACTCAATGTTGAACAGGCCCGCGAGCTGGCAAAAAAATACGACGCTTTGCTTTACGTTGACGAAGCCCACGCCACCGGCTTGTTCGGTCCCTGGGGCATGGGGTTGATGGCTGCCTCCGGCGGATCCAAAGATTATCCGGCAAGTCGATCTAGCGAAGTGGTCATAGGGACTTTTGGGAAAGCACTGGGATCCTACGGAGCGTATGTGGCATGTTCTGATGAGATACGAAATTACCTAATCAATCGGTGCGCTGGTTTGATTTACTCCACCGGGCTACCACCGTCCGTGCTGGGCGCGATTGACGCGGCCTTGGATCTAGTTCCCGAGATGGAGGATGAACGCGTACATTTACGGCAATTGTCTGAACGTTTGAGGGTGGGGTTGCAAGCGATGGGCTTGAATACGCTGCAATCCGATAGTCAGATTATTCCTATCCTATTGCCGGAAAATTCTACGGTGTTGGAGGTGGCAAAGGACCTGCTCTATTCAGGATACTTGGTGGGCGCAATTCGTCCCCCGACCGTACCACCTGGATCGGCGCGTTTGCGGGTCTCGCTTTCCGCTGCACATACGTTCGACCAAGTCGATCATTTCCTGCAAGCAATGCAACGCAATATTTCAAGTAAGGTGACTGGATGAAAATCCTGATGGCGCATGGCTGGGCGTTTGGGCCTTGGATTTGGACCGAAATGGTCGATCGCCTTAACGATTTACTGGAGGGCGACGAGGTTCAGTTTACGGCGTTAGATTTTGGGTTTTTTGGTGAACCTACGAATGTTCAAAAAGCGCATTTTGACCTCGCCATTGGTCATTCTTTCGGATTGCTTTGGCTCCTGCAAAGCCCCTTGGTGACATTTGACCGGCTGATTGCTGTCAACGGATTTACACGATTTTCGGCAGATACGGATTTTCAATGCGGTTGGCCGCATCGAATCGTTCAGAGAATGCGCAAGCAATTGGCCGTCGATACCGATTTGGTCATTGGAAATTTCATGGAAAAATCCGGGAACACGAGGGATTTTCAAAAATACGCGAATTCCGCGGCGGCCGATATTGTCCAACTGGATTGGGCGTTGGAAGCCTTGCTAAACTTCGACAGCCGAGAACAATGGAAGCAATTTCAAGGTCCCTGTCGCGCGATCGCCGGCACGCAGGATCCAATTGTCACCCCCGAACACACCCAGCAGTGTTTTGCTGATAGCGATATTCAATGGTTGAAGTCCCCAAGTCATTGTCTGCCAATCCAATTCCCGGAAATATGCGCTGCTCTGGTGCGGGAACTGATCGAAGTGAGCTGACGCCAGACCAGCGCGCCTGGAAAAGCCGTGTCAGCCAGGCTTTTGATCGAGCTTCGGATCAGTATGACCAGCATGCTCTTGTCCAACGCCAAGTGGCTGATGCCTTAAATCGCTGGCTCGTTCATTGTTTACAGGGTGAGTCTGCGGAATGTAATTTTGACATTGAAAGCGGTCTCGAGATTGGTTGCGGCACCGGCTTTCTCACATCCTTATTGGTGGAATCTTTTCCTCGGACTCAATGGATGATAACGGACGTTTCGTCTGCCATGGTGCGATCGGCTGAGAGCCGATTTGCTGCAAATCCCAATTTGAAATTTCAGGTTGTTGATGGTGAGTGCTTCGAGTTATCTACGACCTTTGATTTAATTTGTTCTAATCTCTCATTCCAGTGGTTTCATAATTTGCCGGCAGCGTTGTCTCGTTTGATGCAACAATTGAATCCTGGTGGCTGGCTGGTATTTGCGACATTGGATAGCGATAACTTCTCGCAGATCTATGCCCGCTATCCGTTTCTCAAGCCAGCGACCTGTCCGACGGAGGCCTTGCAAGCTGGCTTGCGAGTGCTGAAAGATGCCAGTAGCATCCAGCATGTTCAGCGCGAAACTATCATGCAGTCGTTTCCGGATTTGAGAGAATTTTTGGCCTCCTTGAAAAGGATAGGAGCCGGCACGCCCGCGAGAGAATTCAACAAGAGAAAATCGGAATTGTTAGCGGCCTTGCGACGGTCTCGTGATTCCCAAACTCACGAAGAAGTCGATTACCGCTTGCTTTTCGTGGCCGCGCAGAAACCACTTACCGATCCGCGTATCTTGGCATAAGATGCCAGACCGACTTCGGTAAACCCAATGAAGCCGCGCCGCGAATCGTGCTCGATTGAAATCCGACAAAAAGGTCATGACAGATTGAAACTATGATGGGCAACCAAGTAAAAACACCGCCACAAACAGCCAAGCATCTTCTGCAGGTTGATCGACGTCACGTTTGGCATCCATTTACCAAGGTGGGCGCTAAAGATCCGATCGTAATTGAATCCGGCGAAGGAGCGGTTTTAAGGACTGACGAGGGACGTGAAATTCTTGATTGCATTTCGTCATGGTGGGTGAACCTTCACGGTCACGGTCATCCCCACGTTGCTGATGCGATCCATGCACAAGCACGCAAATTAGAGCAGGTGATTTTCGCAGGCTTTACCCACGAGCCCGCAGTGCGACTTTCGGAGCAACTGGCTAGTATTTTGCCAGGCGACTTAAATCGAGTTTTCTTCTCAGACAATGGCTCAACCTCCGTAGAAGTGGCCCTGAAAATGGCGGCCCAATTCTGGCAAAACCAGGGCCAGCAGCGAACGAGGGTGATGGTATTCGATGGTGGCTACCACGGAGATACGGTAGGCGCGATGTCGGTAAGTGTGAGTAGCGGCTTTTTTGATGTTTGGAAGAAATGGCTAATCGACGTCGATGTAATGCCCTACCCCGAAACGTGGACGACGGACCCCGAGGTGGAAGCCAAGGAAGCCAAAGCCTTACAGTTTCTCGATGAGTTTCTGGAACAGCATGGAAAAGAAGTCGTCGCCATGATCATGGAACCCTTGGTTCAAGGATCATCTGGTATGCGGATGTGTCGCCCCGAATTTCTCCGAGCGCTGGTTGAGCGACTACAAAACCATGAGATCATTGTTATTTTCGACGAAGTAATGACTGGTTTTGGACGAACGGGTCAGCGTTTTGCTTGCCAAACCGCAGGCATCACGCCTGATGTAATATGCCTTTCCAAGGGGCTTACGGGCGGGTTCATGCCGATGAGCGTGACTGTGGCCAGCGACCGAATATACGACGCTTTTGAAACGGGGGACGCGTCTTCGATGTTCTGTCACGGGCACTCTTACACCGCCAACCCCCTGGGTTGTGCCGCAGCCTTGGCTTCACTGGATCTGTTAAAAAGTTCAGAAACCGAGCATAATTGGAGGCGGATCGAGGAGGCTCACCGAAAAGGCCTACAACGATTAAGTGAATTCCCCTTGGCGACGCGACAACGTATTACAGGAACCATTGCTGCGGTCGACGTGGCAGTGGACGACGCGGGTTACCAATCGCATGTCGCCGATCAACTGAAGTCTTTTTTCTGGAACCCTGAAGGTGACCGAGATAGCTTCTTAATACGACCCTTGGGTAATGTGATTTATCTCATGCCACCTTACTGCATGACCGATGATCAATTGGACCAAGCTTGGCAAGCCATTTTTGACGCCTTTCAACTACTAGCGAAATAATATGAGCACATTACACGAATCCCCCACAACGCAGAGCATTCGTAATGACTGGACACGTGAAGAGGTTACTCAGTTATTTGATTTGTCGTTGATGGATTTGGTATTCCAAGCCCAGTCAGTTCACCGGCAGCATTTCGATCCCAACGAAGTCCAATTGTCGACGCTGTTGAATATCAAACAGGGTGGTTGCAGTGAGGACTGCAAATATTGCTCACAATCGGCTCGCTATCAGACGGGCATCGATAACGAAAAACTCATGGATAAAGATCGCGTGCTGCAATTTGCGCGGCAAGCCAAGGCGAATGGCTCCGGGCGTTTTTGCATGGGTGCCGCGTGGCGGAACGTGAAAAATCGCAACATGGATGAGCTGGTGGAAATTGTGCAGGCCGTTAAAGATTTGGGGATGGAAACATGCATGACATTGGGCATGTTGAGTGAAGACCAGGCGCAACAACTGGCCGACGCAGGTCTCGATTATTACAACCACAACATCGACACCTCGCGCGAGTTTTATCCCGAAGTTGTGACCACGCGATCTTATGATGATCGTCTTGATACGCTGGAGAACGTCCGCTCGGCCGGCATGCATGTTTGTTGCGGTGGCATCATCGGCATGGGGGAAGCTCGGGAAGATCGTGGTGGATTACTGCATACCTTGGCGACACTACCGGCGCACCCCGGATCGGTGCCGATTAATATGTTGGTTCCCGTTGCCGGTACGCCGATGGGGGATCGTGAAATGATTGACCCACTCGAATTGGTCCGCACGATTGCGGTAGCTCGAATCTTGATGCCGGCCTCTTATGTGCGTTTATCGGCTGGCCGACGATCGATTGGCGAAACAGGCCAAGCGTTATGTTTTTTGGCAGGCGCCAATTCGATTTTCTATGGTGATAAGTTGCTGACGACGCCAAATCCCGAAGAGACTTCTGACATGGCATTGCTGGCGAAACTAGGTATGAAAACAACAGGGGAGCCGGTCGCCAGCCAGGAATCCAGTTGTGAATCCGATTCTTGTGGTTGCGGATAACGTAACGATTGGTGGCTTGTGTTCTGGGGCTGGACTTAGCTCGGATATCGTCATTTTAAGCCGCCATCAAAAAACTCCCCCACCACGCACAGCCCCTCCGCCGCCAAACCCGCTAGTGGAACCGCTACCAGGTAAAGAAATGCCTTTGCGGTTGCGTCTCAGGGAGCGATAATTTTCCGGCAGTTCGACAGGGCGAGAAACGCCAGTACTTGCCACTTCGTTTGCGGGTGTCTTCAGACGACCGCCCAAGACAACATTTCTCTCCAAAAAATCACGTACTCTTTGTTGATGCCGCCACGTTTGGGAGACCGTGAGGAGGTAGCCTTTTTCACTGTTTAAGATCACCATCTGACCCGCACCTCCGTAATCATCCCAATCTTCGAAACTGATACTCTGCGACAATAGATTTTTCAGAGCTTCAGCGCTTTGCAAATCCTGGACGACTTGGTCCAGGTTGTACGTAACAGCCAAAAAATTGCCACCATCCCCAGACAGATTCGACTTGTCATCAATGATGATCGTGCCTAATTCGCTGATGGTGAAATCACAGTCGCGGCCAAGTAGAGCGAACCGCAAATTTTCTGCCAGCGAAGCATTTCTCAAGGCCATGCGAATCGGAGTTCGTGGGTTCAAGCCATTTCCTTTTGCCGAATCGCCAACAGCGACCGCCAAGCCAGTTTGATTCAGTGACTGGATTAAGTTCTCCAACGTCATGGTTGCCTGCCAGCTCAGGGGCGTCGAACGATTCAATAATTGTTCTGTGCGGCGAACTGCAGGTGCTAGAGAATTGGGAATCTGGCGGCGTTGTGAGTCGACACTTACAACCGTCGACTGCGAATGGGCGGCTGCATTAAAATTAGTTGCGGTCAATAAAACCAGCAGAGTTATTGCCGAAAACCTTAGAGAATACATCAAATGTCCCTTCCGATTTGTTATTGCCCACCCTCCGGTCTATTATAAATTGTCATGGTGCAGATGCAAATTGACGCGTGCAATTGACTCACCTATTCGGCGGGGGCTTTCTGCGGAGTACGATTCTGATGACATGCTTTAGTAAATTAAACGGATGCGGGTTTGCGCTGACCGTTGCCCTTTTGCTTTCAACGCACGCCGGAGTGTCTGCCCAAGATCACTCCACTGAGGCAATGAAAGAGGTTGCACCCCAGGACAATCCTGGAGGTGAAGAAATTAATGAATATCCGCTCGCGGATCTTCCGCCGCTGAAACGCCTCGTCCTTTACAACTCGGGCGTCGGCCAACTTCAGCACGAAGGGATGGCTGTTAATAAGCAGCGTTTCGAGATTAAATTCAGCGCCCACGACGTAGATGATGTTTTAAAGAGTCTGATGTTCGCTGACATGGGAGGTGGCGCGGTTCGTGCCGTGGAATACCAACCTGCTCCCGAACCGGAAGATGTGGCGGCTAATACGGTCGGCATGCCGATGACCTTGGCTCAATTGTTACAGCGGTTCCGGGGAGAATCCGTCACGCTTGCGGTGGGCGGAGTCGAATACAGCGGCCTGGTGTATGGGGTGGAAAGTCGCAATGAAAGCGATGGGGTTCAGGAAACCGTTGTCTTAATCGCTGACGATGGAATGAAATCCGTAAAGCTTTCGGGTGTCGATCGAGTTCAATTTGATAATGTGGAACTCAGAGGGACGATTGCTCAAGCCATGCAGGGGATTGTGAAGTCACGAAAAGCCAACCAAAAAACGTTGGAACTGTTACTGGATGGTGAAGGAAAACGAGAAATCAAATTCGCTTACGTCGTGGATATGCCGATCTGGCGCATGACTTACCGCTTAGCAGTGAAGGAAAGTGGTGTCTATCTGCAGGGCTGGGCGCACGTCGATAATGTGACCGGCGTCGATTGGGAACAAGTCGCGTTGGAATTAAGAAGTGGAAAGCCTCAGTCTTTCCATATCAATATCTTTGCACCTTTAATGGCGGAGCGACCGGATTTTGGTAATTCGGTTTATGAATTCACCGACGGCTTGTTGTTGGTAACCCAATGGTTTGGTTTCGCACCGGGCCGATTCGGTGGAGATGACGATATGACTGCGGGCGAAGGCTCACTCGGTGGCGGTGGTGGGTTTGGTGGAGGCGGTGGTGGATTTCTAGGCGG
>CAJQPP010000052.1 GCA_905480235.1 uncultured Pirellulaceae bacterium
CCGGCGGAAATTCTGAAAAGAAAGAGGGCGGTGATGGGTTGCCGCTCAATGGACCATCGCTGGGTGATTTTCAAGAAGAAGCTAAGAAAGAAGAAGCCAAGCAAGAAGAAGCCAAGCAAGACGAAGCCAAGCAAGACGAAGCCAAGCAAGACGAAGCCAAGCAAGACGAAGCCAAGCAAGGATCGGATGAAACGGCTGAACCCACCCCTATTGATAGCCCAGTGCAACCTCCACAAGACGCTCCCAAAACGACGGATGCCGTGGAAGTTCAGGCGGGCCCTCCGGCCGGTTTGAGTATTGACGATCTCAATACGGCGCCCAAAACTAAAGTACGAGAATTGGATGAAGAATTGTCTAAGATTCTCAGGCGAGAGCTTGCGAGAGTACCTGCTAACAATGCGATGGCCACGGCCCTGACTGAGGCCGGCGGCGATATTGCAGATTTCGGCAGCGATTTGAACGCTTATGAAACGACCAAGGAAGGGCCAATTGAGGAACGTGAGCTGGAGCCTGAGCCGATCGATTTGGAGCAAATTGCCCGCGATTACAAGTTGCAACTTCAAGAGACCGATCTCGTTGATTATGACGTTTTGCGTAAGCAACCTCTGGGTGAATTGGGCGTGACGATTCAACGAGTATTCTACGGCCGACCGTTTCAGGATCGCATTGGTTTGGCTGAATACTTGTTCGGAAACTACTTTCAATTGGATGAATGGGTGCCGGAAAATCTGATGGAGTATGGCACCAATAACCAGCACATTGTTGTCTTCATCGAAAAAGAAGACACACGACTTCGGACCTTTGACGAGGCCCGCGAGGATGTCGAAGAATTTTGGCGACGTCGACAAGCAGTTGCTCTGGCAAAAGAGGCTGCCGACGATGTGGCCGTCAATGTCAACAATGGGGGTACAAATCTGGCCGAACAATTCCCTACGGACGCCAAGCCGGTCGGCGAGTTTTCATGGAATACCACTGGGCAACTTTACCCGGTCCTCGATGGCGAGGTACAAACCGGTCCAGAGTTCATGGAAACGGCATTCGAGCTGGAATTGAACAAGGCCGGGGTCGCCGCCAACGCCACAAATGAGCAAGTTTATGTCATTCAGGTGACAGCGATTGACAATCGCAGTGAAGAAGAACTGCAGGAATTGTTTTTCAACGAATTGGCCGCCAACAGCACCCGAGGCGGTATGAGTGACGGTATGAACCGTTTGTACGAAGTTGATACGCAGGCCTTCATCGGCAAGATGTTTGAAGACATCAACAAGGAATTCGACGTCAAGTGGTTGGCTCACTAAGCCAGATTCTTGAATCGCGAAAATTTCAAAATATTAACCTCTCCTTCGGGAGAGGTTTTTTTGTGTGTTTGGAATTCGCTACGCCGGAGGATGCATCGTGCTTCAGCAATTTTCCTCGTGTGGGGGTGCGGTCGGGCCAACCGCGGTGTTCGAACTCAATCCGCTTGCGTTTCCGCTCCGCTGCATCTTCTAGCGACCCTGCCCTGGCTCCCACAACGCATGCCGCATTAATTAAAACGATTGGTAGATCCGGAAAGGCATGTACGATTCAGCATACTCGACCTAATCGGTTACCTTTTGCCAGCGGTTCAGCTTTACCAATCTGGGCGACGATAGCATTCCTGTAACGCCATCAGCAGCAATCGTGAGCAGGGTTCAATCGAAATGCCAACCGTTAATAACAGTCGCCTTGATTCCTCGGATAACGAAGTCGTTTTGCCCGCCGCCAAGGCGAAAACAGCAAAGCCGGCAAAAAGGAAAACTTCCAAACGAGCGTCCGGTCTTCAGACTCCCCTCGAAACCTATCTTCGGGAGATTAATGAAACGAATCTTCTAACCGCGCAGGACGAACAGGATTTAGCGAGGGCCATTGCCCGAGGCGATGTTCGGGCTCGTGATCGTATGGTGCGGGCAAACCTTCGTTTGGTCGTGAATATCGCTCGCGGCTACACAGGCAAGGGGTTGGGTTTGCAGGACCTGATAGAGGAAGGCAATTTGGGCCTGATGAGAGCCGTCGAAGGGTTTGATCCCGACATGGGAACGCGTTTCAGCACGTATGCCAGTTATTGGATAAAGCAGTCAATCAAGCGGGCCCTGATTAATTCGGCCAAGACGATTCGAATTCCCGCTTACATGGTTGAGTTGCTAAGCAAATGGCGACGTGCGACCACACGCTTGGTCGATGAGTTGGGACGTAATCCTAATCCGGAGGAAGTTGCTCGCTTGTTAGGGTTACCCAAGCGGAAGCTGCCCATCATCAAAAAAGCCATCCAGATCTACAATGCGGCACCTCAATCGGACCAATCGGATTCTGGTTGGTCGCTAGGAGAGATGGTGATTGATGATCGCATGCGTACGCCTGACGATGAGATGTTGGAATCGGATGTGCTTAAAAGCGTGATGCAGATGTTGCAGGATCTCGAACCACGCGAGGCGACGGTGCTGCAGATGCGGTTTGGACTAGCCAATACCGAACCCCACACCCTAAAAGAGATTGGCGAGCAGTTAGGGTTAACTCGGGAACGCGTCCGCCAAATAGAGACTGAGGCATTGCGGAAACTAGGGGACGGGTTGAGGGATCCCCGCGATTTAGAGATTAGCTTCCCCTTCCGGTAGTTCCGCTTGATGGTTGTTGCATTTGGAAAGCCGAACCGGTATCTGCCGGTTCGGCTTTTTTGGTTGCACGGAGACCGGAGCTGGATTTCTGCCTAACCGGCAAGGTTCTCCCACCTGTTTTTGGCTATTCAGGTGTTTCTTCTGGCATAGACCTCCCGTATTTTTAGGCATGCTGAGTTGGTGATTGGGTTTCATGGCTGGCAAAGCCCGTCTCAGGTCCCTATAATTCCGCATTCGCCCGTCCATTCGTCTTGACGGGTTTTTTTCGTTGGCACTCAGGACTTTCGGTTCAACCGAAAGCAACGAAGAATGACTACTGTGGAATCATCAATTGGAACCGTCCCGACCGGCGTAGCAGCCCAACGGATTTTGGTTTTGGACTTCGGCTCGCAATACGCTCAACTGATCGCACGACGTGTGCGCGAGCAGAACGTATATTGCGAGATCGTCCGACATGAAATTACGCCCGAACGCATCGCCCAGCACAATCCCAGTGGATTGATCCTTTCCGGCGGTCCTTCCAGTGTGTATGCAAAGGATGCTCCTTTGCCGCACCCGGGGATCTTCGAAATGGGGATTCCGATCCTCGGGATTTGCTACGGCATGCAACTGATGTGTGAAGCCTTGGGTGGCAAGGTCGATAGCCATCCGGCCGGTGAATATGGCCGTGCGATTTGTAAAGTGACGCAACCCGATCCTTTATTGAATGGCTGGGAGACGGAGTCGGAAGTCTGGATGAGTCACGGCGATCAGGTGCGGGCAATATCGGATGTCTTCATACCACTGGCTCAAACCAGTACCTGCCCGTTTGCTGCGGTTAAACATCGCTCGCTTCCCTTTTACGGTTTGCAGTTCCATCCCGAAGTAACTCACACCCCGCAAGGCGCATTGCTGCTGGACAACTTTCTCAAACAGGTTTGTCAATGTAGTGGTTCTTGGAATATCTCGGATTTTGCTAATTCCGAGATCGTAAAGCTGCGCGAACAGATTGGTGAGTCGAGAGTCATTTGTGGATTATCCGGTGGCGTCGACTCGGCCGTTGTGGCAGCCCTGCTTTACAAAGCGATTGGCCCGCAATTGACCTGTATTTTGGTCGACAATGGGTTGCTCAGGAAAAGCGAACAATCTTCGGTAGTGGAAGAGTTCACCAGCCATTTCCAATCGGATTTACGAGTGATTGATGCCGAGGAGCAATTCCTCGCGACACTGAATGGGATTACGGAGCCGCAGGAAAAACGTCGTCGCATCGGACATACGTTTATCGAGTGCTTTAAGACCGCAGCTGAAACCATCACGGATGCCAAGTATTTGGCTCAAGGCACGCTGTACCCCGATGTGATTGAAAGCGGCGCGGCGCCCGATGGCCCGGCAGCCACCATCAAAATTCACCACAACGTCGGTGGTTTACCTGAGGAATTAGGGTTTGAGCTGGTGGAGCCTCTGCGAGACTTGTTCAAAGATGAGGTTCGCAAATTGGGACTGCAGTTGGGATTGCCCGAGTCCATTGTATGGCGACATCCATTTCCGGGACCTGGTTTAGCCGTGCGTTGTCTCGGCGAGGTCACCAAGGAACGCTTGGATGTGTTGAGAAATGCCGATGAAATTTTGTTGCAGGAAATTGAGAACGCGGGTCTCTATCGCGATACATCGCAGGTTTTCGTTGTTTTATTACCGATCCAAAGTGTGGGTGTGATGGGCGATGAGCGGACCTATGAAAACGTTGCGGCCGTCCGTTGCGTTGACACGGACGATTTCATGACGGCGGATTGGTCACGCCTCCCGTATGACTTACTGGCCACCATATCAACGCGAATCATCAACGAAGTGGCTGGCATTAACCGGGTGTGCTACGACATTAGCAGCAAGCCCCCTGCAACGATCGAATGGGAATAATCGAATGAGCAAGCAATACATCTACACCATGACGGGCCTGGTCAAAAAGCATGGCCCGCGTGCCGTTCTCAATGATATTTGGCTTTCGTTTTATCCCGGTGCCAAGATCGGCGTTTTGGGGCGAAATGGTGCCGGTAAAAGTACTCTGTTGCGGATCATGGCCGGGTTGGACGAGGACTTTGATGGAGAAGCTCGTTTGACGGATGGATTTACTTGTGGTTATTTGCCGCAAGAACCGGAACTGGATCCCAATCTGGATGTCTGGGGCAACGTGCAGGAGTCGGTGGCTGATCGTCGCGCGTTAATTGACGATTACAACAACTTGACTGCCAAGTGCGGTGAAGATCTCGATCCTGACGCCATGCAAAAAATATATGACCGCATGGCAAAGGTACAGGATCAAATTGATGCTACGAATGCATGGGAACTGGATCGTGAAATCGAGATCGCCTTTGACGTGATGAACTTGCCGGATCGCGACGCAGATGTCACCACACTTTCCGGTGGGGAAAAACGGCGTGTCGCGCTGTGCAAACTTTTGATGCGAAAACCGGATCTGTTGCTGTTGGATGAACCGACGAACCACCTTGATGCCGATTCGGTTTTCTGGCTGGAACGGACATTGCAGAATTATCACGGAACCGTCGTCGCGATTACGCATGATCGATATTTTCTGGATAACGTCGCTGGCTGGATTTTGGAACTGGATCGCGGTGCCGGGCATCCTTTCGAGGGCAACTACTCATCGTGGTTGGAGCAGAAACAGGCTCGCTTGGCAGTGGAAGAGAAACAGAATCTGGCTCGTCAAAAAACGTTGGCCCGAGAACTGGAATGGGTACGTTTAGCGCCACGCGCTCGGCAAGCCAAAAGCAAAGCCCGAATTTCAGCTTACGAGCGAATGGCAGCCGAAAGTTTTCAGGAGCAACAGGACGAGTTTGAAATTCAGATCCCACCCGGACAACACCTGGGTGACCTCGTCATTAATGCGGACGGGATTTCCAAAGGATTTGGTGACCACCAACTCATTGATAATTTGACCTTTCAGCTACCTCCCGGAGGGATTGTCGGGATCATTGGAGCCAATGGTGCCGGGAAGACCACCCTGTTCAATATGTTTAACGGAACCGAGCAACCGGATAGCGGGTCGTTGCAGGTCGGTAAAACGGTTGAGTTTGGATACGTCGATCAATCGCGTGCCTCTCTAGATTCTCAGAAAACCGTTTTTGAAGAGATTTCCGGTGGCCATGACACACTGGAGATGGGCGGGCGGAAGATTAACTCTAGGGCGTATGTCAACCGCTTTAATTTCCGCGGTCCGGATCAGGAAAAGAAGGTCGGTGTTCTTTCGGGTGGAGAGCGAAATCGGGTGCACCTGGCCAAGTTGCTACGCAGCGGTTCCAACGTTTTACTACTGGATGAGCCGACCAACGATTTGGATGTTGATACCCTGAGAGCTTTGGAAGAAGCCATTCTTAATTACGTGGGATGTGTCGTCGTGATCAGCCATGATCGATGGTTCCTAGACCGCGTTGCCACTCACATTTTAGCCTTCGAAGGCGACGCCTACGTTCACTGGTGCGAAGGTAATTACCAAACTTACGAGCAACAACGTCGTGAACGATTGGGTATCAAGGAAGGCGAACCGATTCGTTTTCGTTACAAGAAACTGATGCAAGGCTAAGGCCTGCGGACGGTACGGTTAAAAGTAAAAGGCGTTTGTTCGGTTGTTACCGAGCAAACGCCTTTTTTAACGGGCCGATGGCGGTGATCCGACAAGAGTTACGGTTGTAGATTGCGGATCAGGAAATTCGTCATCAATTGATAGAGGTGCAGCCGTTGTTCGGGGTCTTTTACCGCGTGGCGATTCTCAGGGTAAACCATTAATTCAAATTGTTTACCGGCGTTCTGCAGTGCTTTTACGAACTGCAGCGTATTGCTGAGGTGCACATTGTCATCAATGGTGCCGTGAATCAAAAGCAATTCGCCTTGGAGATTACCGGCTACCGGTAACACGCTCGATTCGTCATAGCCCCGTGGGTTTGCCTGCGGGGTATCCATGTAGCGTTCGGTGTAGATGGCGTCGTAATTCCGCCAATCGGTGACCGGCGCCCCAGCGATCCCACATTTGAATAATTGACTGTGAGTCAGGGCGTAGGCGGTCATGTATCCTCCATAACTCCAACCCCAAAGCCCCAGACGATCACGATCGACCCACGCGTGTTGGTTTACTAACCAGTTGGTAGCCCATTCGACATCAGCTAATTCGCGGCGTGCCAGATCCCGATAGATGGGCCAGACCTGATCAGCACTTCGGTATGAACAGGAACGGTTATCGACCACAAAGACGACCATTCCCTGTTGAGCCAGATGTTGGTGCCAGAGGTAAGTTTGACCGCCGAATCGATCTCGGACGCGGGGTGCCTGAGGACCACCGTAAACGTGTACTACGACAGGGTAGGTCTTTTGCGGGTCAAAATTTAGAGGTTTAATCAACATCGCATCCAGCGAGCTCAGGACATCCTCTTCCCCGATGGGGATTTGAATGAATTCTGGCGGTGCCATTGCCAGATCTCTTAACAATTCGTCGTTGTGGGGAATGACATTGCGAAGGAAACGTCCGTCGGCGTCAAATAACAGGATTTCGTCCTGAGAATTGACGGTGCTGTGTTCAGCTAGAAACCACTCGTTGGTGGGATTGAATTTAACACCGAAGGAACCTGGCATATCTACCAAAGTGCTGACTTCCGAGCCGTCCATTTTTGCTCGCATGGGTACGACTCGGGTGGGTGTGTCGGGTGAGCCCGTAAAGTAGGCGTACCCCTTTTTTTCATCGAAGCCTAGCAGTTCACGAACTTCCCAGTCGCCGGTGGTCAGTTTTGCAAGTTCGGTTCCCGTTTTGGCATGCCGGTAAATTGCGTTGTAGCCACTGCGGGGACTGAGCCAAAGAAAAGAACCATCGCTTAAAAAGAGGGGGTCCCCGGGCGACGTAATCCAGGCAGGGGTTTGATCGCGAAATACGACGCTTAAATCACCGGTGTCCGCTTGGACTCGA
>CAJQPP010000053.1 GCA_905480235.1 uncultured Pirellulaceae bacterium
CTACGAAAAATAAAATACGCTCGGGATCGATTTCTGATTCGCCGGTCGGCTCGTAAAATTGTTTCGGAGGACAAGCCGGATGAGCAAATTTTAGCTTTGGTAAAGGCTTATGGATCGAGAACTCTTTTAGCTCAGGCAGAGTTCGGGCAACCTCCAGACAACATTCCACTCGCCGACCACCCCTTATCGATCATCGTTCTCACTCAACCTCCAGGACCGCACCGATTTACGCTGGTCGAAGCAACGCTTTCATCAGTTTTGGTAGCTCGAGGACATGACGTAAGAGTCGTGCTTTGTGATAAAAACCAACCTGGCTGCGACCTCATTCGAAAGGAACACGTTCCACGTCGTCAACAAATCTGTAGTGGATGCCATTCCTTCGGCCAAGAGTTTTTCAAAAATTTGAAACTTAAGGTATGCTGGTCATCATCAATTTTAGAGGAATTTGGTGCAAAAGAATCAAACGATGATTTCCGTGACGCAGTTGAATCATCGCTGATGAGGCACTGGAAAACCGGCAGGCTGCCAGAGAATGTTGAAGATACAGTTGAATGGGAGCAGTTTTCCCTATCAGCCAAACAAAGTCAGCAAATTGGCGTATGGGCTGCGGAACAGAAGCCTGATTTGGTTCTCATGAGTCATGGGATTTATGTCGCTTGGGAGCCTGCCTTTAAGGTGCTCCTTGATTCGGGAATTCCAGTGCTGACCCATGATCGAGGGCGTCGTGGCAAAACTGAGCATTTCCACTGGAATAGTCCTTCATCTGAATGGGATTTATCCGGGGAGTGGTCAAGAGTCAAAGATACTCCACTTTCCCCTGACCAAAGGGATCAACTTGAGTCTTACGTTGAATCCAGAAAGGAACATAAAGGCGAAGCCGTAAAATACAGTTTTGGAGACATCGACTCATTTGAAGTAACTCTCGAAAAGCTAAATCTCGATCCCCAACGGCGCCGGTTCGTTCTGTACCCAAATTTAATGTGGGATGCAAATAGTATTAAGAGGGCCACCATCTTTGAATCGCCAACTCACTGGATCCGACACACAATTGATTGGTTTAAGGCCAATCCAGCATCAGACCTAATCATTCGCGTCCATCCTGCGGAAGCAGTGCGTGGCGTCAGCGAATCCGTTGCTGGATTAATCACTGAGCACTGTCCAGCTCTGCCGAGTAATATCCGGATGATCGCTGCGGATGAGGAAATCTCCAGTTTTAACGTCCAACAAATTACGGATGTGGGATTAGTTTATACATCCACGGTTGGGATGGAACTTGCGTTGCAAGGCAAGCCAGTTGGCGTTGCGGGAAGGGTACATTACGGTGGATGTGGATTCACACAAGACTTTAGCCAGTTGCGCGATTATGACAACTGGCTGACAGAGCCAACTCAAAATTCGTCCGATTCAGAATTCCAGAAAACGTTGGCAAATCGTTATTTTTATCTTTGGGCCTGTCGAGCTCAAATTCCGCTTGAAGTGTTCCATGAGATTGGAGCCAGTATTCCCGTCGCTTGGAAACACTGGAACCTTTCCAGCCTTTGGGAGGACGTGGGAGTTCAACTCGTAATTAATTCCATCGAAACACAGAGCCCCGTGTTCATGCCAACTAAAACCATGAAGAATGCCAGTGTCTAACGAAGCAGAACAGGTAACATTCAACGAAACATCTCGACCGAGTCTTCCATTTGAGCAGCCTACCTTTGTGTTTATCGGTGGTGCGCCTCGAAGTGGAACAACATTGCTGTCGAATTTGCTGGATGGCCACCCCAATGCACTGGTTTTTCCAAAAGAACATAGCACACTAGAGCGTTTTTTTTGGAACCAAAATGACATCGACACCTACGCTCGCACAAAATTTATTAACCAACGAAACCAAGGCCAGCAAACATTGCTTGCCAATCAAGCGTTCTATGAAAAAAAACAAAATCTACTTAGCCATGAGTTTGGGCAGCGGTTCGATTTGAATATCGATTTTCAAAAATTCAAATCGGCATATCTCAAGTATTTAGAAAACAGGCCTACCACACTTGAGTCAATGCTCTTGGGACTTTGCTATGGACAAGTATGTGCCAATTTAAACTCCCGAAAACATGTAGGGCTCCACACAAAATATCTCGTTTACAAGCAACCCTTTTTCACCGAGGTTTTTTCAGAAAAAGCCTCGTGTGAATTGAAGAATTGCAAATTCATTCACATCTTAAGAGACCCTATTTCTCGTTACGTTTCTGCCAAAACAAGGCGGTTAAACCAACGCTCTGAAGGAAAAAAATGGCTTGGCCCAATTAACCAAAAATCCTATGTGATCGGGCACTCCCTCGTAGACCTTACCTCTCGACAGCTAGCCTTAGGTAATCAAAGAATATTAGGGGAATCTAATTACAGGACCATTCAGTTTGAAAATCTCATTGCGGATCCCAAACAGGAAATTGGCAAAATCCTAGACTGGCTGGGTATCCAATCTACGGCTGATTTTGATATTTCGCCAACAAGATTGGGGCAGCCAGTCGACTCCGGCTCGACTCTATCCAAAGGATACGGAGTCGACTCGACTGCATCAAAACGAGTCGATAAATATGAATTAATCACCTCTCCAACAGAACGACGAATTCACAGACTATTCCTCGACCATTCTCTAAAAGGATTGGAAAAACGCGAGCTTACAACACTTGTCGGCTTCCTTTCTCCATTACCCAATTCGAACTGGAAAAATTACATTTGCCAACTTCGAGATATGGGCCGTTGGCTTGCGAATGGATCACCTGCATCGGTCGAACAGTTCTTAGATCGCGCACTCAAAGGCAGCGTTGGCATTAGCGGCGCGACCTAGTTACTCTGCATTGGTTTCACCGGAGCTCTAAGCTTCGATGACAGACTGCCCAGAACCCCCATTATATCATCTATGAACTCGTGACAAAAAAAACTGCTCGATCACAAACTCGTTCTATTGGCCTGGTTGGTCTCGTCAATGTTGCAACGGCCGTCGTCGGGATTCTGCAAGCATTTGTCGTCGGGCGAGTTTTTGGCGTCTCTTCCGATATTGAAATCTATTTCTCGGCGATCGTATTTTACCAATCTGTATTGAGATTGACCCAGACGGGCCAGATTTCCGAAATTTTTACGCCAACCTACTGCGAACTAAAAGTCTCTAGCGGCCAACAAACCGCTTACGATCTGTTGTCCGTCTTACTGAACTGGTTGATCGTCTTTGCAATTGCACTTTCTGCAATTGCTTATTGGATCGCCCCTTGGATCATACCCTGGATTGTGCCTGGATTCGACGCAACGCGGCAGGCGTCCTGCGCCCAAATGTTCCGAGCGGTTATTCCACTTCTCGGTCTAGCAATCGTTCAGTCATTACTGCAGAACTTAATGGTTATAGAGAAGCAGTTTGTCGCTCCAGAAATTTGTCGATTGGGATGCTTGATAGTCGGAATCATATTGATCGTTTCTCTATCTGGATCCATGGGTGCTTGGGTGATGATTTTGGCGATGTGGGTCTCGAGCCTGACGACCCTAATTGCACTGGGCTACCTTTTGCGCCGTCATGGATACCGGTATTCATTATGTTTTTCACACACCGAATTTAGCGTTTGGTCGATCTTCCGGAACTTACCCTCGATATTCGGTTATGTCCTCTGCACACAGATCTATTCTTTAACTTTGACGGCCGGACTTTCCTTACTTCCGCAAGGATCTTTAGCAATTTTCACCTACGCTCGCAAAATCATCTCACAATTAAGAAGCGTCCTGCTTCGCCCGATTTCAGTGGTATTCTTCAGTCACTTTTCCAGCGCGCTTGCCGAAGGAGACCAAGCTGTAAACCAGCTTACACATAAAGCTCTGAAGCTTACTCTGGTGGTGGTGACGTTTTCCAGTGTAGCGACGGTGGCGGCAGGTAATTACGGGCTCAGAGCCCTTTGGCTAAGCGAAAAATTCCCTGAGTCTTCGGTTGTCCAAACCTATTGGGTGGTCTGTATTCTTTGCCTCCTAACATCGCTCTTGGGAATGAGCCTGATCTTTAGAAAGATCAACATGGCTCATCAATTGTTTCGCCGTCAGTACGTATTGTTGACATTGGTTTCTATCGCCTTGGCACCAATGGCCTATTTCCTGATCCCTATCTACGGCCTGACAGGCGCAGTTTTCGTGTTAGTCAGTCACGCGATTCTAATTTCAATTTCATCAGGAGTGTTATTAAAAATAACGCACCCCCTTTCGTTTGCAATGTACCGTCTTGCAGATATTTATAAATGCCTAGCGATTCTGATCGTCTCCATCGCCCCCGTATTGTGGCTGCAGTTTCAGTTGAATTTCTACCCCAGCCCTTGGGGAGGACGACTGGGAGATTTAATTGCATCGATTATTTTTTTCACAATCAGCATGTTGATGGCTACGCTTGCAGCATACATGCTTAGGATCGAAGAAGTCCGCACTGTCCTCAAGATGTTAGCTCGGCAGTCTCGACGGCTAATTTAATTTCTTACCTCAAACTCCCATTGAACCAGTGAGTCTTCAAAATCAAGAGCCCCGGGATAATCGCTCCCCTCCCCAGCCTTCTAGGCGATTAACGTACCTCTCTTACCTCGTGCCCAAGCCTTAACGAAACCAATGAATTTGCTTAACGCTAAATTTCCAACCGTAGATGAACTAACTACCCGCGCACTATTGATAAAAACCGTGTCTGCGCTATTGTTGGTTTTTCATCTCAAAAAAATTAGCTGGGTTTCTTCCAGAGGGAATTTCGAAAATAAAACAACTTTAATGACGTGGAGACATCAAACATTCGCTTGACTTCGCCAGCAACACACACTCTGAATCTTAAATTCTAATTGTCGATCAAAACATGTTTTCTAGCCAGATTCACGGAATGGGTTTATGAGGCTAACAAACAAAAACGACTAAAACATCATTCCCCGTCTATTTTCGAGAAATAGGCTTTGCGAATATTAGGTTGCTGGGTTGGCTTCAATTACGGATTCTGCAAAGCTACATTTCGAACGGTTATCTCAAAGCTGATCGCGGGTGGTGAGCTCATCAAACTTTTTTAACAGCCGCCATCAAGCCCCTAGGATTTTCGAGTTTACATACGACCCAACCTTCCGTTCAGGATCACCCAGCTCCGATCCTTACTGGCTACTGAACCACTCGAAGTGAGAGAGTTTTGGGTTAATCCGGAGTGAGTCCGTTGGCCTAACGGAGTTAGCATAGCCGGTCGCAAACGCGGCGGGATTTATATGTGGAGCCGGGGTGGAATCGCTTTCTGCATGGCCTCTTTTTAGCAATGGCATACGATCAGGCCAATCAAAAGATCTCTTAGGGCCGTCTATTCAGGATGGCCCTTTTTAATTCTCAGCGCGTGAGGCCCAAATCAGCGTTAAGATTCGCATGGGCCCATGCATTGAACTAAGATTGAAATATGCAATTAACTCATTTTTCGCCGAATAGATTCATGGTACGAAGCTCTCTAATTTTCTCGTTGCTGCTCGCTTTGGTCTTCATTCCCAGCCTGAACGCATTAGGAGAGGGAACTCGTTTTCTTCGCAATCCCGATGTTGGCCCAAAGCAGATTGCTTTTGTCCATGCAAATGACATCTGGCTGGTCTCGCGAAAAGGCGGTAATGCCTTTCGATTAACTAGTGGCCAGGGAGAAGAAAATCATCCGTCGTTTTCACCCGATGGCCAGTGGATTGCTTTTACGGGACAGTATGGAGGCAACTCGGATGTCTACCTTGTCTCGGCCAAAGGAGGCGAGCCGAAACGACTGACTTGGCATCCAGGCGCCGACATCGTGCAAGGTTGGACGTCGGATGGACAAATCATGTTCCAAAGTGGCAGGGCAGGGCAGCCGACACGACTCTGGCAGTTCTACAAAGTCTCACCGGAAGGCGGCTTTCCCACTCCGATCGCGTTGCCCCAAGCCTATGACGGTGAGATGAGCGCAGACGGAAAATGGATCGCCTATCAGGAAATCGGACTGTGGGATCCTGAATGGAGAAACTATCGCGGTGGCCAGGCACAACCCATTGGAATCGTATCCACCGACAACTGGGAGCGAATGACTCCGCCTTGGGAAGGGGAGAGACATCTTTCACCTGTCTGGTTGGACGGCATTGTTTATTACGTTTCTGAACGCGATTACGCCGCAAACGTTTGGTCATTTAATCCCGAAACCAAAGAACATCGTCAAATGACTCGTCACGCCGATTTCGATGTCAAAAGTTTGGGAGCCGGGAATGGCGTTCTGGCATACGAACAGGCTGGATACTTACATGTCCTGAATCCGGTTAACGGAAAGTCTCGTCGACTGGTCGTCAATGTCGCCAGAGACATGACTTGGTCGCGCCCCCGTTGGGAGGAAATTTCTTCTGGCTCACTGCAAAATGCCCAACTATCGCCCACCGGCAAGCGAGCGATTTTTGAATCTCGCGGAGAAATCATTACCGCTCCTTTGGAAAAAGGAAGCTGGCGAAACATAACCAACACCTCGGGTGTCGCTGATCGCTACCCCGTGTGGTCGCCCGACGGTCAGCAGATCGCTTGGTTCAACGATGAAGATGACGAGTACGGGCTTGTCATCTCGGATCAATTCGGTGCCAACCGGAAACGAATCAAGATTCCCAATCCGACCTTCTATTTCGTCCCAGCGTGGTCACCTGATGGAACCAAATTGGCATTCACTGACACGGACTACCGTGTGCTCGTGCTTGATCTCAAGTCTGGCAAAACAAAACATGTTGATACGGATCGATTTGCACATCCCGAGCGATCGATGAACCCGGTTTGGTCACCCGATTCCCGCTGGCTGGCTTACGCTAGACGCCTGGAAAATCACCTCCGCGTGATCGCGGTCCACGACACCCAAGAGGGTAAAACCCATCAATTGACCGATGGCATGGCCGATTCGATTTCACCGGTTTGGGATGCATCCGGTAAGTATCTTTACTTTTTGGCTTCGACCGACTTCGGACTCAACACGGGCTGGCTGGACATGACTTCCTATGACCGGCCAATTACCCGTTCGATGTATGTCGCCTTATTGAAGAAGGATACTCCGTCACCTTTCCTCCCCAAGAGCGATGAAGAGTCTGCTAAAGAAGAAACAAAACCAGAGGCAGAAGACTCAAAAGAAGGAAAACCAGAACGAGAATCGAAAAAGGAAAAAAGCAAAGATCAAAAGAAAGACGAAGTCCCGTCGAAAGAAAAGAAAATCGATCCTGTGGAAATCGATTTCCAGGGAATCGCGCACAGGATAATCGCCGCTCCGGGGTTACCTTCGGAAAACTACGTTGGATTGGCCAAAGCACCGGAAGGGCGCGTATTCGTGCTTGAATCGGTAGAAGGTCAGACAGGGCTAACCTTGCAACAGTACAAACTGGAAGACCAGTCCGCTAAGGAATTCACCAAATCTGTTCGTGATATCGTCGTTTCCCACGATCGCAAAAAGATGTTGCTGCGTACCAGCGGTTGGAACTGGGCCGGTACCTCCGAGCCGAGTAGTGGCAAGCCAGTTTCCATAAGCGGGCTAAGAATCAAGGTGGATCCAAGAGCCGAATACCGACAGATGCTGCGGGATGGATGGCGTTTCATGCGGGATTTTCTGTATGTCGACAACGTTCATGGGGCGCCTTGGGATGATGTCTGGGAATGGTACAGTCCCTGGCTAAACGATGTTCACCACCGTTCCGACTTTAACTATCTGTTGGATATGGTGTCAGGCGAAGTCGCAGTAGGACATTCGTATGTGGCCGGAGGTGACTATCCTGATATCGATTCGCCTCGTACCGGATTATTGGGAGCCGATTTTGAGGTTGTCGATGGAAGGTATCGAATCGCCAAACTCTTTACCGGAGGTAATTGGAACCCCGGAATCCAAGGGCCTTTGACTGTTCCTGGAATGAATATTTCCGAAGGTGACTTTATTCTCACTATCGATGGGCAGGAAATTAAGTCTCCTGCCAATTTGTTTGAATTACTGGAAGGCACTGCCGGTCGTACGATTTCCATCAAGGTCAATGACAAACCGGAAATCAAAACCGCCCGAGAAGTTTTTGTGGTTCCTGAAAGCAGCGAACGCCAATTGAGAACCTGGGCGTGGGTCGAAGGAAACCAGAAGAAAGTTGATGAAATGAGCGGCGGTAAGCTGGCCTACGTCTGGTTGCCCAACACCGGGCGGCCCGGTTATTCCAATTTTAATCGAATGTACTTTGCCCAGCAGGATCGACAGGGGGCGGTTATCGACGAGCGCAACAACGGAGGTGGCTCAGCGGCAGACTACATCATCGAAGTTCTCTCCCGTGAACTGACCGGGTACTTTAATTCTCGCGCGGGTGACCGCTTGCCTTTCAAGCAACCCATTGCAGGTTTGTACGGACCCAAAGCGATGATCATCAACGAGCGGGCCGGATCTGGTGGTGACCTGTTGCCATACCTATTCCGATTCAAAAAACTGGGGCCCCTGATCGGTACCCGGACTTGGGGAGGTTTGGTTGGCACTTGGGATACTCCCCGCCTGATTGATGGCGGAAGATTTGTTGCCCCACGCGGTGGCTTTTACGACGTAGACGGAAAATGGGCAGTGGAAGCGGAAGGTGTCGCACCGGACCTTGAGATTCGCAACGATCCTCGACCGGTAATCGAAGGCCATGATCCCCAACTGGAAGCAGCCGTTAAAAATGTTCTCGACCGGCTGAAGACCGAAAAAGTCGAATTCCAACCCGAACCCAAACCGCCCGTGCGCTACCGTCGACCCAAGAATGACGAATAGAAAGAGGAAAGCGTTTTAGCGACCGAAAGAATTCGGTCCCTATGAGGTTTTGTCGAATCGCAATCGCCATGCGTCGATTTAACGCTTTAACGCGCGGGTCCTGCGCGTTTTGCCAAAACGTTGACCTTGTGAGGGAAAATCGCTCCCCCGATTTCTGCTGCCACGGTTTGCAAACACCCACCATCGTTGCAAGCCTTCCGATCACGCAAAACGATCGAGACAACCGTTACAACCCTGCGAGGATTGTGATTAGTTTCCCATGCCACCTTATCAACCTACTCCTGACCCTTTGATATCGGGCAGATTTAATGGAGCTCCTGTCTTTTCTAACTTTCGCGGGAAAGCGATGACGGGCCCAGCCTTTCGTAATTGCCTATCGGAGAACGGAAACGTTATGAGAAAAATTATCATTCCAGTCCTCCTTGTTGCATTAGCGGTCTCACTCGTCTCCGCCACCACTTGCGAAGCTCAGCAAAAAAAAGTGTGGACACGATCCAACATCCAAACGTGGATTGACAGCGACAAGCAAAAACGCGCGAAACGAAATTTCATTCGCACTCTCAATCCACATGAGCGGGCAGAATACAATCGCCCCGATTGGTTTATCGCTCCCGAGATGAAAGTGAAATCCAGTGTCAAAGGGCAATTGGGCAGACTGATTTTCCCAGCCTACAAGGTCATCAAAATTCTGGATAAACAAAAAGCAATTATCGAAGTCACCGACGAACAGGGGCAGCGTTACATGATCGTTTTTAATATCGGCGACACCTCCAAGATCAAAATTGACCACCGCGCTCACATCTCGCCCGAAAAATTCAATTTTGTTTTGTTTGAAAGAATGGGAAATTTCCTCTACCGCGATTCCCAAAATGTGCGTAAATCGTTAGCGGAATTCAAGAAAATTGACCCTGCATCTGTGATACAAAAATAATCAGGTCACCCGGTAGACTGCGGTTGAGAGAGCAAGTGATTTGACGATTGGTGACTCGTCATAACTGCCTGAGGAAAGCAACCACGCGCGGTCATCGCCCCTCTGCTCAAAACCCCACATCTTTTGTTTCGCATATCGATTGCTAACATGTTATCGATATCTGCTCGGTGCGGTACGTAGGTTCACCGCGAGGGCGACATCGCGTGCGGGAAAGTGTCTCCCGGCTTAACCCACCAGGCATGGAATTTTTCATGAATTATCAAGCTGTCGATCACCCCTCCGTATGGCGGGGGCACGAATTAGAAAATCGAACGGACTGGCTGCAGCATCTTACGGAGATCGACCTCAAAGAGATCAAGCACTTTCTCGCCACCCCTGAGCGTACCATCGAGAAAGACGCTCCGCATCTCCACGCTCGCCTTAAAACCATCCAAACCGCGTTGGAAGACGGCTGCGGCGCGGCCATGCTCCGTGGGCTGGAGTTAAATCAGGCAACTCTCGAAAACTGGCGTTTGTTTTTTGAGCAGGTCTCAACCGTTATCGGGACCCCCATTTCGCAAAGCGTATCCGGGGAGACCATTTTCAGTGTCCGCGACGCGGGGTTTGCAGATAATGACAAGCGAGCACGTGGCCCCAACACCCGCAAAAAACTCAGCTTCCATACGGACCGTTGTGACGTGATTGGATTTCTCTGCCTGCAACAAGCAAAATCCGGTGGCGAAAATCAGCTGGTCAGCTCTCCCGCACTTTTCAACGAGATCCTTAAAGAACGCCCTGATCTTCTCCGCTTGCTAATGCAACCTTACCGGTACTTACGGCATACGGTGGATGCGGCGAATGATCTACCTTTCACAGAGCAGCCTATTTTCTCGTTTTTCGAAGGTTATTTTGCCGCTAATTTCCTACGCGTACTTATTGATAGAGCCGATGCCGATCCCGCTCTTCCAGACATGACCGCATCCCAAAAAGAGGCTTTGGATTTTTTAGAAACGGTCGCTGCAAAACCGGAAATGCACCATACGTTTCGTCAGCAACCCGGCGATATGCTGTTTATGAACAACTGGGTAACCATGCATCGTCGCACGGCTTTCGTAGACCATGAATCTTTGGAAAAACGCCGACATATCCTGCGCGTCTGGTTGAGCATGCCGAACAGTCGCCCTCTCGATCCCATGTTCGCTGGAAACTACGGCGCCACCGCAGCAGGTGCTATACGAGGTGGTATCCAGGCTGCCCGAGCTTCCTAAAAAGAAAACCTGCCTCCGCCCTCTTAACGTTCGGCGGAGACTCTCAATACCGGTATTTCCGTCGGGGCCGGTTCAGCTTCTATGGCGGGTAATGCAATTCTTTCAAGAACGAAATAGGCAACCGGCACTTTCGCCAATCCGATTCGCACGGTGGCGCGACCTAACATGTGGTTATCATCCAACTTGACTACCTGATCCCATATTCTTCTCGAAGGGTCACGACCATTCCCGCCTGCGGCATAATTTAGAACGAGCCCGTGAGAATAACGCCCTCGCCCCTGGGGACATTCGACGGCAAATCGCCCTTGTCGCTTCCATGTTCCCGTACAAGCATCGACGATGGGTTGCCAACCAGACTCAGGCAAAGCGCAGTCGCTTACTTGGCAGACCGAGACATTGTCACCAAACAAACACCCATTCACGTAATAAAACTCTTTGATGAATTGACGGTCAATAGCAAGCGTGGCAACTCCTTTGTTTACGCCCCTCCACATTCCCGCTAATTCCGTAGGGGAGGGCGCTGAGTTACACCGCATTAGATTGCGATAGTAGCGAAGATTGTGGCAAGTCACATTCATGGCAGGGTGCGACATTAAACCGTCATCCGCAAATCCTTCCAATTCGTGAGCAGGTTCTACGTGACTGGAATTTGTAACGGACAGGTCTCCGTTGTTATCAGTCTCGACGGTAATTTTTTTTTGCTCGGTATTCGCCAAAAAATCTCGTTCGGCTACACCGTCATGCAAGGTATCGATACCTGGAAATGAACCGACCGCACCTAATTCCAAGAAGGTGTTAGATATCTGCTGGAAAACGGATCCAAACTCAACAAAGAACCATGGTTTTTCCACAAACTCCAGGCTCTCCATCGAAGATGAGACGTCGGAAAATTCAGTCGCTGCGTTCGCGAACTCGATCTGAGGGGGAAAGGTATCAAGTAATTGATTTTCGTTTGTCTTCGACGGAACTTCCCCTGACATTGGAACGTCCAGCGAAAGCGTTAAAAACGTTTCATCTGACGAATCCTCTGACCAATGGGCGAAACCTGTGGCAAAAGCGAACAGGAAACAAATTGCCAAAAAGCGAAACAACATAATCAGCCCAACAAAAACAAGCGCAAGGAAAACGAATCGCCTGAGAATTGGCGAACGCTAAAGTATTCCTTGCAATTAGTGAGTCGCCCGGTACCTTTCGTCACCAATCAAAAAAACATGGCTCGTTCACACCATGATGTTGTCTTTTTGCAACATGGGCGGATTATTCCCTCCCCGCACCTGATTTCGCTTCGGTATTTCCGGGTTATTCACCGACTCATTCGTCGCTGCGTTTGCTGTAATGGGATTTGAAACAACGTTGACGGGTTACGCCACGTGATAGACTTCGGAAATTTCCTCCAGCAATCCGTCGACATCAATATCGAGATCTTTGAGTCGTCCGGTACCGATATCAAACACCCAGCCATGGACTTGCAAATTACGGTCACGGCGGGCGCGCTGCGCCTCGACAGTCTTGAGGACATTCAGGCATTGTTCTTGAACATTTAATTCAACCAGCCGGCGATACCGAGCCTCCTCGTCGGGGACCGCATCGAGTTCGTTTTTGTGCAAACGAAAAACGTCTCTGACTTCGCGCAGCCAAGGATTTAAGATCCCCAAATCCGCACATTGCATGGCAGCTTTCACGCCACCACAACCGTAATGTCCGCAAACAACGACATGCTCGACTTTTAGGTGCTCGATCGCATAATTGATGGTCGACATGACGCCCAAATCCAAATTGGAAACCATGTTGGCAATATTTCGATGAACAAAAGCTTCCCCTGGTTTCATGCCCATCATGGCCTCGGCGGTGACGCGACTATCACAGCACCCGATGTAAAGCATTGCGGGGCTTTGCCCTTTTGCCAGGTTACTGAAAAAATCTTCGTTACCATTCTGTTTTGCAGCAATCCAATCACGGTTATTTTCAAAAATCTTATCCAGGTTCATTTCTTTCTCCTTTTGGTTGTCATATCGATTCGCCGACTTTTTCAAATTTCCAAACACGCTTGATATTTTTGCCGGCAACCCAAACGAATGCGATTGCGATCAAAGGGGTGATCCACCAATGCGGCAAGACAGCCGTCATCGCAAATAACTGCCATCCCGCATGAAAAGTCAAAACCGACAAAGCCATGCCCAGCCCCAAAAAGGCGATACCGGGTTTTACTGCGAACCAACTGAAAACACGAATCGCTCCGCGGATTGCCAGAAAGGCTGAAAAGGGGTAAACGAATTCCCAAAGGCTAAGCAACATCGCGGCCCTCAATATTCTTTGCCGGTGTACAAATCACTCACCCACCGACCATACCCATTGTATTCTTCCGTCGCCACACGCCTGCCCCACTCCCCTAACAGCGCTTCACGCTTTTGCGACCAGCGAGGGTGGGGCTGATTTGGGTTTACATTACCATAGAAACCATATTCTTGGCCCTGCAATGAATTCCAAAAGGTAGCCGGCTGGGTCGGCAACAAGCGGATCTTGACGACACTTTTGGGTCCCTTGAACCCATATTTCCATGGCGTGACGATTCGAAACGGGGCACCATTTTGCGGCTGTAACATTTTGCCATACAGTCCGATGGCAGCGAAGGTCAATGGATTCATGGCTTCGTGGATCGTTAACCCCTCTCGGTAGGGCCAAGGACTACTCGACTGATTTTGCCGCGGGGCGATCGAGGGATCAAAAAAGCTGGTCATGGAAATGAAACGAGCTTCCGCAAGCGGTTCGGCCAGTGCCAACAAAGATGAAAGCGGCACCCCCATCCAGGGCAGGGTCATCGCCCAAGCCTCGACACACCGAAAGCGATAGACCCTTTGCTCCAATCCAATTTTTCGGATGTCGTCTAAATCAAGGGTCACCGGTTTTTTCACCAACCCATCGATTTGCAGCTGCCATGGCTCAAGCTTGAAATTACGACACAAGCGAATGGGCGCGCGTTTGTCGAGCGAAAATTCATAGAAGTTGTTAAATCGAAATACTTTTTCTTCGCGAGTAATGTCACGACCGGCATCGGTAAAATCCGGATTGATCTGAAATTCGGTGATCTCTTCCGTTGGAATAATTTCAGTTTGCGTGACTCGCTGCAATCCGCTTGCTCCCAGGGCGCCGCCCACCGCACCGAGACCTAGTGCGCCGATAAAGCGGCGTCGCGCTCGAAACACCGCTTCGGGCGTGGCATGGCTTTCCGGTAATTCCCACTCTTTTTTTCTGCGCACCGTTCACTCGAGTCATGATTAGGCTGCGAAAAACACGAATCAATCGATGTTCTGACCGAGTAGCCGCTGCGATTCTTTGAGCAAGAATTCGGCATCCATGAATGGCTCATAGCTGATATCTTGCCAGCGTACCCGACCGGCGGCATCAATCAAAAACGTGCCGTGCAGCGGTTGATTTTCAAATTCATCGAAAGCGCGAAATCGCTTGAACACATCCAAATCAGGATTGGCGACCAAACGAATCGGCAAGGCCACATCCCCGTAGGAATCAAGCGATTTTTTCAATCCGTCTTGATCATCGGTGCTGATCGCGACCATTTCAATGCCGGCATCGAGAAACGCCCGCTGCTGAGGTGCAAATTCCTGCAGTTGTTCGGCACAATGCAGACAGCCATGCCCTAGGTAAAAGATCAGTACCACTGGCTGGCCCTGAAATTGCTTGGCGGCGACCGAATCATTTTGGGAATCAACCAATTCCCACTCAGGTGCAGCGGATGGACTCCAGCGAAAGGGCCCTAACGATGCGATATCGGGACGGCTTCCGAGATCGTCACAGGGTTCATCCGCAACACGCCAATCGGTATCGAATCCACAATGCTCGGCGATGGGTTGTAAACGCGTAAAAACCTGCGAACTAAGATCGATGGAAGCAGAAATCTCGCAGAGCTTTTCAAACTCCGCCTGAGCAGCCTCTTTTTCCCCCGCCTCCCATAACAAGGAAACTAAGTTGGCTTGCGGTTGCACTTCAAAAGGATGACTTTTGACATACTTGCGTGCCCGATCTACCGCTTTCTTGGTGTCACCGGCCAAATGGAAGCAACGGGCTCGATAAATTGCATCTACGCTACCAGCTTTGCTGAACTTGCCTTCAGCATCGATATACTTTTCCTCTGCCAACAATTGGTATCCTGCCATTTCATCCAAGGCTCTGCGGAGGACGTTCATTTCTTTTTCCGTCTTTTTTCCGACCACCTTTTTGGCCTCGGCCAAGCGTTTCTGGTGATCTCGACGAATCGTGCTATTCAGGCGATGCTTTAGATCCCGTTGCCATTCCGCCGCCACGCGATGGCTTAACGCCCGGCTTAATTTTCGATACGCGGCTGTTTGCTCGTTAACTTTATTGATGGCTTCTTTTAGTTGCTCAGATTCGGTTTGCTGTAGCGCCGTTTTCCGATCTTCCAATTGCTTTTGGATGTTGGCAGCGTTCGTTTTATCAGCCGTTCGGTAGTAGGCTCGCCCTAGGTGCCTCAGTCGATTGATTTGTTCCAGCGAATCATCCGTCGGTTCCAAGACGGGAGTATGACAAAGGTCGATAAGATCCTGCCACCTCTCATAGCGGCTAAGCGTTTCGAATAACCTTTTTCGCCCGTACCAAGTACTGCCGCGATTTTCCAAATGGTTGTATTTGGGATGACGTGGCATCGAGACCATATTTGTGGCCAAATCAATGGCATCATCCACGCGACCAATGTGGTTCAAATTGCGAACACACCATTCATTATTGTGAGCGAAGTTGTGAATCTGATCAGGCAATACCCGGTCATGCATCATATGTCGGTGATCGATACGAGCCGAGGCTTCCTGTTGCCAAACCGCATCCGGATATCGTTTCAACTTGGAATAGATGTGCCCCGGCATGTGCCACATGTGAGCGATATCAGGCAGCGCCGGTCCACACTTGGCAGCCGATTCAAGAGCCACCTCGGCTTTACGATAATCCCACAAGTGAATGCGGTAGTGGTGGGAGGGGTGAGTTGGATTCGCTTCAAAAATTTGATCCAAAAGAGAGTTCACTGCGACGTGGCTGGAAATCGGAATGCCTGCTCGACTGTTCATCCAAATCTGGTAGACCAAAAACGCCTTTCCCTCAATATCATTGGGAAAGGTCAGAACGATCTCTTCTAATTTCTTGGTGTATTTTTCGTGGCGTTTCTTTTTCTCTTTTGTTTTCTCATCGTAGAGAGTCGCCAAGGCTTCGATATAAAGTTTTTCCCTTTCGGTAACGTCCGCTGATGGTTCTGCGTCCTTGGCGATTGCCTGCAAACCCTTTTGAATAAACTTCCGGGCACGTTTTTCGTTGTTCACATTTGCCATAGCCAGTCCCCAAAAAGCCATCACGCAATGCGGATCCAAAACAGCGACCTGTCGAAATGATCTTTCAGCTTCGAGATACCAAAACCCATGGAGTTGGTCGACGCCCTGATTAAAGAACTGCTGGGCTTCTGCATTTTTGGTGGAGATTAAAAATTGACTCTGCCCCAAACCGGGCATCAAATAAGCCTGTTGTCGCGGCCCTTCGTTAAATGCTTCACCATGATAGGAATGCCCGGCCAACACCGCTTCCGTTTCATCCACCTCTGTTTGGCCTGCTGCAGTCGCCAAAAAACTGAAGCAAACGCCAAGCAAAGCAATCAAACTCAAGGGGAAATTCGATTTCATTCTGATTACCGGTTCGGGCCGTGGGGATTTGATACGTCTTATCGACATGCCTCAGTCTAAGTAACATTTTTTGTTTTCCAAGATAAACCCGGACAAATTCCCGCTGTCGACCGCACGAATTTGCGGGCTTTTTGTAAGATGAAACGATTGTTGCAAATTTTGGTTTTGCGAAAGCGCGAAAATGAAATTGACAAGTACGATTCTGGCGATCACGGCCCTGGGCATTGCGTTGGTTGCCGTTTGGCACTCCTACTCGGGAAAAACCCAATGGGCGGAAGAATTCGAGTTACTTGCCATGCAAGTGGAAGAGCAGAATCGTGTACTAGTGACCACCCAATTCAAGCTGCAAGAACTGCAAGTTTCACTGATGGCTTGGAATGACCGCATCGAACGTTCGGACCGGGAACTGTCTAATAATTCCCAAAACGAAACGAAAATTAAAGATCACGGTGTGACCAACGATAAACAATGGCAAGATATTGACTACTTAAAAAAGCAACGTCAGTACCACAAGCAACTGCTCGACAACCTCAATCAGGAAGTCATTTCTCTAAAACGACAGGACCGCACCGTCAAGCCGGAAGATATCGCCGAACTCAGAAGGCGTATCGACGAACTATCTCGCCTGCTCAACAGGGGAAACCGAAACTAGGTTGGTAACGTTTTTAGCTTCGCGGATCTTGTAAGGCATGGTCCAATCCCTGCTGCATTTGCAGCAGCGATTGATAACGATGGTAAGCCTCACTGTACCTGGAATGCTGGTCCGCTTGCGGTTCAAACCGACGTGTTTCTCCGGATTCAATCGTTGTCAGAAAACTCTCCCAAGACAAACTGGAGTCCGTCATGCACAGGTGACGGAACTTGGCCAGCACAGCGGCCCCCCAACCCGTCCCTTCATCGGCACTTTCGAATAACTTGACGGGAACGTTAAACACATCAGCGAGGATTTGCCCTAATTCGGGTGTCAAAGTTAACCCACCGGTCAGCACCAACTCGGTACGGGGATAACCTTGATGATCAAGCACCTCGGAACCCTGTCGCAGATTAAACATGGTTGATAATAGAGCCGCCTTAACCGCGTTGCCAGCGGTGGCGTTGTCCTGATTTAATCCGACCAGCATGGCAGTCCCACCTCTGGCAACCCCCAACCCGGGCTCATCATCCATAAAGGGCAAGGCTAACAAACCGCCGCAATCTGCATCAGCATCTAGAACCATTGGCATGACCGAATCAAACGCGGCAGTTGCACCGCCATTAGCCACCGACGCAAACATCTGGACGACACAATTCATAAAGGTCGTACCGTTCCGCAGGAAAACCATATTGATCGGTTTGCCGTCCGGCGCACAGAAATGATCGATCGCGTGACTGACGCCCTGGAACGTGCGATCGCCGACTGAATTTGCACAAACGGAAGTACCAAAACTCACGGACACCATACCGGCTTGGCCAATCAAAGACCCAGCCAGAGCGGCAGGCTGATCTCCTTCGGCGGCGGCAACAGGCGTGCCCACAGCCAACCCCATCAACGAAGCTCCTCGTTCGCTGAGAACTCCGGATGGCTCTCCCGCTTTCTTTACCGCAGGAAGCATGCCAGCTAGGGCGGGAAACTCATCACCCACAATAGATTGGTAATCGTTCAAAAGAGCTTGATCGAAATCGAGCGTCGCTTGATCAATCGGGAACATTCCAGCGGCATCGCCAATCCCTAGATTCCACTCGCCCGTCAATTGAAAAGCAAGCCAGCCCGCAGGGGTTGTCAGGTGTTTTGCGTGACGGGCTTTTTCCGGCTGACGGCGTGTCGTCCATAGCCACCGGACAGCCGTCATTCTTTTGGGCATTTTGACGCCGAACGCCTCGGTCAACTCACGCTCTTCATCCGCATTGCGACTGTCACACCACAACCGGGTCGGACCCACGGGATCGCCCTGCTCGTCGGTCAGCACTTCACCGTGCATCTGACCTGAGACTCCAACACTTAAGACTTCAGGAGCTGCGCCCAATTGGTTGAGCAAGTCCTGCATCGCCATCTGAAGGGCTGATAACCAATCCTGCGGATTTTGTTCGTAGGATCCTTCATCCAATCCCGCCACCATGGCATAGTTGCCAGTTCCGGTGGCCACCACATTCAGTTGTTCATCCGTAAAAACAACGGATAGACCTTGGGTCCCCGCGTCGATTCCTAAGTAACCTTGCCTTGCCATCTTTTATTCCACACGGTGAGAGAGATTAAATTACGGTTCGCACCTGCTCGCCTAACAATTTCATACGCGAGCAACGCGGGCCATCAAATACCGCAAACTTTTACCTGAATGCCTAATTCGGTTGCCATGGCCGACTTGGCTTGCAATGACTTCATTGCGGCAGCCTCATCATCGCAGTAGTAAACTTGAATATGATTTGACTTGTGTTGAGCCATCATTTGGTCTCGGGATACTCCATGCGTGACGGCGTGCATGATCGGCCATTGGGGCGTCGTCGCTTGCCAGCGTCGCTGCGTCTCTTCCGCCGGTAACTCCACCACGGAACCTCGGCCGATATCCATCCAAAGCGCGTCATCCTCGACATAGATCCGCGACCAGACAATCTCTCCGGGTCGTGATATCCCACGCAGCGTACTACCGCCATTGGGAAAATACATCGCGGGCTGGCGGTGTCCGTCAGCCCCTTTCCAACCGTCAATAAAGTGGGCGGGCGGTGCGGCTCCACTAATGAGAAAGACCCATACATACTCATCGGTCGTTCCCGTGGCATCAAAATCACCCCAACGCAGATCATGCAATGTGGACTCGACGGGTTGGCCTAACGCCTTTTGCACTCGGTAAGTCAGTAGCCCGTCTAAACCGGCACATTCATCGACTTCATTAAAGTGCACCACGGGTTGCCCATCGTAAAGCACCCGCTTGCCGTCGCGACTGGTTACCGGTGGCCGGTGGGCATTGTTTAAAGCGCCCTCGACCAAATCGCTGGCAGGCATTAAATCCTTCAGACCTTGTTGATACTGGATCCCGATCAAATGACATCCAAAGTCATCTGCGATGCGCACGGCCGCGATATACATTTGGCACTGTTTGCGGATTTGTTCATCGGTCAAATCCGTTTCGTGATTCGATCCCGTGTGAAACGTCATGCCTTGTTGTTCCAGCCAATGACGGATCTGATCGGCATCGGAGGTGGGCACCTGAGTGGATTCAAAATACAAGGCGGATTGACTCAAACGCTCCTTAAAGACTCCCGTACGATGCAACAGGTGATCCGGAATGATGGCATTAAACATCCCCATGCAGCCTTCGTCAAAGACTCCCATTATCGCTTTTTCGGCCAACAAAGACTGGGCGAGTTCTTTACCTAATACCACAGCGTCTGCGGCGATTTCGGACGGGTTATAACTACGGACATGATCGATTGCATGTTGGCAAATGCCGGTTTTTAACCACTCTTCCAAGCCGGATTCGAAATACTCATCCGTAAAGTCTTCGCTCCACAACGTTGAGTAATCCACGCCCGCTTTTGTCAACGAACCATTGAGATTCAGCATACCGACCAAACCCGGCCATTGCCCCGACCAATTCGCCAAGGTCAAAATGGGTCCGCCGTGCGTGCTCAGTCCCGCCAATAGATGGTGCGAATACTGCCAGACGGCTTCCGCAACAATCAGGGGAGCGTCCCTTGGGATAGATCGAAACACCTCCATCCCCTCACGTTGACTATCGATAAAGCCGTGTTGTTTGTCTTCCTTGAACGGGTGTGCGCGAACCAGCTCAAACCCCTTTTCTTGCACTACTTCCTTGAGTGCATTTTCCATAGCTTGTTGGGCTGGCCAACAGACCTGATTGGCGGACAGGCGAAGGTCACCGTTGGAAACCAAGTAGATATTTTTTTGCATCACATCGAGTCCGAGCTTCTGAAATTAATTTTCCCTTGGGAAGCAGGCTCCCCAAACATCTCACCAACGTGGCTTACTCTGACCAGTAGTCGTAAGTCACCGGCGGTTCGGTGAGAAAATCTCCAACTTTACCTTTGAGTTGAAGATGAAGCGGATGCGATTGATACTTTCGGTAATCTGACTCGTTCTCAAAACTCATCCGAAAGACCATCCCAAAATCGCACATCGCTCGGGGGTCTCCGAGATCCGCAAAACTGCCAATTTCAAGATCGTTAACCATTTCGATGTCGTCCATTTTACGCAATGCTTTTACAAAAGCGTCGCGGTCGAACCCTTCCTTCATTTTGAACCACACGAGATGCACGAGTCGTTTCTTTTGCGACGCATCCGTGTTAGAAGTAAGTTCTTGTTGAACCGCATCTTTCGCAACAGAATCTTGCGATTGCCATTCCGCCAAACCTACGCAACTTGCGATCAGGCCAAGTAAGCAAACATATTTCATATTTTTCTCCCTTAGGACGACGACAACGTAACGATTGCCGACAGGCCTTGCAACTATTGGGCAGGTAATCGAGCAAACCTCTCGGCGTTAATCTCACCCGCAATTTACGGTGAATCTCTTGACAGATCGTCCGGTATGCAACCTATCGCAGTCATTAAAAATCAAGATTTGAGCGGCCAGTTTTACGAGCAGAACATGAAAAAGATCCTTCTTATCTTTCCGCACCAACTCTTCAAAAAACACCCTGGCTTGGCCGAAAAACCGGACCAAATCGCACTCATTGAAGACAGCTTATTCTTCGGTGACTGGCACTATCCGGCTAAATTTCACAAGCAAAAAATCTGGCTTCATCGAGCCAGCATGAAACGTTACGCAGAAAGCTTGAAAGAAGCCGGGCACCGAGTCAGCTACTTGGATTACGAGCACAGCGAGCATTCCTTGCAAACCCATCTGAAAAAATTGTGTGGCAAGGTCAAGACTCGGCTGATTCTTGGCGACCCAACGGATTTCATGCTGCAGAAACGGCTCGATCGTTTTGTGACTGCGTATCCAAAAGTAGAGCTGCAAATTCTGGATACCGATTATTTTATAAACCGACCTGCGGAAAATGCAGAATACCGAGCCGGAAAAAAACGTTGGTTTATGGCCGACTTTTACAAGTGGCAAAGACGGCGGCTTGATGTTTTGATGGACGACGATGAACCGCAGGGAGGTCAGTGGAGTTTCGATGAGGCGAACCGAAAAAAAGTCCCCAAAAAACTGCTCTCCGAAATTCCATCATTGCCCAAACTTAAACACGATCATATCGACGAGGAAGCTCGCCAATACGTCAACGAACACTTCCCCGAGAGCCCCGGCTCGCTGGAAAACCTTTACTACCCAACCTCACACCGCACTTCTGCCAATTGGCTCACCAAATTCCTAAAGCAGCGATTTGATCAGTTTGGCGATTACGAAGATGCGATTGTCGAAGGTGAGTCGTGGCTCTGGCACAGCGTGCTTACGCCCATGCTGAATATTGGGTTACTGACGCCTGATCAAATTATCAGAGCGGCCACCAAGCATGCTGAAAAATACGATACTCCCATCAACTCAGTGGAAGGGTTTGTTCGTCAAATTATCGGCTGGCGAGAATTCATGCGGGCCTGCTACACCGACTTGGGTGTCACCATGAGGACCACGAATCACTGGGAACACTACAATCAAATTCCCGCTTCATTTTATGACGGCACCACAGGCATCCTACCTATCGATGACACCATCCGTCGGATCCTCGATACCGGATACTGCCATCACATCGAAAGATTGATGGTGCTCGGCGGCTTTATGTTCCTTTGTGAATTCCATCCCGATGAAATCTATCGATGGTTTATGGAGATGTTCGTGGATAGTTACGATTGGGTCATGGTTCCCAACGCTTACGCCATGAGTCAGAACGCGGACGGAGGCCTGATCACCACCAAGCCATATTTCTCGGGTTCTTCTTACGTACGAAAAATGAGCCATTACAAACCCGCGCCGTGGTGCGAAATTTGGGATGGCCTTTATTGGCGCTGGATTTTGAATCACGCCGATGCGTTAGGCAAAAACCCTCGTTGGGCAATGATGTGCAGTATGGCAAAAAAAATGGATGCGGAGAAAAAGCAGCGGCATCTAGAAAATGCCGAACAGTACCTCGATCAATTCTCCCCCGTATCCGTTTGATATTTTCCAGCTACTCAGGCGACGAACCGACGCAGTACAGCGTGTCCCCCCGCCGCAGCACAAGGCTTTTCTCAAGCGGTGTGGCCGCATAGAGAACAGGGCCGCCCATGGCACCCGCCCGTTGTGAGGTTGCCTCCCAAAGGTCGTTCGTGGAGATCTCTGTCAGTTCATCGGCACTTTCAATGATGGTCGTCACGCCGCCTTTGCCGAACAGGTAGATATTTCCATGCAAAGCCAAAGGGGTCGCCCAAACACTGCCGCAGGGAACGCGTTTAGCATAAATTTCTTCGCCGGTTTCTGAATCTAAACAGAATACGACCCCCTGGCGATTGACGAAATAAGCGCGCTCATCGTGAAACATGGGCGAGCCAAAAGAACTGGTGGCACGCTTGGCAGTCCATAGCCATGAGGCACTAAAACCATCCCCCTCGGATTCGATCTGGATCACACCGTTGGATTTCGCGGTCTTACCATCGGCGGCTTCCCCTCGACCAGCAGAGGCGCCCATCAAAAATCGGCCGTTACCAACTTGCACCGGGGTAGGCGTCGTGTTTCCGCCAATCTCTGTAAAATCCCACAGACGTGTTCCTGTGTTCGGATCCAGCCCCGCAATTTTACCGCTGCCGCTTAAAACCAAATGCTGGGATTCACCAACATCAATCAGCCGCGGACTCGACCAAGAGGTGGTTCCTAAACCGGTTGATTGCCAAACCACTTCGCCATTCGCTTTCTTTAATGCTAATACATACGGGTCCTTTTCACGCTCCACCCAGACAAATACATGGTCCTTGTTATGCTCCAAAGAAGCAGCGATTCCATGCCGTGTCTTGACGTCGCCATGTGTTTTCGTGAGATCCATTTCCCAGCGTACCGAACCATCATGGGATAACGCGACCAAGTTCCCACCCTCGAAAAAACAAATCACTCCATCCGCATCACAAACCGGAGAAGGTGCGGCTCGGCTGACATAAGAGGTGTTTTTTTCGGGCGTACTATTTTTTGCTTGGTACTGCCACAACTCCTTACCACCATCCGCGTCAAAGGCTTGAACGTGAACCTGCTCTTTTTGCGGGCCCGAAATCGAAGTGACATAGATCTGGTCGTCGAACACCACCGGTGTGGATTGTCCATACCCAACCAGGTCGATCTTCCAACTAAGTCCTTCGCTTGGCGACCAACGGGTCGGCATGGCAGCCTCAGCCGATACCAACCCGCCATTCTGAAAAGAAGTCCATGCCTGAAATCCGCTCGCTTGCTCAACACCGCAAACCAACGTCAAAACGCACAATACGAGGGGAACAAAACGGTGGAAACACATTAGAAAACTCAACATTGCTAGGGAAACAAGAAAACGAATCGCTGCTGAAAGCATAACGAAATCAGGGAAGAATCAAAAGCGAACCTCACAGATCGCTTGACGAAATAGCAATCATATCGGCTATCTGAGGGGGCGCGAGTCGTGGGGCGGAAATCGGCCTAAGGTAAACCCTTTTCAAGCGGAATAAATCAGCGACAATGACTAGCCGCGTTTTGGCACCGAGTGGAATTTTGGCGAGTAGGCCGTGGAACTGCAAAAGAACAAGTTGTATCAAGGAGACTGTGTCAAGTTGTTGCGACAGGTGCAACCAGGCTCAGTTGACCTCGTGTTTGCCGATCCACCCTTCAACATCGGTTATGAATACGATGTCTACGACGACAAGCAGCAAGCCGGCGATTATCTAAATTGGTGCAACGATTGGATCGAAGGGGTTTTTCATTGCCTCAAACCGGATGGCACATTTTGGCTGGCCATCGGCGACGAGTTCGCGGCCGAGCTAAAAATCGCCGCCCAAAACATGGGCTTCCGCTGCCGCAGTTGGGTCATTTGGTATTACACGTTTGGCGTTAACTGTCGAAAAGGATTTAGCCGTTCCCACACGCACCTTTTCCATTTCGTGAAAGATCCCGAAAACTTCACCTTCAATTCGGATAACCCCCAAGTCCGAGTACCCTCGGCACGGCAATTGGTATACGCGGACGCGCGAGCTAATCCCAAAGGCCGCCTGCCAGATAACACTTGGATCTTCCGGCCTCAAGATGCACCTCGCAGTTTTGCCCCAGACCATGACACGTGGTACTTCGCAAGGGTCGCCGGAACCTTCAAAGAACGCCAGGGATTTCACGGTTGCCAAATGCCCGAACGATTACTCGGTCGCATCATTCGCACATGCAGCAACCCGCAAGAGACCGTGCTGGATCCTTTCGGCGGCAGTGGTACGACGCTGGCGGTCGCTAAAAAATTAGCGCGGCAGTGGATGGGTTTTGAACTGTCGCCCGAATATGTCACGTATATCAACAAACGTCTGGGCGATATCAATATTGGCGACGAACTAAATGGTCCTGAAAATCCATTAACCAGCGCCCCAAAAACATCTCGAGGACGCCAGCGAAAAACAGGATTTACGGAAAAGAGCAAAGGAAACTCGCCGACAAAATCTCAGGTCAAGCTGGAAAAATCAATCGCCACAGCCTACGCCAAAACCTGTGATGGTTATTCCGTCGACCATCTTCTGTGCCGCCCAGATTTGGATCGCCAATTTATTGATCATTGCCGTAACGCGGGCCTCGAAGGACATGCCACCCTTTGGAATCAGACGCTATTGAGATTGCGAAAATCAGGCAAACTGGCGACGGCTACGAGAGAGCGATCGCGATTGACCTTTCGATCCATGGACGCCTTCAGCTTTGCCAGTGAAATCAGTATGCGTTTGCTGTCCGTGGACTACGGATTGACCCTCGACGAAGTGCTTTGCAGTCCCGAGTATGGCGAGGAATTTGATCGAATTGCCGCACAATTTGCACCGGGGTACGCAGCAGAGGATTATCGTTGGGCGGCTCTTTCCATTCGCAAGCGAGCCAGTCAATCACGCAATCTCGCTGACAAACAATTTGCCGAGTGGTTGACGAAAAAGATGCCCACACGAATGCCGTTAGCGCGAATAAAAGCCAGCGAACTCGACCGACCCAGTGTCTACATTGTGTGGTCAGCGAATCGCGCTTTGTACGTTGGCGAATCGGCGTTTCCCCTAAAGCGTTTGGCCCAAGTAAAAGAAAACGCAGCCTGGCAAGAACTGGCACCGACTTCCGCCACGATATTTTCCGACATCGATAAAGCGAGAAATGGGTTGCAATCTGTTTTATTGCAACGCACTGAGGCCATCTTAAATTGGTCGATATTACAAGCCAACGTGACCGATTCGCGAAAGCCTGCCCTGGCCTAAATCCAGGCCAGTGAATTAAACGAGGGTCCGCTTTCAGTGCCATGCCAACCCGCTTTGCGACAACGGATAACAAAAAAAGCAGATGGGAATACTCCCACCTGTTTTGCTAGACGCAGCTGATTCTAGACAAGAATGTGCCCGCACAGGATCGTGCTTAGCGTTGATCGATAGGCACAAAATCTTGGGAGTCGGGGCCAATGTATTCTGCCCCCGGTCGAATCAATTTATTGTCAGCGCGTTGCTCGAAGACATGTGCACACCATCCGGTGACTCGCGACAAAACAAAAATTGGAGTAAACATAGCCGTCGGCACGCCCATAAAGTGGTAAGCCGACGCGCTGAAGAAATCGAGGTTGGGGAACAATTTCTTTTCCCGCCACATGATGTCAGCGATCCTTTCGGAAACGGGATACAAAACCGTATCTCCGACATCTTGTGATAGCTTCTCAGCAAATTCCTTGATGATGATATTGCGAGGATCGGACACCGTGTAAACGCGATGCCCAAACCCCATAATGAGGTCTTTGTTGGCCAGCATTTGCAGGATCCCGGCCTCGGCATCTTCGACGTTTTGGAACTTTTCGATCAGCTCCATGGCCGCCTCATTGGCACCGCCGTGCAAAGGTCCGCGTAACGTCCCAATCGCTCCGGTAATCGCCGAATAAATATCCGAGCGGGTCGCCGCACAAACTCGCGCGGTAAACGTCGAGGCGTTGAACTCGTGCTCGGCGTAAAGGATCAACGAGACATCCATGGCATGACGATGGGTGTCGTTCGGTGCACTTCCGGTCAGTTGGTGTAGGAAATAACCGGCCAGCGATTTTTCGTCGGACTGAAAACCGATCTCATCGCCAAAATGCGAGTAACGATACCAGTAGGTTAAAATCGAAGGAAAGCAAGCAAGCATACGCTCGGCCACTTCCATCTGGCGTTCCGGCGACCCTTCTGGCTCCAAACAACCGAGCATGGAACAGCCAGTGCGCAACACATCCATAGGGTGCGCATCCTTGGGAATGGCCTTCAGCGTAGCCAACAAGTCACTGGGTAGGGCGCGGTGAGCATTGAGACGTTCAAAAAAACCATTCAGTTCGCTTTGATTGGGGAGGTGACCATGCAGCAACAGAAAGGCAACTTCCTCAAACTTGGCGTTTTCCGCCAAGTCATAAATTGAGTAGCCTCGATAATTGAGCCCCTTGCCCTCTTTGCCGACGGTAGCGATCGCAGTTTTACCTGCGACAACACCGGCTAATCCGCCGGTCTTCTTTTTTGGTTTATCCGATGTCGATGTCATTTTTGTGATTTCCTAATCAAGTCATCAATTTGTTTTTCATACCGATGATAATCCAACACTTCGTACAAACGGTCGCGCGTTTGCATTAAGTCCACCACGGTTTCCTGAGTACGTTCTTTTCGAATCGCGGTATAAACCTGCTCGGCTGCCGCGTTCATCGCCCGGAAAGCGGACAGGGGATAGAGCACCATGGCGATTCCCAATTCACCAAGTTGGTCGGCCGTAAGCAATGGGGACTGACCAAATTCCGTCATGTTTGCCAACACGGGCACGCTCAACGCATCCGTAAATTTCCGGTATTGCTCCGCCTCGCGCACTGCCTCGGCAAATATTCCATCGGCACCAGCTGCGACATACCTATGGCAACGCTCGAGGGATTCATCCATTCCTTCGGTAGCCAAGGCATCCGTGCGAGCCATGATGAAAAACGAATCGTCGGTTCGGGCCTCCACTGCCGCATGGATTCTATCGACCATCTCCGCGGTTTCCACCAGTTCCTTTCCAGGCCGGTGCCCACACCGTTTCGCAGCGACCTGATCTTCAATATGGACTCCAGCGGCTCCCGCTCGCGAAAATTCCCGGATGGTTCGGGCCATACAGAAGGCATTTCCGAACCCCGTATCCGCGTCGACCAAAAGTGGCAATTGAGTCACACCCACAATTCGCCGAATATCGGCGACGACGTCATTGATGGTCGTAATGCCGAGATCGGGCACCCCAAAGGAAGCATTGGCAACGCCAGCACCGGAGAGATAGATGGCGCGAAATCCTGCATGTTCAGCCATCAATGAACAATAAGCGTTGATTGTCCCCACGATTTGCAGAGGATTTTCCAGCTCGAGTGACTGGCGAAAGCGAGCGCCTGCTGAGGGAATCGGGTTCATAGAAAAGCGTGATTGAGACTGCGTCGAGGTATCTTTGTCAGACCTCATTATCGACGAAAAGTCGGTTGCGAATAGTCCCTGTTAGCAGTCGCCCGCTCCGACGGGAGATTGCTTGGCGAAAAAAGGCTAAATCCTGTAGCAAATACCTTACATTTTGGGACTGTTTTCACTAACTTTGAGCGTTTCCGGTCAAGCCACCGACCTCTAGACAATCCCACAATTCAGCTTTTCAAACTCGATCCCATGTCAACTGCCACGAGTTCCCGAATTCAGTCCATCGCTCAAAACAAGTTCCCAGAGTCCGTGATGCGAAACGCCTCGCCGGCGCGACTGTATCACGATGCGATTACGTTTGATCAAGGGGTCATCACATCCACGGGTGGCATCGCCACTTCCTCCGGTGAAAAAACGGGCCGCTCCCCTAAGGACAAACGGGTTGTCGATCAGACTTCCATTCACGAAGACGTTTGGTGGGGAGAGATTAACATCCCCTTTGCTGAGGAGTCATTTGGCAAACTCAAAGAGGCCGCGGTTGGCTTTCTCGACAACTGTCCCAATCTTTACATATTGGACGGATTCGCCGGATGGGATCCGGATAACCGATTAAAGATCCGCATCATCTGCTCGCGGCCCTACCATGCTTTGTTCATGCATAACATGCTGATCCGTCCGACGGCGGAAGAACTGAAGGATTTCGGAACGCCGGATTATGTGATTTACAATGCCGGTCAGCAAACAGCTGACAAGTCGATCGAAGGCGTCACTTCAGATACTTGCGTAGCCTTGAATTTCGATGCCGCTGAAATGGTTATCCTTGGCACGGAATACGCTGGAGAAATGAAAAAAGGCGTCTTCACGATCATGAATTACCTGATGCCTAAAAAAGAAGTGCTGTCGATGCACTGCTCGGCTAACGAAGGGGAGCAAGAAGATGTCAGTTTGTTCTTCGGCTTATCGGGCACCGGTAAAACGACGCTTTCTGCAGATCCCCGACGGGCTTTGATTGGGGACGACGAACATTGCTGGAACGAAAACGGTGTGTTTAATATTGAAGGGGGCTGTTACGCCAAGTGCATCGACCTTTCAGCGGAGAAAGAACCTGAAATTTTCGAGGCGATCCGCTTCGGTTCCGTTTTGGAAAACACGGTCCAACACCCGCATACCCACGAGGTGGATTTTTCCGATGGCTCGTTGACCCAAAACACGCGTTGCAGTTACCCCATCGAATACATCGACAACGCAAAAATCCCCTGCGTCACGGGACATCCCACCAATATCATCCTGCTAACTTGTGACGCGTTTGGCGTGCTACCACCGGTCAGCCGGCTCACGCCAGAACAGGCGATGTATCATTTCATCAGTGGCTACACGGCCAAGGTGGCGGGCACTGAGGTAGGGGTGAATGAACCCGAAGCGACCTTCTCTGCATGTTTCGGTGCCGCTTTTCTAGTTTGGCACCCCACCAAATATGCCGAACAGCTGGCTGAAAAAATCAAGCAACACCAGAGCAATGTCTGGCTCGTTAATACCGGGTGGAGCGGTGGTGCGTTTGGCACCGGAGCGCGAATTTCGTTGAAGCACACCCGAGCCATCATTGACGCCATCCACAACGGCGAATTGGTCAAGGCTGACTTCACCGCAGACCCTGTTTTTGGCGTCAGCATCCCGAGCCAATGCCCGGGCGTACCTGAGGAAATACTGAATCCAAAACAAACCTGGAGCGACCCCCAAGCGTTTGATGAGGCAGCAGCAACGCTCGCGAAAAAGTTCAATGACAACTTTCAAACCTACGAAGACCAAGCCAGCCCAGAAATCCTTGGTGCAGCACCCAAAGTGTAATTGGCGGTAGTCGAGCATGTGAGTGAGAAACGCGTCTTGGTTCCGCGAAAACGGATTGCTGTTATATGCCCTTCATAATTGGAACCGATGAGGCAGGCTACGGTCCTAATTTAGGGCCCTTGGTCATTGGCGCCACGCTTTGGGAAGTGCCCGATCATGGCACTTGCCTGTATTCCGAATTAAGCGACGTCATCTGCAAATCGAAAGAATTTTCGCTGGCTGTTTGTCCGGAAAAAATCCCCATCGGCGACTCGAAGACGCTTTACCAAAGCCGGGGATCTTTAGCAAAACTGGAACGTGCCGTGCTGGCAATGCTGGGAGTTACCCAGGTCATTCCCAAGAACGTGCCAGAACTCATCCAATGCATCTCCGCTCCCAACCCGCCAAAACTGGTGGAGAAGAGCACTTACCACTGGGATAACGTGCATCTACCTGTGGCAGCAAACCGTGACGACTTGAATGAGCTTTGTGAAAGACTACGAGAGACGCTACGCAGCCGAGGAATCCATTTCCATCGCATGGTGGTGTCCATTATCTTCCCGGAAGAATTCAATCGTGGCTTACACGATTGTGGAAACAAAGCGAACCTGCTCTCCAGCACAACTTGCCAATTGGCGAAATACTTGATCGACCAAAACGTACCTGTTGACCAAAACGTGGAAATTCTATTCGATAAACACGGGGGGCGGGCTCGTTACGCTGGCTGTTTGCAACAAGAAATGACGG
>CAJQPP010000054.1 GCA_905480235.1 uncultured Pirellulaceae bacterium
GCAAACAGTGATCTTTAAGCGTTGGTTGCTCTCTAAACATCGCAACGCTTTTTGATAGACATCGAAGGCACCTTGGAGTCCAGCGGGCGAGATCAGTTCGAGATTATCGGCAGACGTGTGGTATTCAGGATACTCAGCGTACTTGGTTCGCATCATGGAACAAACTGGAAGATCGACGCCCGGACTGCAATATTGCCGTTCATCGCTACCTCGATCGAGAAACGAGTAACTGCGAAAATCGGGCTGAGTGCGTCTCAGCACGTGCTTCGCAACTTGATCAGCCAATGAATCCCCATCTCGCGAGGGTAAATATGAATAAGCTCGGTCATCACCTACACAGGTAACCACGAAACCCGCGATTACGTTTTTTTGCAGCGTCTGCAAATGCTTACTGAGATAGACGATGGAGCCAATTGTTTCGGGAATAAATACAATTCGATAAGTCAAATTCCGATCAACTTCTGCTGTCAACCACCGAGCCAGAAGAGCCGTTACGGCGGGGCCCGACAACTCATTATTGGCCATTGATGGATGGCAAACATAAGTGGATAACAAGACTTCCCTGTCCGTTTTCCCCGGTAGAATCAGCTCACCGTAATTAAGCACTCCGGGCTCCAAATGACTATCGATGACAACGCGGTATCGGCCGCTTGAAAGTGATTTCCGCTGGTTATCGGACAAGCAAAATCCCCACCGAGGCGTGTAATACGAAGTGACATAGGGAATCACATCCGGTTGCTCCGGCAAGGAATACAAATGCTGTTGTAGTTCGTCTAATTCCATCTCCCGATTGACGGGCAAAGAATACCCGAGGACATGCAAATTCGATTTTTTGAAATCCACAATTTTCCTGCCGGTGGAATCCAGAATGTAAGCATCTCTGATATTCCATTCCGGAGGAACGGTCCAATCAAAACACTGGGTCCCCGAGGGAACACTAAGAATCTGCAAGCCTGGCATTTGTCCGCGCAGAATTTCCAGTGATTCACGAACTCCTGCACCTGTTAGACTTCGGCAAATTGGAAATAAGGTTTGACAAAGCCCATAAGCTAACTGGCCAGCACTTGGTTGACCCGTTAAAGCCTCGGTTTTTTTTCCCAATGCAAACATACCCAACGCCTTTATCCTAAAGCAGTGCGCAATTTAAGCAGCCCGCGAAACTGCATTTCCAGCCACGGACTCACTGTTCGTTTCGAAGTCAGAAATTTGAAATCTTCGTCTTAACTCATCGTACTTTTGCTCGAGCACTGGACGACAGGAGGTCTTAAGCAAATAGAATGGATCTTGCTTGATTTTTCGCTGCCAAAACTCGTTCACCTCTCGTGCGTTCGCCACAATAACGGTTGGATCATCTCCATTTAGGTATTTGGCAATCCCAAGATCGCGAAGATCCTGCAGCAAACGATTGAAATCGTATTCGATTGCGGCCCCCAAAGGGCGAACATGAAATTTAGCGGTTACATCCCTGGATACGCCATCCTGAATCATCTTGCCGTGGAAACTTTTGTCATAACGATAGACCGATTCGCAGAGATGTTCGGAGTGATGAATAAAGGTCACCGACCCAAACGGCGCTCCGTAAAACAAAATCGTACCGTTGCGTTTTACGAGTGTCGCAAAAATTGAATTTGGCCCGAACGGTTGAATGGGAGCCTCTTTTCCCAAGCTTGGATTCGGGCCGGTGCCTGCATATGAAAAGACAGGGACCGCGGTTCTCCAATTCGCATGTTCCTTGTGAAAATAGCGGGTCAGTGCTCCGACTTGGGATTGCGTGTTGGTAACGTCAAATTCACCTCGGGAAGTAAATTCGTAATTGAAGGTCGGCATCCAAATCGGACGTTCCTCTGCCACCGTTCTCAAGACCTGACAATGATCCTCCAACAACTCCCGCTTGCCTCGATATTCGGGAACGAAACGTGACGCTTTAAGAACATCCGAATGGATCATTAAGGGCCCCGCGTCACATGCCTCAAGCAACTTTCGCAGTGGTTTAATTGGGTCCATTCCAAACTCCGTTTTGGGGCCAAGGCTTCACGCCTAGATAATTGCACAGCCTAATTGACTACGCTATTTTTGGTAAAGATCAGATTCTATTCCCCAACTTTTCCTGCGTTTTACTGAGTTCGAATCAGTTTCTCACGAGGTCGCAACCCAAACTGAAAACTGGCCAAGAGTTCGCCCAGGCGTTTTTTGAGGGAAAGCTCAGGATTTGTCCTGCCCGATCCGCCACCCAATCACCAATTGGGCTAGAAGTAAATGTACGGAACCGACCTGTACCGTTTACAAGGACAACTTGAAAGCCGGGAGAAAGGCAAAAAGAAGTGCGGCCCGACGCCTAACCGAGGCCGATTTTCAATCTTCTCTTTGCGTTGGCATAGGACGTGCAAGTACGCTGTCGATCACTGCCTCCATGCGACTCATCGTGATGCTGCCTCGTGACTGGGTGAAATACAAGACGATTAAGCCTTGATCTGGCCAAGCCCACGCATAAGTCCCGTCCGAGCCGCTGTGCCCAAAGGCGACCACTTCCCCATTGTTGTCGTAAATCTGCATGAGCTGCCCGTAGGACGCTGCGAGGCCCGCGAACCCTGTCGGCATCGTTGTTTTTGAAACGGGAGTCACCATGCGAGCGATTGCAGCCTCGGACAATAAACGCTTTCCGTTGTACACCCCACCGTCCATTATCATCTGCATAAAACGAGCGTAATCGGTGGGCGTTGAGTAGCAGCCTTGGGCAAACATGGGGAAAGAAAAATAGGGCGTACCTTGCCAGCTCCAGAACTGTTTCCAACGGCCACGGCCTCCGGCATTTTTTCCCGCCACCCGCGACACCCGAACGTCATCCTTGTTCAGCAATGTGATCGAGTCACCCATCCCAAGGGGCTCAAACAGACGACGCTCAATCATTGCCTCCGCAGGTTCACCGATGACTTGCCCTATGACGGCACCAAGAGTGTCGACATTCGCATCCGCATAATGGTATTGCTCACCTGGCGCGAAGAGTCGAGGTCCGTACTCGCCCCAGTAGTCGGCAACTTCATCAATATTTTGGTACGCAGAGTAGTCCGACCAAAGCCTACCTGCAGATTTCATCGGCAATCCACTGCGATGAGTTAACAGATGCTCGATGGTTATGTTGCGTGAGCCTTCATTGTCAAAAGAAACGAGGTACTTGGAAACAGGATCCGTGAGTTTCAACACTCCCTCATCGATCAACATTTGTGCCGTTGCACCCACCAACGGCTTAGTCATGGAGCGAATACTAAAAATCGAATTCTTTGCAATCGATTGCTTCGCCATCGGATCATCATGACCGAAAACCTCGTGCATCAAAGTACGCTGGTTTTTAATGATTAACAACTCCGCCCCAACGATCTCCTCAGCCTCAACAAACCCGCTTACGAGTTCCGATAAACGGTCGATCACCGCTGACGACACCCCGAGATTCTGGGGCGTCGCTTTGGGAAAACGGAGTTCAAAAAAATCGTCCTGTTGGACCGGAACTTCGCCCTTTCCATTAACCCCATCTTGCGGTTGAAGAATTCCCGTCTGTTCTTTTAGTTCACCCTGTGCGTGGCAATTTCCTGACAACAGGATGACGGTAAAACAGAATAGTAGGTAAGTGGATTTCATTTTGTTCCTTTGAGACCATTCCAGTTCCCCAGTTTCGCATTTTTGCCAGCAGCAAAGCAAGGAAACTATTCAATGCAGGCACCCATTTCTGAAGCAATATGAGCAAGAAGGTAAAACAGAGCGGTGCAAAACAATGGAAAAATGAATCCGCTTCATGGATTTGCGTTTGGATTGGGAGCAATTCACGTTTTGGAACTTGACTACGATTAGACGACAATGCTGCAATATGCGTTAACTAGCGGGTGCAAAATTGGAACTCCCTGCCCCCGCTGGTGATGGTGCCTTCAAGTACGTGGTCTCATTCGCGTTCCTTGATTAGGAGATCGCCGCAGTGGTTCATTTGACTCACCATGCCAGCGAAGGCGTAACCGACGTCATGAACTGGGTAAGTGCCGTGATTATTTTGATCACGGGCTCTTAATTGGCTGTTCCGCTTGGAATCAAAGCCGAAAAATTCGAATGTTGTCAGCACTACACCGAGATGCTCGTAGGGCGCGTCCAAATCTCAATCTTCTAAAAACAGCATTTCAATGAAGGTGAAAAGAACAGCGACACAAAACCAACGCAAACTCGATGTTGTCCCCAAACTAGATTTTGGGGCTTGAGAAAGCCGAGAGTGAAGGCGCTGTTTTGTTAAAACCGTAGTACCCGAGGCGGGACTTGAACCCGCACGTCCGTTAGGACACAGGATTTTAAATCCTGAGCGTCTGCCAATTCCGCCACTCGGGCTTTGCTGTGAGTGAAGATCGCAGATTGAACCCTAGATGATCCAGATTGAATTCATATTGTCAACGGTGGCAATACGAATCTATGCGTCTTGACCCGCACCTTGAAACCAGACCGTACCAGATTCGAATGGGCCTAATCCTTTATTTTCTTGAAATATCAAGACTCCTGCCTGCGATTTCTTGGATGATTTATCGCATCCATGCCAAAGAAATCCGCCTGCTGGGATGTCAAGAATTCTACGGCTTGTCATAATTCCAAGGGTCTCGGCAAGCTTGACAGGCGATCCAGCACTTACCATTCGAGGAATAAAACGATTATGAATGCCCCCATCACTTTCGCGTTGGCGATGTCCACACTCTTCGTTGGCGTTGGTTCATTTAACGGTTACTTGAGTGATCATTCCCTGACTTGCTGTGCTGTGGCTCAAAATCACGATGAAGTTCGACACGAGAAGAAAGAAAATCTTTTTAATGGCAAGGACCTAACCGGTTGGCATGTCGACGTGCCGCAAAAAGACAACGACCCAAACTGCCCCGCGACTTTTCTAGTACGAGATGGAAAACTTGTCAGTCTGGGTAACCCTAACGGGCACCTGATAACCGATAAGTCTTTCCAAGATTACCGATTGGAAGTTGAATATCGATTTTCGGGCACTCCCGGTAATTGCGGCGTGCTGGTTCACGCTTCGACACCGCGAGCGCTTTACAAGATGTTCCCCAAGTCCATCGAAGTGCAAATGAACCATCAACATGCCGGCGATTTTTGGTGCATCGCGGAAGACATCACTGTCCCCAACATGGTGGAGCGACGCGGACCGGAAAAGAACTGGGGAGTCGTGGAAGGAAAGGCTCGCCGTATTAAAAACCTCACCGATGACTCTGAAAAACCCGTCGGTGAATGGAATTCTATGACCATCGAATGCTTGGGGAATGAAGTCAAAGTGCACTTAAACGGTGACTTGGTTAATCACGGTTCACAGTGCACGGCCAAGAACGGGCAGATCGCCTTGCAGGCAGAGGGTAGCGAAGTCGAATTCAGAAAACTCACGCTCGTACCCATTGATTCATTCTCGAATTAGCCGCGACCGTCGATTTATCGCAGAGCCTTAAAATCCGATCGTAGGCCAATAATACCTGCGGAAAATCCCGTTCAACGTGGCGCTGCTTTCACCGCAGAACGCGTTTTCTCTCCAGACTACGGTCTTGAACGATTTCCAGAGGGAAATTCGTGAAAATCCCTCATGAATAAGAGCGTTTTTGAATCCAACCGGCTTCTGCTACGAAATCGCTACCAAAGTTAAACAATCTGAATGGAGTTTGCCTGATATGAAGTCGCTAACGTTTTCGCTGTTGTTGGTCGCAACCCTACTTGTTGCCCAACCAGCAAATGCCCAAAACAAAACCATTGCTGAAACGGCTATCGAAGTCGGTAATTTCAATACTTTAGTTGCTGCAGCCCAGGCTGCTGGTTTGGTAGACACACTCAATGGCAGTGCCGAGCTTACCGTCTTTGCACCGACCGATGAGGCATTTGCCAAAATAGACCCCGAAACACTGGCGGCCTTGCTGAAGCCCGAGAATATCGACCAGCTCACCCAAATCCTAACTTATCACGTGGTTCCTGGCCGGGTGAACGCAGCCACCGCCTACGATTTGGATTTTGCGGGCACCGTCAACGGGCAACGCTTACCTATCAACCTACGTGGCAAGGGCTTGAAGGTCGGCGACGCCAACATCAAAGTCACTGACGTTCAATGCACCAACGGCGTCATCCATGTTATTGACACGGTTCTGATGCCGGCTCTTTCGAACATTCCTGCGACTGCTCAATCTGCCGGCCAGTTCAACACCCTCTTGGCCGCCGTCGGAGCAGCCGGACTCGCGGAGGTTTTGGCGGGCGACGGACCTTTCACCGTATTTGCACCTACGGACGAAGCGTTTGCAGCGTTGCCTGAAGGCACCGTCGAATCTTTGCTGAAGCCCGAGAACAAGCAACAATTAGTCGACATCCTGAAATACCATGTGATTTCCGGACGTGTTTACGACAACGACGCGGTTGCTGCCCAACGTGCGGAAACACTGCTAGGTCGTGGGGTCAACATTGGTTTGACAGCTGAAGGTATCAATGTAAACGACGCCCAAATCATTGCGAGAAATATTGACGCCTCCAACGGAGTGATCCACGTCATCGATAAAGTGCTGATTCCATCCAGCCTTTCCAGCCGCGAAGTCATGAACTCGCTCAATAGTGCGGTCGAGCGTGGGGCCCCCGTCTACAACGCGGGTCAGCACGGACAATGCTGTGAGATCTACATGCGTACGATGTCTGACATTATGGCCGCCGGCATCAATAATGCAGATGATCACACCATGAGCATGATTCGGCAAACCGTAAACCGTGCCGAAAACACCCACAGCATGACCGAACGAGCCTGGGTGTTGAGAGAAGGTATTGATTCGCTTTACGCCCGCATGGGTCAATTGCGAGACTAGTTTTGTATTACACAAATCGCTCGCCCATTCCTGTTTCCAACACGGAATGAGCGAGCGTTTTTTTTGGATCCTCGCCAAATCTAAACAAGCACGATTTGTGGGTGGGGCTTTCACCGTAGAACTTCTGAAGGAACGTATGATGTCAAACGCGTTGTCATGGTTGGCCCTCTCAGCGATTATTTTTTGCCAAACTTCTCAAGCTCAAGATTGGCCCCAATTCCGCGGTCCCAACGGAAATGGAGTTCAGGAGACGTTGCAGCATCCTCTGGAATGGGGGGCGGACAAAAACATAGCTTGGAGCGTCGAGCTGGACGGCGGAGGCCTGGCTTCTCCGATTGTCACTGGCGATAAGATTTTCGTTGTCTCCGCCGTAGGTGCTCCGCTGCCGGTGAGTTTCTCGGAAGGCGTTCGCGATATGCGGCCCAAGCGGCCCGAGTCCGAGGTGAAATTTCAAGTGACCTGCCTGAATCTTAAAGACGGTTCTCAAGTTTGGCAGAAAACGCTACTTGAAAAGCGGCCTGACCACCCCATCCACGGTTCCAATTCATTTGCGACCGAATCACCAGCAACCGATGGCGAACGCGTTTTTGTTTACTTTGCTGCGATCGGCATTGTCGCTGCATTGGATATGGACGGAAATGAACTGTGGCGTCAGGACATCGGTTCCTACCCCACAGGAAATGGTTTTGGATCTGGTAGCTCGTTAACACTGGGCGACGGCAATGTTTTTGTGCAGTGCGATAATGATGATGATTCATTCGTCGTCGCATTTGACGCGAAATCGGGCGAAGAGAAATGGCGAAAGAAACGAAGTGGAAGAACTTCCTGGGCCACTCCGATGTTTTGGCAAAACGACAAAAGAAGCGAACTAATTACTTGCGGCTCCGGGTTTGTGACCTCCTATGACCCGGCTAACGGAGACGAGCTTTGGACCATGACCGGTATCGGCATGTCGTTCAGTGCCTCACCAGCAGCCGATAAAGAGAGAATATATTTCGGTAACAGCGGGCCTCGCAGCAGCGGTCCATTGGTTGCCGTATCCAGCGGAATGACGGGGGAACAAGTATTCGAGGCCAAAGCCGCAATCGAAAATCTCGCTTGGTCTAAAATGCAGGCCGGGCCAGGTATGGCATCACCCGTGGTTGCCGGTGGATACCTTTATATCCCGGGGAGAGGCATTCTCACTTGTTACGATGCGGAAAAGGGAAGCGTCGCATTCAAGGAACGCATGCCACTGCGGTCCATGGCTGCTTCGCTCTGGGGAGACGATAAACACGTGTTCCTGATTGATGAAAACGGAACCACGCTAGTCATTGGAACGGGACCTGAAATGGAGATCGTCGCGGAAAACGAACTTGACGACCTTTTCTGGTCGACACCTGCCGCTGCCGGCGATTCACTTTTACTGCGGGGTGTCAAAAAACTTTACTGCATCCGAGATGACGCGAAGGAAACAGGTAACTAACGATGCCCAACAACTCTCTGGTTTATATTGGTTTGGCAACGGTCGTCGTCGTTGTCTGCTGGTTCGGATGGAAAATGTCTTCAAGATCTGCTTACGAATCAGCTGAATACACCGTACTACGCAAAGATAATGCTTTCGAAATCCGCGAGTATCCAGACCTTTGGCTGGCTGCCACTCAGTCAGCCATCGATGCCCAAGGCGGAGACGGTGGTTTCATGAGACTGTTCCGGTACATCAGCGGGAATAACAACCAAGATAAAAAGATCGCCATGACAACACCGGTATTCATGGAACAAGATACCTCGGGGTCAGGCGAACAAATGGGATTCGTACTCCCAAAAACCGTAGCCGAGGGGGATATCCCCGAGCCATCCCAAGCATCGGTTGAACTTCGCAAACGGGACGGCGGAAAATTTGCTGTGATAAGATTTGCAGGCAGAACGGACGGCCAAAGCATGTCCAAAGCTGAAACCAAGTTGCGAAACTGGATGCAGGAACAAGGACTCAGCGGACAAGACACTGCTGAGATGGCGGGCTACGATCCCCCCTGGATTCCCGGAATGTTTCGGCGCAATGAAGTCCTGATTCGCTTGAACTGACGCGAATCAGGTTTGTCGAAGCGTCCTCATTGACGGAGCGGTTGTCTAAATGCGGCGCGGTCTACCAAGGCGTCCAGTAAATGCTCGGTCCGCGAAACCCGTAATCGCCATGAGGAATGCCCAGTCGCTCGAAATGGCTGACATGAAAACCACCGTAGTATTTGGGATACCGACCACATCCGTCATCAGGTCTTAGTGGCGGTAATTCATTGTTGTGAAACCACCGATTTTTCCAAGCGTGGAGATGCTGATGGTGACCACGTCGGGGGTGGTAAGATTTGCCAGAAACCGCTTTGGTATTGCGGGCAAAGATGCCGGGGTGTGACGTTTGAGCTTGTGCCTGCGGGGCACAACAAACGAAAGCTACCAGTACAAGACCACCCAAAAGCCACTTGTTCATATCGTTCCCTCGATCGTAGATTTCATGGTGCACGCCGATGCCTGGCAAGTGCATTAGCTTAAGTATCGAGCGCCTGGCATACACTCCCACACAGCCTTCCAGTTTGCCGACTCATTGAGATGAAACCCGACATTTGGCACAAACGTCCTGTCGCTGGGATCCGACAGGGGTTTCGGCATCCGGGCAATCGTTAACTTCGCCCCCAGATACTTTAACCGCTACATTGAGAATACGGGCCGCCTGCATTGTGGGGCAGTCAAAAGCAGGGTTGGCGATTCAAGCTTGCTGATGAAAACGGCCGCCTGCCAGTCAACCTTTCCCGCAAGCGTTGTGAATCAGGTTTCACGCTTTTGACGGTAGGCTAACAATCTCAATGCGTTCATAACGACCAGCATCGTCGAACCTTCGTGAAACAAAACGGCTAAGCCCAATCGCAATCCAAAAATAGTCGCGGGTACCAGAATCGCGACCATCCCCAGACTGAACCACAGGTTTTGCCGAATAATACGGCTTGTTTGCCGACTTAGTCCTACGGCAAAGGGCAGTCGCGACAGATCGTCGCCCATCAAAGCAATATCGGATGCTTCTAGCGCTACGTCGGAACCGGCTGCTCCCATGGCAATACCTACCGTCGCATTAGCCATGGCCGGAGCGTCATTTACGCCATCGCCGACCATCGCGACATCACGTTGCTTTCGCAACTCCCTGATCGCGTGGACCTTGTCGGCTGGTAGCAAATCCCCAAAAGCCTCATCGATTCCGACTTGCAAACCAATCGCATCGGCGACCAATTGATTGTCGCCTGAAATCATCACCATGCGTTCGATACCCAATGAACGTAATTGAGAAATGGTCTCAGCCGCATGGACTCGCGGTTGATCCATTAATCCAATGACGCCCAAAAACCGATCTCCTTTGCGAACCACCACCGTAGTACGTCCGTTACCTTCCAATGTTCGAATGGTGTCCTGCAAGTCCTCCGGCAAGCGTTGTCCGTCGGTCTCATCGAACAAAGCAGGCTTCCCTAAATAGACGATTTCCGAGTCCACCGTCGCAACAATCCCTCGCCCCGTGATGCTTTTCACATCACTCGCTGGTTTTATTTGCCTCGACTCTGGCCCCAGTGTTTTTTGTCCATCTCGCACTACCGCTTGCGCCAAAGGATGATCGCTGGTCATCTCTACCGCGATCGCGACCCGCAGTAACTCATCCTGTGCCGCACCGGCATACATCTCGGTGTCGGTGATACGCGGTTTCCCCTCGGTCAAGGTGCCTGTTTTATCGAAAGCGATGGCGTCGAGCTGCCCCAGATTTTCCAACGGACCGCCCCCCTTTATGAGTACGCCTCCGCGAGCAGCACAAGCGATTCCACTGAGCACCGCACTCGGCGTCGATATGGCCAAAGCACACGGACTGGCCGCCACCAACACAGCCATCGCGCGATAAAACGAGTCGGCAAACGACTCGTCAATCACGAGAAACGCCAGGTGCAGGAGAGCCACCACGGCAATAACAAGGGGCACAAAATATCGCTCAAAACGATCGGTAAACCTTTGGGTTGGAGATGTCTGTGTTTCGGCCTCACTGACCATCGTCACGACCCGCGCCAGCGTGGTATCTTTGGCCAACTTCGTGACCTCGATCTCCATCGCGCCCGATTGGTTCAATGTACCCGCGTATACGCTACTTTCTGGCGATACCAATTTGGGGAATCGGGAAGATTTTTGTCGGTCATCCACGGGACGCTTGTCGACCGGCACGCTTTCACCCGTAATTGGAGATTGGTCGACGCTGCTGTTTCCGACAATTACAAATCCGTCAGCCGCAATTTTCTCGTTAGTTTTGACCAACACCGTGTCGCCAATAATCAGTTGTTCGACTGGAACTTCCAAGAAGGTATCTTTGCGCTTAACGAATGCCGTTCGCGGTGCCAAATCGGCCAGTGATTCGATCGCCGTGCGGGCCCGCCGCATGGCAAAATGTTCCAGCGCATGTCCGATGGAAAACAAAAACAACAACAGCGCTCCTTCGGCCCACTCCCCAAGGACGGCCGCACCGATCGCGGCCACAATCATGAGAAAGTCGATCTCGAAACGTCCCATTAACGTCTTTTGAATCGCCTCTTGAACAATAAAAAAACCGCCGAACACATACGCCAATACATAACACACCAAAGAAATGCTCGCGGACCATTCGGTGGTGATGGAAATCAGCCAACCCACAACCAACGAAAGACCGCATAAAATTGCAAAGATGAGCTCAGAATTTTCGCCCAAAATACCACCATGGTGATGTTCGCAATTCCCGCCGTGATGATCATGAGAACCTGCAGAAGCAGGCTCTTTTTGGCGACCCACCTCTGCTAACTCGTTAATATTACGACGCACTTCCGCTTCGTTCGTTTGCTTGCGGTCGAACTCAACCCTCACGATCCCATCCGGAGAGACGCCGGCATCGAGAACTCCCGGAACCGTTTCAAGCGTGACTGCAATTTGCCGCGCATGACGGGCGGTCACGGTGCGAATCTCCACCAGGATATGACCATAACGTTTTGCCAGATCCACCCCTGCTTGCATCGCGAATTGACGGATTTCGCCAACCGTGATGATGGAGGAATCAAAATGGACGCAGATTTTTCCGGCCTCCTGCTCGCTCACATCCAGGTGCACTCGCCCTACACCTTTCTTGGCCGCCAACAAATCCGTAAGACGCTGGACGCAACGATCATCGGCGTCATGAACCTCCGGTAGCACAAGCTCAATTTGCAATCTTGTTTTTTCTGCCATCCCGCCCCCTGCGTCCTTCCTGACTTGTTTTTGCGTGAGCTTGTCACGCTCTCCAGTTTTTCCTGCCAACTAAAAAGGGCGCAACACCGGCGGGATCGTGAGCGCGTTACCACCCAAACCACTTTGGCTGCTGTCGCCAAGAACCTGCCAGTTGGCCAGCTTTATCGAACGAAAATGTAAACTTTTGTTTGACACAGAACCAACGGTACAAAAATTGGCCTAAATTTAATCCGAAGAGAATTCCAACCGTTCTTGCACCCAAAAAATGCCGATTCTTAAAGGAGTTTATCACAAATCGGAGGTCGTAAAGGTCCAACGATCGCCACCTGTGTTATGTTGCTCTCGGAGTCGATGTAAATTTTCCTTCCGCGTGAGCAAGGACTCCGGATAAAGAAAACAGATCCATCGCTTCACTGTTCAACACGCCCCCCCTAACGCCTCGATAATGTAGAAGCTTACAATATCGAGATATCTGCATCCATTCGCCCATTTTCCAAAGTGAGTTTGCCATGGTCATGGCTCAACTGCAGGGTGGTTTTCTACCAACCCGCGGAACATTCATGCTGGACTTTGTATTTATTGCAATGTTCTTGATCGTGCTGATATTGGGCGTCAGTATTTTTCTGGTTCGCAAGAAACGTCTGTTTCGATTGCACAAGCGCATACAGCTGTTGACGGCAGCGATTTTGTTGGCTGCCATTATCGCGTTTGAGATAGACGTCCGTTTTTTCACTCAGTGGCAAGAACTCGCGAAGCCCTCGCGTTTTTACGAGCAGGGTTGGGTGCATTGGGCGCTAGGTGTGCATTTGGTATTTGCGATACCCACACCATTTATATGGATCTACACGATCGTTATGGCATTGAAAAACTTCGCCACCGATCCGCAGCCCAACAACTACTCACCCAAACATAAATTTTGGGGGTGGGTCTCAACCGTATTCATGGTTTTGACCGCTGCGACGGGTTGGGTTTTCTATTTAATGGCCTTTTCCTTTTAAGTTGCAGCGATTCCTGGCGAGTTATGGATCTACCATTCGCTCACGCAACTCTACTTTCATCTCCAGTTCTTTTGTATCTCGAACGAGATCCAGGGTCAGCACGTCGCCTGGTTTGAAAGCGCCGATAGCCAATATCACCTCTTCGCTGCGTGAAATAGGAATCCCATTCACTCGACGAAACAGGTCTCCCGCTTGAATGCCTGCGTCTTCGGCTGCAGAGTTTGGAACGACTTCCAGCACACGGCACAACAGTTGCGACTCGAAAGCGAAATCAGATTCTAATTGGACTCCCAAGAACCCTTCGTTTCCGGTCGCTGACACATATAATCCCGGTCGTTTTTTCAACAAATCAAACATCGGCTCTAACTCATATCGACAATTGATGAGACCCACATATTGCGCGGATTTCATCGTCGCGAGTGCATCTATTACGACCGGCGAAATTTCTCTTTGTACAAACGTGATCTGGAGGGAACCAGGCAACAGCTCCAATAAATTAAGTTCCTCGGTACCTAGCTTTGCGTTCTCCTGAACGACAATATTGAAAAAAGCATCTTGTTCCGTTTGGCTCCATACCACACCTGGCACTATCACGTCTGGCCGTCCTGATTGCTGGGCGCTCGCGGAGTTATCGGTCTCCTTACTACCCAATCCAACACTCCGCATTTCCTCCGCATAACGAATACCATTTTCGGCATCCGACGCAGAAATGATCGCGTTTACATCGGCAAGTAATTCTGAAGCCACCGCGGTGTTCGGTTGGCTTGCCGTTGGTCCCTCAATTTCAAGTTCGCTGGACTGCTCAGTTTGCTCCATTTGCGTCCCATCGATTGCAGCATGCAGAGGCATAACCGCACTCAATCCAGCCCCAAATCCAGTCCCAAATCCAGTCGATCTCACATCGATCCCTGCATCCACGAGCAGTTCAATAGTCCGGTCTTGTCGATTTTTTTTCCACCTCGCTTGGAGCATGAGCGAATCCCGCTGAAAATGGTGCAGCCCATTTTCTGAAAGCAGCAACAAGATTCTCGCAACACGAGTCATGTCTTGTTGGTCAGCATTCAATGCAATCCGTGAAAGAACTTGACTGCAACGCACTGCCGTCTCGGGCGGGCCGAGGAGTATTTTTGCGACGAGAGCCGGGGCAATTTCGACGCCAAATTTTTCTAGTTGGCGTGAGGCCGCGATCCTCGACTGGTAGCGCTCGCTTTCCAACTGCAAGAGTAAGGATGCGATCTCGTCACTCGCGATTTGTTCCTGCGGTTGCTTTTGATTTTCCTGGGCCACTAACGAGTCACTGTTCAGGCTCAACAGCATTAGCATAAGCCCCGAAAAGCAAAGCCCAAGTCGATATAGAGTCATTCCGACACCCTGCAACGTAAAAAAAACGATCGGTTAATATTACCGCGTAGCAACAGATGTTGTCGATGTTATTTCCCAAAGCCCCCGGCAATCCGCGTTTTTCAGGGTCTGTCAGCGGAAAACCGGCAAGATCGGGGCAAATATTCCTTAAAGGAAATTAACCGAAGCAAACTACAAACCGCCTTTCTCTCACTCTATAATTCCATCGGGGTCAAACGAAGTCTGATATCTCACAATTGCCTAAACTATGGCCAGCGTTGGAAATAAATGGAACCTGTTCGTCTTGTCACTGTTCACAACAGTCGTCGTCTTCTGGTTCCCCGTTCTGGGGTATGCAATCCCACAACAAGAAACTGGTGTCGAGCACATCCAACCCCTCCACCTCTTGATTGAGAAACTGGCTGACGAGAACTTCGACACCCGCCAAGACGCAGAATCTCGACTCTTGGAGCGGGGAGCAACGGTTCTCCCCCATCTGGAAATTCAACGGCAGGCTACCGATCAGGAATTACGTCTACGAGTTAACCGCATCATTGAGATGATTCGTCTGCAAGAGATGGAACGGGCGGTGAAGGCATTCTTAATGGGGGAAGGCTCCTTACCGGGTTGGGAAACCTATTCGACTGGTACCGGTGACGATGACATTCAACGAGAAGCATTCGTCAAACTCTACCGTCAGCGAAAGGAAACACTTGATCGGCATCAAAACGACCAAGATCAAATTGGATTGCTTAAGGAACTATTAAAAGAATTCTCTGGAAGTGGCGCCCAACAAGTCATCTTTCAGGATGGTCTGATGACCTGCCTTTCCATGCAAATTATCAAGACGTTGCCAAAAGTTGATTCTCAAGACGAACTGCCTCAGATTCGCAAGACACTTAGCCGGTACTTTCAACAAACCGCATTTGCAAAAATGGTAAGCGACAGAAACCGCCTGAAGAACCTGCACCGCCAAGCGGCGATTTTATGGGTCCAGTTTCCGGACCCTCTAATCGCCGAAATGACGTTGCGTATGGCGGTCGCCCAAGCGTTGGGGATACGAGAGGGGTTGGTCGTCGCACTGGAGTACTTGAGACGACCAGATACAGGCCAAAGCACATCCATCCGTAACGCGTTGACATTGGTAGCCGATTACGGCGATGAATCTCATATTCCGCTACTGGAAAGACATCTGGATAACGCCCTACTTTTGCACCCCAGGTTCGTGAGCGAGAATCGAGAACAAACTTCCGTTTACCAGGTTCAAGTAAAAGATCTGGTACTTTCAACGATGGTCCATTTGGCGGGGCTAAAGTATCAAAACTTTGGATTGAATCTCCGAGATATATCATTCCAAGGACAACCCTTACCCATTCCCCAATCCGGTTTTTTGAATTCCGAAGATCGGGAAGCGGCAAACAAAAAATGGCGTACCTTTCGTCAAACAGGAAACTCCAAGACATCCCACTAACTAAACACGACAGAACAAGCGTGCTCTTGGGAGCACGCCAACCCAGCACCCCATTCCGCATAACGATGCCAGTGCCGTGAATTTGGCGAAGGTATTCAGCTCAGTATTCAGCCCAAAAACCCACAAACCCCACCATTCCAAAAATGGAGACGACACCCACCCGCCTGAATTAAAAATCCTCCTGAAAACTGCATGAACGCGTCAGGCAATCCACTGCGTTCAAATTGCTCAATAGGCCAGATAATGAACACCAAAAAGTCCCCCCCAACCAAGCCTGTTTACCGATGCGAATGGCGAGATGTCGTCGCGCTAAATTTCGATGTGGATCCGCGAATTTTGCTGCCTTTCATACCGCAAGGGACGCGGATTGTCAGCTACAACGATCACACCCTGATCACCTTGATGGCCAAGAACGTGAGAGAATTCCGGCCTTGGAAAAGAAAGCTGGTACTTTTTCGTTCAATCGACGAGGTCGACTTAAGAACATATATCTCTTGGGAAAAAAATGGCCAAACCAGACAAGGTCACTTTAAACTTGGGAATCTCGTGTCTTCAAAAAACGCTGCTCGGGTCTTACGTTTCCTGACGGGCCAGCAATCCGAGATAGCGCATATCAAAAGAGAGTCTAAAAACCTGCAAAATGTACGCAGAGACGCATTGCCGACGGCAGAATTTCGTTGGAAATTTAAAGAAGAGGAAAACCACTTTCGGGTCTCCGCAAGATCAACCGCCACCAAAAGTAAGCCCGATTCAAAAGAGCAATTCGTGCTGCGACAGGAACACCGATTCATTCAGAGTTCCAAAGGAGTCTTCTGTCATCCGATTCGCCAAGCTCCTTGGCCAGTTTGGAATGCTGCCTCGGGTTCATTCCAGGTCAACCTGAACCATTATGTAGATAAAGAGTTACGCAAATATTTGAAACGGCCAAAATTCGTCCTCCTTTCCCAAGGCGGAGAAGTGACCGTTTCCAAGGGGATTAAAGTCAATTGATCGCAACGGATCTCAATGCCTCCGCATTCCCAGTCGCGACCCCAAAGCCTATAATTTGAATTGCATCGCGATAACGATTCGCGTCTTCACGGCACACCTTTCGATTTTTCACTAGGGTCCCCATGAGACTTCTTTCCTACGACTGCATCCGCTTGATGTTAACACTGATCTTCCTGTCGCTATTTGCCGGATTCGGTTACGCCCAAGAGGACACAAAAACGGGATCAAAGGAATCCAAGCAGATCGATGTCAAAGACGATCAACCGGAGATCAACCGGTTTATGCGAATTCGTCGCAACGCGAAAAAAGAACCGATCGGAATGGAAACTTCCGTCACACGTTATGTCACCAAGAATGCCGACGGCAAGAAAGTCACGGTCGACCTAATCGGGGTCGTACACATTGGAGAAGAAAAGTACTACGAAGACCTGAACGAACTCTTCACTCAATACGATGCCCTGCTTTATGAATTGGTAGCACCCGAGGGCACCGTTGTTCCAAAAGGTGGCGGCGAAAGGGGATTCAATGCTATCTCAGGTATTCAACAGGGCATGCAAAGCGTACTGGGATTAGAATTCCAATTGGAACACATTGATTACACCGCCCCCAATTTTGTTCATGCCGACATGACACCGGAAGAATTTTCCGCCAGCATGGAAGAAAACGAAGAGTCCATTTTCAAAATGGCATTGAAAGCGATGGGCCAAGGCATGGCTCGGCAGAGCAAGGCTCAAGCAAGCGGCACCCCCTCTGCAGAAACCGGCCTTCTTTTGGCCATGTTTGAAAATGACAAAGGTAAAATCCGAGAAGTGATGGCAGAGCAAATGCTAGATCTGGAATCTGGAATGATCATTTTCCAAGGGAAGGACGGCTCCACCATTATCGACCACCGCAATACCAAAGCATTCGATATCTTGCGTGAGCAAATTGAGTCCGGGAAAACTCGCATCGGTGTCTTTTATGGTGCAGGCCACTTACCGGATATGGACGAAAGACTACTGAAGGGTTTTGGAATGAAACGCGGAGGGCAAGTTTGGCTCGAAGCTTGGGACCTCAACGAAAAGTAAGTCAAAGCCCGGTCGGTTTCCGCAAACATCTTGCCCGTTAGGCCCAGGTTCGCTCCCCGCCGGCAGTTACGCGGATCTGGTCAACGAGCTCCAGCACCCCGGCCACGCGCAGACAACAATTCAAGGCAACCTGCCGCTCGTGATAATTGCTGACCTGCCCAGCGATCGTGACGACGCCCTGATCCACAACGACATGCAGATTGCGGAAGGCGGCAAAATGTTTACTTTCAAGGTATGACTCGACTCGCCAGAGTACATCCTCGTCGCCAAATCCAATTCGATTTTGTGTCAATTGCATGGTCAATCCTTTTCCTTTAAGAGAATCCTCTCAACCGACCCGCGTTTGATCGCGGCTATCTCTCTTACGCATCAATCTTGCGACGGTTCACCTACGATCAATGTAGGCGTGAAAATGAGCCGTTCTAATTCGCCTCGCCGGCCCCTGCGATCCGCAACATCCTTGCCATTTTCCGCCGGCGAAATTGTATCGCGATCATCAACTTTGTGGCGAATATTTCCTGTATGACATCATTTTTTTCTGCAGTGCAAGCATTTTCTCAGCAAAGAAATTTCAGAATCGAATCCACTTTGCTATTTATTAAGAACAATTGGTATTGCAAAAAAAAAGTTATTCGACGGGCAAGAATCTCATGTTTACAGATTGCGCAGGTGTTTCCATACTTTGCCTTCTTGAGAGAATATCAAGAGCGATGTTTCCAGGTTATTTTCGATTTCCCAACATTGCGTTGCTTCGAATAAAATTGCGTGGCTGTTGAAATAGCGAACGCGATTCGAAATATAACCAACCAAAAATTCAATGACGGAGTTGGCAAGAATGGTGCGTTTTTCGATCAGCGAGTTTTCTACGTATCGTTGGTCACTTGAGCAGGAAGTCAAAGAACTTTCTCGACGGGGTATTCAAAATATCGGAGTTTGGAGAGCCAAATACTCCGATTACGACCCCGACTACGCAGCCGATCTTCTCTACCTGAACGACCTACGTGTCTCCAGCCTTTCTTGGGCTGGGGGATTTACTGGCAGTTGCGGCATGTCCCATGAACAAGCCATCGAAGATGGGATTCAGGCAATTCGAACGGCTGCCAAGATGGGGGCCGAATGCCTTATTGTCCATCCTGGTAATCGCAACAATCACACGCGTCGCCACAGCAGACGACTTTTCTCACAAGCGATTGAAAGGATGTTGCCCGCGGCTGCCGATTTTGGCGTCACACTGGCTTTGGAAGTCATGAGCCGGCAACAAGCTCATAGTTGGACGGTATTCGATTCGGAAGAGGAGGCGCTCAGCTTTGCCTGTGACTACCTGCCTCAAGAGCTGGGCATAGTGCTCGACCTTTTCCATGTTGGTAACAATTCACAGATTTTCGAAAAAATACCCGAGGTACTTCCGCGAATTGCCTTGGTTCAAATATCCGATCAATGCGAACATCATTCGGCCGCCTGTCGCTGTCGTCCCGGTACGGGGGTCATTCCGATACAAAAGTGGTTCAATCGGCTCGAAGACAATGGCTATCGTGGACTTTACGAAGTTGAGATTTTCGGGCCTCTATTTGGGTCTCTGCGTTATCGTCAACTGCTGGATGACTCAGCAGAATGTTTTCGAAAACTTCAGTCGAGAAACTTGAAGCACCCCAGCACGTCAGCCACCTAGACTCAGCCTCAGCAACGGTCACATTTTCTGGGCGACCCTTGCGTCATTCTCACCTGCCAAAACGCAGATGGAGGCTCTCAAGCCTTGGTTTCGTTTCTAGTGCGCAATATCGAGGCACCAAACTTTTGACTTTCCTCGAACGTAGAGGTACCCATGAGAGACTATGGGACTGGCCCAACAAGGGTAAAGCAAACGCAAATCACTGACATCGATTTGTGTGGTGACTTGAAACGCATTGGGGTCTGGTTTGAAGGCAAAGAGCTTTCCATTTTCACAGAGGCAGATCAAATGGTCGTCGGCCAGCGTCAAACTGCTTCGAGTCAAACCCGGTTCTTCCCACATCACGTGACCGTCTGACATTCGCACGCAGCGGAGCATTGCCTGCGACTGCTTTTCTCCCGAACTTGCATAGGCATAACCATCCACCACGATCGGCGTATTCCAATGGCAGGCCAAAGCTTGATTTCGCCCTCCTTGATCCGCCCAAATGACATCGGGAACACCATCCTTTATTTCCAACAAGGCCCCCCCAAGTCCATACGATTCGGTGATTAATACTTTGCCATTCGTAATAATTGGCGTACTGGCGTTCACGCTTTCAAATTTCCGCGCTCGGAAGGGGAACTCAAAACCGACCTCGCCGCTGTCGGGATCGAAGGCGACCAAACCGGACCTCATGAACGCCAACCCCGTTGCTTTCCCATTGATTTCGCCAATCACCGGAGACGCGTAACTCGCCAAGTCATTAACTGAAACGTATCGAACCTCTCCCGTCAATTTATCGAAAGCAACGATCCCATTTCCATTCGGCTTGACTTCGGCCAAGCGACCAAACGGTACGCTTCGCGATTCAGGAGGACTGCCACCCACCATCGTGATCAGCAAGTCCTTGTGGACCAGCGGTGTACTTCCCGCACCAAAAAAATTCTGAACCACACCAAACTCTTCCGCGGTATCCACACGCCAAACTTCTTTCCCCGTTTCCGCGTTAATGCAATACAGCATTCCCTCGACGCCATGAATATATACACGATCTCCGTCCACTACGGGCGACCCACGAGGACCTCCATCAAAACCATACATGTCGGTGTAACTGGTGGGATAACTAAACTCCCAAAGCAATTCTCCGTTTTCTGCATGGAAGGCTCTGAGGCGAGCCTGATCCCGCGTACGATCAAAATGGAAATACCGACCATTGGCCACTGCGCCGCTACCATAACCCTCGCCAACACGCTGACTCCAAACCACCTGCGGTGGGCGTTCCGCCCAATCGAATCTCAAGTCGGTTTCGGCAGATTTTCCGTTTCGCTCTGGCCCCAAAAAAGACGGCCAATCCAACCCGGGTCGACTCCATAAACCTCCGCTTGGCGCTGCAGATTTCGATGAACTTGATTCCTGAGCAATTCCGCTATCCGCGACACCACACCCGGTCGTGGTTAAAATGATATAAAGAAGGCCGAGCCAAAATCGGTAATGCATATAAATCTCCGCGGGAAATTTCCCAGGTGCCCACCTCAGCAAGTTTGAGAAGCGGCATGTTTTTGGTTTTTTTCTCAATCCAAATCAGACAACCTGATGTTACAAGTCAATTCAAAAATCTCAATTCCCTTGCGTGAGATTAAGTTCACCTTCACCCGTTCCAGTGGACCCGGGGGACAAAATGTCAACAAAGTGAATACACGAGTTCAGTTGCGTTGGAACGTCACGGAAACGCAACATTTACCCCCGGCTGTAAAAGCACGTTTCCTGAAAAAGTACCATCGGCGTATCACGGGGCAGGGTGAGATTATTTTGGCCAGTCAGAGGTTTCGAGATCAGGGCCGAAACGTTGCGGACTCCCTAAATAAATTAAGGGAGCTGATCCTGGCAATCGCAACTCCGCCGAAAATACGAAAAACAGCCAAGGTCTCGAGGAGAGCCAAGCAGCGGCGATTGGATAACAAAAAAAAACATTCACAAAAAAAACAACAACGCCGACGTGTTGATGATTAAATCCCCGGCGAGAATAGAGTGAGATGGGTAAAAAAATCAAATTGCAAAAAATTCCAAACCCCACACCAAGATTTAGCCTCGGGCAACGAATAGCGACATAAGGTTTCCGGTTTTCTTCAAATTTCGGGTCAAAGTATGTTCGCTAAACGGACTTGGTTCCAACCTTCTACCGTAACGGTTCTACCAATACCGAAATCCAATCAGGGCTGGATGTTTTACGGCATTGGCTTTTTCGTCATTCTTATTCCCACACTCTTGTTAATTGCTCGCTCCCAAGTGATGCCAGAGGCACTGCTATGGTCAACCGTTTCTACAGCCGCATTTTTACTGGAAATCCGCGGTGTTCGGCGAGAAATTGTGAAATCCGAAGCTCGCCGTAAGCTGTACCACATTGCTGATATCAGCCAAACGGATGAATAATAAATGAAACTGGGGCGACGTCTCTGGCCAATGAATCCGCAGCCTATTTCCTAAATTGAGAAGCTCGACTTGCTTCCCTTTTCCGGGAAAAAAGCTCGTTTTGATTCCCGACTGGGCGACATCGGGGGCCATATGTTAAGTTGGTCGTTCTCAAATTCAATTTTCATTTTCAGGCCCTGCACCTCGATGTCGGAATCGGACGGAATAGACCATATCCTGGAAGAGTGGGATTTTGACCCACTGGGATCGAACGTGCGCGAAATCATGGTGGGCGACCGGCGTGTGTTACAAATGCGAATCGACATGGGGCTGTTACAATTGGAAACCGATGGCCGACCCGATGGCTCCAAGCCTCACGAGAAAGAAACCTACCTCGAACACTTGCGGGCGGTGGCAATAGATGAGCCAAGCTTTTCACTGGATGATGAGCAGTGCATCGAGGTGGACCGTGAATTTGTTCAATTCTATCATCGCCGCGTCTGTTGGCTGCAGCTGAAAAACTTCGACCTAGCCGTCCGCGACGCGGATCACACTTTAACGCTGATGGATTTTTGCAAAGATCATTCCCCCAGCGAACAGTGGACGCTATCGCACGAACAGTACCGACCTTTTGTACTTTATCATCGGACTCAAGCGGCAGCGCTGAATAAACTGCATGGCGATAATGGACCAGAATTGGCGATCGAAGAAGTCAATCGTGGATTAAGGTCCATGCAAGCTCTATTTGTGGCCTACGAAGCCGAAGATCAATATGACCAAGATGAACTGGTCCAACGCTTGGATGAGTTCCGCGAAAACCTGCGGGATCGCTACGAGGTCGGCAAGACGCTCAAAGAACGATTGGCCGACGCCATTTCGGAAGAGCAATACGAATTGGCTGCCCAATTGAGGGACCGTCTTAGCAAACGCGACACGATGTAATTCTTTTGGTGAGCGGGCGTTTGTCCACTGCTAGCGAAAATTCCTGGCTTCGCAAGTCGTTTTCTCGCAACCGTTTCCAAGAAACGGCAGTAATATCTGATGAAAAGTCATGCGTGTCTGCGAAAATGTCTAAAGACGGAACGCACTCGTCCCCGAACAGGGACCAACCATCTCATCAAAGGAGTGTCTATTCATGCTAGTTCTATCAAGAAAAAAAGACGAACAAATTATCGTTGGCGATAATGTGAAAATTAAAATTCTGCAGATTCGTGGGAACACGGTTCGCATCGGCATCGAAGCACCGGGAGAAATTTCCGTGATGCGTGGTGAGTTGGTCCAGGAAATTGAGACCCTCGAGACGGATTCGAACTGCACCATTGAATTTCGAAATAACGATTCCGGCGCGATTCCGATTAGTCCTCGTTTGAGAGTAGTGGCCCAAAAAGAGGCTACCGATACCCCGTCAAAATCTCATGATCTTGGCACTCATCGTTTACAAAAACTGATCGAGAAAATGACCGGCCAAAATCAGGTCTGAATTACCTTCCAAGTGAAAGCTCGCTGCGTTCGGCAGCGAGCTTTTTTTATGCACCCGTGTAAAACCAGCCGCCGTTCGAAATCAGCCAACCGCTGATTTCTTTCGCCCGCGTCTTCAGTCAATCGTTTCAGACTTCTCGATTTCGTTATATTTCACGGGTCGAACGATGGGAGGCAATTTGTTTTCAGTCGGGTAATCAATACCGTATATGTCAAACAGATGCTCGGTGAGAATGCGACGAACTTCTAGAATCGCTCGCGGATGTTGGTGAATAAGTGAGTGCTCTTCCTCGATCGTTATTTCGGAAACCGACCGGGGAAAATGTGCGCTGGAAACGGTCACGACACCGTCAGAGGGCTCGCTGCTGTTAGAGAACAACGCGCTTACCCCACTCGATTCGTGCACCCCAATCACGTTGTGATAACGGACTCGGGGGTTGGGCCGAGTAGATTCTAGCGCTTGAAACATGGGAGAGTTTGGCGCTAGAGATTCTGTGCTGGTGGTGATATCCAACATGTTCGATTTAAAGAATCCTCGGTCTTTTTGGGTCATCAACTCAAGTTCATTGGAAAGGTAGCTGGGCAATGAAAATAATTTTTCACTAACCCACTTGGTAAACGAGTTGGAAACATTGCTACCCATATGGGGTGTGCCCAGTGTTACCACGCGAGCAACATTGGGATTGGCATCAAAAAACACCGTTTCTTGAATGCGTTGTTTGGTCGAGGCTGAGCCTTCCATTTGAGAAAATTCCTCATCGCTGAGAACATTCCAAATGTGGTCATCGCTGGCAATTGTCTGCAAACGAGAAAGTAAACCACCCATGCTGTGTCCGACCAGAACCATTTCCCGAAGCGAGCGTGATTGTTGTTGCGGATCCAGCGTTTGCGATGCTTCCGCCAGATCCTGTCGCATTTGCCGCGCGCTGTACCAAAACGGCTGGCCACTAGGGTAAAGATAAAACCAAAACTGGTAATTATCACGAATGGATTTGTCCGCTCGTAAGTCGTTAAACATCTCTGTCCAGGTCATCGGACTGGACCAAAAACCATGCACCATAACAACAGGGATCTTGCTTGGATCGTATGGCTCAAGCATATAAAGCCCGCCAAATTTTTGCGCGAAATCACCTTTCAGCAACGCCGCCGTGGCAAACCACCGCGTGTCCAAAAGCGGGTTGTCCAGATAGTAAGCCAGAGGCGTAGTGATATCACTTTCTAGCGGCGCAACTCGCTCATCGACCACAACGTGAGTGCGTTCCAGCGGATCCAATAATTGGATCTCAAATTCTTCAGTCGATTGTTGTCGATCTGGTCTGACAGCCGTTTTCACAAACGCAGTAAGAGGCACTGAAATGCCTTCGGGATAAAACTGCTTGGCCGCAACATTTATTTCGTCATGTTTTCGTAGTGCAATGAGCGGCACGCCTAAGCCATAAGTGACGTGCACATTTCGCAATCCCTCGGTACTGTAATCTGAGACGAATTCATAGCGTTCGAATTCGCTGTCCGCCCAACGGCCTTCCGCTTTGATGGTGATGTTAAGGGGGCGGCCGTCTAAAGCGGTCGCGCTCAAAAATCCCTGCGGGCGGAGAGATTTTTGCTCACACATGATTCTCAACATGCCCTCTAGGGATTGGTTATAAATATCGCACACCTCCCGAAAAACGGGATCATAGATATTTCGCTGAGGATCGAATTCCGAGTCAAAAAGATATTGGTAACTCGCAGTAACGGCGGTGGCATACATTTGACCAGCGTATCGCTCGTCGCCTTTCAATTTCCCGTGCTGCCCTTGCAACAAAGCGAGTTCCGCCAATACGTGCAGGCTCTCCAGATCAGGTTGTGCGTTTGTAGACGCATGCAAATTAACCAGAAATTCCTTGGGATTTTCTTTGTAAATCGCCTCTAAAGCATAGGTTCGCAGAAACAGCTTAGTTCTTTCTCCAGGCTGCTCTTCGCCATAGCCGACCCAGGCGGACCATATATTCTTGGAATGCTCCAAGTGGTTCTCAGGATTGCGTTTCACCCGCGCTCGAGAGGAGCCGATCGAAGTGATTTGCGCGACTCGCCGAACCGTATTGGAATTCCACGTACAGCCCGCAAATAAGCTTAACCCCGCCAGCGCGCAGGCGAGGCCTGTCAGCAAAATTCTTTGGGATTGGCAGATGGGATTCAAATGTTTTAACGAGTCAAGGCGCAGCGGTCGCGAGATTAAACCGATGTTCTATTACGCCATTTGCAAATTCTTCGTCAATTGCATTCTTTACATCGCTGGCTGAAAAACCGACTGCTATCAGTTAAACTCTGGCTTTCCCAGCTAACGTTTGTGTAAGGCATTTTCCCTTGAACGACTCCAGTTCATCAAAATTCGATCATCTGGCCCTACATGGCGGTGCTAAATCGGTATCCGCGGAAATTCCCGAATGGCCACCGCAATGGCCAAATGTTTTGGAAGCACTTCAGAGATCGTGGTCGGATGGCAGCTGGGGCCAGTACCACGGTAAGACGGTGCAAGAGTTTGCTGACGCCTTTGCCGAGTATCTTGGTGTTAAGCACGTGTGGCCTTGTTCCTCCGGTACCGTTGCCGTTGAGTTAGCGTTACGGGGCCTCGGCGTAACCGCTGCTCACGAAGTTATTTTGGCTGGTTATGATTTCCCTGGCAATTTTCGTGCGATTGAGGCAATTGGTGCCCGGCCCGTACTGATTGATGTACGGAAAAACGGCTTCGTCTTGGACGAGTCTCATTTGGAGGCGGCCCTAACCGAAAAAACAAAAGCCGTAATTGCTACCCACCTGCACGGCCAACTCGCAAATATTGAGGAGATTCAACGCCGTTTGCAAACTCGCGGAATTGGTTTGCTGGAAGACGCTTGTCAGGTCCCCGGTGCCAGGGTGGCCTCTCGGCCTGCGGGCACTCTGGGAGATATCGGGACCTTCAGTTTTGGAGGGAGCAAGCTCATGACCTGCGGTCGGGGTGGCGCGATCGTCACTGATTGCGATGCCTCGTTACAGCGGATACGCATCGCAGCAGAACGCGGCAATGATGCCTTTCCACTGAGCGCATTACAGGCTGCTGCCTTGATCCCTCAGTTGGAAACCTTGGAAGACTTGCACGCGCGACGCCTCCAAGCCGCAAAACGATTGCGCGATGCCATGCAAGGTTTCCGCGTGTTTCGACCGCTGGAGGATGCCTGGAGTGATTCCTATTCACCGGCCTTCTTCAAATTTGCAGTTCAAATACCCGCTCATCATGACCGTGAGTTTCTTTTACAGGCACTGAGGGCCGAAGGAGCGCCGGTCTTTACCGGTTTTCGAGGTTTTGGCAAACGGTCCAAGCGTCGGTGCGATCAGGTTGGGACACTCGCCAACGCGGCAGTGGCTGCCCAAAACACCCTCCTACTACACCACCCATTTTTGCTCGGAGATGAGTCGTTGGTGGACCAAATTGGCGGCGCATTTCAAAAAATTGACACCTGTTTTTAACGGTGGCGGTTTGCCAAGCAGGCCTGTGAGCGATTTCGGACCTTGTGAACCGAAATGCCAATAACAAAGGCAATGGCGCAACGCACATTTCGCACACGGGTACGAAGAACCATCCCGGCATTAAGAAATCAACAACACCAATGCTCGATCATCTTGGTGTACATCTCACTTCCCAACGTAAGTTGCTCGATGGCAATCCACTCATCGCGGGTGTGTGCTTGAGCAATATTACCAGGTCCGAAAACAATTAAGTTTTCCAACTCGCTCAGCACCCCACCATCGGTACCAAAGCAAACGGTGCGTGCCGCACTGCGGTGTACGAGTCCCAAGGAATCTTGCACAAATGGATTATCGCTGTCTGTAAACAAAACGCTGTCCATATCGACGATATCAATTTCCAAGCCTTGTTGTTCGCCTGCAACCCGCACTCGCTCGAGTAGCGGTTTGATATCGATTCCCGGAACGGGCCGTGTATAGATCACACACGATGTGCTCGGCGAGGTGATATTCGGTGCGTCATTGGAATCATTAATAACGATGTTCCAGGATATACTGGGAGGATCGAACATCGTATTTTGCCATTTCGTGTCGTTTTCCACTTCGTCGTGAATTCGTTTCATTTCTGAAAGGAAGGGAATCATCGCCAAGTTGGCGTTCTTACCCAAGGAAGTGCTGGAATGGGCGGCCTTGCCTTTCGACGTGGCGGTGATAATGCACATGCCTTTGTGGGCATGAACCACTTCCAATTGCGTCGGTTCCCCGATGACTCCACGGGTTTGCGTTTCTACCATTTCACGAAATGTCTTACTTTCCTCAACGACCTTTCGAGCCCCGTGAAATCCTACCTCTTCGTCCGCAGTGAAAACCATGTACAGAGGCTGCTGGAGATCGTCGGAGTGAAATCGTTGAGACGCCGTCAGCATGCAGGCAATCGAGCCTTTCATATCGCAGCTGCCTCTTCCATAGAGTCGCTCTTTTGAAATAGCCGCTTCGAATGGACCGTATTTTGTTGAAAACCAGTCTTCCGCCGGGACGGTGTCGGTGTGCGCGAAGAGTGCCAAGCCCCCCTCACCACGACCCTTTTTGGCGATCAAGTTTACCTTGCGAACTCGATTTGCGTCGCGGTACTCGACTTTCTCAACCTCGAAACCGTGTTTCACGAGTTTCATTTGCAGATATTTGCAGATCACTCGGTTGGTCAAATGACTGGTCGATTCGAATCCGATTAACCGCTTGGCGTAACGCAGCGTTTTCATGATAGGAATGGTAGGTAAGAAATGATGGAAATTCGGTCTACGGTCTGAATCGTCCCCAGTTTTATGAGATAACACCGTTTCAGGTCGACGGAGCGAGGACACAATTTATACTGATACAATAAATGAAGCTGGTATGGGCCACAAGCTTTCCAAAGGAGAGTGCTTCCCCTCATCGAATGCCCGTTATGCCGTCGTTTCCACCGTCTCTTAGTACTAACCGTTAGCTGATTTACCTCACCCATGGGCTCCGATCAATTTGCCGGCCAATCTCTGCTGCTCGTTACCGGCCGGCTGGCCGAACCTGCGCTACGGCGGATGGTGCCACAATGGCAGCAACAATTTGATGTGCAATTGTCGTTACAAGTCATGCCGATCACCGTGGCGGCGTTGATGTCTCCGCAATGGTTAGCCAAACATTTGCAAATCCCGGAAAATTGCGATGCCATTATTTTGCCTGGTTATTGCGACGGAGATTTAAAACCTTTGCAGGAACTCACTGATTTACCCATTCACGTGGGACCTCGTGACGTTCGCCAATTGGCAGAATTTTTTGGCGGAAAACTCGATCCTCCTTCTTTGGAGGAATACAGCATCGACATAATCGCCGAAATCAATCACGCGCCTCGATTGGAATTGCAGGATTTGATTTTCCAAGCAGAGTCGTTGCAAAACGACGGTGCCAATATCATTGATATCGGCTGCGAGCCTGGCACGATCTGGCAGGAGGTCGGTACGGTAGTCCGTGAGTTAGTCGATCGTGGTTTGCAAATTTCCATTGATAGTTTGAATCCCAAAGAGATCTCACCTGCCGTTGAAAACGGTGCTTCGTTGGTATTGAGCGTAAATTCCAGTAACCGCCAAGCTGCACTCGATTGGGGGTGCGAAGTCGTTGCGATCCCCGATAACCCTGGCGATTGGTTACAAGTATCTGACACGGTCGATTTTCTTGCCGCCCGAAATGTCCCCTTTCGCATCGATCCCATTCTGGAACCCATCGGATTTGGTTTTGCAGCCAGCTTGGCTCGTTATATGGAGGCGCGGCAAACCTGGCCCGATGCAGAGATGATGATGGGCATCGGTAACCTCACGGAGTTAAGTGATGTCGACTCGAGTGGCATCAATTTTCTGCTCTTGGCGATTTGCGAAGAACTGTCAATTGGCAGTGTCCTGACGACTCAGGTCATCAATTGGGCGCGCAGCAGTGTCAGAGAATGTGACATCGCGCGGCGCATGGTGCACTTAGCCGTGCAACAGAATATCCCACCAAAGAACATGATTTCTGATCTTGTCTGTTTGCGAGATCCCAAAATTCGCAAACTCAACGATGCTGATCTTCAGGCACTTGCGGACAGCATCCGGGATAATAATTATCGCATTCTTGCAGAAACCAGGCATGTCAGTGATTCTGGGGCGCGATCCATTCACCTGCTCGGAGGTGGTCAGCACTGGTGTCACGAAGACGCTTTTGAGTTGTTTCAACAATTAATGGATTCTGAGCCACGAAATTTAGATGCATCCCATGCTTTTTACCTCGGATATGAGATGTGCAAGGCGACGATCGCCAATCAACTTGGTAAAAACTATGAACAAGATGAAGCCCTGCGCTGGGGCCATCTAACCGTAGAAGAGATCAGCCATCGTCGGCTGCAAAGGCAAAAACGAAAAAAAACCTGAACGCAACGCCCCTCCCATGACGCAGGCCAGTCCTTTTGTAATTGAAATCCACGCACCTCCGACTCCGGAAGAGGCCGCTCGTTGCTTGGCGCACTTGCCACATTTGCTGTTGCTGGAGAGTTCGATGCGGCAAACCCGACTGGGGCGCTATTCGTTCCTCTCTGCAGATCCCGCCGAGTGGTTTCAACCCGGTCCGGATGGCGAATCTGAGACATTCGATTGGTTAAACCAACGTTTGGCATTTCGTCTCGATCCGGTGCCGGGACTCCCTCCCTTTCAAGGTGGCGTTGCCGGTTTATTCGGCTATGAATTCAATGCCTCGATTGAATGCATTGCGGCTGCTGCCCCCACAAAAGACCCTGCGGTTTCATTGGGTCTTTATGATGTGGTGATCGCTTGGGATCACGAGTTGGACAAGTGCTGGATTATTTCAACCGGCGCTCCCGAGCAGGAACCGACCGGCCAACAGAGCAGGGCAGCCGAAAGGGCGCGGTTTTTTAAGGCCCTCCTCGAATCGCCCTCGCGTTCGGTTTTTCAAGTGCTTGATTCCCAGTCTTTCCGCGATCGGACGCCATCGGGCAAATGGTTTCCTTGCCCGGCAGAATCCAATCTCACCAGTAATTTTGATCGCGAAGGATACCTAAAAACCATCCAGCAGGCGCTGGATTACATTCACGCTGGGGATATTTTTCAGGTCAATATCGCTCAGCAACTCTGTCATCCCGCTACGACTCACTCACTGGAACTCTATCAAAACTTGCGGGAGTACAACCCTGCGACGTTTGCAGCTTATTTTGACACGGGCCATTCCCAAGTCATCAGTGCCTCCCCGGAACGACTCGTTTCCGTGCAAGATCGGATCGTAGAAACGCGACCCATCAAAGGTACTCGGCGGCGCACAAAGCATCCCGAGGTCGATATCAACGTTGGCCAGCAGTTATTAACCAGCGAAAAGGATCGAGCGGAAAATGTAATGATCGTCGACTTGATGCGAAATGACCTTTCGCGGATCTGCAGCGACGATTCGGTGGAAGTTACCCAATACGTTCAGCTGGAAAGTTACGCGTCTGTACTACATCTGGTATCGGCGGTGCAGGGAGAACTGCGACCTGACGTGCAGGCTGCCGATTTATTGAAGGCCGTTTTCCCTGGCGGTTCCATCACCGGAGCCCCCAAAGTACGAGCGATGGAGATCATTGCTGAATTGGAACCTCACCCCCGTGGGCCCTATTGCGGTTCACTGGGTTATTTGGGCTTCAATGGAAACGTCGATCTCAACATCTTGATTCGAACCATTACTGCGAAAGATGGCTACTGGACCATTCCGGTGGGCGGTGGCATTGTGGCGGGCAGTGTTCCCGAGCTGGAATACGAGGAGACTTGGACCAAAGCCCACGCGATGTTAAATGCAGTGGAAGCTTCCGCTGCCCATCTCACAGGCACCCGCTCATGATCCTTTTGATTGACAACTACGATAGTTTCGCACACAACCTCGCGAGGTACCTGCGGCAGCTCGGGCAACAGGTAAAAGTGGTACGGAACGACCAAATTACCACGGCAGAAATCGCTTCCTTAGCACCACAGGCAATCGTTATTTCGCCGGGACCATGCACACCTGACGATTCCGGAATTTGCCTTGCCTTGGTTGAGCACTTTGCCGTTTCCATACCTATCTTGGGTGTTTGCCTTGGCCATCAAACGATCTGTCAGGCTTTGGGGGGCCGTATCGTTCGCGCCGAACCACGACACGGACGCTCCAGCTCAGTGGTTCATTTTGGACATCCGCTATTTGATAAAATTGCCAGTCCGTTCGTGGCAGGTCGTTACCATTCATTGGTATTGGAAGCCGAGTCGCTGCCAGAATCGCTGCAGGTGATCGCCCAATCTGCGGACGGTACGGTCATGGGCGTTGGTCATCGCGAATACCCGGTGATAGGCGTGCAATTTCATCCTGAATCAATTCTCACGTTATGTGGCTACCGATTACTGGGGAATTTCATTCGCTTGGCTGGCATGAAATGTGACGAATCGCGACTGGAACAACTCTCAACCGAACTGGCGTCTCAGGCCGAGGATCCACCCGTGTTTGAAGCCGACACGAGCGACCCCAAATGGCATCCTTACGCGGGCATCAAATTTCCATCATGATTCTCGAAGCTATCGTAACGACTCGCAACCAAGACGGTACGACCAACGTCGCACCGATGGGACCGTATTGCAGTGACCCCAGCTTTGGCCAATTCGAGTTGCGGCCCTTTCGGACCTCGCAAACTTGGAAAAATTTGAGGCAGCATCCTCAAGGTGTTTTACATATCACCGACAACGTGATGTTATTTGCCATGGCGGCGATCAAGTCGCGCTGCGATGTCAAACTGGAACCCGCGGCAAGTATCGATGGGGAATACCTGAGCAACTGTTGCCGGTGTTACGAATTTCAGGCAACCTGGATGGATGCCACCCAGGATAGAGCTGCCGTGCAATGCCGCACCGTTCAGACCCATCGCTTTCGGGATTTCATTGGTTTCAACCGTGCCAAGCATGCGGTTATTGAAGCCAGCATTTTGGCAACCCGAGTCGATTTCCTACCCGCTGAACAAATCAGAAGCCAAATGATTGATTTGAAAAAAATGGTCACCAAAACAGGTGGCGAACAGGAAAATGACGCCTTCCACACACTCGAACTATTTCTCAGAGAACACGGAGCGAGCGCCTGCGAGACGTCGGCATCCCCACCATGAATCCCATGACCACCGATATTACCTCCGTATCTACGGGCAGCCGCCTACACTTTGGGCTGACTCGTATCAAGCCTGGATCGCGGGACTGCATCAACGGTGTGGGAGTCATGATTGATGCGCCATGTACCCGTTTGGAATTTCGTCCCGCCAAGACATTTGGCACCCGTGGATCTGAAAGGCTGGAGACCTTCGCGACCGCCTGGAGCAGAGACACCGGACATACGCTACCGAATTGTGAAATAGTGCTTGTCGGACAACCGCCGGAACACGCGGGATTTGGCAGCGGCACGCAACTGGCTCACGCGGTGGCCCACGGTCTCAATCAAGTTTCTGGCCATCCGCCTCGACTCGATGAGTGCGAGGCCCAAAAGGTGGCTGCCGTCTGTTACCGGGGCAACCGTTCCATGGTTGGATCATTTGGATTCGTAAATGGTGGATTGATTGTGGATGGGACCGACGCAGCAGGGAAAACGACGTTAATCGACCAGGCCCGGTTACCAGAAAACTGGCGGATAATTGTGGCAGTCGCGAAACAGGCCGCAAAAAAATTTGGCTTACAGGAGCAATCCGCGTTTGCTAATATCGGAGCAGGCACGAACAGCCGGGCCACGGACCTCGAGCGACTGATAAGCGAGCACATCCTGCCCTCGGCCCAACGCGCTGATTTTGGGAGCTTTGCCGATTCGGTCCACGCCTACGGAAAACTTTCCGGCGAGTATTATACCGAGGTACAGGGTGGGGTTTACAATGGCCCCGTTATCACTGGGGTTGTAAACGCCTTACTCGGATTGGGCGCCAGAGGCGTTGGACAGTCGTCTTGGGGTCCAGCAGTTTTTGCCTGGTGTGAAGACGAAGACGAAGCTCAAAATATCGTTGCACGGTTACCCTCGGCATTCGGACATCCATTGGAAATATTTAACACCACAGCACAGAATCGACCTGCTCAAATTGGCTGATCTCAGCTTTACCTAACAACTTAAAAAATTCATTTATTCCAGAAAAGACACTTTCATGGCTACCCTTGGTGTGAACATCGATCATGTTGCAACCGTGCGTCAGGCTCGCCAAACCAATGAACCGGATCCTGTGTGGGCGGCGGCTTTGGCTCAACTGGGTGGGGCTGATTGCATCACGGTGCACTTGCGCGAAGACCGAAGACACATCCAAGATCGAGACTTAAGAGTTCTCAAGGATACCGTGACGGTCAAACTGAATCTGGAGTGCGCGGTGGTTCCTGAGATGCTGGATATCGCTTGTGAGATTCAACCGCAACAGGTCTGCCTGGTTCCGGAACGTCGCGCAGAGGTAACCACCGAGGGTGGATTAAACGTGGTCGACAATGAAAGTCGAATCAAGCAGGCTGTAGAACAATTACAAACGGCCGGAATACGCGTTAGTCTTTTTATCGATGCCACCGCCGATCAAATCAATTCGTCAGTGGCGGTTGGAGCGGACGCAATCGAAATCCACACCGGTCCGTACGCCAATGCGACCGGCGTCAACTGTGAAAAGGAACTCTCCAAAATCGCCCTGGCGACCCTGCATGGTCACAAAGCAGAGATGGAAGTACACGCGGGGCACGGATTGACCTACAACAATGTTGAGCCGATCGCTTCGATTGTCGGGATCGACGAACTGAATATTGGACATGCGATCGTCAGCCGCTCGATCTTTTGTGGGTTCCAGAGCGCCGTTCGCGAAATGAAAGATATCCTGCTACGTTGCGTGTCACAGCCAGCCAAGTAAAACCAGCGTGGCCGAAAAGCAACGATCCCAAAGCCGGTCACTCATCACGCTTTACTAAACCGGCCCCACTGTTGAAATATTTTCGTCGACGGGAATCGGTTTTATCCTGAGACTCGGCCTGCTGTTGCTGCAAATCCTTCAAGCAGGCGATTGTGAACGGACACTTCAATGTTTCAATGCGAAACTTGATATAGTCGACCTCTTCCGGCGAAAGAATTCCCAACAGGTAATTGCCTAAATGCTCAGGCGTGGGCACACCAATTTGGTTGCGCCTCCAAATCTCGCCCAGCGTATGCATTCCCGCGTCGCGGCGACCATTGATCCGCGACAGTCGATAGAGAAGCTCTTGATCATTCGCCAGGGCGGCCTCCACATCCTGAGCTCGAGCCGGATCCAGTGACTCGTCGAGAAATGCCTCTAATTCAGCGTCAGTAAATGCATCAGACATCGGAAATCCTTACTAGCACGGATGAAGACCTCATCCTATCGAGGCCGGGTGGCCTAGGGAATAGAGGGAGGGTTGCGATTTAGGAAAACGGCACTCAACTTGAAATCAGCGATGGCTTATGCGGCGAGTATACGTGCGTTTAACCAAACCCAAGTCCGGGCAATCGGCACGCGAAGGTACCGCCCGATTCGTGACGCGGGGCCTGCGGTCGCTCCCGCCGAATTGAGCCGTCTCAGCAGGTCGAAAAGTAATTTTTTACCGCGGCGTTTAGGGATTCTTCATTGACCACACGAGCCTGCTCGTGGAATTCCGCATACTCCCCGATTTGTGATAGTAAGTCATCAACGTGGCAAAATCGCATCGGCCGATTCTGCGTTTGGTAATGATGCTCAATCAGATAATCCAGCCACCGGGGCTCACACTCCACATTGTGAGCCTGTGTTTGTCGCTGCCACAACTCTCGGAATTGAAGCTCGGTGGGATCCGGGATTTGAACTTTATAGGGAATCCTTCTCAGAAAAGCTTCATCACAAAGCTCTGATGGAAGCAAATTGGTTGAAAACACAATCAGCTGATCGAAGGGAACAATTAACTGCCGACCGGAGGGCATATTCAAATGATCTTGCCCACACTCTAGCGGCACGATCCAGCGATTTAACAAATCAACCGTGCTGATTCGCTGCCTCCCAAAATCATCAATGATCAAGCAACCACAGTTACTTTTCATATGGATCGGCGATTCCAAAATACCTGTCACCGGATTCAAATTAATCTCCAGGTGGTTGAGTGCCAATTCGCCACCCACATTCACCACCGGGCGTTTGATGCGAATCCACCTTTCATCAATTTCTTGTTCCTTAAAAATACTATCCGAGTTCGGTAGAGGGGTCTCTTCGTGCAAACTCGGATCGTACAACCGAATAATTTCGCCACCCACCGCCAGGGTTCTGGGAATCCAGATTGACTCAGCAATCGATCGGATCAGACGTTTGGCAATCGTGGTTTTTCCATTCCCAGGGTTACCGAACAAAAACATACTTTTGGCCGAACGCGTCGCCTGTCCCACTTGAGATATGACTTCCGGACTGACGACCAAGTCTTCAAGCGCTGTTGTTATTTTTTGGAGATCCGGTTTGATATCTTTTACTGACTGTCTTTTGACCGACATGACATATTCGGGGATGCTAACCGGAGCCGCTCCAAAATAGGTGCAGTGTTCCATATAATTACGAGCCTGCTCGACCCCTTTGGGGGTCAACTCATAACGGTAATCTCCGCCTACCCCGACACCTTGGTAAGTCACCATAAGTTGATTTTTCAGACCGAAAAGGATGCGCTCGATGATGTCGAACGGCAATTTAGCCTGAGCCGCAATCGCCCGCCCCGGATTTATCCCCCGCACATAGAGAAACTTGATGATCAGTGCGCCAACGACGTTTTCGTTGAGATGGGCGGCTTCCAACGTGGCAGGTCGGTGTGGCATAAATCGATCAACCACTTGCTCGATCCCCTCAGAATCCGCCCTCGGCGGCCCACCATGCCACGGTCCGACCACCAGTTCTGAACCCTCTGAAAAGGCAGAAAAATCACCGTCGGTCTTTTGATCGCTCATCGTTCCTCACATCCCTGTTTGAGAATTTACAGCGTAGCCGCGTCCCAATTCATCCCTCGGCAACCCGTTGCTTATCTAGCAAACCTGTCTCGGTTCCTCAGGTTCCCCAACGCGAGTTTTCCAGCGGCAGGCGACTTCCTTTGCTCATTTTATCGACGCTCTGACGAGAATTCGAAAGACCGAGTTCTTGGAAAGTTTTGGACAGTTTGATGCGAAAAAACCGCTTGATCAGAACAACCGGACGCTGTTTGCCAAATCGTGATCTACATTTAAGGACTTTACCTGACTTGCGTTAGCAATAGGTCAGGGTATTGAGAACGAAAAGTGATTGTGACATCAGCAACCAGCCCGACTGGCGATTAAATGATCCATGTGCGGAAACTAGTTAAGTCCTACCCCGACTTGCAGCGGGGGCAGTTTATTGCAGTCGATGGGGTCAGTTTTGATGCCATGCCGGGCCAGATTTTTGGTCTTTTGGGACCCAACGGCGCCGGCAAAACAACGGTGCTCCGAATCCTTAGTACCGTCCTAAAGCCTACTTCCGGTAAAGTTACCATCAACGGATTTGACGTCGTCCAACAGGACGAGCAGGTGCGGCGACAAATCGGATTCGTTTCTACGAATACGGGCATTTACGATCGCATGAGCGGCTGGGAACTGGTCGAGTTTTTTGGCCAACTTTACGGTGTTCCCATCGATTTGCTGCACGATCGCATGGAAACTCTCTTCGACCGTTTTCAAATGAATTCGTTTCGGGAGGTACCTTGCTCGCACATGTCGACGGGTATGAAACAGAAAGTTTCCATCGCCCGCGCCATGATTCATGATCCACCGGTACTGGTTTTCGACGAAGCCACTTCCGGTTTAGATATCATGGCGGCGCGAGAAGTATTATCAACCGTGGAGCAGCTCGCACAGCTCGGCAAATGCGTCATTTTCTCATCCCACATCATGTCCGAAGTCAAGCGCATATGCGATCGACTGGCAATCATGCACGAAGGCAAGATGCTGGCTTACGGTACACCGGATGAACTGGCGAAAGAGTTCAACGAGGAGGACCTCGAAGAACTTTTCTACGGTCTCTTATCAGCCCGCGTCCAAGCGACGAGTTAATATGAATTGGAAAAACACCAGATTAATTTTTCGCCGCGAGTTGAACGACCAGTGGCGTGACCGGCGCACGATTTTCACAATTCTTGTGATGCCTTTGGTTTTATACCCTCTCATGGGGATGGCGCTGCTGCAAACCGCGCAGTTCATGCATCAAGCACCGCCACGCGTGCTCGTACTGGGCAGCGAACTGCTGGAGAACAATCCCAACTTACTAACTCGCGACGGATTTCATCCCGATTTGCAAGCGAGTAATAACGGAAGCCCAATCGTCCTTGTCTGGGACGACACCCTCAACGAACCCATGCGGAGCCAATTGACGAAAGCGATACACGCTTTTCAAATTGATCCGACCCAAAAGCCAGATATTCGGAATCTATTAAAAAACATCAATGTCGACCTCGTGATGAGTGTCAAAGACTACCCGGGCAATTCGGGTGGACCCGAACTACAGATCTTTGCCAATTCAACAAGTGATCAATCTGCTCTCGCGGTTACGCAGGTCACTCAAATCGTGGCCCGCTGGAAAGCACAGTTGCTGAAACAAAGATTAAATGAGTTGGAGATTTCTCGTGAAAGCATCTCATCCCTGGATGTTGCAACGGTGGACGTAGCGTCCAAAGTGCGACGAAAGGCAGCCATTTGGGCCAAACTTTTGCCATTCATTGTGCTAGTTTGGGCACTTACGGGAGCGTTTTACCCAGCCATCGATGTATGCGCGGGAGAAAAGGAACGCGGTACGCTGGAGACATTGTTAAGCAGTCCAGCTCGACGCACTGAAATCGTCACCGGCAAGTTGTTAACGGTGGCAAGCTTTAGCTTCGCAACCGCTATGCTAAATCTCTTCAGCATGACCGTGACCGGGCTCTTGGTGATCAGTCAATTGGGTGACCAAGGTACCATGCCGATGAATCTGGGATTGCCACCGATTACGTCACTCCCATGGTTGGTCATTGGTCTCATTCCCATCGTTGCCCTTTTTAGCTCGCTGGCATTAGCGCTCGCCTCATTTGCAAAGAGCTCGAAAGAGGGACAGTATTATCTGGTACCGCTGCTCATGTCGCTGGTTCCCCTGATGATGCTTTCGATGTTACCGTCTGCCAAACTGGACTTAGGCACGAGCTTGATTCCCGTGACCGGAATGTTGTTACTGATTAAAAATTTGATGTTGGGCGACTTTCAATTGGCCGCTCAATTCGCCGGACCGGTCATCGCGGTCACACTCGTATGCTGTTGGCTGTCCACGAAATGGGCAGTCCACCAATTCAACAACGAATCAGTACTGTTCCGTTCTGGTGAGAAATTCGGAGTCGGTGTCTGGTTACGTCACCTGGTTCGCGACCGTGGACCGATGCCCAGTTTTGGCGAAGCCATCCTCTGCGGTGTGATTATCCTGATGATCAAGTTTTTTGTTGGCCTGTCGGTACAACTCGATTTGAGCTTCAGTGGATTTGCAAAACAAGTTGTGATTTCTCAAGTTGCAACCATCGCGTTACCTGCGATTTTGATGGCCTTATTTCTCACACGGGGCCCTCGGGAAACACTCAAACTGAATCGCCCGCGAATGTCCTACATTGCCACCGCGGTGCTCATTGCGATTTTTCTGCACCCAGGATTTATTGCGATCAGTAAAGTCGTCATGTTTTTATATCCTGCGTCTCAGGGACTTGACCAAATCCAACATGCGGTGGCGGCCATTCTTGCAGATGCTCCGAGTACTCTGGCGCTTATCGCCGTGCTCGCTTTTGTGCCCGCAGTTTGCGAAGAAGTTGCTTTTCGCGGGTTTATCCTCAGTGGACTGCAAACGCTTAAAAACCAATGGACTGCAATCATTATCAGTGCGGCGCTGTTCGGAATTGCCCACGGCATCTTACAACAGTCGATCATGGCTTCGTTGGTCGGAATTGTACTGGGAATCATCTCGGTCCAGACGCGAAGCCTATTCCCGTGCATCGCCTATCATGCCATGCATAACGCGTTACCCATCTTGATGGGTATCTTTCCCACTCACTCGCTGGAAACCTCGTACATGGGATACGTTCTAAAGACGGGGGTCGAAGGGGGAACCGAATACACCTTGCTCGCGACCATCGCGATGCCATTGGTGGGGATTGGGTTGCTGGTTTGGTTGTGGAAATTCACCGGTCGCCACGAAGAAGATCTCGTTTATCAAAATTTTGGCAAACCCGTGACGGCCTGACCGACAATCGCAAGGACCTCAACGCAGGCCCTCCATAAGTTGGTTTCCTTTTTGCGATGACGATAGATTTCGATCCGTTTTCTCCGGAGATAACAATGACGAATAGCTATTCGTGGGGCGCAAAGTGGATCATCCCCATCGACCAACCTCCCATTGAAAACGGTTGCTTGACCGTTGTCGATGGCGTGATTGCTTCCTTGGAACCCAACCGTCAAAGCGATGCGACGGAAGACTTAGGTGAAGTCGCTTTAATTCCACTTTTTGTGAATGCCCACACCCACCTGGAGTTCAGTGGTTTGAGCGAGCCCTTGGGTGAACCGGGCATGCTTATCACTGACTGGATTCTACAGGTGATTAAGTACCGATCCGAGCAAACGGCGGAACAAAAAAACGCTGCCGTTGCCGACGGGTTAAAGGAATCGCTAGTCTGCGGGACGACCGGCATCGGCGAAATAGCCACCCACGCCTGGTTTCAGGAATTGGCGTTGACGGACGATATCTTGGTACGATGTTTCGTCGAACGATTGGGCAGCTCAGAGATCGCATCCGCACAGATTGAGGAGGCCAAAAACTGGCTGGCTAACCATGCGGTTAATGACGTTTGGTACCCTGGAGTTAGCCCCCATGCACCTTATTCTGTCAGCGACGAGTTATTTCAAGGGTTAATCGACTGGGCGATCGCCGAATCGCTGCCGACCGCCATGCATTTGGCCGAGAGTCGCGAAGAATTGCAATTCATGGAGACCGGCAAGGGAGCCTTCCGCGACCTTCTGGAAACCTTGAACGTGCCCTTGCCAACATACACCAAACGCCGTCCGTTGGATTACCTGAAAAAATTATCGCTGGCCCCCAAGCCACTGGTCATCCATGGCAATTACCTGAATGTTGCTGAGTTGGATTTCATCGGTCAGCACCCCCACTTCAACGTCGTCTTTTGTCCACGCACCCATGCCTATTTTGAGCATGAGCCGTACCCGCTCAAAGATCTCTTGAGACGCGATATCGACGTCGCCATCGGTACCGATTCGCGGGCCTCCAATCCGGACCTAAACATGCTTGCCGAACTGCAAGAGGTGCACCGTCGTTTCCCCGACATTGCCCCTGAAAAAATCCTCGAAATGGGAACCTTAGCCGGAGCGAGAGCGTTGCAGTTCGAAAACCAAATGGGCACCCTTACGCCGGGTAAACGCGGCGAGTTTCTGACGATCCCTTTGGAACCGACAATGACTCCTTTGGAGTCCATCCTCAACATCGAATTTTAAGTTTCCATCCACCGGCGATAGTGCCTTTTTTTCATACCATCTTGCGTCGCATTTCATTCCTGTAAAGAGCATGCAGAAACCAACTATTAAATCGCACACCTCAAAGGATCCAGTTTACGAGCTGACGATTTTGATGCCTTGTTTGGACGAGGCTGAGACCTTAGAGGTTTGCATTGGCAAAGCCCGTCAATCCCTCACGGACTTGGGCATCGATGGAGAGGTCTTAATTTCCGATAATGGCAGCACCGATGGTTCTCAAGAAATCGCAGCGCGGTGCGGCGCACGAGTCGTGAACGCGCCGACTCCCGGTTATGGCGGCGCCTTGCAAGCAGGAATTGCGGCGGCCAACAGTAAATACATCATCATGGGTGATGCCGATGACAGCTACGATTTCAGCATGCTGGAGCCCTTCGTCGAAAAATTGAGAGAGGGTAATGACCTGGTCATGGGAAACCGTTTTTTGGGGGGCGTTAAACCGGGCGCCATGCCTCCCCTACATCGTTTCCTGGGCAATCCTGTGCTGAGTTTTTTAGGTCGACTTTTCTTCCGCAGCGGAATTCGTGATTTCCACTGCGGTTTACGAGGATTCACCAAACAGGCAGCCCTGCGCATGGAATTGCAGACGTCGGGCATGGAATTCGCCAGTGAGATGGTCGTCAAGGCAACCTTGATGGGTATGAAAATTGTAGAAGTTCCGACGACCCTTTCCCCAGACGGAAGAACGCGTGCGCCCCACTTGCGGAGCTGGCGTGACGGCTGGCGGCATCTACGTTTTCTGTTGATGTACAGCCCCCGATGGCTCTTTCTTTATCCCGGATTCCTTTTGATGGCGATGGGTTTATTGCTGGTGCTCCTTTTATCTACGAGCCCCTTCTCAATGGGTGCCGTTGTTCTCGATATCCACACTATGGTCTATTCATCCGTCATGGTTTTAACGGGCTTTCAGGCCATTTTATTTGCGGTTTACACCAACCATTATGCGGTCAACGAGGGGCTGGTCCCGGGTGATCCGATGATGAAGCAACTGGGTCGCTGGTTGAAACTTGAGACTGGATTAGTCATTGGCTGTTTTTTACTTTTATGCGGGTTCGCGGCTACACTCATATCGCTGTACCGCTGGTCCCAGACCGGTTGGGGGGATTTGGATCCGCAGCAAACCATGAGGCTGGTGATTCTTTCATCACTTTGTATCGCCATGGGCGCGCAAATTTGCTTCTCCAGTTTCTTTCTATCGATTCTATCGATTCGAAAAATTCAAGCCTGAGCCACAGGTCCTGGCGACCCTTCAGAACTTTCATTCAAGCTGATCAATTGCCGACCCTGTTTTCGCAGCACAAGCCAACTGCCCAAGAAAAAACAGAGTCCGCTTAAAGTAAATAGCGTTACCAGAATATTGGGTTGGACATAGCGGTGAGCGCCCCACGCCAACCACACATGAATCAGGCTGTAGAACAGGCTGCGTCCCAACACGAGACACGCACCCAACATAACCACACATCCCAGATCCTGTAGGCGTTGTCGTGAAATCGGTTTACACAGCCCTCCAACGAAAGCGGCAGCGCCCAACAGCAATATCGCCAGCCACCGCCAATCCTTGAGGAAAACTTTTATGGTCTCCCGTAAACCGATCTGTGGGGCGTACCGCCTTACGGAAACGACCCAAGCTTCCTGAGCTTCCGTTTCGACTGCATTCCCAAATTGGAAGTTGCAATCAAGCAACCGCGCCGCGCGTGGCAATTTCATGAGATTTGAAAATCGCTCGCCGGAATCTTCGCGAACGAGACGCAAATAAGATGGTTGCCGAATATCGAAATTTTCCATGTCACTCAGCGATAAATTCACCACGGAAAATCCATCCTTCCGCTTTTTAACAGGCACTTCTGAAATTAACTTCTGGTCTTCTGTCAAAAGGCTCACCCGCGTCACTGTCGTTTCGTCAGTCCGGCATACCATGCTTAAAAACAGAGACTCACTGAAGCCCGCTCCCGAGCGTCGTAGCAAACCTTGATTAAATATGCCGTCCGCCACCGAGTTTTCCTGGTGCTGTGGCGTCTGTTTTTCAACAACGGTCGGATTAAATTTTATGGAGCTGCTGTGAAGCAGGCTTTCGCAAAATTCATAGGGTAGATCGGGTAGCCAACTTCCCCACAGCGGCTCAACTGGAAAACGCGCATTCCGCCTTTTCAATTGACCCCGATTTTGCGCGTTTCGAATCTGCCTTGCCGCGATACGCATTTGATGGTTGGAATTTCGATCGACACCCCCGAAACAATCAATGATATGCCAATTCAACCATGTTCCGACCTCGCCCTGTAATCCTAAATTCTGGTTTGCGCTTTGAAACGCACCACGCGAGGAATCCATAAAAAAGTCCCGCCGGTTCTCCATGACCGGACTGTGCTGACAGGCCAACTCAAGACTCTGGCACGGGACAGGAACAAAACGGGTGTAGGTGGTGGGTTCGATGGAATAGAGCGCATTCATCAAATCCATAAAACCATCTGCCTCAGTGACGCACATCGCGGGAACGCCAAACCGGTAATCGTGGTAGGCCTTCACCGCGCGTTCCGCCGACCATGCCATCAGCAACGGCAAGAAAAATAACACCAGCTTCCAGCTTCGCTTGCGCTTAAATATCTCAAAATTGAAATCTCGCCGCCAACGAACCACAATCAACAGCATTAAAACCGCATAGAAACCCAAGAGGATAGGCATTTCATTGCGCACCAACAGGTAAGCGGCAGTGACGATCCCGGTCATCACTGTCATCGCAATGGACCATTCGGAAAAAGGTCGGCAGACGAAGGGGATCGAGGAGATCAACAACAATAATAAAATAATTGTGATCAATGGTTCAGTCATCAAGACCCACGATTGATATATGAAATAGGGATTCCACAGAATCAATATGGCCATCAACAGACTCAACCAGTCAGATTTTGTCAGACGATAAAAACTGATGCCGGCCAATGTAGCAGCAAACCCCAAAAGCAAATCGAGGAAAAGCTTGTAAGGAATACCAAACGTCGCAGCAGCACCTGCCAGGATGGGTAAGCCGGGCCGATGCAACGGAAGAATTGAAAATGGATCGTCAACCGAGTAGTAGCTGTCCGCAATCTGGGCATAAAAAAAAGAATCGTATTCGCCAGACACGACCTCATCTTGCGCTACCACGTACATACGTGAAATAAGTGCCAAACCGATCAGCAGCCACCACCAAGCCGGAATCGGAAACCGCGTCCTGGCTTCCTCGGAAGTCGATAAAAAATTCTGCTCTGGCATTACGGTTCTAGTTACGCCTCGCAACGACGACAAATGATGGCAACATACTGGTGCAGCAAACGAGTCAACACCAAGACTAAAGGGCGGTCTCCCTGTAACCTTATTTTAACAAACCGATCCATTAAATCCTGCTCGACTCCACGTTTCTTTATTTCCAAGCTACCGGCATGATGCTTTTTTAAGACATTCTCCACTTCTCGGAGATCCGCTCGGCACTTTTCTAAAACCTCAAAACGCTGCAGTGCCGGGTGAAAATGATCTCCACCCGTCAGATAGGCGACATCTTCGGTCAACCGCTTTAGACGACATTCATTAGCAAGGGAATCGACCAATCTTCCTGCGATCAACGTCGGATGAGGCTCGTACAAAAAGTCATCCAACCGAGGTGCTAATGCTCTGCCGCCTCCCGCCTTTTCGAGATAATCAAAAATCACGTTACCCTGTTGATCAATCGCAGTTGCCGATCGAGCGCCTCGATGAATTGCCGTTCCTCCGAACCAGGCAATCTGCTGTTTGCACTCCTTACGATCTCCCAACCACTGGATTTCGTCAGGACGCCAATGCGCTGGCAAACGGGTTGCGGGAGCTAACTTTATGCCACAGTGAGGGTGTCTTTGAACCAACTGTTCAAGAAATTGCGCCGTGGGTGAAAAATAGTCCAAGTTCGTAGTCCGACGTTCGGCCGCGCGGCGATCCGGATCGATGTGAACCCAACAGCAAGGATCGAGCTTATGAGATTCGGCGAGTGCCGTTACGACCTGCACCTTGGCAGAATTGAGACGCGAATTTTCGGCGGCTAACAAACAGGTGACTGGGTCAGCATCCACACCAGTCGCTTCGGCCACCTTGGCCAACGCCATTAAGTCACCCCCCAAACCGCAACACAAATCCGCCACCTGTTTCGCCTCGACATATCGCTGGGCTTTGTAACGGGCCAAATTCTCACCGGTTGCTTGCTCCAACAACTGGCGACGGAAAAACATGGAGCCCGCTCGTTCAAATTTACGGCTCCCTAACGGCCTAAGCGTCGCCTGTTCCAACAACAGGCGACAACGCTGAGAGGAAAGCCCCTGCTTTCTTAAGAACTTAAGATCGGCCAAGGCGTCAGCATCTCTTGCGGCGAGTTTCTGGAACCACGCCTGAGTAGTCTCCTCGACCAACCAGCGCCAGTCTTCGAGTTCCGACATCTCAGAGTCTTTCAATTCATTTACTGCTTTTGCGAGGGACGAAATACTGTCGAACCGGTCGTGACGATCAACTTGTTTTAACCGGATGAAGAGGAATTAACACGCCCTAGTTTGCCAAAAACAAGCCCTAGAAATGAGCCAAACGTCAACGCCCGAATAATATATTTTGAATGTAAATCACTAGCTTGGTTACCCGAATACAAAAGGTCTCGCCCTATTGCCCCCAACCCCCGGTCCTCGAGAGTGCAGTGAGTACCATGAAATTTAAAACGATCTTTCTATTTGGGCTCGTCGGCCTGATCGTCAGTGCGCCATTCCTGATTAAGCCCGATAATCCAGAAAACGGGCTGGATGGAAATCAGGGTATTTGGGGTTTCTCCAATCCAGCACCCGACGCCAACGACGGATCCAACAATTCGGTTTTTACCGGCGCCACCGGTGCCAGTACACCCTATCAATTCGCCAGCAGTCCTAACAATTACTCACCTGCGGTATCTGTTAGCGGCAATAACGTAGCAACTCCGCCCCCCAGCAGTGCGGTCTCCGAGCCTGTCTACTACGCCTTTCTCAGCATGGACGAGTTCCTGCGTTTCGACGTATCGCCCGACTGGATCAAAAATCGTTGGCCCCGCGTTTCGACTTTCCCCACGGAAAATAACCTGACGGGCATGCGGGTGCCATTAGTCAGTGGCCCGAGACCCCAGGATATTCACGGATCGCTGACTTATTTCATTGACAGTAACCAACAAGTACAGCGGATTGGTTTTCGCGGTCGTACGGGCGATGCATCAGATCTGGTTAATTTCGCACAGCAACAGGGTTACAAACGGGAAAAATCAAACGGGGCGGGTCTATTCACCAAGAAAAGCTGGGGCCGCACCAAAGGTGCTTTGCGGCTGGACCATCCTCCCGTTACTCAGAAAGAACTCCCGAACGAAAAACTCATTGTGCTTTTCGAAATCACCAATCCATCCGGAAACCTCGAGATTAGCCAAAACACCCAAAACATCCTGACTGCGATGGAAAAGATGCCCTAACCTAGCATCGGGGCCACTCTTGAAAGATCACCACTCGGGACTTTTTTTCATTGACAAGTTATCCCCCACCTACCTAAGTTTCGAGGCATGGGTAGGTTTGTTTTCTTGGCGCTCTTTGTCGATCATTGGGCCTATACAGCAGGAAAAAACAGGCTGTGATTTTTTCTGCTCAAAATTCGATTCAGGTGGTTTGACAACCTTGCTAGCAACCTTACACTGGCCTCCCTCGCGACAAGTTTAGATCTCTATCGAAAAAATGATTTTTCAAGAGAACGAACTTCCGCGACGTTTCGATAAATTTTTTGTTCGAAAATCATACGCCGTCTCAGTTGTTCTGGACATCACGCCCAACGCAGTTGGCCATTTTCGCCAACACCAAATGGGGTCGTCGTATGCGCACACAGGAAGTGCCAGGAAGTGACCCGGTCCCTTAAGGAAATTCGACAAGCCATTGCTTGGCAACTGAAAGAATCAATCGGCGAAGACCGATTCGATTTGTGGTTCAGCGAAGACCATTCGCTTGCTTTTGAAGATGGGCAATTGCTCGTTTCGGCAGGCGATGAGCTATCGTTGAAGTTCATTCAGCAACAATTCCAAAAGCCGCTTCGCGAATCAACGGAAGCGGTACTGGGGAATCGCGTTGGCCTGCGATTCATCGTGCATACGGAAGAAACCGCTTCTGCCAGACAACATGCATTATTTTCTGATGACCAATTAGCGGAAGCGGGCATGCAGGCGATGCCACTCAGCGATTCGCGTCAAACGCCTAAACCTAATCGCCGCCGCAACACGCGACGTCACGATACAGGACATGAGATGCCCTTGTTGACAGGGCGTAGTCCTCAAGAATCTCAAAGCCTCGACACTTTTCAATTCGGAAAAAAGAACCTGTTGTTGGAAACAGCAATCCAGGAACTGTTTGCTGAACCCGGTAAATTCAATCCCTTGGTCTTACACGGACCGGTGGGTTGCGGCAAATCTCATTTAGTCACTGCGATGGTATCCCGGGCCCGCCAAACCCGACAATTTCGGCGTTGCGTCAATATTACAGCGGAACAGTTTACATCCAGCTTCATTGATGCTTTGCAAAATCGACGACTCACGGATTTTCGCAGTAAGTTTCGCAACCTCGATTTACTGGCCATGGATGACATCCAGTTTCTTGCGGGGAAACAAGCCACCATCATTGAATTCCAGAACACTTTGGAAACTTTGATGCGGACCGGGAAACAAATTGTGATCACTTCCGATCGTCCCGTGGCCGAATTGCGATTTGCGGAAGACACGCTTTTCACAAGGTTATCAGCAGGTCTCACCTGCCCAATTCGCTATCCTGACCTCGATGGTCGCATCGAAATCGTTCGGCACTTGGCAACCTCGCGAAAATTAGATCTACGCCCAGACGTGGAGCGTATCATCGCGGAGCGTATCGGCCGGGACGTCAGGTTATTGTCGGGTGCGGTGAATCGATTAAAAGCGATGACCATGGTGTGCAATTATACGCTGGATACCAGCGCCGCCGAACAATGCTTGGCGGATCTTTTTCACACGCAAAGTCCGATCGTCTCCCTGGCCAAAATCGAACGCGTCGTATGCGATATTTGTGGTGTCGATTCCAGCGAGCTCAAAAGCAGCAAACGTATTAAACGAATTAGTACGGCTCGCATGTTGGCGATGTGGCTTTCACGCAAATACACCTCCGCAGGACTTGCCGAAATTGGCAAATTCTATGGCGGTCGCAGCCACAGCACGGTTGTTGCTGCAGAAAAGAAGATCAACGGGCTGTTGAAGTCCGACGAAGCGATTCAATTACGAACCCGCCAAACGAGCATCTCCAGTGCCATGGGCCGTTTGAAACATTCGCTTGACGTGGGTTAGTTGGCGTCCCGGCGGTGACCGTTAATCCCAGGCCATCGCGTAACCGCTAGCATTCTTGGCGTGTATTGAAGTTGACGGCTCCTCGCAAACGCGCCAACATTCGCGAATCAAAACGCGGCCTAGTTTCTTTTTGCTCAAATATGTTTCATTTCCTCAGCGCACTCAAGCAATCGCTGCGGTATCGCTGGTCGATAGCCGGAGCCGTCACTTGCTCATTAATGGTGGCCATGCTTTGGAGTGCGAGCATCACGACAGTCTTTCCTTTGGTAGAGACCGTTTTCGAAAGAAAGACATTTCCGGAATGGGTTACCGAAGAACTTGAGGAAGCCGAGAACCGGCGAGATAAACTTCAGCAAGAAGTTGCCGATTTACAGGTTGAGCTCGATGATTCTGACAAGCGCTCTGCCACACCTATCCAAGCCGAGCTAGCCAAAAAACAAGATTTTCTTTTAGCGGAAACCAAGGCCGTCGAGTGGTTTGGTGCCTGGCAGCCAACGATTGAACGTTACGCTCCCGCCACGCCATTCGGTAGTTTATTGGCAGCCATGACATTTCTGGTCATCGCGACTGCCATCAAGGGGGTCTTCCTTATCCTCAGCTGCCTGTGCGTCGCTCGGGTGGCCAACGGCACCGTGATGGATATGAGGCGAATCTACTACCGAAAAGCCATGGAGTTGGACCAACTACGTATCGATCGTATTGGCACTTCCAACATGATGACCCATCTGGCGCACAACATGATGCTAGTCAGTGGTGCCTTGACCATGTTTTATGGCAAGTCGATTCGCGAGCCATTAAAAATGATCACTTGCCTGTCAATTGCGGCTTGGATTTCATTTCCACTGTTGTTGATTTCGCTGACGGTGGTGCCATTTGGTGCCATCTTGGTCCACCGGGTATCGCGAGGCATGAAGAATGCGACGCGTAAAGAGGTGGAGGGAATGGCTGACATTTTCGAGACGCTCATCGAGACGTTCGGTTCGATCAAGACCGTACGCATTTTTAATCAGGAAAGCACCGAACGAAAACGCTTTAAGAGCAACTCGGGAATGCTGTATCGCATGGCGATGCGCATGCGATTTTACGACGCACTCCTGCGTCCCACCACCGAATTACTGGGCATCGTTGCGATCGCCGTTTCCATTCTCGCCGGCGCCTGGTTGACCCTCTCCGGTTCGCAGACTCTTTTTGGATTCACCATTAGTGAGCGTCCGCTATCGCCTGGCGAGTTAATGTTATTTTATGGCATGCTAGCCGGCGCCAGTGACCCGGCGCGCAAAATGAGCGAGATCATCAATGTGCTTGTTCGTGGAGGAACGGCATGCGAAGCATTAAACAATTGCTACGATGTCGAATCCAAAGTCACGGCCCCGGAGAACCCCACGCCCATTCCACTCCACGCGGAAGAGATTGAATTTGATAACGTTCTATTCGCTTACACACCCCATCAACCGGTGGTTAAAAACGTTTCCTTCAAAATCCCTCACGGCCAAACATTGGTTATTGTTGGCGAAAACGGCTCCGGAAAATCGACTCTAGTAAATCTGTTGGCGAGATTCTACGACCCCCACGTGGGCCGCATTTTAATCGATGGTGTGGATATTAAAGAATCCAACCCGAAAAAACTCAGACGTCAAATCGCTTGGGTTACTCAAGACTCGGCATTATTCCAAGGCACCATATACGAAAACATCGCCTACGGTACCCGCCACCCCGATCGTGAACAGGTGATGGCCGCAGCTCGCATGGCACGCGTGGATCAATTCATCGACCAACTCGGACAAGGGTTTGAAACGCAGGTCGGGGAGGGCGGTAAGCAGCTCTCAGCCGGACAACGCCAGCGGGTAATTTTAGCCAGAGCGATAGTCGCCGACCCCCAAATATTGATCCTCGACGAAGCCACCAGCCAGCTAGACGGTCATACCGAACGATTGCTGCATGATTCCTTGGCTCCATTTATCAAGTCACGTACCACGATCATTATCACTCACCGACTCTCCACCGTGGATATGGCCGATCGGGTCATCGTCATGGAAGGCGGAAAAGTGGTAAGTGATAGCACTCCCGCAGACGCGGCCGATTCCTCGGAGAAATTCAAGTTCCTTTTCGCAAAAAGCGCTTGAACGAAAAATCTTGCTGTCTGCTATTTCACGAAATGATGCAAATCTGATATCTTCGAAAATCTCGCAAGCAATCCTTTTTGGCGTGATGGAACAAGGAAGTTCAAGTGGGCCTGTTGAAAAGATTTCGACAAAGTAGACACCAACGTATTAGCTCTGCGCCAACACTGTCCCTGCACTCTGGCACACAGTCCCCCGACGCTCCTCGCGTACTTTTTGTGTCGCACGAGGCGACGCGCACAGGCGCTCCCAAAATCATCCTCAATATCGTTCGCCAATTTCAGGAAAAGACGGACCTGAACCTGCAGTCCATTCTGCATAGCGGTGGATTTTTGGCTGAAGAATTTGGCCGCTACTCTGAGGTCGACTGCCTGAATTTACCGCGTGAATCCACCGAAGAATTAAGTCGTCTTGTCCGCAAAATATGCCTGCGACATAAAGACAATCCGCCTGTCCTGGCAATTTGCAATTCCATGGAATCGCGATTTGTGGCTTACGAATTGCAAAAGCAGGGCATCCCTGTTGTCTTTTTAATTCATGAATTGCCTTCGTCCTACGAAGTGGAAGATTACCAAAAAGTCTATGACTGCTCGGAACGAATCATTTTTCCGGTCGATGTGGTACACGACTCAACGCACGAAAAACTAAGCTTGCCTGAGGGCAAGTGTTCAGTGGTACCGCAAGGCCTGCTGAATCCTGAATTCGCTCAAGATATTGATCGGGAACGTGTGCGTAGGCAAATTCGCCAAGAACTAAAATTGCCGCAAGATGCCTATATTGTTTTGGGATGCGGTACGCTCGATCTGCGGAAAGGCATCGACCATTATTGCGGTGTGGCTCGGACCCTATTACGAAAAAACAAAATTTCCCGACCCGTGCATTTTGTCTGGCTTGGCGAAGGAGATCGCTGGGCACACACGCCTTACCATTACGCGATGCTCGATGTGGAAAAGTCCAAAATATTTCATAACGTTCATTTCATCGGTGAGCGCGAGGATGTGCAGCCCTGGTTTGCCGGTTCAGATGTATTTGTACTCACCTCCCGAGTCGATCCATTCCCATGTGTGATTCATGAGGCCATGGCAGCCAAACTGCCGGTGATTTCATTTGATTCCTCTGGTGGAGCCACCCAATGCCTTAGCCAAGGTGCCGGCTTGGTCGTACCCTATGCTGATTACGAAACGATGTGCGAACGCATCCTGCTGTTAGCCACCAATCAGGCAATTGCCGATAACATTCGCGCTGTGGCTTACAAAAAGGTTTATGACGAATTTTGTTTCGACAAATACACGGACCATTTAATCCGCATGGCGGAGCAAACCACGCAATTGTCGCTAGCGCGAAAATCGAAACCGAGCGTTAAAGTGGCACCGGCGAGTATTCGCCGCGCGGCGTAACGCTATCTGCGTTACCTGCACACAATCTCACTGAAGCTTCACGCTCGTTGTTCACTGAGTAGGTTCTGATAAACCTCTGCCACCCCGTGAGCCATGCTGACATCCGAAAACTGAGTGCGTTGACGGTCCAGGGCGGACTGACGTAAAGCCTGCCAATCGTATCTCTTCTCGATCAAATCGACGACGCAATCCGCTAATGCGTTAGCATCTCCGGGTCGAAAAATTAGGCCATCCGTGCCACCCCGAATCGCTTGGTTGACGCCTTCGACTTCGGCCGAAATTACCGGTGTGCCCAACGCCATAGCCTCGAGGATCACCATCGGTAGTCCCTCACCAAAAAGGCTAGGCAACACAAAGGCATCCATTCGCTGAAATTGCTGAGCGACATCACTTACGAATCCTGTCCACTCGATCGCGTCGGCAAGCCCCAGTTCGCTCACCAACTTTTGAATTTTCGACTCATAATCGGGCGTTTCAAAAGGTCCCACCGCCAACAGTCGAACGTCGTATTGACGCTCCCGCAAAATTGCCAACGCCTGCAAAAGCACCTCCGTACCTTTGCGTGGTCGAAACAACGCAGTCGTACCTAGCGTCCAGACTTGGGATGGCGCCACTCGTTCTGGCGTTCCATTTACCACGGAAACACCATTAGGGACGGTAGTCAATTTTTCAGCAGGGTGCCCGATGGATAGCATGTAATCACGAATACTGTCGGATACACAAATGAAATGATCGACCTGTCTAGCCGACCACGACTCCACAAATCGATTGATACGATTAGCAAAAGACCGGGTGGAATCATGTCCCACGGGACTGTGCACATGATAAATGAGCGGTAGTCCTAATTTTCGTTTAATGAGACTGCCTGCCATCAACGTCCGAGGTGTATGGGCATGCAAAATCTCAAAACGACCTTGTCTTGCTTCGTGGGAGATTTTTCGGATCGTCTTGAAGTCCAACTTGGACCGCATCGGTGTTTCAAACAGCTCATTCTCGGATTGCCGTTTTTCAGGAAACAGCCGTGGCTTGAGACAGGCAAAGCCGACATCGTATCCGATGTCCGGTAACGTCATCCCCAACAAATCCTGCACTCGCTCAGCACCCGAGAAGTGTTCACCATTGATCAGGTGTAATACCCGCGGTATCGCCTGACGGGAAGAAGCAGAGCCTGCGTGTTTGGATTTGCCCAAAGCGATTGGCTGGTTCATGACGTCGAACACGAAAAAAGGAGCGAATGACAAACGTTCCTTGAAATCTAGATTGCAGAGCCAAGCTCATTCATACCAATTTGGTGATGCGGTTTGGCAAACCGAATTCACTTCGCCTCAACCCCCCCGACCGTCACGATTGTTATAAAACACGAGCAATGGCTCCGTCAGCGGTCTCGTTTTCGTGAGGGAATGGGAATCTGCCGTGGCGGGTATTTCACCACTGCCAAACACACCACGCCCACTGGCCTTCGTTTTCATCGACACCAATTCGTAAACGAGTAAGCGCACTTGTCTCAAGTGTTTTCAGCGCCTCCATCAATTGGTCCCCAATCCATTCTGCTATGCGTTCTGCGGTCGTATTATCGACCGGTAAAAGAACCACCTCGCTTTCAGGAAAAACCCACCTCCGCTCGTCAAACTGTACTTCGCAATGCCCGTCAGCGGTGCTTACCTTTATTTGTGGATGTTGCGTGGGCAACAAGACATGATGGTCCAGTTGTGAGGTGATCACCGACAATTGATCTCTGAGCCAAATAAAATCGATGACACATGCGTGTTCGTCTAACGCACCTTGCACCTCGCAAGCCACGCGATAGTTGTGCCCATGAATCGCCTCACAAATCACTGGATCCTGGCCAAAGGTGATAAAATGCGCGGCGCTGAAAATCAGCGATTCTTTTTCCACAGAAACTTCAAAGTGTTTTGTCAACGCCATGCCCTCGTTAAATCAATCTCATCATTAACCAAACCCACAAAAATTGCCGCGGCAATCAAATCGGCGGTAGTACCAGGATTACGGCGATTGCCGTCTGCTCGCAGCCAAAAATCAAAATCGGCTACGGCCTTTAACCAAGCAGATTCCCCCACCTCTCCCGAAGATAACACATGCCCGGCCATGGCGGCACTTTCCAACGCCAGTGCCGTGCCATTTTTCCGCGCGATCAAACTGTCGGGGTATTGGTGCATCGTCCTTAAATGGGCTTGAATGACAGCCTCGACTAACGATTTACCCGCCGTTAGACACTTGCGAATCTCTGGCCAGACAAAATGCAAAACCTCTGCAAAACCATTCACATATTGCCGCGCGATCATATCTCTCGTTTCCGCCAAACGCATCGCCTCAAGGATGTGCCCAGGCGCCTCACCATGTTGAACGTCAAACTTTGAAACGTTCCCCATACCACCTGGCTGGCACATGGCAATGGCTCGATAGATGGCCTGGCAATCGTCCGCCGTCGTATTTTCCAGGTATCCTCGAATCGACTGGCTGGAGAGGGTTCCCGGCGAGGCCTTGGTGGCGGCAGCCAGCGGCGCTAATAAAAGAATCATCCCCAGGTTAGTGTTTTGATTGACAACCTGAAGCGTGGATTCCACGGCCCGCAGAATCGCAGAACCCAAGGATAGCGTAGGGATTTCATCAAATACTGGGCCGATCGCAATCGCGCTAAGTAAGAAGTCTTGAAAACAAGTATTCGAAAAATCGGCGCTGCGGTGAACATTTCCGGGCTTGGGAATACTAACTTCAAGAGTACACGCCGTGGTGACCCATTGCCCGATAGACCATGCTTGAGAATTCATTGGTAACTAGGGGACGAGAAAATTTAGCCGGCGAGAAAATTTTTAACTTCTTCGATGACGCTTTCCGTCTTATCTTCGATCACGTAATGGCCAGCATCGGAAAATTCACAGACCTCAGCATGAGGAATCAACTCTCGAAACTTTACCAGACACTCCGGGCGAAAGCACCAATCTTTCATGCCCCAAATCAACTTCACCGGCCGATCATGCAAACGCGCTAACCCGGATTCAATGGAGGCCAGTTTTTTCCAGGTCGCTTGATTTTCACGGGTCGGAATATCTTTGACGAATTCGTAAATCGCGCGGCGATTGGCCCAGTTGTCGTAGGGTGCCAACAAGCCCGTTTTCACGGGCTCAGTGAGCCCACCCGGTTGCTCGGTAGCTTGGCTGATCGCAGCTTTCGCAAACAGATTGAATCCCTGCAGTGCAATCTTACCGAGCAGAGGTATCCGGCAGGCACGAATCCTCAGTGGAAAGAAGGGCGGAGGAAAAGCACCGGTATTAAAGATGACGAAATCACGATAGCGATCCAAGTCGGTGAGTGCCGCTCCCAAACCGATCGCCCCACCCCAATCGTGAACCAAAAGACTGATATCACGCAAATCCAGTTCCCGCACCAAACGTGCCAGGTGCTCAATCCGTTGCTCCAGGGTATATGCCAAATCCCGAGGTTTTTCACTCAACCCACAACCGATATGATCGACGGCCAGCGCCCGGTTGGTGCCGGCAAACGCCGAGACCAGATGCCGATAGTAAAATGACCAGGTGGGATTACCGTGCACCATTAGGATGGGTCGACCTTGGCCCTCATCGATGTAATGCATTTGATAGCCACCCACATCAACAAAGTGGCTTTCAAACGGATACTCAGCGATTTGGCTTCGCCATTTCGGTAATTGCATTGACTCAGCGAGGGGATGTAATCGTATTGAGGATTGGAGAAAGACCGTAAACCGGTTTGGGGCGTCCGCCATCAAGGCTTCCAAGCCCCTGATGATACTCTTGGAGAATTACCACCGCTACAAGGCTCTGCACGGCCGTCTCAAAATCAGATGCCACGAGGCTGGATTAGCTTATTCATCTTTCTCAAAAAACATAACGTGTTGCCAAGGCAATTCGTCGAATTCCCCAACGAGCCGAAAGCCGTTTGGTTTGTATTCTCTCAGGATCTGTTTTTTACTCATTTTATGCAGAGCTTTGATCGGCACCCGAGGGTCCTCTTCGCGGTATTCCACCAGGGCAATTCTGCCTTTGGGTTTGAGCGCTTTCCGCATAGCCGACAACATTAATTCCGGATAAGAGAACTCATGATACACATCGACCAACAGAATTAAATCGCAGCTTTCCGGCGGTAATCTCGGATCGTGGTAGGAGCCCAATACGGGCGTTACATTTTCAATGCCCTCTTTTTCCATACGGCGTCTTAATAATTCCAGCATTTCGGGTTGTACATCGACGCCGATCACGCGCCCTTTTTCGCCGATAAGCTGGGCCATTTGCAGGGCGTAAAACCCATTCCCACAGCCCATATCGCAAATCACATCCCCGGGTTTAATTCCCAAATTGGTCAACAGCATGGAGCAGCGTTCTTCATTTTCCCGCTCTTCGCGAATCAGCCACTCCGCACCGGTAAAGTGCATCGTGCGTGCAATCACGCGGCCTTTGTATTCTGTCCTCTCGTCGGGAATCGCATTCTGACCGTTTCTCGATTCCTGTCCCGCAACGTAACCACCTGCCAACGCTCCCCAAATCGAGATCGTTGCGATAAGCAAAAATTTCTTTTTCATGTCTGCCTGCACCCCAAAACTTCTTAAATCAGATTCTGCCACCCACGTTTTAACCGTTTGCTGCCATCCGCACCATTAACCCGACCTGCGGGTACCGGAGAAACATCCCAGCAAAGTACCGTCACAGTCAGTTTAACCGTCAAAAGCTCGGGATTATTCAACAATCAGTTGACCCTTTTTTGTTTCCGAGCAGAATGGATCCATGAGACATCGCTCGGGGGAACGCTGCCATCTACGGGCGAAAACTGCCGCCTCCTTGCCGTCCCACTCATCTTCCCGATTGGCATTTCCGTTGTACGAAACTTGAAGCTATGAGCATCGCTGTAATTACCGGTTCCGCGGGCCTGATCGGTTCGGAAGCCGCCCGATATTTCGCGGCCCAAGGCCTGATGGTCGTTGGCATTGACAATGACATGCGGCGCGAGTTTTTTGGAGAAGACGCCTCGACTCATTGGCAAGCTCAAAGCCTTCAGGAATCTCTCGGCGCCCAGTACCAGCACGTCGATGGGGATATTCGGGACGAATTACTCATAAAAAATATTTTTGCCGAGTACGGTGACGACATAAAACTGGTCATTCATGCTGCGGCACAACCGTCCCATGATTGGGCTGCCAAAGCTCCATTGGTCGATTTTACGGTAAACGCCAACGGCACGCTTAATTTGCTGGAAATGACCCGGCGATACGCGGCTGACGCGGTATTTATTTTCACCTCAACCAACAAAGTTTATGGCGATTCGCCGAACCGTTTGCCGCTAGTTGAAATGGAAACGCGTTGGGAAATTGAATCTGACCACGAACACTACCAGGGGATTCAGGAAAACTTTTCCATCGACCAAAGCCTGCACAGCCTGTTCGGAGCTTCCAAGGTCGCTGCCGACATTCTGGTGCAAGAGTACGGACGATATTTTGGTATGCAAACCGCCACCTTTCGTGGCGGCTGCTTGACGGGTCCCAACCACAGCGGAACACAGCTTCATGGGTTCCTGGCTTACTTGGTCAAATGCGCCGTCACACAAACGCCTTACACCATTTTTGGTTACCAAGGCAAACAGGTTCGCGATAACATCCACAGTCACGACCTCATTTGTGCCTTTGATCAATTTTTTCAAGCGCCTCGCTGTGGCGAGGTTTACAACATTGGAGGCAGTCGCTTCAGCCATTGCAGCATGCTGGAAGCGATACAGATCACCCAAGATATTTCTGGACGTGAGTTTGAATTTGACTATGAAGACAGTCATCGTAACGGGGATCACATCTGGTACGTCAGTGACGTCAGCAAATTCCAATCACATTATCCCAATTGGCAATTAACGCGAAATGTCCACGATATTGTGCGTGAGATTTACGAAGCCAATGTTGAACGCTGGCAGGAGATTGCGGCAAGATGATTGACCGCGGCAGGCACAATCTGCTGGGTGTCCAAATCCACGCAGTCGACTACGAAGCGGCTGTTAACCAAATCATTGGAGCGGCCCAGCAACGACGCTCTTTTGGAGTTTCCGCGCTGGCAGTGCATGGAGTGATGACCGGTGTCTTGGATGCAGAACACCGCTATCGCTTGAACCAACTGGAATTAGTCGTACCGGATGGCCAACCGGTCCGCTGGGGTCTCAATCTACTGCATCAGATTCGTTTGCGGGATCGCGTGTATGGTCCAGACCTCACACTGGAGGTCTGCCAAGCAGCGGCAGAAGCAAATATTCCCGTTTTCTTTTACGGCAGTACCCCGGAAATCCTCTCGCTGCTAACCGATAACCTGCGGAAAAAATTCCCTAACCTGAAAATAGCGGGTCAAAAAGCATCCAGGTTTCGCAAGCTCACGACACAGGAGAAGCAGGAGCTCATCGAGGAGATTCGCGACAGCGGTGCCGCAGTCACTTTCGTTGGCTTGGGCTGCCCTCGACAAGAGGTATTTGCCTACGAGTTCCGGGAGCAACTTCAGATGCCCACCTTAGCCGTCGGTGCGGCATTCGCTTTCCATGCTGGAAAACTGGCTCAGGCCCCTGCGTTTATGCAAAAAGCGGGATTGGAGTGGCTTTTCCGACTGTCGCGGGAACCTCGCCGATTGTGGCGGAGGTACCTTTTTTTGAATCCTCAATATCTGACATTGCTATTCATGCAAAAAACGGGATTGAAAAAATATGATGCCGATGACACCCAACCGCCCACGTCGGAGATTCTCTACGGCTAGTCAGCCTGGTATCCGTAGGCGTCCCATCCAGCCCGGCGTAACTGCGAAAAAACGGACCCGCAAAATCGTTGTTTGACGGCATTTTTCGTTTGAGAGGGTCTCACAAACCGGGAACCGGTCGTGTTTCAGCCGTCTCGCTCCGCTCTTGAATTAAGGCTTGCCGGCGAACGCGTGATGTCCGAAAATGAATCGCGTTCCCATTTCTCAGCCAATGTACGCCACCATGCTCCGAACCTTTTTACGCTCCAAGATTCATCGCGCTACCGTCACCCAAGCCGACCTCGAATACGAGGGCAGCATCTCGATTGACCCCGTTTTGTTAGATGCCGCTCAGATTGCCCCGTTCGAATTGGTGGACATCTACAATATTACCAACGGAAACCGACTATCGACCTATGCGATCGTGGGGCAAGCCGGCAGTGGAGATATCTGTATCAACGGAGCGGCAGCTCGGTTAGTCGATCCGGGTGACCGCGTCATCATTTGTTGCTACGGCCAGTTTCATTTCGATGAACTGGCAGCCCACCGCGTACGGGTCGTCCACGTGAACGATGACAATGAAATCACGGAGACGACCATCAAAGATTGCTTAGAAAACCCGGTAACTCCCTCGGCTTAGAACGGATCCCATGTTAGTTAACTACGCGAAACGTCGCAGGAGTTTCCGCAAGCTCTACAAAGCGGCGGGGGCCAATTCAGCTTTGGTTACCAACGAAATCAACGTTCGGTACCTCACAGGCTTTACGGGTGATTCCAGTTTTCTGTGGTTCGACGACAAACACGAATCGCTGCTAACCGATTCCAGATACACCGTCCAACTAGCTCAGGAATGTCCTGACTTGGATTTGATCAGCCGCGATTCGAAAATCAATATCTGGCAACTTGCCGCACGCACGCTGGGTAAAGCCGGGGCCAAAAAACTGGCACTTGAGACTCACAACCTGACAAAACAAAATTACGACCAACTGGTCGATGCTCTGCCTCAAATAACAGCGGTTCCCACCAGTGGCTTGATCGAACAGTTACGAGCGATTAAGGACAAGTCAGAACTCGAAACGATCAAAAAAGCGATCGCGATAGCCGAGCGAAGCTTCGCAGTGATTCGCTCTCAACTCACCGCTCAGCAGAGCGAAATCCAGATCGCCCACAACCTGGAACATCAAATACGGGCATTTGGGGGCACTCGCTGTGCCTTTGATCCCATCGTGGGCGTAGGGAAAAACGGTGCCTTACCGCACGGGCGACCCTCCCCGGATACTCGTGTCGGCGACGCCTCCTTTGTATTGATCGACTGGGGTGCCCAATATGAGGGTTATGCGAGCGACTTGACCCGTATTTTGGTGACCGCTAAAATCTCGCCGAAATTGCGCAAAGTCTACAATCTGGTACTCCAAGCCCAGTTAGCGGCGATTGGGCAGATTCGTGACGGTGCCAAATTAGTCGATGTCGACCGAGCGGCCCGAAAAACCATCGAAGATGGCGGTTTTGGCAAGAAATTTGGACATGGTTTAGGTCATGGATTTGGTTTACAGATCCACGAAAGTCCTTTTCTGACGCCAACCGCGACGGGAGTTTTGAAAACCGGTATGGTGATAACCATTGAACCGGGAATATACTTGCCAACCTGGGGCGGCGTTCGCATTGAGGACGACGTATTGGTCACTGAAGACGGATTTGAAGTCCTCACCAGTGTCCCCAAAGAAATTGATCAATGCCTGGTTCCAGGGTTTTGATCACCAAATAAGACAACCTACCTTGCGTACTTAAACGCAAGAATAAAGTTGAAGCTTTCCGCTTCATCTTTTTTAACATTATCGGAGTACAACATGGCGGACGATAAGAATCCAGAAAGCGAAGTCTTCGACATCGATCGGCTTCGCAATTTGGTCGAATTGATGCAAGAACACGACTTGTCGGAAATCGACCTGCGAAACGAAGCCAAACGAATCAAAGTTCGCCGCGGCGCTGAACCGACGTATGCCGTTCCCGCAGTAGCCGCTCCGGTGGCCGCGCCCGTGGCGACTGGCGGAGCTGCTGCCCCCGCAGCCGCTGCCGCTCCGGCGGAAGACGACAACACAACCGCTATCAACAGTCCGATGGTTGGGACCTTTTACACCAGACCAAAACCGGATGCTCCTAACTTTGTAAAAGTCGGTGATCATGTTGACGCCGATACCGTCGTCTGCCTGGTTGAGGCGATGAAGATGTTTAATGAAATCCCGGCGGGTATCTCCGGAAAAATCGCTGCAGTGCTTGTCAAAAACGAAGAGCCCGTGGATGTAGGTAAACCACTTTTCAAAGTGATACCCGACTAAACCGCAGCAATCGAAAAACCTTGGGAGGGCGAGGCTCTACCCGAGCCACTCCGCGTGACTCGGCAGGAGTCTCGCCCTCGCGACAATTCTATCCTTTTACGAGTCTCCCTTTCATGTATAACCGAATCTTAATCGCCAATCGCGGCGAGATCGCCTTGCGAATTATGCGTACTTGCATGGATTTGGGCATTGAGACCGTAGCGGTTTTCAGTGAAGCAGACCGCGGAGCCCGCTATCTTGACCTGGCCGACGAAAAATTTTGCATCGGTGGTGCCAAATCGGCGGACAGCTACCTGAAGATCGACCAGATCATCAGCGCTGCCGAGATTGGTAATGTAGAAGCGGTGCACCCAGGGTTTGGTTTTCTCGCAGAAAACGCTCATTTCAATGAGGTCTGCCGCGATTGCAACATCGATTTCATCGGCCCAACTCCGGATGCCATGCAAAAATTGGGCGACAAAAACACTGCCCGCTCGATGGCGCGTGCTGCCAAGGTACCCGTGGTTCCCGGCAGTGAAGGTTTGATCGCGAGTGAAGAAGAAGCGGTAAAAGTGGCCGCTGAAATTGGTTATCCCGTACTCATTAAGGCCACTGCCGGCGGCGGCGGAAAAGGCATGCGAGTCGCCGCCAATGCCCTCTCATTGAAATCAGCTTGGCAGCAAGCGACGACGGAAGCTGCGGCGGCATTTGGAAATCCAGACGTGTACATTGAAAAGTACGTCGAATTGCCTAGACACGTTGAGGTCCAAGTCTTAGCCGATAACCACGGCAACGTCGTGCATCTATGGGAACGCGACTGTTCGACGCAGCGTCGCCACCAAAAGCTGATTGAAGAGGCGCCCGGCCCAACGCTTCCGAAACATGTTCGCAAGGCAATTTGCGATGCAGCAGTGCGAATGGTGCAAAACGCCCACTACCAAAACGCGGGGACCGTGGAATTTATCGTGGACAAGGATCACAACTTTTACTTCATCGAGGTAAATGCACGGATCCAAGTGGAACACCCCGTCTCGGAGATGGTCACCGGAATTGACTTAATTGAGCAACAAATCCGTGTCGCATCCGGCGAAAAATTACCGTTCAAACAGAAGGAAATCCCCTGCAACGGGGTCGCCATCGAGTGCCGCATCAATGCCGAAGATGCCACCAAAAACTTCATGCCCATGCCCGGACGAATCGATGAAATCTGTATTCCGGGCGGTATGGGAGTACGTTTCGATACGCACGTTCATGCGGGTTACAACGTACCGCCGCATTACGATTCCATGATTGGAAAAATGATCGTCCATCAACCGACGCGGGAACAGGCGATCGCCACCATGATCCGTTGCCTCAAGGAATTACGTATCAAAGGGATTCCGACGACCGCTCCCTTCCAGATCAAAGTCCTGCAGCATAACGATTTTGTCGAAGGCAAAGTCGATACCAAATGGGTCGAACGTACCCAGCTGTAAGCAAGACGCTCAAATTCTCCCAAGCCGCAATTCTTCGCGAATCACTAGCTGTTTCGCGGTATGCGCTGGTCCGGCACCTATTGAGCGATTTTTTTTTGAAATTTGAAGGCCTACTACCGGGGGGATCAGGCCCCATTCTTGGCATTTGACGATCTTCGTAGCACCCTTGTTCGACGGATGTTAATTCACGTGCAATACGTCGACTATTCCGCGGTTGGCGTGAATGATTTGCGTTTCTAGAATTTGCGAAAATTCGTAATTCAATAACAAGAGCCAATGTCCAATACTCTCAATCCACCACCGAAGCAACAACACGATTTTAAGCGAGTTGCCATCCTTTTTGCCGGTGGCCCCGCACCGGCCGCCAATGCGGTAATCTCGGCAGCCGCAGCTTCGTTTTTAAAAGCCGGCGTCGAAGTGGTCGGCATCAAGAACGGTTACTCAAATCTGATTGATTTCTGCCCCGACAGCGGATTACACGAATCAGAACAGTACATTAATATCTCCCACCGATTCTTGTCGCGTTCACGAAACAAACAGGGCATCCTGATCGGTACCGCTCGTGCCAATCCTGGGAAACAAATCCACTGCCCAGCTGATTTGCAAAACCCGGAGAAAGCGCTGCCACTGCAAAAAACCTATCACGCGCTGCGTTCAATCGGGGTCGACGCCTTGATTTCCATCGGCGGCGACGACACTTTGAAAACGGCCAATAAATTCAAGCTGTTTCAAGAGACCCTACCAGAGGATGAGAAACGCATCCCGGTGGTTCACCTGCCCAAGACCATCGATAACGATTATCACGGAATCGATTTTACATTCGGTTATTTCACGGCAGTCGAATTTCTCGGTTCTGAGATTCGCAACCTGATTCACGATGCGGAAGCCTGCAACGCGTACTTTGTGGCTGAGACCATGGGTCGCAGTGCGGGGTGGCTTGCCTATGGAGCGGCCATTGCCGGGGAGGCCAGCCTGGTCATCAGTGTCGAAGATATTATTGGTGATTATTTGACCGCGGAATCCTATGAAGATGCTTCCGGTAATGCCGTCAATCGCGATGTGATGAATATTCAACGCGTGGTGGGACGAATCGTCAAACAAATGTTGGCCCGCGAAGATGAGGGAAAAGAATTTGGCGTTATCGTCTTGGCCGAAGGCTTAGCAGAACTACTACCATTTGAGTTGATTAAAGACGCACCCCGAGATGACCACGGTCACATCTCCATCTCGGACGTCAATTTGTGCGAGGTCTTTACCAAGGCGATTGAAACCGAATTTCAAGCGGAAACGGGTCGCTCGCGAAAGGTAAAGGGTTTACAGCTGGGATACGAATCTCGCTGTGCCAAACCGCATGCTTTCGACGTGATGCTTGGCAGCCAACTAGGAGTCGGTGCCTATCGAGCATTAGTGGAAGAGCAACTAGACGGCGTCATGGTGACCGTCTCAGGTCAATTGGATTTACATTACGAACCGTTTGAGAACTTAGTCGACCCAGCGACCCTGGTTACCCGGGTACGGCATATCGAACCTGGCAGCGATTTCCATTTTCTGGCTCGATTCTTGGAGACCCACGTCAACGAATAGACGCCTGAGGAAACGCTAAACTAATTGAATTACACAGGCATTCGTCTTAACATAGGGAGTGTCGCTGCAGGAACTGACCGCGGCGACCTCCCTTTTTCTGTCCTGAATAAAGCCGATTTGCATATGGGTACTGTAACCGCGACGACAATGCGCACCATTAAGAAATTGCACAGTGAACCTGGGCTTTGGATGCAGGATGATGTTGCCGTACCAACCTATGGCCCGAACGATGTATTAATCGAAATCACCCACGCCGGGATCTGCGGAACCGATCGACACATTTATGAGTGGGATCCGTGGAGCCAAAACCGTATTCCCATCGGTATTACGACCGGTCACGAATTTGTCGGAAGCATCGTAGCGGCAGGAGACGAATGCACGAAATTTCAAATCGGTGATCGGGTTAGCGGAGAAGGTCACATTTATTGTGGCAATTGCCGACCGTGCCGCACCGGCAATGCGCATATCTGTACGGAGTGCGAAATCATTGGTATCGATCGCGACGGATGCTTCGCCCGCTACATGGCATTCCCGGAAAAGAATGTCTGGCCAGTCCACGCGGATATCCCCGATAAAGTTGCCGCTGTCTTTGATCCCTTGGGCAACGCGGTACACACCGTAATGACCGCAGGTGTCAGTGGAAAAAATGTGTTGATCACGGGCGTGGGAATTATTGGTTTGATGGCTGTCACCGTCGCTAGAGCGGCGGGAGCCAGCAAGATCTTTGTTACCGATGTGGATCCTCATCGACTGGAAGTTGCTAAAGAAATTGGCGCGGATCACGCCTTCCATGCCACCGACGACTGGATCCCTGAGGTACAAAACTTAACGGCTGGATTGGGCGCAGATGTGCTGCTGGAAATGAGTGGAAACGCGCACGGAATTCGACAGGGCTTTGCTGCCATGGCAGGCGGCGGGACGGCCGCTCTGTTGGGTATCCCCGGCAAGCCTATCGAAATCGACCTGTCTCAAGAGATCATCTTTAAGGGCGCCACGGTACATGGCATCAACGGGAGACGGATTTTTGAAACCTGGTACCAAATGGAAGCATTTCTGCTGAGCGGCCGCCTGCAATTGAATCCAATCATCACTCATGTGCTGCCAATGGATCAGTTTGAGCAGGGTATCGAGATGATGCAAAAAGGCGAAGCCATCAAAGTGGTGCTGCAGATCGGCGAATAAATCGTTGGGTTCGCACCCCCGATACGGGGAAAACGGTCATCTCTGTTGCGCCAGGAATCGGTGATTCTAAACGGTTGTCCTGGTCACCATCGTGAGCAACGTGCCGCGCTCCCTGACCAGGAATCTTTTCGGCCGCCGAGAGCCCCCTCGAGGTCACTTTGGGAGTTGCCAAACCGTGCTCAAAAAGCTCCAATATTGGATCACTCGCACCAGCAAAAAAACACCGCAAACAGATTTGAGCAGGGACTCCCAAGATGCCGAATACCGCCTTTGCCGAAAGATCCCACGATGTGATCGAATCGATGACCGATTCAGGGCAATTAAAACCCTTCTACAATATCGCCTCGCCCATGCGACCGGTGGTGGAAATCGAAGGCAAAGGGGAAGTCCTCGTCCTCTGCAGCAATAACTATTTGGGTTTGGCCGACCACCCTCAGGTCATTGAAGCCGGTGTTCAAGGTTTGCGTGATTATGGTGCCGGCACCGCCTCGGTCCGTTTCATTTGTGGAACCCTTAAATGCCATCGCGACCTGGAGAAAACAATTGCCAATTTCCTGGGCACCGAATCTGCGCTTAGTTACGTCAGTTGCTGGAACGCAAACGAAGCAGTATTCCCAACGTTGGTCGGGCCAGAGGACGTGATCTTGTCCGACGAATTGAATCACGCCAGCATCATCGATGGCATGCGATTGATGAGTAAAAAGGTAACCAAGAAAGTTTACAAACACAGCGACATGGAGCAACTGGAGACCTTGCTTCAGGAAACCCAATCCCACGCCGTGCGCTGGGTTGTCACCGACGGCGTCTTCAGCATGGAAGGCGATATCGCCAACATGCCCCGGCTGGTCGAACTGTGCAAAGAATACAATGCCATGCTGGTCGTTGATGACTCCCATGGCGTCGGCGTGTTAGGTTCGACGGGACGTGGAACCCACGAACATTTTGGTTTGGACGGCAGTTGCGTGGATGTGTTCACCGGCACGCTTGGCAAGGCCCTAGGTGGCGCCGCTGGCGGTTACGTGGCGGCTTCTCAAGACGCGATTTCCGCTTTGGAACAAAAAGCCCGTCCCAGCCTATTTTCAAATGCCTTACCCGCCACGGTCGCTTACAGCGCCGGCAAAGCCATTGAGGTGCTTGATAATGACCCCGGCATCGTCGCTCGCTTGCACAGCAACGTAAAAAAGATGAGGGACGGCTTGGCCGATCGCGGTTTCGATTGTACGCCGTCGCCGACCGCGATCATCCCCATCATGATCGGCGACGAAGCGGAGGCGATCAAAAAATCCGCCAAATTGTTTGAGATGGGCGTGATGGTCATCGGATTCGGTTTCCCCGTAGTACCAAAGGGCGAAGCCAGATTACGGGTGCAAGTCAGCGCGGCATTGACCGATGCCCACATCGAACAGGCACTCGATGCTTTCGCCAAACTTTAATTTGGGAATATCGTAATGCGGGGTAAAGCGGGGTAACGCAGTTTATCGATCGCGGGAGCACTACCATGCGAAACGGTTTTGGCTCATTTGGGCCACCGCCCCCTTGGCCGCATGTCGCGCCCGAGACCATTGACGATATTACTCGCCCCAATCTTCTTCGATCTCGGGCGCCAGTTCGAGCAACACCGGTTGAATGATGCAACTTCCATTTCACAGCCACATTCGCCACACGGAACGACCTCGCCGATCACGCAATCCTGAGGCAGCGACAGATCGACTTCGCACTCAACGCACTTCACCGACGCTTGGGGGTTACTGGACATACTCGTTCTCCGTTTCATTTCAATTTTCAAAACAGTATTCGCAAAAAAAAACCCACCAAATCTGGCAGGGTTTGCTTGCACATTTATCCACAGCCAGACTAGGACGCTCTGCGTTTCTTCTGCTTCTCAATCGGGTTTACGATGGGGTCTTGCGGATCATTCATACCGAAATTGTAACATTTCAATTCGCTAGACAAAGGAGGGCTCCCACCCGGATACTGCATTGCATTGACAATCAATCATTGGGTGCAAATAGCAACTTTTGCAAACCTCCAAAACCTAATCCTCTGACGCAGATTCGTGTCGCTCTTGCAAGCGTTCCACCACTTTGGCCAAGTTCGTTTGCTTTGCCGTTAACATGACCATCAAATGGAAGAGCAAGTCGGCGGCCTCATCGATCATCGCATCGTCATCGCGACTCGTCGCTGCGAGAATCGTTTCGACGGCTTCCTCGCCAACTTTCTGTGCCACTCGGTGAAAAGGCCCGTGCAATAACTCCGCGGTATAACTTGACTGGGTATCCGCGGCTGCACGCTGCTCGATTACACGTTGCAGATCGCCAAGAAAGGAAAACTCACTCGATTCGGGGGTTCCAAAACAGGTAGGTTCGCCGGTATGGCAAGCGGGTCCTCGAGGGTTTGCGCGGATCAAAACCGTGTCGCTATCGCAATCCAGCCGCCAGGAAACCAGGTCCAAATAGTTACCTGAGGTTTCACCTTTGACCCACAGAGATTGCCGGGAGCGACTGTAAAAGGTGACCTTACCGGTCTCCACCGTCTGACGGACCGACTCCTGGTTCAGCCATGCCAACATCAGCACGACCCCGGTATTCGCGTCTTGGACGATCGCCGGAACCAGCCCATCCTGGCCCTTGTTCCAATTGATCGATTCCAAGTCCTGTTTCAATGCCGTCATGTTCGCACCGTAATAGATTCTGTGGTCAAAAAAGTTTTTAAGTCTGGAATGGCTAACGTTTGGTTATGGAAAATCGACGCTGCCAAGGCGCCATCCACCTCGGCATGTTGAAAGACGTCCCGAAAATGCGAGGCTTGCCCCGCGCCACCCGATGCAATCAACGGGATCTGACAAATCGACCGTACCAAAGCTAATTGGGGTACGTCATACCCCTGGCGGACGCCATCCTGGTTCATGCAATTCAGAACAATTTCTCCCGCGCCCAACGCCTGCACCTGTTCCACCCAATCAAGTGTTCGCAGACCCGCATCGGCTGTTTTGTCAGGATCCCCGGTCATTTTTTTGACAAGGTAATCGCCATTCATCTGCAAGCTATCGATTCCCACAACGACACATTGAGAACCAAAAGCCTCGGCCAATTGTTGGATCAGTTGGGGGTTCTGAATCGCCGGGGAATTGACGGAGATTTTATCTGCGCCACTATTCAATACGCGGCGTGCCGCTTCGACGCTGCGAATCCCCCCTGCCACGCAAAAGGGGATATCAATCACCCGGGCAATCCGTTCTACCCAGGAGACATCGACCAATCGGGATTCCGGACTAGCCGTGATATCGTATAGCACGAGTTCATCGGCACCCGCATCCCGATATCGCATACTCAATTCGACGATATCTCCAACGATGCGATGCTCACGGAATTGAACGCCTTTGACGACCTTTCCGTCGCGCACGTCCAAACAAGGGATAATGCGTTTTGCCAAACCGGTGCTTGCGTTACTCATACCCGACTCACACATTCCCATTGCAAGAAGTTCTTTAACAACTCACTACCTAACGCTCCCGAGCGTTCCGGGTGAAATTGAATACCAACAAAATTCCGCACGCAAACCATCGAACTAAACCATGCACCATGGCGGCATTTGGCAATCGTCCATGGTCCCAAGGGCGCTGAAAAACTGTGCACGAAATAAGCGAAACCGTTATCTGGAATCCCGTTAAACATGGAATCGACAGGCACCTGTGCGAATTGATTCTGGTTCCATCCCATATGAGGAATCGTGATCCCCGGTGCGTGCGACATCTTGCCCACCGTATCAGGAATCACTCCCAAGCCAGCGACATCGCCTTCCTCAGACCGTTCGAATAACAACTGCATTCCCAAGCAAATCCCCAACACGGGCTGAGTCAGCCGGGGTATTTTTTCGGCCAACCCCAGTGCCGTTAAATGGGTCATCGCCGCCGCTGCCGCGCCCACACCGGGCAACACGACGTGCGAGGCGTTTTGGATTTGGTCCCAGTCCTGAGTAAAGACGGGGGTACACCCCAAACGTTCCAAGGCGAACACGATCGAATTGATGTTCGCACCACCACTGTCAATGATGGCGACTTCCGGGGCATTCATCAAAGCACTCCCTTGGTCGAGGGTAACTCGTTACCTGCGCGGGCCAGTGCCGGTCGCAGGGCTCGGCCCACCCCTTTGAACATGCTCTCTGCCATGTGGTGGTTATTGTCACCACGAAACTCGATTTGAATCGCCGCCCGTAACATTTGGGAAAACGACTGAAAGAAATGTTCGAACATCTCCGTCGGTAATTCACCAATGCGATCGGTCGTGAATGCACCCACTTGGACGTAGGCGGGTCGACCCGACAGATCAATCGCCACGTTGGCCTGCGCTTCATCCATCGCCAACAGAAAACCGTATCGACCAATCCCCAAACGATCTCCCAAGGCCTCGTCCAATGCCATCCCGAATGCTAATCCGACATCTTCCACGGTGTGGTGCGGGTCGATGTGCAGATCGCCTTGGCAACGAACTTTCAGACTGAATCCGCCATGCTTGCCCACCTGTTCCAACATGTGATCAAAAAATCCTATGCCCGTTTCAATTTCGGTAAAACGGTCGGCGCTATCCAAGTCCACCAACACCTCAATTTGGGTTTCATTGGTTTCGCGGATCACGGTCGCCGTGCGCGGCTGCTCGGTGATGCACTGGACGATTTCTGGCCAACGCAAATCTTCGGGACCGACCTTCAAACCGGCGATTCCCATATTTTGGGCCAATTCTAAATCGGAGTCACGGTCGCCAATCACATAGCTACGATTCAAATCGAGGTCACCCGATTTTAAGTAGTCCAGCACCATCCCCAGTTCGGGTTTCCGGTTGGCAGATTTTTCTGTTGGAAACGACGGGTCAATATGCACCGCGGCAAACGAAATGCCCTGAGATTCAAAAACACGCATCATCAGTTCGTGGGGACCTTCAAAATTTGCCAAGGGATGGCTGTCCGTACCCAGACCATCCTGGTTGGTGACCATCACGAATTCGTAACCATGATCTCGCAACGCTAACAAAGCGGGAATCACGTGGGGCAAAAACCGCAGTTTTTCATAGGCATCGATTTGAAAATCCTCAGGCTCTTCAATTAAGGTTCCATCGCGGTCAAGGAACAGGATTTTTCGTTTCACGGGCATGGAATCGCTTTCTGGTATTGTGATAAGACTTGCCTGAGTTGTTGCATCTCGGCAGCAGAACCGATCGAAATTCTCACGTGTTCTTGCAAACCGGGTTGCTGGGATTGATTGCGAATCAATACGCCGCTCTGCCCACAAAATTCGACCAGTTGAGACGCGTCATCGACATGCAACAATAAAAAATTGGCCGCACTCGGATAGACTTTCCGCACAAACGGAAACTCCATGATGGCTCGCGCGAAGTCCTCTCTGCGGGAACAGATATCGGCAATGCGTGCCCCTGCTTCCTGAATTGCCGCAGGCGTCAGCGCGTCACAGGCGGTGGTAACCGCCGTGCGAGAAAGGGGATAGGGTGAGGTCGTTGCTTGTAGGTAACGAATCGTTTCCGCCGCTCCTACCACCGCACCCAGCCGTGCTCCGGCCAGCGACCAAGCCTTGGATAAGGTTCGCAACACCAACAGATTTTGCGTTTGTGTGGCGGCAAGACAAAGACTGGGCGTTTCCGCAAATTCAATATAAGCCTCATCCAGGACGACGAGCGCACGAGACGATACCCGATCAGCAAATTCTAGTATCTTTTGCGAATCGACCAGCGAACCGGTGGGGTTATTGGGGGAACAGAAAAAGAAAATCTTGGCGTCCTGCTGGGCGGCCAAGGTGTCGAACGGCACCTCAAATTCTGCGTTGGCCAGCAACGGCACATCCACCACCTTGACGGCCTGTAAGCGGGCAAAAAATGCGTACATGACAAAGGCCGGAGAACATTGCACGACGGTGTCGACACCTGGCAAACAAAACGAACGGAGCAATGCATCAATGCCATCGTCGGCGCCTCGCGTCACCAAAATCTGATTAGGCTCGACCTCGAATAAAGCCGCCATGCGACGTAACAACTCGGCGGGTTGCTTCTCTGGGTAACGATGGATTAGGGCGTCCTTCGCACCCTGAGGAGGCCATGGATTTTCATTGCAATTCAAGCGAATCTGCTGATCACGATTGATTCCTTGAGCGGGGTACTGAAGGCAGGACCAAAGATCGGGTCGGGCAAGGGCTTCAACACTCATCCTGTTTGCCTTCTTCCATTAAACCGGCTGTTTGGCGTGAGGTTTGGCGTAAAGAGACCGCCAGGGCATGCGCGGTCAAGCCTTCGGCGTTAGCCAGCGTGATGGCCGTCTCGGATAGACCCTCCAGACCTTCGGGCGTAGCCTGTTGTACGGTAATTCGTTTCATAAAATCAGCAACCGACAAGCCGTTCACCGATCGGGCCAAGCCGCAGGTCGGCAAAACGTGATTCGTACCGCTGCAGTAATCGCCCAACACCTCAGGAGTCCAACGCCCCAGAAATACGCTACCCGCCGCCGTGACCCGCTCCAGCAAAAGTTCGGCATCCTCGGTTTGAATGATCAAGTGTTCCGCGGCGTAAAGATTGGCGACGTCAATCGCTTGTCGCGTATCTTCCACCAAGATTATTCGGGAATAATTCGAAGAGGCTTGAATCAGATCTCGCCTGGATAACTGAGGCAACAGATTTAGTAACGCCTGTAAAACACGCTCGCCCAATTCCCGACACTCCGTCACTAAAATAGCCTGAGAATCTGTTCCATGCTCCATTTGCGCAGCCATATCCAGTGCTACAAATTGGGGATCGGCGTGACGATCCGCGATCACCATCACTTCGGATGGTCCGGCCGCCATATCGATAGTCGTTGCGGTCTCTCCGGCGGCCACTTGGCGTTTGGCTTCCGTCACCCAAATGCTGCCCGGCCCGTACAACTTGTCACACACGGGCAACGATTCAGTGCCGTACGTCATCGCAGCAATCGCTTGGGCACCGCCAACTTTAAAAATCGCATCGATGCCGCATTTCTGAGCCGCGTAGGCGATTGTCCCATCAATGCTGCCGCTCGGCGAAGGGGGTGTGCACAGGACCACTTTGGGACACTGGGCCAATTTAGCCGGTACGCCCATCATCAAGACCGAGGAGGGCAGGGGAGTCGCGCCGCCGGGGGCATACAACCCGACTCGGTTAATCCCGACATAGCGTGTTTGGCACACCACTCCGGGGTGAGTTTCCAAGGAGAACCCAATCGGTCGCGCCGCTTCGTGGAAC
>CAJQPP010000055.1 GCA_905480235.1 uncultured Pirellulaceae bacterium
GTGAGGCAGGCGATTACAGGCAGGGTATTCAGCGGAAACCGTCTTAGAAGAAGTTTCATCTGAGGCTTTCTCCGGGCAATTAGGGTTTATCCGTGAAACCCTATCTTATCCCATGCCTGGTAAAGCTTGCAGCCCGTCAACTCTTTTCACCTGCTCATAAACCCGCCGTCTTGATGGTTCGTGGCATTTTCGGGAAACTATCTTATCTCTTATCGCGAACATCAGGAGCTACGTGGATGTCTATATCAATCAAGCCAACGAGCTGGTTTTCTTTTTCGTTTACTTTCATCATTTTTAGCGGCTTGTTTTTGACCGCCGCGGCCCGTTGCCAAGATTGGCCCCAATGGCAGGGTCCCAATCGCGATGGTGTCTGGGATGAAGAGGGGATCATCGAAACCATTCCCGAAGCCGGCCTGCAACCTCTGTGGCGGACAGAAATTTCAGGTGGCTATGCTGGTCCGGCAGTTGCCGATGGCAAAGTGTACGTCAGTGACTACGTCCGTGAAGCAGGCGACCCCCGCCCCAGTGCCGGCAAACGCAGCGAGTTGCAAGGGCAGGAGCGTTTAAGTTGCTTGGACAGCACCGATGGGAAACTGATTTGGCGGAGAGAATTCCCGTGCGATTACAACTTCAGTTACGCTGCGGGCCCCCGCGCGACACCGACCATCCAAGACGGCATGGTTTATTTATTAGGGGCAGAGGGCGACCTGCGTTGTTTGGACGCCAAGTCCGGCAAGGACGTTTGGCACAAGGATTTAAAATCGGCATACGGAATCGAGCTATCGCCGATGTGGGGGTATGCCGCGCATCCATTAGTAGTCGACGACACGCTTTATTGTTTGGCAGGCGGTGAGGGCAGTGTGGTCGTGGCACTGGATAAGCTCACCGGAGAAGAGAAATGGAAGGCTCTGACGGCGAGTGAACCTGGCTATTGCCCGCCTACTATGATCGAAGCCGGGGGCACTCGTCAGTTGATCGTCTGGCATCCGGAGTCGCTGAATAGCTTGAATCCGGAAACGGGTGAAGTTTACTGGTCATTTCCGATGGAACCGGCTTACAAAATGTCGATTGTGGCACCCGTTCATCACAATGGATTTTTGTATGCCACCGCGTTACAGGGAACCTCTATTCTGTTGAAACTAGATGACCGCACACCAACCGCCAGCGAGGTCTGGAGAGGAATGGGCGTGCACCCCGATCACAACCCACCTTTGCTGGTCGACGGCCATATCTACGGTGTCGACGAGAAGGGACAAATCCGCTGCTTCGAATTGGAATCGGGCAAAAAGCTCTGGGAATCCTGGGCCGCAGCGACCAACAATCGCCCGGCTAATTCCACCACCGGATTTATGGTCAAGAATGGCGACCAGTTTTTTATCGCCACGGAACAAGGCGAATTAATTTTGGCAACAATGTCGCCCGATGGTTATCAAGAGCGAGGCCGTTTCAAAATGCTGGAGGCCACCAGTCCCACCAGTAACCGCGAAGTGGTGTGGAGCCATCCGGCATTTGCCAACCAGTGTGTGTTTGCGCGTAACGACAAAGAAATTGTTTGTTACTCACTTGCGAAATAGAAATATCAGCTCGGATTTCAGAGCGGTCTGCAGCAAGTGAACTTGGCGATTTCGCAGGTGTTCGGTCGCCCGCGAGAAACTTCCCACGACCTCGTCAAGGTCTTGGTGCCCTGCCTGGTTTAGTTGCCGCTTGATTCTCACGTGATCAAAAATAAATACGATGAGCGCTGTGGCAGAGGCCAAACCACCTATCCATTCGAACCCAACTCGTTCGACAAAAAAGCACGCCACTCCGATGGCAACCAGTAAAATTAAAAAGCCGCCAGTGAAAAGGTACGCATGGTACCAGAGAGGCTCTGGCTGCGTGGAGCGGCAATCGTATTGAGCGTTACTTACGTTTATGGACTTCTTGGTCTTGATCGTTTTCATGAATTTTGAACAACGTTAATCAAGTCCCTGCATTGATGTTAACCAAGAAAACAGCTTTTACATGCGTTGCCGCTCTAGATGTTTTGATCTTATTCGCTCGCAGGCGCAAAATATTCTTGAACATAAGTGAGTTCAGGTGCGGAATTCTAATCTGTGAATGAGCGGCGGAGCTTATGAAAGGTCAAAGACGATGTCATCTAAATGAAGGTCATGATTTGACAGCAATTTGGTTTGAATCAAAAACTCTAAGACCTTGGCGATCGCTGTTTCTGGAATTCCCAACTCGTCATTCCAGCAGGTGCCCTCCAGCCAGGTTTTCGCGTCGGCTAGCTGCAAATGGTATCGTTGAGCGATGACCTGGCAGGCGGCCGGATCGGCCTTTAACGCCTGACAGCTCTGGACCACCGTTTCCAACATGTCGCGCAGCAAGCCGGCATGGCGGTCCAAAACGGAATTGCGAACGGCAACCACGAAAGCGGGCCACGGCACCACACGTTCCCCTACGCGACGAAATTCTCCGCTGTCGACAAGCGGTTTCGTCATGTATTTCTCCCACAGAAAAACCTCGGCCTCAGCGTTGGCTAGGGCGCGTCGGGCGCCAGCCAAATCATCGACGATGACGAACTCCAAATCGTCTAGCGGCCACCCTCTTTCTTCGGCATCTACCACAGCGATCAAATGCGAGCCTGATCCAGTGCGACTGATGGCGTAACGCTTGCCGCATATTTGGTCGAGAGAATGAATATCGCTATGCCCGGCCACATGGATGCCCCAGATTAGCGGGGTTTTAGTAAACAAGCTGACGATGCGAAATTCGCTGCCGTTGAGAATCTGTTGCACAGCCCCTTCCAGCAACAGTACTGCGACATCCAATTGATCCGCATTCAGAGCTGCCGATAGTTGTCCCGTGCCTCCCGGGTATTCCTGAAAGCGGACCGTTGCGCTGAGATTGCGAAAGAGATCCTGCTCGCAAGCCAAATGCCACGGCAAGTTGAAATGCTCAGGTACGCCGCCAACGCGTATTTCGGGGTGGGACAACGGATCGTTCCAGGAATTACTGGTGAGTGACTATAGTCTGGGCGTTTTCCATGCTAACGAATATTTCCTTTTTACTCATTAGCGAAGCAATAGAGGGCCTTGCTTGTACGGATGTAAATCTTGCCATCAACGATTGCTGGTGATGCTTTGCCAACATCGCCCAGTTCATTTTCAGCCAGTACGGTTCCCTGCCGATCTGCCGATAATACGACGACCGTTCCATCCCTTGCCACGATGTATAATTTTCCGTCAGCATAAACAGGAGTACTGCGGTGCTTGTCGGCAAACATACGTCGTTGGTAAACCTCCTCGCCCGTCTCTGCATCCACGCACAACATTACGCCGTTTTCTCTGGCCAGGAAAACCAGACCGTCGTGGACAACCGGCGTGGCCACATCCGGCGTGCCTTGCCGAAGTACCCATTGGGTCGCTTCGGCGTCCTCGGTGACATCTCCGGTGAGGTTTGTTTCGAGGCAAATGACAGGTCCGTTTTTGGCCGATGGCACGATAAGCTTCCCTTCCGCCGCAACTGGCGAGGCTACGAACCTTAAATAAGGATTGTAGTTATCTTTTGGATTCAGTCCGCCCATACGCCAGATTTCCTGACCATCTTTTAGGGAATGACCCATTACATAATCGCCTCCGTGCGTCACGAGATACTCGGTGTCGCCATCCATGACCAGCGTTGGCGAGGCGTAAGAGTGTTTATTTTCGGTATGCCCATCGGTCGAGCGGGATTGTTTCCAAACTTCTTTGCCCGTCGCAGCTTCCAACGCGACAACGGTCCCTTCGCTAGTTGTGGAGCGATCCCGCATGCTGCCGTGAATCAATTGTAAATAAAGTACGCCGTCATGCAGGACAGGTGTGGAGGACATGCCGAATTGGATTTGGAATTCGCCGTATCGGTCCTGGAGATCAACAGACCAAATTTCATTTCCGTCGAGATCGAAACACTCCAGAAAACCGGCCGAAGTCGTAACCCAAACGTGTTGCCCGTCAGTGCAAGGTGAAGCGCTGGCAGAATTAGCGCTGTCCATACGTACGCTGAGGTTTTTACCCTTCAGTTTTTTTTGCCATTTCAATGTCCCGTCATCTTTAAGACATAGCAGTCTCAGGCCGCCATCTGCTTCATCCACAGAACTGACAAAGACATGATCTTTCCAAACAACAGGACTCGCCCCGCCGGGACCCGGCATTTCGTAACGCCATGCTAAATGGGTGTCCGGATCAAATTTCACGGGCACATTTGTTGCCGAGCTAGTGTTATCCAATTCGGGACCCCGCCATTGCGGCCATGATTCCTGGCCGGCACACACCGAAACCCACCCGGCAAGACACACGAGTACGAATGAAAGAAAGCGGAATTTAATCATGACTCAACTCAAGTGAAACGAGGATAAAGGATGCGATCACATTTCCGGAACCAAGGCGTACGAAATTTCGTGCTTACCTAAAAGTTCATCTCCGTCAGCGATTGCAACTCAACCGAACCAAAGGAGCTTTAGTTTACATAACGACCACGAAATGCGTCAATTCAAGGGGCTCCATTGCGTTAGGCAACTCGCATTCGCTATTTCTTGAGCTCAGTTTGATTCGGCTGAAACCGGGTCTGCCAGATTATTTGATTTTGGGGAGCCGATTAACTTGCGAGCTAACGGTCCGATGGTCATCGCCTGAAAACCAATGGAAAAGACGACGACTACGTAGGTCACCGTCAAAAACAGCTCGCGGTTCATTTCTGGGCGTAGGCTCAATGCCAACGCAATCGAAATTCCACCTCGCAAACCACCCCATGTCATGATCGTCAAGGTGTGCGGCACAAACTCCAATCGTCGCTTAAAAAGGGACACCGGAATCAGCAGTGAGAGATAGCGAGAAACCAACACCATGGCGATCGCGATCGCACCAATCTCAAGAAACTCAGTTTGAAAACTGATAATCAACAATTCCAAACCAATCAACACGAATAAAATTGCGTTCATCATGATATCCATCAATTCCCAAAATCGGTCCACATAGGACTCGGTCTGCTCGCTCATGGCAGACCCGCGAATGGTGTCGTGGCCAACGATCAACCCGGCCACCACAATGGCCAACGGAGCAGATAAATGGAAATATAAAGCGAATGCATAACCGCCCATGACACAAGCCAGGGTAATTAATACCTCAACCTCGTAATCATCGATCGACTTCATTAATTTATATGTGCCGTATCCCAAAATCAGACCCCAGGCGATTCCGCCAAAAACCTCTTGCACAAATAATCGGAGCACTCCCGTCAACGATGCATCAGTCGCATGATTGGCGTCACCGGCAGCATGTTCGGTGTGGTTGCTTGACATCGACGCTGCAGATTCAGATGGCGTTGACTCCGTTGTTTGGCTGGTGGCAACATCGTTGGAAACGCCACCGTTTTCTCCCGCAGCAGTCGCTGACCCAGCAATCGCAATCGACATGATGGTCATGAAGACGACGACGCCGACGCCATCATTAAAGAGCGACTCTCCCACAATTTTTGTTTCGAGTTTTTTAGGCACTCCACATTTTTTTAAAATCCCGAGCACCGCGATCGGATCCGTGGGAGAGATTAACGCGCCAAACAATAGACAATGAACAAAGGAAGCCTGCATGCCAAATTGTGGCAACAGAAAATACATCATCGTGGCCACGAGAAATGTGGAGGACAACACACCGAAGGTTGCGAACAATATGATTGGCCAACGCTGCACACGTAGTTGGTCAAAATTGGTATGCATGGCTCCTGCAAACAATAGGAAACCCAGCATCACTTCGAGCAGTACGGTTTGAAAATCAACCGATGCAATCAACGATTTCGCTAATCGCAAAGGCATGTCATTTACCAAAGCGGTAGCGAATAATCCCAACGTGAACAGGATCGCAACCACCATCATGCCGACTGTGTTAGGCAGTTTGAGGAACCTGACATTGAGATAACCGAACAACGCCGAAAGAGAAATCACGACGGCGGAAATCGTGAATAGGTCCATATCTTTAGAGGGGCGAAAAAGCTTGAGGGGGTGGTTCTGTCAACCAACTTACCAATTTCTGCAATAATCACGAATCCGAAAAAGAGAGCTTCTCGATTCCGATGCAATAGCGTCGTTCGCTGGCTGCTTTGTGACAAACCCCATGTTACAAATATCTATTCGTCGAACCTCTGGCAACCGCACCGCTGAGGGTTCTTGCGGACGCGGAATATGCTAAAAGTAAAAACGACCCGCCGAAAATTTGACGACCTTGGCCGTGCCGGTCAGCGAAAAATCCATCTCATAGATGTGTGTGGCATAATCGCAAACGGCTACTGGTTTGCCACCTCAAAAATAACTTTGAAAGCATTTGGTTCCACGGCAGCGGCAAAAGCCTGCTCGGCGGCCTGCAGCGGAAATCGGTGAGTTATCATTCCTTCGAGGTCAAATCGGCCGGCGGCCAACATTTCAATCGCTTGAGCAAAGGGTCCACACCGCGAGCCCACTAACCGTATTTCGTCAATCACGATCGGCGCTAGCGAAAGGCTGTGTGATTCGGCAACGGTCGTTTTCATGACGACAGTGCCCCGAGGCTCTGCCAATTCAAGCGCTAGGGGTAGTCCCGAAACCGAACCGGTGCAATCAACCACCAGATCAAACGCTTTTTCACGTTCCAGTTCACCCAACGGATGGGTCTGAATTCCCAACTTGCGGAAACGCTCCAATTTTTGTTCATGCTTACCGACTACTGACAAGTTTTCGACCTGTTGAGAAATGACCTGCGCGCATAGGTTTGCCAATCTGCCGTCACCCAGAACAATGGCTTTACGAACGGTCGATAGGTCTATCTGAGTTCCGATCTCGAGGGCAGCGGCGAGGGGCTCAATCAAAACCGCTTGATCATCAGAAATGGAATCGGGAACCCGATGCAAGCTAGTTTGAGGAATAGCGACTTGATCGGCAAACGCACCATGATGGTTGAGAATTCCCACGACTGTTCGTGAGGCGCAATGGTTCCCCTGCCCTGATTTGCAGCGACGACACGTTTGGCAATTGCAATTGATTTCGCCAACCACACGTTGCCCTTGGAATTTGCCGGTGTTGGCGCAGCCGATAAATTCATGACCGAGAATCCCGGAAAATCCCATATAGCCCCGTGCCAATTGCAGGTCCGTTTCGCAAATACCGGCCTGGATCACATCGACCAACACCTCGTTAGGCCTTAATTCGGGGGCCGGATGTTCTTCGCAAAATTGGATGCCGTTTTCATTCAGACAAATAGCGCGCATGATTCGCTTTCAAAATCGATGGTAGGGATGGTTGCCGGCGTACAGCGGTTTCCTGAGTTGCTTGAGAGGATTTTCGAGCTGTCACAACAGAATCTAGTTTTCATCAAACAAGCCCCTGACTTATCAATACGGCGACGATTCAAAAGGGGACGCATGTTCACAACGGTCTTTCTTGGCTTGAGAACAAATCGACTTGCCTCGAAGCATAGGTGTTTAATTCACGATCGGTAAAAAAGCGATTTCGAAAATCCAAACGGGCGTTTGAAGGTCTCAGCCTCTCCCGTCGATTCACATCGGGTGTCTTTTTGACTCGTTGAGGGCCTCACCGTTCGGCATGGACAACCAGCCTACGCACATCAGTCGGGGACCATCGCAACGAATTCCATCGCGACTTATTGATTCCCATGAACTCCGATTTAGCTTGGTCACCGAACGTTTTTTTTTGCGGTTAGCTATTGACCATTTGTTGAAACGACGAATACTGATACCTAGTCGGGCCGCTAAAATCTACTTTTGATTTTGGCATTCATTCCACAATGCAATTAAAGCAACTCTTAATTTGCTTGCTAATAGGTTACTTGGTTCTCCTGTTGAACCTGGGTGACTCGTTGCATCGTTCGAACTGCTTTGGCTTTCATGCCCATGCGGTTGGTCTTTCAGGTTCCCCCCAGACTTCCTGCCAATGCCATTCTACGCCGGCAAGCGATCGTTCGGAACGTTCTCACTCTGTCAAAACTGATCATGATTGCTCGATTTGTAAATTCTTTGATCAGTATAGCGGAACATCCGACTGGTCATCTACAGAGGTAAGTTGCTCTTCCTTCGGATTTTTAGAGCCTTTCCAACCGCAAGTGGCATTCTCTACTCTGCTGAGTCCCACTGCTCGCGGGCCGCCCGCGCCGGCATGATTTTGGTTTGCTGAGAACAGAAGATCCATCACGAAATCTGCGTGATTCCGATCTTCGTGTCCATCCCGTTTTGCCATAGCGACCGGTGAGGGCAGCCAAAATACGACTCGGAACCGTATTACGTTCGCATGTCGTTCGTTTAACCCGCAACCTGATTGCTCGCCACCTTCGGCGTGTCCGAGCTTTTCAGTAATTCGTCGGGTTGCTGGGGAATAAATCTAATAAACAGCTTCGCGTGCGTTTAGCACCGGGCCCATTTACTGCTCATCCAGGTGGTGAATTTACTGTCGCGGACTCCGGCCAAGTTTTGGCGGCCCGACTATCCGTTATTGCTACGCGGGACGTCCGCGACGGTTTTTTCACGTTGTTGATATTTTCATTGAATTCGACTTTTCGTTTTTTCAATCCTCGCTGGTGATTATCCAGAAAAAGGAGTCTCGAGTGCTTATAAAAAACACCTCCCCGGCACGCGTTGGTCGCGGTTTTACACTCATTGAATTATTGGTTGTCATTGCGATTATCGGCATCTTGATTTCTTTACTGTTGCCGGCGGTTCAAGCCGTTAGGGCTGCGGCACGAAGAACATCTTGCGGTAATAACATTCGACAAATTGCGCTCGCGGTTCACAACTATGAATCTGCGACTAAGCGATTCCCAGTTAATCAAATTGGGCCGGGATTGGCAGATGGGACCGGCGGATTTGGGGAAGGCTACTACAGTTGGCTGGTTCCTTTGTTGCCCAATATCGAACAGGACAATCTCCGACGCTCATTCAATCTGAATATCAACCACGGTGATGCTGATAGTTATAAGCTGAGCGATACCCATGAAAATGCGAACGCGGCGGCCACGCAGGTCAGCACTTTTCTTTGTCCCTCAGACAATCCGAACGAGGAAAACTCAATCATCCTAGGCTCGGCCAATCCAGCGTGCAGTAGTTACGCGGGCAACGCCGGATGGCCCTCCTATGCCGAGGGATACACGGGCGAACGCCGGGCGCCGGGTAAACACAATGGCAGTATTCCCTTGTTTCATCCATCCTCGCCGGTGGATTGGCATACTCCCAAAATTGGCATGTACAGTTTTCAGGATGGCACCAGCAACACCGCTCTTTTGTCAGAGCGTTTAATTCAATCCGGGAACAGTGCCGACGCGATCAACAACGGAGACCCGCGGTTGCGTTCCCTGCATGTTTTAGAGCGATTCGAGGCGTTGCCAGAGATTCTGGACCAAATGTCCAGCTCCCATGCACACGTTTTTGAATCCGCTCATATCGGTCGCTCTTGGTCTAGCGGTTCCCCTCTCGTGGCACCGACGTACATGCATGTCCAAACACCGAACTCCGTTATCGGTCATTACAACACCAGCATGGATGAGGGCGATTTTGTAGTCACAGCCAGTAGCCGCCACTCAGGTGGAGTCAATATGGCATTAGTCGATGGTTCGGTGCGTTTTGTATCGGACTCCGTATCTCCAGAAGTTTGGTGGGCCGTGGGAAGTCGGGACGACGGCCGCATCGAAACCCTTCTGGACTAGTCTGTTTGTTTTTTTATATCTTTTAGGAGACCCAGAAATGAAATTTAGCGTCCTTTTCTCGGCGCTCGCAATGGTAACCATGGCAACCAACGTGTTTGCCCAACATGCGGGGGACGTCGAGTTCGGCTATGACAATGCATCAAGCCCAACGTCGTTTATTATCGAAGCAACCGAATTCACGACGGAGAACATTCAGTTCTTTGAAAGTGAAATGGAAGAATTAGATCCCTTTAATCCGGGCGATTTCAGTTCGGACGAACCTGGCTTTACAACCAATGTAGGGGAAGGGTTTATGGTCAACGAAGGCGATCAAATCTGGCTCAATGCTCTGGATGCCTCAGCATTCTCGTCCTTCGGTGTTGGCTATGTAAATTACTACGATCCCAACACGGGTATTTTGGAAGATTCCGGTCGTTTGGGGATTTACGACAACTCGCTTTCCACCGCCGATCTAATTCTTAACGGCGGTGCGATTGAATCTGGACCCAACCCTCAATTTATTGGTTTGGGGGATGTCGATGGAGATGTCCACGATCACTTGATCGTAGATCTTTTGGACGATGGCGTCGCTCCCGATGGAGCTTACGGCGTCATGTTTCAACTGCAAAGCGATTTTTCGGTTGCAGACGGGACCATGGATCTCAGTTCCGATCCGTTTTGGATCATCTGGAACCACGGTATGTCCGAATCCGATTTTGAGTCGTTTGCATTACCAAGCTTTGGAGTCGCCTCGGCGGTTCCAGAACCCACGTCAATGGGTTTCTTAGCAGCAGGCATTGCTGCTTTAGCACTGCGTCGCCGTCGTCGCGGATAAAAAAGCTCCCTTGGCAACACTGTGGTCCGACTGACCGGGCCGCAGTGGCCTTGGGTTTTTTAACGAGTTGCGGCGACAAAGATCTATTTTCTGCATTGGTTGCCTGAGTTGTACATCGATCTCGATCAATCGCCTCTGAGAGTTCTTTCTGACGCCGGCCAACCGACTTTCCTGTCCCCATAGTTTTTAGAGATGCGAATTATAGAGGCGCCGTCTTAGGGAAACTCGAATGGCACTCACCTGGTTGATTGTTCAGATGAGCGAAGCATGGTTGGGAACGGCTGAGCTTTGCAAATGACGCGTTTGCTATTCGATACTTTGCTACTCGATAGAAGAATCGGAAATTACGCATGGGCCGTCCACCGACCTCCAATCTTCCAAAAGCACTTGAGTTAGGCGTGTCATGAGTTCGGAAAGAGCTAATTCAGTCGGGGTCGTATCAGCCGCCCCAATTACGCTAAAAGAAGCTAGGCGTGCCAGGCCGGCAGCTTACGAAACATCTCTTATCAGCGAATACACAAGATTTTTATTATTGCTGGTCGCGGTCCCTCTGGCCGTGGCGTTTTTACAAACGTTCGCCAATCATCAGGTCGGGTTGTTGTCATTGGTGGCGACCTTGGCCTTGATAGGATCCTTGATTACCTCCCGTGGTAATCAGGTACTTCGTTTGATTCTTTTGGCATGCTTGACGGTGAATGTGACAGTTTTATCGTTGCACGCGGGTAAGGTCGTGGGTGGTGTCGATATCGCTGGCATGGAAACATGGAACGGTGTTTTGCTGTTTTGCTTAATAACTGCCAGTTGTTTCGAGGTGATCGCGTGGGTGAAATCCGTTTCCAAGCCTACTTTGATTAAGTCAGGTGCCTGGGGATTACTTGCCATTCCAGCATTGGTTTACATTTTCGGTTTGCCGCTGCTGGAATTCACGCAACCTTTCATGGATGCGGATTCCCCCAAGCCTATCGTGCGGGACCCAAATTGGAATTTGTCCAACGAGTTTACTTTTCGAGCGGCCAAGTTTCTGATTTTCGGGATCTTTGTTTTTTTGGGCGCTTGCATGGGAAGTTTTTTGAATGTGGTTTCGAATTCCACCCCCAAAGGCGAAGCGATTGCTTGGCGTGATTCTCGATGCCCGCAGTGTGATTCGAAGCTCCTCCGAAAAGACAATATTCCCTTTTTCAGTTACATCAATCTGGGTGGTAAATGTAGAAATTGCCGTTGCCAAATTCCACTGCGTTATTTGTTAGTTGAGTGCGTTGTCGCTTGTGTTTTTGGTGCACTGTTTTTGTATGAACTCGTGACTGGCGGTGCCAACTTACCGATGGTCAACAGTCGGCATGCTGGTGTTTTGTGGATCATTCTCTATCCCAAATGGCAAATCATCGGACTCTACTTTTTGCACGTATGCTATATGGGTTTGACGCTCGTGTTGGCTTTGATTGAATGGGATCGGCAGCCCTTGAAAATAGGATTTTGGTTACCGGTCAGCGTTTTGTTTTTTGTCACCATGATGATTTTCTTGCCTACCCAGCCGATCCCCTTATTTGAGCACGTGCCACAATTTGAAGTCATGCTTTCGCCTGGGCTTGAACAACTGCTGAAACTACTGACGGGCAGTTTTCTGGGAGCGGCCATAGGGACGTTCTGGAACAAGGCCATCCTGAAAAAACCGTCGGCGAAATTGACGCTTGCCTTTCTGATGACCGGTATGGTGCTAGGATGGCAAGGACTCGTCCAGGTGACGCTTTTATTCGGCTTGTTTTACGGAGCCTTAAGCTTGCTATTTCGCAACACTCACTTGTATCGAAAATGTCCCACCACGGTTCTCTTTACAACCATCCTCGTCCACCATCCGTTTTGGAAGATGCTCGCGGCAGGTTGGGGGGGCGAATGACCGTCGCCTTTTTCCAGCTTCTTCAGATCCTACGCTGCTGAATGTGGAACTTGAGCATGGTTAGGCTGCTGCAAACTGACCAGATTAAGCACCCCATTTTGCTGGCGAACGCGTCCGAACCGTTTTCTCGGGACAAGGCAATTCTAGCCGTGCATCAGTATTTGACACACGCACTCGTTTCAAAATGTTAGTCATCCAATCGGCGGACCGGTACCGCGTGTTGCTCATGAAGGAGTCGATTAACCCATTTCGCCAACATTAAAACACGTACCGGATCGCTGGCCCGGCCGTTGGTGAAATTCTGTTCGATGGTGGTGGCGATCGTATACCGCGATTCGCTTAGGCAAGGCGGCGACGACGGCGGCCCATGCCACCCAGTCCGACCGCCAAGCCGAACATCACCAAGGCACCCGGTTCGGGAACACTGGTCAGAGTGAATAGCGAGATGTCGTTACCGTCACCAGCAACGTAACTGATAAACAGGTCGAACCCGCCAAAATTGCCGACCAGATCGCCTTCCCCAAATCCACTAAATGTACCCACCGGAGCATTCGCTCCGGCGATGTCCGTGAAGATGAACTCTTGGTTAAAGTCCAGCGCAAATTGCACGTCAACATCAAGCGTAGCGCCATTGGCAATCGTCAGCGTGGGGTCCGAGCCGCTCAGGAACAGACGATCGAATTCAGCATCGCTCAAACCCGCAATTTCTATGAACGTGGTCGACGTGGCATCCAAAGTCACATCCCCACCAAATTGAATTGTGGCCGGGCTGTTACCGGGTCGAAAATTTCCCTGGAAAGTGACCTCGCCGCCACCGGAAAATATTCCGGAACCGGCCACTTCATCAATAAATACCAAACCACTGCCGGAATCCACTTGGATGGTTCCGTTGTTTTGTAGGTCTCCAGAAATCGTGGAGGTACCGCTGGAGGCTTGAATGGTACCATCATTTTGGATCGTACCGGTCGATGACAGCGTACTGACATTCGCACCACTGCTGGATAACTGCAGAGTACTATTACTGTAAACATTAATGTCTCCTGCGGAGACTGCGCCGCCATCCAAGATATTCAGGGTGCCACTCACGCCGGCAGCACCTCCTGAACCTCCCCCTACGTACAATCCCCCTGTCAGATTCCATTGTGAACCGACACCGGTGATTGTGGCCGTTCCTGAGCCGCCCGCGGTTTTTGCTAGGAAGCCCGAGGAAGAACTAACGACGCCCGCACTGTCGACGGTCAGGGTGCCGGTACCAGCGCTGCCGACGCTGAAGCTGCCGGTCGATAAGGTTGATCCCGATCCCGATACCGTGGCCGAGCCGCTGGAACCCGAGTTGGTTCCCATAACGGTATCAATGGCGCTGGTAAACGAACCGCCACCGTTAATGTTTAATGCGCTGGTGCCATCGATCCCAATGTTGGTGAAAAAGGATTGGATCTGCCCGGATCCACCCACCGTGATGTCACCGACGCCCGAGATGCCATTGTCGACACCCGACTGAAACGAAAATGTACTTACCAAGCCGGCATTCACATTTAGCGTACCATCGCCATTGGCACCGACGCGAATGTCATTGGTATTCCAGACTGAAGAGGCATCATTGAGATTCACCGTGCCCGCTGCGCCGACCGTAGATCCAATGTACCCATTGGTGGTCGTCAGAGTACTGGCACCGACGTTGACGGTGCCATCGGCATTCAGATTGAGGGCGTTGAGATCTCCACCCGACAAAGTCAGAATCGATCCGTTGCTGACCGCCGTCGTCCCAGCGACATCGATCTTCTGATTGGAACCAAGGGTCGTCGTTCCGGAGGTCGTGTTAAAGGTCGCGCCGTTGGTAAACGAAAAATCGGATCCGCCCACCGTTAGGGTTTGCCCTGAATCGGTAATCTTTAAGGTGCCGCCGCTGAAACTGAAGGTGCCACCCGTAAACAATTGACCGGTGGTAAACGTGCCGCTTGTTTGGTTGAACGTTCCCAAGTTGGTTAACGTTCCGTTATTTGTAAATGTTCCGGAGTTATTAATCGTGCTCCCAACTTGGTTTGCCAATGTGACGCCGCCCGCGTTGGTATAAGAACCGGCATTAGTCATCGCAGCGTAATTTTTAAAGGTACTACCCGATTGCAAATCGATCGTGCCATCAATCGCACCCGTTAAGAAATTGTCTACGAAGGAATTAATCGTGCCGCCACTGGAATTTACCAGTGTACCGCCCGTATTATTGAGACTAGCCGCTCCGGTGAATGTTAAGGTGCCGCTGTTTGCCAGGCTGTTGGTGTTATTGACCGTTCCGTTGACAACCAAAGTCCCAGAGTTCGACAGGCTACCCGAATTCGAAAGGGTTCCATCGTTCGTGAAAGAGCCTGAATTGGTCATGGTGCCCGAATTGGTGAACGTCCCACCCGTCTCATTTTTGAAGGTCCGACCCGCGGCAACATCAAACGTGCCGGAATTATTTTCGCTGGCGTAGTTGATGAATGTGCTGCCAGATTGCAAGTCGATTGTTCCACCGACACCCCCGGTTAGGAAATTATCGATATAGGAGTTGATGGTCCCACCACTGGCGTTGGCTAAGGTGCCGCCGGTGTTGTTAAATGTCGAGCCGCTCGAGAATATGAGGGTGCTGCTGTTGGTGAGAGTTCCGGTGTTGGACATCGCTCCCTCATTTGAGAGTATCCCGTTGTTGTTAAACGTTGAATTATTCGTCAGTGTGCCGCCGCTCTTATTCGTCAAATTAACGCCGGTTGCGTTGGTGTAAGTCCCGCTGTTGGTCATCGTGGCAAAATTATTGAAAGTACTTCCACTGTCTTGAAAAATCGTTCCACCTGAGCCACCGGTTAAAAAATTATCAATATGGGAATTGATCGTGGCGCCAGAGGCGTTGGTTATCGTGCCAAAGGTGTTATCGAATACAGACCCCGATGCAAACGTCATCGTGCCTGTGTTGGAAATGGTTCCAGAATCCCCGCTGGTACCGTTCACCAACGCTCCGCTAATGTTTGCGGTCCCGCTGTTAGTGAAAGTGCCCGTGTTAGTGAACGCAAATCCAAAGGTGCTGTTCAATGTGCCCGCGTTATTGAGTGTGCCAGAACTCGTGAAATAGGCACCCTGATGCGTGAGTACGTTGTTGTTGGTAATTATCCCTTGATTTGTAACACCGTTCTCGTTCAAAAAGGTTCCATTATTTATGAAAGTACCATTGTTCGTGAGCGAACCAGAAATTGTATTTTCATAAAGCCCAGTACTATGATTTTCAATGGTCGAAAGGTTTATGATTGAACTTTGATTAATTATCGAACCAAAATTATCAAAATAAACACCATTTTGTTTTGCTGAAACAACCGAGATGGTGTTGCCCTCTAAATTCGGATTCGGTGTCAATTGTTGCGCGGCCAATGAGGATACGAGAAGCGCCATAACGCTAAAACAGCCAGCGAAAATGAAACAGGTTCGTCCCATGCCGACACCTAAACCTCCAGCAAATAATCTGCTGCACGCAATTGCGTTTTGTTGGCGCAATCCAAACGTATTTCGCGAATGGAGTGAATTCGTTTTTCGTAGGATAGTAATCATGGCAGTGTTTTCTTGATCTTTAATTTACGATTTGGGTCGCCGTTAAATTTAAATGCGTTCCTTCATCCGAACATTCCAACCTAATTCAAACATGTGTTGCGACAATAGAACTTTGTTTCGTTTTTACAAAGTTTGACGATGGATGTTGCAATAAAACAACCAACACCAACAACAGGTAGGCGCGAAATCCAGTTTGAGGATTGCGCAAGATCAGCCAAGTGATTTTGGCAACACGAACCGTACGCGCCCTTAGCGGCCCAAACATGGAGGCATCCAATGAAAGGGCTTGACATTATTCGTTTCGCATGCGTTTTAGCAACGCCGTCGTCTGCGGAACCCGGCCAAGCCTACGCTTAAGCCAAACATGACAAGCGCTCCCGGTTCAGGCACGCTTGTAAAAAAGGACATGTCGTTTCCCGTTCCTGCGCTGTAGCTAATGAAAAGATCAAAGCCACCAAAATTGCCAACCAGGGCACCTTCGCCGAGGCCACTGAAAGTCCCTACGGGCGCGTTGGTGCCTGCGATGTCCCCAAAAAGAAACTCTTGATTGGAATCCAAACTAAATCCGTTGATTAACTGAACATCTAACTGGGCGTTACTGTTAATCGTTAAGATTGCGTCCAAGTTGTTAAGCACCAGGCGATCAAAATCGGCGGTTGTCAGGCCGCCGATTTCAATAAACGTGGTGGATGTCGCATCCAAGGTAACGTCGCCGCCAAATTCAATGGTCGCAGGACTATTGCCCGGGCGCAAATCGCCCTGGAAAGTGACTTCACCATCGCCCGTAAACGGCCCCGATCCAGAAAGCTCATTCAAGAAGGTCAGTCCGCTTCCGGAATCGACTTGAATGGTGCCGTTGTTTACGACGTCACCGGCAATGGTCGAGGTGCCCAAAGTGGCATGGATCGTGCCAAAATTCTGTATCGTTCCTGTGGAAGAAAACGAGCTTACATTGGCACCGTTACTGGATAACTGTAATGTGCTGTTACTGTAAATCTTGGTGTCGCCTGCTGAAACCGCGCCACCGTCCACGATGCTTAACGAACCACTTAGCCCCGCCTGGGTGCCCGAGTTGCCGCCGACGTACAAGCCATTTGTTAAATTCCATTGAGAACCGACACCGCCGATCGTCGCTGTTCCCGTACCGCCAGCTTCTTCAGCAAGGTACCCGTTGGAAGAGGTAACGACTGCTCCGGCGTTGACGGTCAGGGTACCCGTGCCCGCTTTCCCTAAATGAAGATTTCCGGTCGACCAATTCGAACCTGATCCGGACACCGTCGCAGACCCATTTGCTCCCGCAAGTGAGCCTAGGTTGGAATCAAAATTTGTTGAAAACGTCCCGCCGCTATTGATGTTTAACGAGCTGGTGCCACGAATGCCTAAATTGGTGATAAAGGTCGAGACCTGTCCGGATCCGCTGACCGTGACGTCACCTAGGCCCGTTGCTCCATTGTCGACTCCTGAAGAAAACGTAAACGTATCCACCGTACCGGCATTTACGTTCAACGTGCCATCACCAACGTCACCGACGCGAATCTCAGAAGCACTCCAGATTGAAGATGCGTCATTTAAGTTCGCAACACCCGCCGATCCGCCTGAAGAGCCAACATACCCATAGGTGGTCGCGAGTGTGCCTGCGGCTAAATTGACCGTTCCGGCGATATCAAAACCGGCACTCCCCGAAGCCGACAGTTTGCCGCCATCCTGAATGTTGATGGTGCTTCCCCCGTGGATTTTACCCCCCCCAGCGTTATTAATATGGAGGTTGCCAATCGTCAGGTTCGCATTTCCGTTGATCGTTATATCACTGAGACTGTCAGATCCTACGATGCCCAATTCATGTTGAGACGTGTCTTTGTTAATGAAATCGACGGAACCTTGCACAACTTCCAGTGAAAAGATGCTAGGAATTGCACTTTGGGTGGAAGCGTCCCACCAAACTTCATAGCTGGCCGACTGATTGAAAAGCGCCTTAAAGTTGCTGTCCGGCGCTGCGTTCCCGGTCCAGTTTTCGGTAGCTTGAAACAGCGGATCGGGAGTACCGGTCGTATTGTTCCATTCACGTGACAATTGCCCCTGAGCTTGCACTGCCATCATGAGGGAAACCACAGCTAGACCGATCCGAGCAAAGTTGCCCATTTCGAAATTATTTAACATGTGAATCTCCCTTAGAAGCGAATATTACTAAGTGCATACTGTCATTGGCTGTCGAAACAACCGGTACTAAATACCTCCTTGTGAATCCAATTCCTACAAATGGGACATTCGAAAAAAGGGTGTGCCGATGGCAAAGCCTGTTTTCAAATGCACTACCGTTTGCCTGCCCCTCGTGAGGCAATCAGTCGATCGCGTAGATCGCCATCGTTGTCAGGTCATAAAGTTCTTTTTGCGAAATCTCAACTGTGACCCAGTCGCGACTTTTACCTTTCGCATCAAGCTCTCCACGCACGGAATAACCGTCGTATCGTCGCAGAGCCTTGTTCAGGGCCTTGATCGCATGATCAAAATCACCTTTCTGAATCTTCTTAATTGCTTTGGCCAGCTCTTTCTGCAGCTTTTTGCGATGCCCTCGATTGGCAAGTTCCGCGGTGGGAATCGCGTCAATTAATGCACTCGCTTCAAGAATCATGATCTCGGCAAAATCGACGGCTAATGTCGCTGTTACTTCGATCTGTTCCGGAATACCCGGGCCGAATTGATCAAATGCAATCAATTGAATGACGTAACTACCTTCCACGTCGAACTGCAAGGAAGCCAATGCGGAACTGGAATTGCTAATGGCCGCACTACTGCCAATCGGTGCAGACACAATCGACCAGTCGTAGCTCAATTCGTCGTTTTCGGGATCCGTACTGCCAGAACCTTCAAAGGTCGCTGTCTCACCGACAATAAACAGACTTAGTTCCGATGACGGCACAGCGGTCGGGGGCAAATTATTGGTACTGAAAACCACCTGGGTAGGATCGCTACTTAAACCATCTCCACAGTCTTCCGTAACAATCAACTCGAACGCGTAATCACCACGTTCATCCGCTACGAAAGTAGGCGTTTGAGATGTCGAATCATTAAGAGAGGCATTGCTACCCTCTGGCTTGCTAATCAGCGTCCATTGGAACAACAGATCACTGGTCGCAAGATTGTCATCAAAACTTTGGGTGCCATCCAGTTGGTTGACACTGCCTAAGGATGCAATTGTTTGGTCAGTGCCGGCGTTGGCGACCGGTTGTTCGTTGGTAAATCCACCAAAGTGAATAATCGTTTGGCAGCCATTGGTCCAGTTGATTTTAATCGGTGCTAGTTCACCGGTGAAACCACTCGCCCAATTAGAGGCCGTGCCAAACGTGAAATACAGAATGTTCTGGTCCCCGTAGGTATCCGTACTGCCGCCTACCAATTGGGTGTTAAGGAAACCATTCCAATCCCCCAAATTATCGTCAAAGTTATTCAGTGAAGAATCGCCCCAACTCAATTGGTTGGCACCCGGTGCCGTTGACCAGGTATTCCAACCGAGTGGCGCAAAGTAATTATTTGCCAGATAGGGCTCGGCTTGAATGCGGTGCCCATACCAAGAGCCCGGTGAACCTGCGTAGGGAACCGTATAAATTTGGACAAACCAATCAACGGCCCCTGTGAAAGACTCGCCAACCTTCTTTGAATCATAGGTAATGGATTCAATGTCGCTCAGTTTGGGAGCGCCGCCATCAGACCGCAGAAAATCTGCCAACATGTAAAACTGATTCTTTCCAGCGCCGCTAGGCACAAGACTGTTGATCGTTCCATCAAACCCACCGGTATTAATTGAGGTGGGACCGGCGGCGTTAAACCAGCCTTGGGTTTCCGGAGAAACTTCAATGACCTGCAACATGCTCTGGCCTTGCAAAGGACACGCAAGGATCAACATCGCAACCAAGGTCAGTAACGGGTTTAGGAATGAACGCATCACGAACTCCGCAAACAAATGAAGGAAGGATTTTATGGCTGGTACAACCGCTGAGCGATTTATCGTTGCGGAATGCCGGTCCCTATAAAAATCAGGTAGGAAGGACTCTTCGGCAAACAACCACCGCTGTCATCATGAAACGTCTCAACTGGGAAAAGCGTGCCTTTAGACACGGTAGAATTCGACTTTACATAAGCATGCGGCTAAGTTTCTCAGACGCTACTCTCAAGTCGATGGAATGTGCTTTCCCCTGATTAAGACATTCTGCATCGGTCACGTTTGACCCTAATACGACGCTTCCGATTTTGTCAAATCCCAATCTTTAATTTTGTGTTTATTTCTAGTTTTGTATATTGCCTCGCCTTTCATGTGGTTCGATGGCGTACAAAAGTCCTCGGAAAAACGTTTTGCGAGTGCCGATTAAAAATCTGTCGCGTTAAAGGCTCTTTTTACTTTCGACCAAAGAGGTGCGCTGGCCGCCCTGCATGAAATGACTTCATTGGGGTTATAAACAGCTCTGAAAGCGCGAGTACATTTGGTCTAAATAACGCAGGCCGGCAACCAGCGCTTGGCAACGCGCATGTGCGTTCGCAGGTTCTAACTTTATCCAAGAGGGAACACCAAATCGATCGCATATCCACATGAGGCGGATACCAACGCACATCCTAAACCGGCCACGATTTAGATCTCCGGCCGGTCATGAAATTTCTAACAGACAGTGCATCCTGCTTTGCCGGAGTTTCGCTTAAGCAACTCGACGACGGCGGCGTAATGCTCCGCTGAGCAGCATCAACCCGAGCAGGCCGACAGTTCCCGGTTCGGGCACACTGGTAAAGAATGAAATGTCATTCCCGTTGCCTGCACCATAAGTGATGAACAGATCGAAACCGCCATAGTTTCCGATCAGTTCCCCTTCACCTAAACCATTGAAAAAGCCCGAGCGAACACCATCGATATCGGCGATCAAAAACTCTTGATTGAAACCAAGGCCAAACCCGTTGATCAAGGAGACGTCCAAGGTGCCCGCAATATTAAAATCGCCTTTAACCCGCAACTGGTCAAATTCGCCTTCCAGCAATCCGCCCAGCTCGATGAAACTGGTTGTGCTGGCAGCCAGGTTCAGATTGCCCCCGAATTCGACCGTTCCGGGACTGTTCCCCGGACGCAAGTCGCCAAACGCTTGCAAGGTACCAGCCCCCGTGCTGCCTCCGTTGTAGCTGCGGAAAAAGACCGCGTAACTGTCCGAGGCAATATCGACGTTCATATTACCAGCGTCCATCGTCACGTCGTCGAAAAAAGTCGTCGTGCTACCGCCGCCAATGGCAATGATGCCGGTAGCGGAGTTGGATAGGTCCCCATGGATATCAGCAAAACCGCCGCTCAAAGCCAGCACCCCGTCGTTGTTCCAGCCGCCGTTAGCAAAAAACTGACCCCGACCACTAATTAACGCCCCCGATTCATTGGTCAAATCCTGGTCAAATCGGATCTGGCCGCCGAAATTGTTGATCTCACCGGCGTTGGTGGATCCCACACCCGCAAACCGCATCCGTTCACCAGTTACCGTTTCAACGTCGCCACCGGCATTGTTCCGCAAAGCGATTGCCAAGGTACCATTTCCGTAAAGGGTGCCTGAATTGGAAACCCGGACTTGGTTCATATCAACGCCTGGATTCTGGAAGGGAGTCAACGTGGCCACATCAGTGTAACTTGTATGAATGACATCTCCGGCCATCGAACCGCTGACCGCATTGATCGTTCCGAATTCCTGCAGGGTCGTTTCTCCGAACTCGAAGCGACCGCCAATCAAATTGACATTGGAGCCAGCCCAAATTCGGGTGGTTCCGCCGACGGTTACCAATCCACTATCAGTAATATTCAGTGTCGCCGATCCACCGGCGGCCACACTGCCTCCACCGATGTTTAAATCGCCTGAGTTGTTCCACTGGCTGCCGTTGCCGCTCACTGCAACGGTTCCTGTCGAACCGGCACTTCGACCGATATAGCCGTCTCCATTGTTGACCACCCCCCCGGCCTCGACGTTGAGCGTCCCGCTGCCCCCCTCGCCCACAGACAAACTGCCCGAGTTATTCCACTGACTGCCGCTGCCGGTGACGTTCACCG
>CAJQPP010000056.1 GCA_905480235.1 uncultured Pirellulaceae bacterium
GCCAAGTGCCGAAGGCATTAACAAATCGACATCCAAGCACAGGAGCGCTTCATTGGTGATGGGATCCGCATTCTGATAGCCCGCCAGCGAGCCATTTTCCAGAACATAGCGCAAAGCTTCGGGGATATCCAATCCGCCTTCCCGATAGTAGCCACCGGAAATATCGCTGATGGCTTCGATCTTAAATTCCGACTCGAACATGTACTTGGCGGCGTGGGAGCCGACGTTGCCAAAACCCTGGATCGCTACTCGGGTTTGGCGAGGATCATGGTTAAGGCGTTGCAACATTTTGAAAGCCAAAATTCCACAACCGCGTCCGGTCGCTTCCTCACGCCCCTTGGCGCCATAATCTTCTACCGGTTTCCCGGTAATACAGGCGGGATTAAATCCGTGGTATTTCTCCCACTGGTTCCGAATCCACGCCATGGTCTCGGAATTGGTGCCCATATCGGGCGCCGGAATATCCTTGTCAGGTCCGACAATTTCGTGAATCTGGTCGACGAACTTGCGCGTGATGCGTTCTTTTTCTTTGCGACTGAGCTTTCGCGGGTCGACACAGATGCCACCCTTGGCTCCACCATAGGGAATATTCACGACCGCCGTTTTCCATGTCATCAAAGAGGCCAGTGCACGCACCTCATCCAAATCGACTTCCCAATGGTAGCGCAAGCCACCCTTCATGGGACCGCGAGCGTTGCTGTGCTGGACGCGATAGCCAATTAACACATCCAATTCACCATTGTCCATTTCCACGGGCACTTCGACGGTGACCTCTCGCATTGCGGTGGTCAGCAATCGACGCTGATTTTCTGGCATCTCGAGGATATCCGCAGCGCGATTAAAAAATACCTGGACAGCTTCGTTGGCTTTCATGAAAACGGATCCTGTCGAGCGGGTTTGGCCGCCCCAAAGAAGGCAGCGGGGCAAACGTTTGATGGGGAGACAAGAGAGGGCAGTGGGAGCGGGCCACAAAGCCCACATTTTATAATGAAAGGGATTACAATAACCTTAGATAAGAGGATCGTACACTAGGGATTTCCCACATTTTGCAAGAGAATTTACATTTGCGTACGATGCACCTCTAAGGGAATCTGCTAACCCAGTACAATGCGATCGATCGGCTTCGATTACCTCGCCTAACTGGAAACGAGTTGGCAGGAATAAAAAGGGATTCAAAGAGACGGATGGCAATGGTCAAAATCGCCAATATATGGAACCTGTTGGTCGCGAGCGAGTTGGTCTCAGCCGAAAAAGTGACGGAAATCCGGACTCATTGCGAGGCAGAACTCGGAGAATCCTCGGCCCAGGAACCCGACGTGATCCTGAAGTGGTTGCGAGACAAGAACCGTATCAGCGACTATCAAATGCAAGTCTTGGCGGAGGGATGCCCGGGCCCTTTTCGTTTCGCCCAGTATCAAGTCCACGCGAAGGTCTCCAATAATTCCTACAAGGCGCGTCACATTGCCTCGAATCACCCGGTGGTGCTTATTTTCCTCGGTGGTTCAGATGCCGCCACAGCGGAAACTTGGGCGAGAGTTCGAGATTCTGGGAATCGCGCGACCCAAGTCAAAAGTCCTTTTGTCAGCCGTTGTTACGATGTCGTGGCAACGGACGATTATCGGTTCGTTGCCATGGAGGATCAGCCGGGGCGATTTTTAGAGGCCAAACTCCCCCCCAAAGCCCGCTTGCCTTGGCCCCAATCGTTGCAAGCGGTCGAGTTGTTGGCCCTCGGTTTGGCAGATATCCATGCTCACCAAAGCTATCACGGCCAAATTAGCCCGGAGTCGATTTGGTTACAGCGAAATGGTATTTGCCAGCTGCAATGGAGGTTTCCGGGTTTAAATCTGAATTCCCAACCGGAGCCGGAAATCGCCAAACTCAGAAAGCGTTTTCAGGCACCAGCGTCACGTGATATCCAGCCCGACAGGGCCGATATCCCAACGGAACAACGCGCGGACCTGTTTGCTTTGGGTGGTGTCTTTTTCCGCATGATCTCCGGCAAGCCGCCCCAGTTCAAATCGATTGAGCCGGCAGCTCGGCAAATCGAATTAGCTAAACACATCGAGTATTGCCAGCGTTTCGAGTTGCCCCAGCCGGTCGTGCAGTTGTTGACTTTATTGATGACCGCTGACATCTCTCAAGAGCTCAAGGATGCCAACGTCACGGCCAAGCTGGCAGGTACCATTCTGGAGTCCCAGTCAATTAAATCCGACATCGAACCTGCCTTGCCCACGCTTGCGCCTTTTGATGAGTATTTGGACCAGAAAAATCGCAGTCAGGGATTTTTAACCACGCTGGAGACGCTGGGGGAGGTCTCTTTTGCCGCGGATACTGTCACCTTGCCATCGCCCGAGGAGTCACCGGGGATGGTCAACGCGGGGCCCAAATTATCAGCTCGCGAGCAACTTTCCCAGCGAAAAAGGAAGAATCAAAACCGGCTGCCTTTAATCTTTGGCATTGCGATTCTGGTTGTTGCTGTTTTGATCGGAGGCGGTTTGGGCGGTTTGTTTTCGCCTAACGCCAAGCAAGCGGAGGTCGTGCCAGGCACGACGACCGCCGAGGATCCTGACGCAACAAAGAGTGATTCGCAAACGAGCGGAGTGGCAGCTGCAACGGACACCGCGTTCCGCCCTCAGTTGGTGGTCGAAAATAACACCGAAGTCGTTTGGGAGTCGCCAACCGGCGCTTTGCCAATTGATACTAGTCTGATGCCCGCCGCCCCAGATTTCATCTTCGCGCTGCGGCCGCAGCGTCTAGAAGAGAATCCACAAGCCAAACTGCTATTTCGTGCATTGGGTCCGCGTCTCCCGGTTTTGGCGGAATCGCTGACCAGCCTGACAGGAATCTCTTTAGATGATATTGAACGGCTGGTGATCTCGTTGCATGTCAAACAGGTTGGCAAGTACGAACCCGTCGTGATCATCGAGTTGGCTGACCCTTTAGCGCAAGAAACACTTTGGGAGCGTTTGGGGAAACCCAATGTTGAGGATGATTTAGAGCAGGGTTTGCGTGAATTTGAATTGGATCAGCATACGATTTATTTTCAACCGAATGAGGACGAGACCATCACCACGTTTGGCTTGGGAAATCGTGATTTTATCGGCCAGTCGCTGGATTCACTGGGGCCTCTGGTCGCGGGACGAAGCATCGAAAAACTTATTGAAAGATCTGATCAGGATCGGGACATCACGGTGATTTTTCGCAAAGCGGCTTTGCTCAGCGAGGAAGGGCGTTGGTTGTTTGAGGGAACGCTGGCAGGACTGCGCAGACCACTCGATCTATTTTTGGACGACCGCATGGAGGCGATTAAAATCAGTCTTCATTTCGACCAAGGTAGCTACTGGGAATGGATGAGCGAACAAACGAGCGAGATGTCGAACAAAGAACTTCGGGATTGGCTGCCAGAAAAACTCGCCTCCTTTCAAGACGAAATTACGACGCATGTCAGCCAGATTCCAACCCATCCCTATT
>CAJQPP010000057.1 GCA_905480235.1 uncultured Pirellulaceae bacterium
GCTCAATCACCCCAATATCGTCACCATTTACGAGGTTGGTCAAGAACAAGACACGCATTACTTAGTCATGGAGGTCGTCGCCGGTGGCAGTGTCGCGGATTATATCGCCGCTCATGGTGCCTATCCTTTCGGTGAGGCCACCCGCATCGTATCCCAAGCCTGCGAGGGGCTGATCGCGGCCCATAAGCAGGGGTTGATTCATCGCGATATTAAACCCGCTAATCTTCTGTTATCCGAAGAAGGCTTGGTAAAGATTACGGATTTTGGTTTAGTTAAACAGATCCAGAAAGAATCACTGGCGATGACCAAGACAGGGCAAGTCGTCGGCACGCCCTATTTTATGAGCCCGGAACAGTGTCAGTCAGGTGTCGTGGATGTGCGAAGCGATGTTTACTCATTGGGCGCGACTTATTTTAACCTACTAACAGGCAAGAATCCGTACAACGATGCGGGGAGTCTCGTGGAAGTGATGTTCGCGCATTGCAACGCTCCGGCACCTGATCCCAGCGAAATCAGACCGGACGTACCTGAAGCGTGTGTGCAAGTTATTGAAAAATCGATGGCGAAAGACCCCGATGACCGTTACCAGTCCATGGAAGCCATGCAAAAAGATTTGCAAGCCATTGGGAATGCACTCTCGGGATCTGGTGTTCGGCTTCCCAGCATGTCGATGGACGCTGTGAAAACGGTTCCGGCGAAAACCTCCTCGAAAAAATTTGCGGGTTCCAAGTTAGCCATGGTTGGAGCCATGCTAGGCATCTTGATGCTGGGCGTTGGGTACTTCGCGATTTGGGGTTCAGGTTTGGGTGATGGGAAGACGGGCGAACCCTCAGCGACCGGAAACGCTCCACAGGCCGCGGCCTCGGTTACCGGCAATGCCGATCCGATCAAAGTAGGCGTGCTTCATTCATTGACGGGAACAATGGCGCAGAGCGAGACTCCCGTGGTCGATGCTGTGTTGCTGGCGATCGAACAAGTCAATCAAGAAGGGGGTCTGTTGGGTAGACCTGTGAAGGCCGTCGTTGCCGATGGTCGATCTGATTGGCCCACTTTTGCAGAGCAAGCTGAGCGGTTGATCCTCGAGGACAACGTTTGTGCGGTATTTGGTTGTTGGACATCAGCTAGTCGAAAAACCGTGGTGCCAATTTTTGAAGAACAGGATCATCTTTTGGTTTATCCCGTGCAATTTGAGGGTATTGAGGAGTCACCGAATGTCATTTACACGGGAGCTGCGCCGAACCAACAAATCCTTCCAGCGATTCGTTGGGCCTTTGAAGAACAGGGAAAGCGACGCTTTTTTCTGATCGGTTCCGATTACGTTTTTCCACGCGTCGCTCATCAAATCATGCGTGACGAATTGGAATCTCTGGGCGCAGAGATTGTGGGTGATGAGTTTGTCTTATTGGGCGATACCGATGTGTCTCCCGTGATCGAAAAGGTGCGGGCGACAAAGCCCGACATCATTGTCAATTGCGTGAATGGCAGCAGCAACAGCGCCCTGTTTAACAGTTTGCGGAAAGGCCAGGAATTCGCTGAGGTGTCGACGCTTTCCTTTAGCGTGGGTGAACAGGAACTGCGCCCCATGAACATCGCGATGATGACGAATGATTACGCCGCCTGGACCTATTTTCAGAGTATTCCTTCGCAGGAGAATCAAGATTTTTTGGCCAGGTTTCATGAGAAGTACGGGCCACAGCGAGTCGTGACCGATCCCATGGCAGCCGCCTACATTGGTTTGAAACTGTGGGCGAAAGGTGTAACGGAAGCACAAAGTACGGATCCGGCCAAGGTCCGCAGGGCCATGCGAAATCAACGGCTGCAGGCACCCGAGGGAGTGGTAAGAATCGACCCCGCAACGCAGTACACATACAAAACTCCCCGCATCGGCAAGGTGCGTCAAGACGGTCAGTTCGATATTGTGTGGACTGCTGCAGATCCGGTAGAACCTCGCCCCTACCCTGCATCACGGCGAACCGATGAGTGGCGTGCCATGCTTCACGACCTGTTCACCAAATGGGGCGACCGATGGTCGGCTCCCGCGGATTAAACCAATGGATTTCCCCCTCCTGGAAAATGCCAGTTTAGCTGTCAGGAGGGGTGGGATTGTCTTCATCGCGAAACAGGTCCAGAAAGCGATCTTCGTAATCTCGGAAAACCTCCAGTCGATCCAGCTCTTTTTTTAATTCAAAAGCCTGCGAACGATCGTAACCCGCCTCGTCAAACAGGTTTTCAAGGTGCTGCTTTTCCTCGGGGGTCAATTTCTCGTTTTCGAAGGGATCGGGTGTGAAAGGTTCGTCGTCCTCGGGCGACTCGGACTCGTGGCGTTGTTGTTCCAATCTGCGAACTTGTTCCAGCATCTGGGAAAGTTGAGCTTCGGTGCGCTCAGATTCCAAGGCCAGTTCGGTCAAATCGATGGGGATATTCATCAATTGGCTCATCGTTTTGAGTACGGAAATGGTGGCTTTCGGGTAAGGTACGCCGGCAAACATTCGAGGTACTTCTCCAAGCAGGCAACCACCGGGAATTCGGCGTTCGGCAGTCACTCCTAGTAACACTCCGTTCATGCCGGAGATACTGCCTCCGCTGAGGACCTGAATATCATTTGCCAAAAGTCCGTGCAGCGTCTCTTTGTCGGTTGCTACGCCCACCACGCGCGATTCGTCCTGAAGCTCCGTGTTGGTAGCCATTGCGGCAAACGTGAAGATTTTGGATACCCCCTCGCGTTGTGCGAAATCGACGAGCTTGCGACAAAAATCGTAGCGACCTTGAGGCGGTTGCGCTTCGCCTATAAACACCAACAAGTCATGCTCGCCTTGAGGGTCGCGCCACGAAAACAGCTGGCTCTTGGGGTAACGAAAGGGCTGCACTAAACCCGAGGTAATAGTGACGTGATCGGCATCAAAGAGCTCACTCGATGCGTACTCTGCGCGAAACTCCATTTTCAGCTTGGAAATCATGTAGTAACAAGCTGCGATGGCAACCTGCCCCATGCCGGGCCAAGCCGCGATGAGGATGGGATCTTTCAAGCGGTTATTGTTTTCCATAGGTATCGAAGTTTCTCTGCGTGGGAGTCTCTTGGTTCTGTTTTTATTGCTGTCGTCGCAAATGACGAAATTCAGCTGAACAATTAATCATTTCGAAATCCGCCCCAGAGTCAAATCGTCCTTCCTTTCTACTGAGGAAGTTTCGTTTGTATGACATCCCCCGCGAGGCCATTTTTCACGGTAACGATGGTGGGAGCGTGAGTCGGAGAAAGTTTAGAGTTCCGCTCAAAAAGTAGGTTAGTCAGGGACTACGGACACTCTCTCTGGATTGCGTTCTGACTTATTATACCGAACCGTCGAGCCGGTTTTTAAACCGCCTGCCTAACGTTCGCCAAGTTTCGGGGCGGCCTGTCAGCGACCAGAATAAGACGCAAAAAATACTTGCGTAGGAACCAAACGCGAGAAAGCAGATAACAGGGTGAAAAGTCCGTCTGGCGTTTGTGCCGCTGGATGATGTCGTGCGTGATAAAACGCTTCGTTATTCCGTTCGTGTCCGTTTAACGCGACGGATTTGACCGTCGCTGCCTGCCAGCACCCAAGTACCGTCCTGCGGATGGCTGGCGACGGTGTAGGCCCAGCCTTTGATTACAGGGATCGTCTCGAGCACCTCGACCTTTTCGGCATCAATTACTCTCGCTTGGCCGTCGGCACAGCTGGCGACTATTTGGGTCTCACCGATCCAGGCAATATCAAGTGGTTCCGATTCGAGTCGGATGTAACGCACCATGCGACCAATGATGGGTTGCCAGAAACGGATCGTGCGATCCCCGGCAGCGGTGGCGACTATCGGCTGACCCGCAGATTTGGGACAGACCGCGATCGCATTGATGGGTCGAGAGTGTTGGTTCAAGCTGCGCAGCAACTCCCCCGAATCACCATCCCAAACGCGAACCGATTGATCGTGGCCTGTCGTTACCATTTCTCCATTGGGAAGAAGGCAGGCTGAACTAACGCCTCGTGAGTGGCCTTGGTAGGTTTTTATTTTCGTTTTCGTTTCCACATTCCATTCGGTTAATAAACGATCGAGACTTGCCGCAACAAGGTAATTATCGCCGCGCCACACAACCGATACGACGGAATCATCGTGCCCGGATAACTCCATTTGTGATTGGCAGTCGGGCCACGAGAAGATTTCGACGGCACCTCTTTGGGATGGCTCTCCGCCGCCCACGGCCAGTCGATTTCCAGCGGGTGAAAATTCCAGGCATTGCACATTGGGGAATGCCGTCTTTGCTGACCTTTGTAGTTTTAATTCCGGCCAACTGAAAACTTGCAGGCCTCTTTGTGAACAACAGACAAGTGATTGGCCATCAGGAGCGAATGCGATATCTGTGATCGGCGGGTTGGTAATAGGCGCGGGTTGATTCGCAACCGTAGAAGTCGCCAGTACGGCGAACATCGAAAATATGCAAAACGTCGTTGGGCAACGCAACCAGGAGAAGTATTTGATCATGCCAACAACTCCTCGATCACTCTTGATTCTTGCGGCGCGATGCGAATGGGGCGACCGTCTGGCGTCAACAATTCGTGTCCTGGGTCAATGCCCAGAAGCGTGTAAATTGTTGATGATAAATCACCCGGCGTGATGGGTCGGTCTTTGACAAATTCTCCTAACGCATCACTCGAACCGATGACTTGGCCGCCTTTTACGCCACCGCCTGCCATGGCTACGCTGAAACAATTGGGCCAGTGGTCGCGCCCGCCGGTGCTGTTGATCTTGGGTGTGCGACCAAAATCGGTCATGACCAAGACCAGGGTTTCATCCAGCATTCCGCGATCAGAAAGATCTCCAATCAACGCGCTGAGCGCTTTATCCAGACCCGGTATTAAGGCATGTGACGCCGACCGCGGATCGCCTGGGTGACGGTTCGCGTAGGTCTTGAGATCGAGATGATTATCCCATCCAGTATTATTGACCGTGACAAAGGGAACCCCCCTTTCGACCAGCCTCCGAGCCAAAAGACATTGTTGGCCAATGTTGTTGGAGTCTGCGATGTTGGCTCGTGGGTCGATGCTGTACCGTTCGCGCATCGCTCTGGGCTCCTCATTCAATTCGAATGCCGCTTTGGCTTCCTTGGATGCGATCAGGTTGTAAGCTCGTTCTAGATCGGGATCGGCAGAGTCGGTAGATTTTGATTTCAGGTTGCCAAACTCATTCATGGCGTTGACGATTCGACGTCGTCGATCGAGTCGGGTGATATCTAACCCTTGGTAAAAATCGAGATCCCGAACCTTGTAGCTCGACTTACCAGGGTCACTACCCAAAGAAAAATGCTTGGTGCTATTGGGGAGGAAACCATTTCCGAGGGCCGCTGCGTCACGTGATATCAGATTGGGAATCACGATATTGGACGGCAATACTCCGCCTTGTCCTCGCAATTGGGCGACGACCGATGCCATTATCGGATACTCGATCGCCGGTGTCGGTTGGTATCCGGTCATCAGGTACTGCACCGCAAAATTGTGAACGCCGAATGGGGATGTGACGCTTCGGACTACCGCCATTTTATCCAGCATTTTTGCCGTCAGCGGTAAGTGCTCACTGATACGGATTCCCGTCAGCTTGGTTGGAATCGAATCGAATGGCCCGCGCACCTCGGAGGGTGCTTGGGGCTTGGGATCAAATGTATCCAAGTGGCTGGCACCACCGTCCAGCCAGACCAGAATGCACGATTTGGCGCTGCCCGTTGTATTGGAATTCACACGCGGATTGGCTGCTATCGCGCGTTGCATTTGGAAGAAATTGGGCATCCCCAGACCCAGCGCGGTGAGGCCTCCCACGCGAACAAAATTACGGCGAGTCAAGCCATCACATCGTTTTGAAGTATTCAATAGTCTTTTCCCGGTCTCATTGATTTTACTAACGCTTAAAAACGCGATTAATGGTTCGTGACGAATTCTCTGCAGGTCAAAATGCTCCAGACCATATCTTCCAACACCTCTTGTTGCTCGGCAGATGTCTTTGTTTCGTCGATCCATTGACTCAAAAACTTGATTTCATCCTGGTTGGGTGGCCGGTTCAAAGCCGCTCGGTAAAACTCAGTGACAATTTCGAAGGGCGGCTTGTTGGATTTGATCCATTGGTCCAAATGCCCGCCTGCAGCACCGATACGTCCGTTCAATAACGCTCCGTTAAACAGGTGGAGTTTTTGTGCCAGAGGACCGGTGGGCGAAGGTGCTCCCTCGCAGGAATTCGTACGGTCGCAGCGGCCCAAGATATCCAGTGAGTTGGAAGATATCGCCCCGTCACGAAGTTCGACCGCTCGGGTGCCTGGGGCCTCTTTCCCGTATTGACCCGCAACGCCCAGCACATCCGATATGGCATCTGCGAGAACTTCTGGTCCCAAAGCCTTTTGCACTCCGTGCGAATAAAACCGTGTATCCGCCTCATTGCCTGCGATAGGAATTGAACTGCGGGCGTAGGTGGTACTCACCGCGATAACTCTCAAGGTATGCCGAATGTCGTAATCGTGCTCGATGAAGTCTTCCGCTAGTTGGTTCAGCAAGGCGGGATGAGTGGCCGGGTTGGTGGATCGGAAATCATCGACCGGCTCCACCAGCCCTCGACCCATGAGTGATTTCCAAAGCCGATTCACAATCGCCTTGGCAAAGTAGGGATTATCGCGAGCGGTGAGCCAATCAGCGAACACGCCTCGCCCATCTTTCGTCTCGATGGGTAGGAATTCTCCGCCGGGAAGCTTCATCAAAGCAGCTTGTCCGGTATTCGGATGGATGTTTTTACCCAGCGGATTGAACCGAATCACCTGGCTGCGCGTCAGTTTTGAAAACATGGCAGTCAGACCATGAAAATCGTCTTGTGTCCATTTATCCAACGGATGGTTATGGCAGTTCGCGCACTTCATGCGACTGCCCATAAAAACTTCCGTGGTGAATTCCGTTTGCAGGCGTGCATCCTCAACTACGGTGAAAAAGGTTGCGGGGCCATATTCGGAGGAATCTCCTGAAGCGGTAATGATCTCCCGGGCTATTTGATCGTAACCTACTCCATTGCGTAGTTGCTGGGCCAACCAATCGTGAAACGCATAGGCTGCTTGCGGAGTCGTCAGGACCGAGTTTTTGTCCACTCGCGATTGGATCCGTAAGAGTTGCGCGAATTTCAAGGCGTAGAAATCCACGAACTCATCCGAGGCGAGCAGATTATCGACGACCGTGTGTCGGTCAAAATGGGAGTTGATTTCTTCATCCGAGTGGTCAGGTAATCGCCCCGTGAGGTCTAAGGTAATTCGTCGGATAAAAGTGGAATCGTCAACTTGGGGTGAGACCGGTAAACGCAGGTCGACAAGGGCATCGCGGATTGCTTTGTCGATAAAACTGTTTGACGAATCTGCCGGCAATTCGGTCACATTTTCGGTGGGAACCACCAATTCGATGGGGACCACTTCGGTCGAGTATCTGGCGATTACAATATGTCGCCCAGAGCGATTTGTTTTGACGGTTGCTGCGTCGTTATTAACCGTCACTGCCGAGGAATCATCTGCCACAAATTGCGTCAGGCTGGTAACGTCACGAATTAACCCATCGTCATAATGAGCCACGACTTTCAGAGCTGTTTCATCTCCGACCTCGGTTGCAACGAATCGCTCAGGACTGACGGAAACATGTGTTAGCCGCCGATTTGCAATATACCTTGCGCCTTGATCGATCCATTTGAGCAACAGTTCAGCATGGTCGTCACCGGCATCGAAAATAGTGCCGCCGCCATGCTCCACCCATTCAGCAGGTTTCATGAAAATCAAACTCGACTCGGGGTCGGTCAAATTGATCCGCCGCCCCCGAAGTTTCCTAACGATCTCGTCGTAATCGGTGCCGGGCGTTCCCCCGTAAAGTGACAGCTTGAAATCACCACGGCCAATCGCAGAGCCATGGCATTTCCCGGCATTACATCCCAGTTTCGTAAACATGGGAAGCAAGTCGTTTTTGAAATCGACTGCTTCGCCGGTGCGATGGGGTGCCGCATTGGTTTCGATATTTTCAACTTGAGTCAGAGTGGCAACGGGTAAACCAGCGACCAAAGCAATGCAGTAGATCGCAGCGACGCCGCAGTATGCCAAAATGATTTTCATGACTTGGTTGGCCTCCACCAGATTTGGTGTTTTTCCCCGTTATGCACTACGCCGTCGGTTTTGCGGATTAGCGATTGCTTTTCTCACGAGCCTGCCCGGTAAGGGCCATCTGTTGCTTTGCGGTTGCTTGGAATTTCTCAGGGTTCGCTTCGAATTTGGCCAAGCAGTTTTTGCAGCAAAAGAAAACCTTTCCACCTTGGTAGGTCGTAAAGAAATCTCGTTTGACGTCACGTGAAGTCATGACCGGACATTTGACCGAGTCGAGTTTCGTTGGTTGGGTTGGTTCGGCTGGTTCTTTTGCGAGCAGCGCCTGCGCCTCTTCAGCAGTTAGTTTTTCTGCTTTGACTAATTCATCAACCTTCTTCTGCAGCGCGTTTTCGTCACCTGAAAGCTGCATTAGCTCCCCTGCTTCTGCACGGGTAATGGTGTTATTTATCACCAAGGGCGCAAGCCTCTTACGAAACCCTTTTTGGGGTGTCGCGGTTGAGTTCCCTCTGTTGCCTCGCATACCACGATTACTGGCAGCGGTTGCCGCATCACCCGATGTACCGGCGATATACTTGCGGAGTGTTTCGTGATCGACGCCCATCGCTTCGCCTATCGCGCCGAGAATATGGGGTTGCGTATAGAAAGCGTTACCGACATAGGGCAGGTTGTGTGTGACCTTGCCATCTTTAACAACAATGACCGTCGCGGTGAGATTCTTATCCAAACCGTAGGAGGGCGGACCGGCGGAACCATCTTTTGACAATGTCACAATCAGGTTCTCGGGATAACGTTGATCGAGTACGGCAAAAGTCTTCTCGGCCTCGTTGGCGTCGTCCGTGCAAACGATGACCGACATGGCCCAAGGCTGTTTTGAATTTTTCTCGATCGCCTGCAGTTGTTGCCGGAGCTGTCCCAGAAATCGACCGAAGGTGCGCGATTTTGGAACAAAGAACATCAAGTGGAGCTTATCACCGGCCAATTCCACCGGATTCAAATCGTGACCCGCTTGTTCCCCACGAAGATTGATGGCCTGGAACGCGGGCGCGTTTTCACCGGGTTGTGGCCCCGAATAGATAGGGTTTTCAAGATTCTTGATCCAATCGGCGGGGTCGCTGATTTTGATTTCACTAGCGTCGTAACCGTTGCGATTTCGGGCACGTTGCATTTGCACCGATTGGAGGACGCGAGACTGGGAACCACTTTGCGCTATCCGTGGATTCAAAGCACCTCGGTATTTTGCCACCGCTTCCACGGTGGCGTTTTCCGAATCGAAACCGGCATACAGTTGGTTCATGATCGAAGCCACATCGTAATCATACATGTCGCCTCTTTCGTTCGCCGCCATTAGTCGCTGGTAAACGGCATTGCGATTCGCTGCGCTCACCTCAGCTGGTTGAAATGTACCGGTCGATAGTGGTTTTGGCTTGCCAAACCAACCATGTTGACTTTCGACATAGGTCATTTCTACGTCGAGCAATGGCAGTAAACGATCGGCTTGATCCTGTGTGAGTTCTTTGGCAACGACCGCTTGGCCAAGGACTTGCTTGACAGCTTCTTTATCGGATTGGATGCGTTTCCAAATGTTGTAGCCTTGTTGTTGTGAAATCTTCCCATCATTGACGAGTTGTGTGATTTGCTTGAATCGAAAGCCCTCGCACATGTCAAAATCTTTGTTGCTGCCCATACGATCTTCATATTTGATCTCTTGAGCCAAAGATGAATTTGTCGACGCCGTTACCAAAATTCCGACAGCGAAAAGCGTCGTATAAAGCCGTACTAAAGTAGGGGTTAGTTGCTTGATCATTTGATGGGAGAGCTCCAAAGGGAATTTTTTGATCTGTTTAGGTTGATTTAGTTGGCGGAGGTTTTCAATTCCACTGCTGAAATTTCAAGGTCAGCATTGGCATCCGAGGTCAGGCAAAACCACACAAAGACCTCCATTCCGATCGCGGAATCTTCTCCACCACGACTACGAAATGGTTGGAATTTCTCGACGGGTATTTCGACTGTGAATTCCCCTTCAACCTGGCATGAGGCGAGGAATCGCCCTGCGCCTGCACGGCTCGTTCCGAAGGCTCCGATGCCGACGTGGATTTCGGTCGGTTCCGCAACGAATCCCTGCACCCGGAACAAACTCTGTTCGTTCAGAACAACGGATTTCGGTTGATCTCGATTGACGTATAGCGTGGTAATGTGAATGACATTGCCAAATTTACTGCGTGCTATCTGTTTTGGCTGGGCTTTCAAAACGCCCTTGCCCTCGGCCTCAGCGATTTCTGCAATGCGAGCCCCGTAAACTGTAGGGATCTGTTCACGCGTCACATCCCCGCGTTGTAGGGCGTCGCGAATTTCCAATCGCAAACCCCGCATCGCCGATAGGAACTCACCCTCACCTGGTTTGCGGTCCTGTTCCAAATTTGCCTGCCAAACATGTACTGCCTGGTCCGATCGCCGGGACAGAAACTCATAGCGAGCATCGGTCGCTGCGATAGCTGAGTGGCCACCTGCCACTTTTACGGATTTTCCATCTGATAAACGGACGGCGCGAACCAGCCCTTGGCGAACCGAAACCTTTGACCGCTCAGGATTGGCTACGACGTCAAATCGCGTTCCCAATATTTCGAGACGAGCCGTTGGTGTCACGACAATCATGGGGCACTCAGAGGGTTGCTTTTCCACGTCAGCGGAAAGCACCCCAGAGCGAAGGTAAATCTTTTTTTGACCGTCATCGGCAATCGTCAGTACAGCCCCCCCAGAAGTCGATACCGTCGATCCATCTCGAAAACGTAATTCAACAACGGAATTGACAGAGCGGGTTTCGATCGTGCCGCCGGTTAGGTCCTGTCCTGTTTCCAGAGTCTCAATGACACGACCACCATCTCCGGTCCATCGTACGGCACCTTGGATGGACGTGATTTTCGCAATCCCGTCGCTTTGAATAATCCACAGGTATCCCACCCCAAGCATCAATAAAACAGCTGCTGCAATGGAGCTTAAAGTTATGAGGAAACGACGTTTTGTCAGTGTGCGTTGAGATTGTTCGAGATTTGAGATGAGCTCAAGTACATTTTGATCAGTTCGCTTATTTAGCGGCTCATCGAGATCGCTGTTAAACAAGACCGCATGAATGTTTTGCAGCTTTAGGTAGAGGAGTCGTGTTTCCGAGCAATTCTCAAGCTTAGTGGATAGCTTTTTTACTTCCTCTTTGTTTGTGATCCCATCGAGGTGACGCTGAATGAGCTCATGCCAAGATTCGCTTGTCTTCCGATTCATATCTCACCGCCTTGCATGCGAGATTCAACGCAATCATGAAGCGAACGACGTATGCGTTGCAGTGATTTGTAGACGGCGTCGACGGTTTACCCGGTCCGCTGCGACAAGTCGTTCACCGAATACTCCATGCGGTAATATCCATTGACCATCTCTTGCTGAGATTTTGAAAGCAGGTCAAGGCAATCCTGCAAGTAAGTTGCACGATGTTCAAGCTGAGCAGCCGTCTTGTTTTGATCTTCCCAAAGCAAGGCCGCGGCCCGCTCAGTTATCTGATTTTGATGAGCCGATTTTCGTAGAAAACGACGAATCTCTATGCGCACAAAACCCAAAGCCCACGGGACGAATGATCGTTCAGGGTCATAGCTGTGGAACTTGTGCCAGAGCGAGACCGAGCATTCCTGTAAAATATCGCGAGCATCCGACCGGTGCGGTACGGCGACTAGAATGCAACGCATTAATGCTGGCTCGTGCTGAATCAACAGCCGGGTAAATTGTTCATGCTTTTCATCATCCATACCCTTACTCCGCTACTAGCCTGCCAAATTTGGACAAGATTCTCAAAAAAAATGCGGGATGGTTTTCAAGCGGTCCCAGAGCTTGCTGCCATTATGAACTTCGCCAACCAAAATACGAAGTGTTGACATGACGTTTTTCGATATTCGGAAAGCAAAGCTCAGCTTGAAGCCCAGAGGTTGGCCCCGTTGCTCCTGAGCGGTGGTGCACAAACACTATCGAATGTCGCGAAAATCGAGATGCCGAAGATCGACGATTGGGTCGGAGTAGCAAAGCTCAGGAGGGTTTATGCGATTAAAGAGGCAGCGGCAGAAACGCTAATGCAGAAAATACTTAGCAACGGTTCAGGCCGCGTGCGGCAGCCCAGAATCTCAATAGGAGCTGCAATCGCTGGCAGCTTGCGACGACATGAATGTCATCAATGAAAGCGGAGACGACAGGATTCGAACCTGCGGAACAGTTTGACCCGTTCACCTAATTAGCAATCAGGCGCTTTCGACCACTCAGCCACGTCTCCGGGAAGATCAGCGTTTCCACTGTATCAGCCGAAGGGCTAGAGTAGCAAATCGGGACACGCCAAGGAAGTCCTTAGGCAATGCCTCGGCCGAAAACGCAGCGAAATGGAGCAGGGATTTCGCGATCTTGCCAATTATATCAACAGGCTCGTTCCGCTCACCCCTGGCCGTCAAAATTGACCAGGTAAACAAAGTGGATTAGTCCGCACGTTTTTACAGCAAACGATCTTGGAAATACCACGCTGACCGTGAGGCTCTGGCTAGATCGGGGAAATGGGCTCAGGGGATGGGCGTTGACCAATGAGACCGGCTTAGGGAGTGCTAAGTGCCAACTCGGGGCCCAAGCACCGGGAGTTTTTTCGGCATGAGCTCTTACCAGATGGGGCCGGCTGGAATTCCGCGTGGTCGTTGCCTTGTGGCTCGCAAACCGCTGGCCACCCATTTAACCTTGGGTGGGGCCCAGAACCCTTGCCCAAAAGAGGAGGATTTGCTACCCTTCTGAGTCGCCAAATTATGGCGTATGGCAGCGTAGCTCAGTTGGTTAGAGCAGCGGAATCATAATCCGCGTGTCGGGGGTTCGAATCCCTCCGCTGCTACTCTCGCATCCTGTCGCAATGACCGGACTCATGTCGCTCAAACCCGCAATTCATAAGGGCTTGGGCGTTTTTTGTGACGGGTTCCCTTCTTCCCTGCTGTCGCACCGTTTCGCAGGCAATGGCACCGTTTCGCGTTCTGACTGCTGCGCCAGTTGCAGCGCGCAATCTAGGGGTTTGGCTACGTGATGGTCGGTTCCCGTGGCCCGCAAGGTTGGCGGCTGGTTCTGGGGACCGTCAAGTATTTGCGCCAGTCGCCTGACCGCTTCGACCTCTTGCCCAGGGAATAGATGCCCGTAGGTATCCATGGTTAAGGTGATGGATTGGTCTCGTGAGGCAGACGAAATACTGGGGTTCTGGGGTTTTGGGTTGCGGTATAGCTTTAGAGTGCGTTTGCCAGTTCGGTTAGAATGTACTGGCGGGCGTCTTTGCGATTCTTCGTTGCTCCAGCCTTACACGTGATGTAAGGCTCGCTGGAATCAAAGTGTAGTCGGCCACGTCTCAAACTGCGTATTTCGCTTGATCGAAACCCCGTCTCGATGGCTGTGCGATACAGAAGGATGCGTTCGGCGGCCGACATGCCATAGCTCACCCGGCCGGTTCGGGGCACCGATTTTAGTTTTGGCGATTCCTCCGGCAGTAGCATGCGACGTCCACGCCTGCGATCGGTTTTTGGGTTTAGCTTGTTAACCGAAGACAACGGGTCGCGAGGAAGCTGATGATCATCCGTCAGGCATTGCGTGAAAACTTTTATCGCGCTCAGGTGGGCCTGAATCATCCTAGCCGCGATTCTGATCGCCGACGGTTCCTGAAATTTCTATCGGACGGTTGATTCGCCCTAGCCTGCATTCCGCTTAGGCTGCACGACGGCGACGCCGTGGAATGCCGCCAAGTCCAACCACTAGGCCGAACATCACCAACGCACCCGGTTCGGGAACACTGGTTAGAGTGAACAGCGAAATGTCGTTGCCCGTTCCGGCACCGTAACTGATGAACAGATCAAACCCGCCGAAATTGCCCACTACGTCACCCTCGCCGCTGGTACCAAAGGGTGTCAAACAGGCCAGCGGTGCTCGCCGCGTTTCTCAGGCAGTGGTTTACCACGATGAAACACGCAATATTCCCCGCTCCATTCAGCGTAGCCCTTGCCTGGATTTTGGTCGTTGCCGCGGCGATTTCATTTCACGCATGTCCGCTGCTAATTGAACGGAGTTTAAGGGTGGGGTAGCAACGGGCTTGCTGGAATGTAAGGATGCCATGAGACCGATTCGAATGCTCTCATGCCACGAACACAGCGAAAGACCCCGTCGATATTGAGATGGTTCCGTGGCCCCTTTGGAGGCAGCGTCGCGAGTCAGAAGCTCGGCTCCTTCTGCCGGTGATTTCAAGGATTTCCCTGGGAATTCGCGTGTGTTTTACCGATCGGCTGGCTTGCTATCTAAGGACTGCTGGCAACTTGTTCCAAAAATTCAGTTTAGTCCGCTATTAACGATGGTCCCCGACTTATCGTTATGACAGGGTCATTTGGTGCAACTCATTTTCCATGCATTCGTGTTAGGAACATCCCGATCAGTATGACATGACCCCATTCAAACCGCGCAGCACCCCGTTGCTCGGTTGAGCATTTCACCTAGGAAAACAGGCCAGATCCATCAGGAATCAGGAGCGGCCGGCACGCGTTACAAGGATGTAACAATGAAAATGACCCACAAAATATTTTTGAATTGTTGTGTTGGCGTTGCTCTGATCGCCACCCCTGCTTTCGCTCAAACCACCACGTTCAGTGACCAGACGCCTGGTCATTCCCAAGGTGGATTCGTCTCTGTCATCTCTGATCTACAAGAGCCCACCACCGAAGCAGCGCCCCAGGAAGATGGGCCAGCCGTAAACAACTACCTTTCCAATTCCAACTGTGACGGCGTTGGCTGCGATGGTAATGGTTGCGATGGCGTAGGTTGCGGTGCTGGCTGTGCAGGAATGGGGCAAAGTTGTCTGGGTGGACGACTGGGTAACGGGCTCGTATTTGGAACAATAATTAAACCCAGCGATCCCTGCTTTTCGGACTTCATCAGCCCGATGACGAATCCGGTTTACTTTGAGGATCCGCGAGCGTTAACCGAAGCGCGGTTCATCTATTTGAATCACCGTGTTCCAGACGGTGCGGGTGGTGGAAAAGTTCAGCTTTACGCTTTGCAATTGCGTGCCCGTTTGGCAGAAAACATCTCGTTGATCGCGACCAAAGACGGGTACATCACATCTAGCAATCCCTTGATCGACGATGGTTGGGCTGATCTCTCGGCTGGTGTCAAAGTCAACTTGGTACGGAATAACCAACGCGGTCGATTGCTGAGTGCCGGAGTCATGTACGAATTTGCGAATGGTTCGACGCGTTCTCTGCAGGGCAACGGTACCGGGGAATTTAATCTGTTCCTCAGTGGCGGAAGCCGAATTGGTCAGTGGGGCCATTGGTTAACCTCTGCGGGTTGGAGGTTACCGAACGATCCCGGTGATCAGAGTACCAGTCTTTACTGGTCAAATCATGTCGACGTTCAGGTCACCAAACGCATCTATTTGTTATCTGAGATCAACTGGTTCCACTGGACGCAGTCCGGTGACAATGGCATCCCCGGGGTCGAAGGACTTGACCTGTTCAATTTTGGCTCTACCGACGTAACGGGTAATGATATCGTGACGGGAGCATTGGGTGCCAAGTTCAAACGCACTGCTCACTCGGAAATTGGTGTCGCCTATGAGGTGCCGCTGACCGAGCGACGGGACATTATCGAGGATCGCATCACGTTCGATTGGATCGTCCGATATTAATGATCGCAAAGCACGCCTAGCTGGCCCGGCGCGGGTGCACTAAATTGATCGGATGGCCGCTGAGAAACGCTTCGATGTTCTCAGCGGTCACTTTCATTAATCGCTGTCGGGCCTCCACACTGGCCCATGCATTGTGGGGTGTGATCAAGCAATTCGGTGCCGCAAGCAACGGATTCTCTTTTTGAATCGGCTCGGTGGAAGTGACGTCCAGGCAAGCGCCTCCAATCCCCCGTTCTTGCAATACCTCGGCCAAATCACTTTCATTGATCAAGCCCCCGCGAGCTGAATTGATCAACAAGGCATTCGGCTTCATTTGCGTTAGTAGTGAGGCATTTACAAAGCCGGCATTCTCGACGGTCAACGGGCAGTGCAGCGAAACGAAATCCGATTCGCGAAACACTTGTTCCAAGGTACACCAGTCAAACCTTAGGTAATCCAAACGCGTCTTGTTGCGGTAGGACGGGTTATGAGCCAGCACATTCATATTGAAAGCGGCTGCCAGTTCACAAACGCGTTTGCCGATGCGACCATAACCGACGACCCCCATCGTTTTGCCTGCTAGTTCCTTCAACGGGCTCAGCCAAAAACAAAAATCTCCTGCCTTTTCCCATTGCCCACCGTAAACCGCAGTGCTGTGTTCGAACGGACGGTGATTCATGGAAAGCATCACTGAAATGACATGCTGCGCGACCGAGTCGGTGCAGTACTCCGGTACATTAGATACGGGAATACCAAGCTTCGCTGCGGCAGCCAAATCGACGACGTTCACGCCGGTCGCCATAATGCCAATGAACTTCAGGTTGGGCAGTTTTTCAAGCGTTCCAGCATCCAGCGGTGTTTTGTTGGTAAGCAGCACGTCCGCATCGAGGCTTCTTTCCAGGATGTGTTCCGCGGATGTGCGGTCATGAGTGGTCAATTCGCCAAACGGCTCGATTGCCGACCAAGGATTGTCTCCCGGGTTGAGCGTGTATCCATCCAATACCGTGATTTTCATCTGATGCGACCCTCAGGCTATGTATGCGATCATTGAAACGGAACGCGTTGCGGAACGAACAGTATTTGGTTTTATAAGAATCATCGAACTCGACCCTGCACTGGGGAAAGGCTTGTTATTCGCCTAAGGTTTCTGGTTCAAGGTGACCCCGGGATCTGAAAAAAACGCAGTGCATTGGCCGTCGTGATGGCAGCCAACTCTTCGACCGGAGTTTCTCTTACATCCGCCAGACATTGTAGCGTGTGGCGAACCAAGGCTGGAGTGTTGGGGCGTTGCCCGCGGCAGGGGTGGGGAGACAAATAGGGCGAGTCCGTTTCGATTAACAACCGATCACTGGGAATACTGGCTGCGATTTTCCGAAGTTCGTGATTTTTTTTGAAAGTCAGCATACCCGCGAAACTAATGTGCATTCCCCAGTCAAGGCATTGCTCAGCCGCCGATGGGGAACCGCAAAATGAATGCATAACGCCATTCAGTTGGCCGGATGAATTTCTTGACGAGGCCAACGTCTCTAGCATCTGAGGCTCGCAATCCCGCATGTGGACGATGAATGGCAAGCCGCTGCGATGAGAGAGTTGGATGTGACGCAAGAAATATGCCTGTTGCAGCTCGAAAGGACAAAAATCCCAATGGTCATCCAACCCCGTTTCACCAATTGCGACCACCTCCGGTCGATCGATAAGGGTCTCGATCTCCTGCCATTGGGCCAGACTGGCTTCGTGGCAATAATTTGGGTGAATGCCTAAGGCCGCGTAAACACCAGGATTTTCTTCTGCCAGTTTCAGGGACCGGTAACAGGAAGCAAGCGTGGTGGAAACGGTGAGAATACGCGAGACACCGTGACGATTGGCATCCTCTAGGATATCAACGGTGTTATCCAGCAGTTGCTCGTCGTCGAGGTGGGCGTGGGTATCAAAAAGCAGCATCAAAATTCCAGGCATCGAGAAAACAGTTCTAGATCGGCAAACCAGACGTTAAGCAGTCCAGCCTGAATTGAGAAGCCGTCTCCGAAGGAAAGATATCGTCTAAGCCAGACAATTCTGCCATGGTTCGCTGACCGTGGCTTTGAGCGGTTCACGATTGGGAAATCCGCCAGTTAAAGAGTGCCAGAATTCCACTGAGGATTCACCGTATCGCCAACACAAAAAGACGGTTTCCCCCTCTTGTTCACACGGGAAATCGACGACACCAATCGCTGGCGCGTCAGGCTCGATCCCCAAACTCAAGAGTTCCTCAATATGCTGGGCCAGTTCCCGTTCGGCGTACAGTAACTCTTGTTCTAACGCCTGAATTTCGTCAGCAAACATGTGATAGATATCATCGCCCCCGCGACGAATAAATTTTAGCCGAAAACGCAGGTGACGGACTTTCCGCTCCCCAGTCATGACATCGCCAATAATGGCTTTGACCAAAGGCAAGGCAGCATTGGCTTGGTCGACAGTGAAGGTGCGTCGGATGACAGGAGGTTCTAGGGCAAGCACCGGTGGCTCCACGATAATTTTTCTCTGGTCGTCTGCTCAAACTTCAGCAGGTGAGCATCGATGGCTAGTTGCCGTGGATGGGGTTCGCACCCATCCCATGGCGAACGGTGTCCATTTTGCAGGAGGTATCCGAAATTGCCAGCAGTTTCCTAAGTTTCTGATGAAAAGTGATTCTGTTTGGAATTCGCTGTTTTTACTGTAAGTCATTGGTGTTGTTAGTCTTAGGGGTTGTTGCGGGCGTTGTTTTTGGTGGCAATGGTGCTGTTTTTTCTTGGGAACCGATGAGAACCGCGTCTCTGAGAGCCGCTTTGAGCCGCGTTTTCGTTGACTCGCGGGGCTCTCACCGTAAAGTGAGAAGTAGAGAAGTAGGGCACAGTGATCCCCACCCACCACCGCGATTGTCGGGAAAGACACGCAACCGCCGGAGAGTCGAACTCTCGAGGTGGCAAGCACGATGAGGGTTTTCAAGCGGAAAACTCCGGGAACAAAGGAATGGAAAATGTTGGTTCTTTCGAGAAAGAAGAACGAAAGTATCGTTATCAACGATGATATTAAGATCGTAGTGGTCGAGATTCGCGGAGACAAAGTGAGATTGGGGGTCGAGGCCCCCAAGGAAATTCCCGTACACCGCCATGAGGTCCACGAGGCCATTAAACGCTTGGAAAACGAGCAAAACTCGGGTGTCGAGGATGCGGGTTAGGTGGGAACGTCCTATTCCGAAGTTAATGCCGCTTGCAGCGGCTTTTTTTGTGGAATGTGAGGAACCGGTCAGCATTTCTTGAGGTCGCTACAGTAAGACTTGACTTCGGTCGATCATTGTTAGTAACTTATTCAGTTCGCTATTCACGCGAGCGGCGAATTTTACCGAAAAATACGCCCACGGCCCCTTCGTCTAGCGGTCTAGGACTCCGCCCTTTCACGGCGGCAACACGGGTTCGAGTCCCGTAGGGGTCACTAAATGCACCAGAAACGAAATGTTTCTGGTGCATTTTTTTTAGGTGTTCGGGATTTTCACCTGCCCAGCACCCGGCATGAGTCGGGCAACGAGGTGTCAGGCGTACTCGTTTTCTTGCCACCGCAGGTGTTGGCCGGGTCTTGTCGCGGAATTCCAGCAGATGTGTTGGCTCATCCCCGGCAGAGTATCGACTGCACGGCCGCTTGGTTGATTCCTGTCTGCGATGGTCGGGATTAGACTATCGATTACGAGTCAGATTTATTGAGTCATTCTTGTAACGGTGGTTCCTCAAATGGTGTCAAGTCTTTCCCAATTGCCTGTCCGTTATTTGGGTTGGTGTGTTCTTTTCTTTTATGGCTCGGCAAATCCTGCCATACTGTTCTCGCTGGAACGCCCGAATGTCCTGATTATTTTTACTGACGATCAAGGCTACGCAGATGTTGGTTGTTACGGCGGTAAGAACATTCGGACTCCCCGCTTGGACCAATTGGCAAGCGAGGGCACGCGATTCACATCTTTTTACGCGCAGAGTGTTTGTGGTCCCTCGAGGTCAGCCTTGCTGACCGGTCGATACCCGATTCGCAGTAAAGGCTGGGGCATGCCAGCCTCGGAGATTACCTTCGCTGAATTAATGCAGAAGTCCGGTTATCAAACGGCCTGTATCGGCAAATGGGATGTTTCCAATCGTAAAGCCATCGTTCCCCGCATGCCTAACGCGCAGGGGTTTGATTATTATTTTGGCACGTTAGGTGCGAATGATAATGGAACGGTAGCCTTTCATGAAAACAACGAGTCAGCCGCATCCACCAATGACATGGCAAGCCTAACGTCACTGTATACAGATAAAGCCATTGATTTTTTGCAGCATCGACGGGATTCGGAAAAGCCTTTTCTGTTGTACTTGTCGCATACCATGATGCATACCATTATCGATGCCTCGGAACGCTTCCAAGGGAAATCACAAGCAGGGTTGTATGGGGATGTGATCGAGGAGTTTGATTTTGAAACCGGGCGTTTACTGGACGTATTGGACGAGCTGCAACTTCGATCAAATACGTTGGTGATCTACACCAGTGATAATGGCCCGTGGAACCAGCCTAAGTATACGGATCACAAAAAAGGCCATCCCGAAGGCGCCGTTTTTTGGGGAGACTCCGGTCCTCTCAGGAACGGTAAGGGCTCCTGTTACGAAGCCGGTTACCGCGTACCTTGCATGGTTCGCTGGCCCGATAAAATTCCGAGTAACCGCGTCTCGGATGAAATTTTTGCGACGATCGATTTTTTACCCACGTTGGCAAATGTTTGTGGCTTTGAGGTACCTGCTGATCGCCGCATGGATGGAATCGATCAAGCGGATTTGTTATTTGGGGAACGGGAAACTGGGAGAACGCATTTTTATTTTCATGACGCCGGCGTCAGGCAAGGGAAATGGAAGTACCTAAAACCCGATGCGTATTTTCACACCTATGCGATCGAGGACGGGCGTGCTCAGGTCCACGAGCTTTACGATCTGGAAACGGATATCGGCGAGACCACTAATTTGGCGGAGCGCTTTCCGGAAAAAGTGGCTGACTTGGAACGCTTGATGATGACGATTGAGGGCGGTGATAAATTGGCACCGGCCGCGAATCGACGCTAACGCCTAACGAAATTGACCTTTGCCGAGATTGGGCCAAAGCGGGCGGACGATTTTTTTGAGCAACGCCTTGTGAGGGATTTCCTTTAACGCCTGGCGGATCAGGTATTTTCGTTGATCGTATTTGCGCAATTTCGCGTTGTGCGAATAACAGCCATATTCCACACTGCTCACGCCATTTCCAAAACGATCTTTAAGTTGAGATTCTCCATAGCCGAGCTCAATTTTATCAAACTCGGTATCGCTGGATGGGGAGGTTAGTTCGAGCATCAACTGGGTGCCTGGGCTGAAACGACCATACTGGTGATCGTGCGCAGGAAACCAGTAGTGCAGGACGTCGCCGCAAAGGAAGCCAAAGTGTGCGGACACGATCCTGTCGCCTGCTTTGAGAACGGAAAGAACACCGCGAAACTGCTCCGTTCGGGTGAGGAATATTTCCTTAAGGATATCAGCAGTCCAAGGAACTCCTAAAATGTCAAACGTGCGGGTACGTTGGTACTTACTCCGTTTCAAGGCAATCAACGTATCCAAACCAGCAGGATCGCGACAATCCCATTCCAATTTCAGCGGGCCTAACTTGCGAATCATCGCTCGAGTTTTTTGTGGTTGCCTGCGGATCGTTGTGCTGTGCTGCCGTAACCACTTGTGGTATTTGGTACGCCCTCCAGAGAGGTCAATGTGTTGGCAGGCCAATGTCCGAAAAACTTGCTTGCATGGTTGTTCGGCTGCTTCGGTCGGTTGAGTTTGTAAAGCGTGAAATTGGAATTTCCGTAATCCTGCGGTGGACAAAAACTGGCCGATGTCGATATGCGTTTCAGGGCGTGTCAACAAGCCATGGAAATCATTGAGCATTCCACCTACAGGTTGCCCCGTAAATTTATTAATCCTCTGGAATGGAAAGATACCTACAATTTCACTGCCCTGATAATAGAGGACGTACTCGACGTCGGAACGTACGCGGGTCACGGCTTTGAAGTATTCGGGATCGAAAAATCCGCTCTCGTAGAGCGGTTGACCGGTACGGATTCGCTGCCAAGACTGCTCAATTTCAACCGACCAGTCAGCGAATAATTTGGCCTTCAGCGTGCCGCTTTTTCGGATAGGTTTTCGAGAAATCGAATTGGATGTCACGGCGCTAGTGGAGGGCATGGAATTGAGGAGGACTTTTGTAAGGTAGCAAACCCTCACTCTAATTTAATTCGAGTCTCTCCCCGTTAGAGGCCTTCATCGGGGTCACAATCTGTAAAACTGACACGCGAATCCCTACCATCGGCATAATCGTTGCCACCCGTCCGTCACTTTTTCCAGCATGCCGAGACGCGGGTCATGCGGTTGGGGGTGCCAAGCAGAAAGTAACCTCAGGCCTCGGTTTGTAGCACCGCGGTTAAATCCGCCCGTGATCGGTCCAAATGCCGTGCCTGCCAGCCGGCTTTAATGGCCGCGTGAACGTCCTTTTCAAGGTCATCTCCGATCATCAGAGGGGATATCAGGCGACGCCCCAGCCGCCGTTCGATCTCACGGTAGAACCGGACATCGGGTTTGCTGAATCCCAATTCGCTCGAGCAGAAAATGTGTTCAATGCGATGGAGTGGTTCCAGTTGCTGACAAATGGCAATTAAACGCTTGTCAAAATTGGAAGCAATCACGATGGGGCTGCCACGCCGTTCCCAAGTTTCCAGGCAACGGGGGACTTCGGGAAAGAGCATCCAGTTTTCGGCTTCTGAGTAATATTGCCACAGACCTTGAAACAACGGCTCGGTGTCAGGCAGTTCCGGAAATACGGTCGCGATTAGGGTCTTCCAGTTTTGCTTTTCGATCTCATTCGAAGAGGGTTGATCTGGGGCATTGCTGAAAATTTGCTGTCTCGCGGAGGCAAATCGCGTTTTTACGGTTGCGCGTGCTAGTTCGAGACCTTGATCCCTGGCAAACCTCTGGTAGACCTCGGAGATGGATTCGCGCGGACGGATGAGCGTCCCAACGGCGTCAAATACCAGTGTTATTGGGGAGCGCAACATCGCTTCTTCTATCGCTTTCTTTACCGCCGCTCTTTTGCTGGGGCTGGTGCCTCCGTAGCATTCGGCGGTTGTTGGTTCAGCATTTTATCTAAATGAGGGACTGCTTTAGGAACGGGAGTACCTTTCAATAAATCGGCCGCTCTGGGGGGAGTAAGCGGGCTCCATTGAGCAGGTGTGGGTTCGGGATTTGGCCGTTTGGTCAGGCGCTGGTATTGAGCGGTGAGGGTTGGTATTGGTGGCGTGGAGGGCGTTGCGACGAGGATCGCTTTACCAGAGGTGTTTGGCGGTTTTCCGGGTTGCGGAGCAACAGTATCGAGGTGCTCGACGAGGACACTGGAGGCTACGGTTTTCTGAACAAACCTAGGCACTTGCAATTGGGCTTTGGGAGGTGCTGCGGGTTGGGTTTTTGATGAGAGAGCGGGCCGAGCTGTTAGCTTGATCAATTTTTGAGGCTTCACCGCGGGTGCAGGCTTCAGTGGTGTGCCACGGGGCGCGGCGGTGTCCATGGCTTCAGGGCGAGCTGGCGTTTTTTTATGCTCGCGATCTGCGTCTTGGTTGTCGGTAATGTCAATGGAAATCGTTGACGGTTGGGGTGCGATCGGCTGCTTGGTCGAGCTGTCGACGGCATTCGGCGTGGCTCGCAAAATAATTTGTGGCGGCGTCACCGCGGCGGGTTCCCCCAAGGTGGTAGGTACCGCTTGGGCCGGGGTGGGCTGTTGGTTGAATCGATCACCCAAAGAAAAATTGGTATGGGTCTTTTGCGTTAGGGTAGCCGGCGCCGGCGGGTTCGAATCCGCGGCCGCAGGCTCCTCTTGAACGGCATTACTTTGCAGGCGATTGGCTCGACTGGAAATTTTATTTCCTAATTGCAGTGGCGCTGACTCTACCTGCGGTTCCGAAACATCCAATGATTGGCTGGTCGCAAATAAATCCTCCGCGGCGGGCGCGACTTGAGAACTGTCGGTTGTCACGACCCGATCAGGGATGATTTTATAGACATCTGTTATGGTCCAATGGTTCGGTAACAGATTGCCCTTGAGATTCTTGTTGAACGACTTGTTGTGCCGCAAGTGAACGGAATTTATTTCCAATTCGGATTTCCGCACAAACATGGTCGAATCCGGCGCCGTTCCGTAATCGGTCTGCGGGTGGATTACCGAATCGGGTGAATTGGCAGCGAAAGGGTTGGTTTGAATAGTGCCCGGCCGATTGCCGTTTTGCAGGGGATGCCTGGGGTCGTTAAAGACACCCATTTGCTTTTGTTGGGCAGCGATTTGATTTCGATAGTACAGGTTGATTCCGTCGCGGCAACCCATCTCAAAAGCCTCGCCCAGTCCGGCTTCAGCCATTTGACGTGGCAGTGGATCAATCGCCCGAATGCCTTTTTCCAGCCCAAAGTTCTTTGCATATTGTTTGCCGACTGCCACGCCATCCAGATAGGTGAACGGAATCGGGGGAGTCGGCGTCTGCTGTAGCGCCATATTTTGGGCGCATGGGATTTCGCTGCTCGAATCGCAAAAGGGAGTGAAACCGATGTACCAATAACTACAACGGTCAAAGATGCATCCTGTTTGCGTTAGAATCACGCAGTACAATGCCAAGCCCAATAGGCCACGCTTGGAATTCAGGCTTAAGATTCGAGGTGTTTCGTATTTGCTCATATGAGCTTTCCCTGTGATACTGTCGTTAGGTGCCGGGGGTCGTTAGATCCTGGAAAACTGGCACGACAGCCCATTTCGGACTGACCCGTTTTAGGCGTATCGGTCTGACAAGCCTTACGACCCCGACAATATATCCCGAGTAGACAGAACCGGTGCTTTCGTCATACCCAATGGAAACGGTACAACCGGTACAAACCCATCCGCTTGGCTTATGCAAGCACGTAATATCAGTACAACCGTTACAGATTAAGGGACCCGTTTTGGGATGCCGTCTCTGAAACATCCCCTTTCATCATCAAGAACATGGCCATACCAAATCAAAAGAAGCGCCTGACCGTTCCCGGTTTCGTGGCACTGAAAAAAGAATCACGCAAAATATGTGTTTTGACCGCTTACGATTACCCGACCGCCCGTCTGCTCGATGACGCCGGCGTGGATGCGATTCTTGTGGGCGACAGCATGGCGATGGTGATCCAGGGGCACGATACAACCCTGCCCGTCACCCTGGACGAAATGATTTATCACGGCGAGATGGTGGCACGGGCGGCGAAATCGTCCATGGTTATCGTGGACCTGCCTTTCCCGACTTTTCATATGGGAGTCCATAAAGCCGTCGAGTTAGCAGGGCGAGTCTTGAAGGAGACGCAATGCCAGGCCGTAAAGTTGGAGGGAGGCCAGGATCAGCAGGAAGTGATCGCTGGTCTGGTGGCCGCGGGTATTCCCGTGATGGCGCATGTCGGCTTGCGACCGCAAAATGTTCACGCCATGGGCGGCTACAAAATTCAAAGGGACGAAGAACAATTGCTGGCAGACGCTCTGGCAGCTCAGTCTGCCGGAGCTTTTGGGATTGTACTGGAGTGCATACCCGAGCAAATCGCTAAGCGCATCACGGCCAAGTTGGATATCCCCACCATCGGGATCGGCGCCGGAGCCAATTGTGATGGTCAGGTTTTGGTGATCCATGACCTGCTGGGATTGACTAGCGGTTATGTGCCCACGTTCGTCAAACAGTACGCCAACTTGGGAGAGACGATTCGGGACGCCGTGGGTAACTGGTGTCAAGAAGTCAGGGATGGCGAGTACCCTGACGCAAAACATTCTTTTAAGTAAACAAACCATGGAACGCTCGCAGTTTTCGCATGGTTTTGCCATCCTTGATCTTTTCATCGCTGCTGATTAATCAATGAACGACACTGCTTGTCGTTTGGACTTCCAAAAAGGTTTCTCATGAATCGCTTGGCTAACGAATCCAGTCCGTACCTGTTGCAACACAAAGAAAATCCGGTGGATTGGTATCCGTGGTGTGCCGAAGCTTTGTTGCGAGCCAGAGCGGAAGATAAGCCGATCTTTTTATCCATTGGCTACTCGGCATGTCACTGGTGCCACGTGATGGAACATGAGTCATTTGAGAATCCACAAATTGCAGATTACTTGAATCGCCATTTCATCAGCATCAAAGTGGATCGAGAGGAGCGGCCCGATTTGGACCAGATCTACATGCAAGCCGTCATGGCGATGAATGGACATGGCGGGTGGCCACTGAGCGCATTTTTGACGCCGGACCAGGATTTCTTTTTCGGGGGGACCTATTGGCCGCCGACGGCCAATCATCAAATGCCAGGTTTTGATCAGGTTTTGGCGAGTGTGTTGGACGCTTGGCATCAAAAGCGGGAACAGGTTCTGGAACAATCCAAGCAGATCACCACCATGATCGCCTCGACCACAGAAGGCCAATCGCTAGAGGACTTTGATGGTGAGGTCTTTCAGGCCGCGGCTCAAGTGCTGCACAATCAATTCGATATTACGTTTGGTGGTTTTGGCACGGCGCCCAAATTCCCCCATCCCATGGATTTGTTGTTGCTGTTGAGAATGTATGAGCGGCAGACACAGGATGCCAAGCAGGTCTGGGAAACTCCTCAAACGACGGAAGTGCTCCAGATGGTAGAAGTGACTCTCCAGCGTATGGCTTATGGCGGGATCTTTGATCATTTGGCCGGTGGCTTTTCGCGTTACAGTGTCGATGCGCGTTGGTTGGTCCCGCACTTTGAAAAGATGCTCTATGACAATGCCCTACTGGCAAGGGCATTTATTCATACTTGGCGAGTCACAGACCATGCGTTTTATTCCCGGATATGTGAAAAGACTCTCGACTATTTAATGGCGTATTTAAGGGAGCCAGGCGGCGGTTTTCACAGTACAGAGGATGCCGATAGTGAAGGTGAAGAGGGCAAGTTTTACGTTTGGACGCCTGCGGAAGTAAGCGAGGTGTTGGGAGAGGAAACGGGAAATCGTTTTTGTCAGGTGTATGACGTCACGCCTGCCGGAAATTTTGAAGGCAGCAGCATCATCAATCTGCCACTTTCGTTTGCAGATTTTGCCGAGCAACACCAGTTGGATAAAGATTCGCTGATGAAGGAGATGCGCGAAGCACGCAAAAAGTTACTTGAGGTCCGAGATCAAAGAATCCGACCGGGGCTGGATGACAAAGTTTTGGCGAGTTGGAACGGTTTGGCGATCGAAGCGTTTGCGGATGCCGCGGTCTTGCTGGAACGTGAGGACTATGCTCTGGCAGCCCAGCAAGCCGCTGAGTTTGTATGGCAAAACATGCGACAAGAGGATGGTCGACTGTTGCATTCATCTCGGCACGGTGAATCGAGCTTGACGGCCTATCTCGATGATTACGCCTGCCTGATCAATGCGTTTATTTCACTTTATCGCGTGGACTTTGACGTGAAGTGGATCACACGCGCGGTGGCGTTATCTGATTTAATGAAACAGCATTTTTATAACCCCGAGAATCGGGCTTTTTACTTTACCGCGGATGATCATGAAAAATTGATTGCTCGAACTCAGGAGTTTCAGGACTCGGCGGTGCCCAGTGGCAATGCCATGGCAGCCACCGCCCTAATCCGTCTGGGACAAATGACGGGCGATGCAGAAATGGTGGAGGTAGGGATGGGGGCAGCTTTGGGAGCAGTCCCTTTGTTGAATCGTGCAGCCAATGCAGCGAGTCAGTCCTTACTTGCTATTGATACTGGTTTGCACACACAGCAAACCTATGTATTGGTGCTAGGAGCGGAGGATACTGCGAACCAACGGGTTATGCAGCGTTTGAAAAAACAGGTCCCCTGGGACGCCGCTTGGATCGTGGTGCCAGCCACCTTCGAGGCATCAAATACACCCTTGGCCGGCGTGCTGCAGGGAAAAGTCTCGGTGGATGGGCAGCCGACGCTCTATGTATGTCGCGATTTTCAATGCGAACTGCCAGTCTCCGGGGAAGCAGGCATTGCCAGCGCCCTGGCGATCTTGGAATAGTGGATAGAAGTCATTTGCTGATTCCCCTACATTGTGGGATTCAGGTTTTGCAAAAAGAATTCATTCGAGTGACACGAGGATCGAGGCAAGCTGTGAGTATTGAAAAAAGACTGGAAGAATTGGGCTTGGTACTACCGCCGGCTCCCAAGGCAGTAGGGGTTTACCGGCCTTCGGTTATGGTCGGCAACCTATGTATGACCAGCGGGCACGTGCCTCTGAACACAGACGGCTCTATGATCACGGGCTGTGTGGGCAGTGAACTTGATCAGCAAGGCGGTTATGAAGCAGCCAAGCAAACCGGTTTGACCCTTCTAGCGACCTTGCAACGCGATCTCGGTAACTTGGATAGAATCAAGCGTGTGGTGAAATTGTTCGGTATGGTGTGGTGCACGAGTGATTTCACTCAGCATCCGGCAGTCATTAACGGTTGCAGTGAATTATTCCGCGATGTGTTTGGCGAGGAAATTGGTGTCGGTGCTCGCAGTGCCGTAGGGATGAGTTCTCTGCCGCTAGGGGTAACGGTCGAGATTGAAGGGGTGTTCGAAATCCATGAATAAGGCAAGTGCAGCCGACACAGCATTGTGGCAAAGCGTCAAGGCGCTGGAAGGTCGACTTGATATCGCTGCTCGCCACATGTTATCGGCGCGGGAATACACGATGACGATGCTGCAGGATTTGACGGAGGAGGATTGGTTTTGGACGCCTGCTCCTCAGGTCAGCCACATTGCCTGGCAAGTCGGTCACTTGGCCTTTGCCCAATACGGTTTAATGTTGTTCCGACAACGCGGGAGACAAACGGAAGATGCCGGTTTAATGTCAGGTAAATTCCGAAAGACGTTTGCCAAGGGTACCAATCCTTCCGGCCAAAAAACGGATTACCCCAACCGCGAAGCGATTTTGGAAACACTGCAACGCGTCCATGAACAGTCTTTTATGGAATTGACCCAATTCTCCGATGAGGCGTTGGACGAAGAAATTGATCGCCCGTGGGCCGCCTTCAATACGCGATACGGAGCACTGCTTTTTGCCGGCGACCACGAAATGCTGCATGCGGGCCAGATTGGATTATTACGACGTTTGATGGGAAAGGACCCTGTCCGCTAGACACCGTCAACGGTGCATGTCGGAACAGGGTTGCCTCTGTTCCATTAATGATGAAGCCCCTGCCCTTTTTGGAAACTTAATGTCCGCTAATTTTGTTGAAACTGATTCACTGACCAAGCGGTATACGGAAGTAACCGCCCTTGATCGCTGCACTTTGCAGATACCGCAAGGGGAAGTGTTTGGTTTATTGGGTCCCAACGGAGCGGGAAAGACCACGCTGTTGCGGTTGATCATGGGATTCTTAAATCCCACATCGGGTAGTGCTTCCATTGATGGTTTGGACTGCTATCGGGATCGAGTGGAAGCTCACAAGAAGGTTGCCTATCTCCCGGGTGATGCCCGTTTGTTTCGTACGATGCGTGGTAAAGACGTTCTGAAATTTTTTGCGGGTGTGCGTACCGATACGGACCTTGCACGGGCGAATCAAATCGCCAAGCGCCTCGACTTAGATCTTTCACGTTGGGTCGTTTTTATGTCCACAGGCATGCGACAGAAATTAGCCCTGTCGGTCGTCATGGCTGTCGATTCTCCATTGCTAATACTCGACGAACCTACCGCAAACCTGGACCCCAGCGTACGGGGCGAAATTATGGAAATGGTTACGGAAGCCAAACATGCCGGTCGGACGGTGATTTTCTCATCGCATGTGTTGCCCGAGGTGGAGGATACCTGTGACCGCGTGGGCATTCTCCGCAAAGGAAAATTAGTGCACACGCAGATGTTAAAAGATCTCATGATGCAGCACCGCGTGCATGCGATTTTACGCTCCGGCGAAGAGATGTTACCGGTGCCTGACGATCTGCAAGATCAGATCACTGTGGTCAATCAGGGCGGTAATAAAGTGCTCATTGAAACGCCAGGCGAATTATCATCCATTCTGCACTGGCTGGCCAATTCGCCTTTGCAAGATGTGCATGTTCAACCTGTTGGCTTGCGAAGCGTTTACGATCGGTTTCACCGAGAAGCAAGTTCCGAATTGGAGTTGCCACAATCATGAATAGATCGCTATGGAGAAAATGTATTTCGGAAAGTGCCATTTTATTTGTGGCAATCGCCTTGGGTGTTTTTTCATTCGCGTGGTTTCGAGTACATATCGTCGGGGAAGTTGATACCAGTTCGTTTCAAAAAATACTGGCATTAATTCCCGAGAAATGGCTGAATTTTACAGCGGTTGATGTGGAGTGGTTGATCTCCTATGTGGGCCGCACGGCGCTAGCGCTCGATGAGCCCTTTTTGATCATGATGATTGCGATTTGGGCGATCGTGCGTGGTTCCGATGTCGTTAGCGGAGAGATATCCCGCGGTACCATGGAGATGCTGCTCGCGCAACCAATCAGCCGCAAGCAGGCGTTTGTCGTGCATTCATTCGTTACGGTGCTTGGCGTTTTGGCACTTGTCTCAATCGTCTGGCTGGGGATGTGGTTAGCGATTCACATGACGGACGTCAAAGTGGTGCCAGAGACCAGTGGTGGATGGCAGCAAACACTCGGGCCACTGGCATTTTTAATGCCTCAGCAAGAGGTTGAATTAATCAGCGAGCCGATGTCGGAACATGTACGGGCTGCCGTATTTTTCCCGGGATTGGCGAATCTGTTTTTTCTGGGATGTTTTATCGCCGGATTGGCATCTCTGTTTTCTGCTTTTGACCGGTTTCGCTGGCGGACGCTGGGTGCAGTGGTGGCAATTTATATGGTGGCCGCAATGATCAAAATCCTCGGTATGTCATCCGAGACGTTCCAGTGGGCAGAGTGGTTTACCTTCTTTTCGCTGTATGAACCCGAGTTGTCGATCAAGCTTTGCGAAACGGACCCCTCCGCATTTTGGCAGCTCATGCGATTCGATGAAGCGGGCCAATGGGTGGGCTTCGGGCAATTGGGGCACAATTTACTGCTCGGCTGTGGAGCCTTGCTGTTCTTTGTAACGGCCTATCGTGTCTTCAAAAAACGCGACATTCCCGCACCCCTTTAACCAGACGCGCTGGTCGAAGGCTTAAGGCGAAAAGACGGGCAAGAAATTCAATGGCATTTGCAAAATAATGCAAGCCATCGCGGTTCCATATTCGGGACTGCTGCTGCCCGTCCAAGATCCATCGTTGCCTTGTTTACCGAGCAGTTCATCGCGAATGGCAGGGTACCACTGATTCCAATACTGCCCGCCTGCGTGCCACATGGCCTGGACGGCGTAGTAATGCCCATAGAAATAGTGGCCGCCAATTCCGGCTCCCCCAGGTTTGTGCATGATCAGGTGCTCTAACCCTTTTTTCACTTGCGGGGAATCGTAAATGCCCGCGCTGTATAGGGAGGTAACCCCCGCCGCCGTCATGGCGAATGTGGAGTGCCCGCCACTCATCTGATATCGGAAGCTGCCGTTGGAGTTTTGGCTTTTTTTGACATATTCGATGCACTTGGCTCGCGCCTCATCGGGCACGTGTATGCCGGCGTCACGCGCCGCACGTAATCCCATGATTTGGCAAACCGTTATGGACAGATCTGCTCGAGCGACCTGAACGGGTTGGTAACGCCAGCCACCTTGTGCATTCTGGCATTGGACCGTGAGGCGAACCGCTCGTCGTAGCTTTTCTCCGATTTCCGTCTTTTGTGTCATGCCGTAAGCTTCGGACAAGAACAGCATGGCAAAACCGTGGCCGTACATGTTCTCGTTTGCCAAGCTGTCGTTGCGAGCGATGTAGCCCGTCTGCCGGACTTTGGACAATACAAAATCCAAACAGCGCTCAATATGTTTGCCATAAGGACCCTGTCCGGGAGAGCTGCCGCTACACATCATGGCCAAACCGGCCAGAGAGGTGACTGCCACACCACAGGAATAGCCACTGGTTCCAAATGCGCCTCGATTGCCCCCAGCCGTGATTTGCCGGCGCGTCAAATGAAGCAGTCCGCGTTGGGTTGCCGCCTGGGTGGACTTGTTCACCAATTCAGCCGGTGCCCGCTCGCGCGATTTCTCTTGCAGTTCTTGAGTTTGCCCCCAAAGCTGAGGTTGAGCGGCGAGGGTGCCGGAGGCTAACAGGGCGCAACCTCCCTTTATAAATCGGCGGCGATCAGGTGAGGGGGCGGCAGGACGGGCTGGAGAGTTGCTCATGGTTTCGGCAAAGCTGCCCGATTTTTGGGGAAATGAATGGATGGAAGCGAAAACACAGTCGCCTTCTAGACCCTCGTGAAACGGTCCCTTTTTCGAAAAAACCTGATTTCAACGATAGCTTGGCAAAAGCGCCAATTACCACCATATCGAGGGGCTCAAGAGCCGTCAAAATCAGGTTGCTGCCGAAAGCAAAAATCTGGCGGAAAAATTTGAAAATTCAGCCGATTGACGGGCAGAAGAACGGGCCTTAAAACTGGCCTTCTCGTTCGAATCTTTCCAGCTAGGCACAGCCGCCCCTAAAGATCACGGAAAACCTTGCGAAGAACGCAAAATACCAGCGTTTCTTTTCAATATCCGACGCTAGGCGATACATCCCAAAGGACCGCTAGGCTCCAGTATCAGTGCGGCAAATCACAGGAACTCAAAATGACGGTGTCTTCGACCAGTATCGATCAACTTTCCATCAATACGATTCGCACTTTGTCGATGGATGCGGTTCAACAAGCAAACAGTGGGCATCCCGGCACCCCGATGGCTTTGGCGCCTGTGGCTTACGGCGTTTGGCAGCAGGCGTTGCGATTTGATCCCGCCCACCCTAACTGGGTTGCTCGAGACCGATTTGTCTTGAGCTGTGGGCATGCATCCATGCTGCTTTATTCGCTGCTGCATCTGACCGGTGTCCAAGCGGTCGATGAAAACGGTCAGCCTTTAGACCGCCCATCTATTTCTTTAGATGACATTCGTAATTTTCGGCAAATGGAAAGCCCTTGTGCGGGACACCCTGAATTTGGCGAAGCCGCAGGTATTGAAACAACAACGGGACCCCTGGGACAAGGCATCGCCAACAGCGTAGGCATGGCGATCGCCAGTAAGTTTTATGAAAGCCGATACAACCGGCCTGATTTTGACATGTTTGGCTTCGATGTTTATTCCATCTGCAGCGATGGAGATCTCATGGAAGGGGTCGGTCGAGAAGCGGCTTCGATTGCGGGCCATTTGGGCCTGGGGAATTTGTGCTGGATCTACGATGACAACAAGATCACGATCGAAGGCTCGACCGATTTGGCGTATACCGAAGACGTCGATAAGCTCTTTGAGTCGATGGGGTGGAATGTCGCACGTGTGGACGATGCCAATGATATCGAAGCCATTCAGGCCGCGCTGGATCTATTCCGCATGACGGAAGATCGCCCGACCATCATCATCTTGAAGTCCATCATTGGATACGGCGCGCCGAACAAACAGGATTCCGCCGCCGCCCACGGCGCCCCTCTGGGTGACGAGGAAATTCGCTTGGCAAAACGTTTCTATGGATGGGACGAGGAAAAAAAATTCCATGTCCCCGAAGACGTTATGACGCATTTCGCAGAAGGGATCGGAGCCCGCGGACAAAAGCTATACGAAAAATGGCAGGGCCAGTGGCAGGACTATCAAGCACAGTTCCCCAGCGAAGCTGCAGAATTGAACGCCGTTTGGTCCGGTGATTTACCCGAGGGTTGGGATCGTGACATCCCCGAATTTTCGAGTGAAGATAAACCCCTTGCAACCAGATCCTCTTCTGGAAAAGTGCTAAATGCAATCGCCAAAAACCTGCCCTGGATGATGGGTGGCTCAGCCGATCTGGCGGGTTCCAATAAATCGCAGATCGACAGCGAGGCGAGTTTTGAAGCAAATCATTACGCTGGTCGCAACATGCATTTCGGCGTCCGCGAACACGCCATGGCCGCAATTTGTAATGGCATGTCGCTATCTGGAATTCGCAGCTACGCCGCAACCTTTTTTGTCTTCACCGACTACATGCGACCCTCCATGCGATTGAGCAGTTTGATGCACCAAGGTGTACTCTATCTGCTTACGCACGACTCCATCGGCCTCGGCGAAGATGGACCGACGCATCAACCGGTCGAACACTTGGCCGCTTGCCGTGCCATTCCGGGCCTGCACGTTTTGCGCCCCGCGGATGCCAACGAGGTTGCGTGGTGTTACCGTATCGCGCTGCAACAGGATAGAAATCCTTCCGCGATGGTGCTTTCTCGCCAGAATTTACCCACGATCGATCGCAACGGTCGGGGGCCTGCGTCGGGTACAGCTCAGGGCGGTTACACCGTCGTGGATTGCGAGGGCGAACCGCAAGTCATTTTGATCGGGACCGGTAGCGAATTGATGCTGTGCATCGAAGCTGCTGAAAAATTAACTGGCGAAGGCATCTCCACCCGAGTGGTCAGCATGCCCTGTTTTGAACTGTTTGACCAACAGGACGCAGACTACCGGAACAGCGTTTTACCAGCTGGCGTCCATGCCAGAGTCGGAGTGGAGGCCGGGATTCGCATGGGCTGGGATCGATACTTGGGGACAGATGGTCACTTTGTCGGCATGGACTCGTTCGGCGCTTCGGCACCTGCAGAGGCCCTTTACGAACATTTTGGGATCACTGTCGAAAACATCGTGAAATCGGCCAAGGCTCAGTTGGCATAGCTCGATCGTGCAGAGCTTATCACGGGGATGGTGGCCCCTCGCAGGTTGCCGTTTCGCGAAAAGCTGGCACTCATCCATTAAGCGAAACTGTTGTTTGACTTTGCTAACTGGGCTAGGCGGGGGTCTTTGGGCCAGCGCGGTATCGCCGCTGGCATTGGGGGGAGCTCTTTTTCGTGAGTCTGGGCAATTTCAAAAGTTCCCTCTTTTTTCATTTCTCAAAATTGCCCAAAGATGGGCTTTGAATCATTGAAAATAGAACCCATCGCAAGTTATTATCGAGGTTCGTCCAACGATATCTCCAAACGGAAAACCAAACAGGAAAATTTCCAATGTTCAGACTCGCCGCCATTGCCGCTCTCGCGGGATCGCTTTTTTTCATGGCTGATGTGCAACAGGCAAGTGCCCAATATGTTACGAGTTACTATGCTCCAGCGCCGGCCGTGGGCGTCATCCCAGTTCGACGTGGCTTGTTTGGTTTACGAACCGGTTACGTACCTGTCGTCGCAGGGACCGTTCCCGTGCCTGTGACAACCATGTATGCCCCGGCTCCCGTGACAACCATGTATGCTCCGGCTCCCGTGACAACCATGTACGCACCAGCGCCAGTGACTGCCATGTACGCACCGGCGCCTGTTATGGCTCCACCCCTTACGACCTTTTACGCACCAGCGCCCGTCACGACCTTTTACGCACCCGCGCCGATGACCATGCGGACCTATTACCAACCCAGTATTTACGTTGGACGATAGGCTGTTCGCAAAATTTGAAATTCGATTACCCTGGTCAGACATTGGCCAGGGTTTTTTTCTGGCTGTCGAATGCCACGCGTGCAGTGCAGGCCATTGCTTCTCTTCCAAAAAGGCAGCAAGGCAAACCGTTTGAGCGGTTTGTCGATTCCCGTTGGCAACCCACTGACCGCGATTTGGCTCAGCCTTGCATCTGCAAAAACACTTGCCGTTGAGAGGGGGACATTTTTTCGATGGCGTAACGCAGCATCGTGCGTGGCATATGCGGCGCGTGCTGATGAAGAAAATGTTCCAAGGCACTGGGTTGTTGTTTGCCAACCTCTCGGAGCATCCATCCCGTAGCTTTGTGAATAAGGTCGTGTGGATGATCCAGCATGGTTTCCGCAAGCTGCAGGGTATCGTCCAGTTCGCCGCGACGGATGAGTGCGTAGGTGGCAACGATAGCGATGCGTTGCTCCCAAAGGTTGGGCGATTTGCTGAGACGCACCAGGACGCTGCGATTGGTTTGGTCTATCAACCATACCCCGAGGATTTTATGGGCGGACGCATCCACTAAATCCCAGTGGTTCACTGCGTCTGTGCGGGACAGATAGTCATCGACGATCGATTTACGGTCAGTTTGATTTTTTGTTTTTTCAAATTGATCAATCAGGATGAACAGACCGGTCAACCGGCATTCATGATAAGGGTCATCCAATAACTTATGAATTTCCTGTCGCGGCAAGCCCCGGTATTGTCGTGCGGTTTTCCTCTGATCCGGAACGACTACCCCAAGAAACTGGTCCCCTTCTGCGTATTCCCCGGGACCAGCCTTAAAGAATCGCGGGTAAAACGCTGCTTTTTCCGGATTCACCCGGCTCTTGAGTTCCCGTTTTACGGCCGCTGCAGTGAGGGGCATCAGGTTATTTCCATGATTAGGGCGGGGGGATCGTCTCGGCTGAAATCCTCGCTGGTATTTCGGAACCCAACTTTTGTCGCCCTGGTGGGAAAACGTCATTTCAGCACGAATGCATTCTCGCGGCTTAGCGATCGCTCTCTAAATTTTTAATGGCTTCAGGCAAATCTCTGTCGACAATTCCCTTCGCACCTTTTCCATCGGATTCTAAACGGAATTTGACAGCCATTTCATCTCGTCGAGATCGAGCACGCCAGTACTCCTCTTTAGCTTTTCGATTCGAGGGAGCTGCTAACGGACGCACGATTCGAAAGCCCACGCCGGTGGAGGGTTCGGTGGTGAACCACCAAGGGCTCTTGGGGGTATTCGGATCATCCGATTTCCAATCCTCGTTGTTGCTGGCTAGGCGTGCGGCCGACCGCAGATCCTCGGGGTAAAGCTCCCAAGAGCCACCACGGGCCACGTATGGGTCAGGCTGGGTGGGCCAGTTGATCGCTTCAATGGCCTGGTAAGTTTTTTCCGGATCGAGGTGTGGGTAGCCGTTCTCGTCGTGTTGATCGAGCACCCATTCAGAGACATTTCCATACATATCGTAGAGCCCCCACGGATTGGGTTTCTTTTGCCCTACATCATGTCTCTCGTAGTCGGAATTGTCGTCGTACCAAGCATGTTCCTCAAGTTCGTCTGCGTCGTCGCCAAAGTAGTACCGCGTTTTAGTTCCGGCACGACAGGCGTATTCCCATTCGGCTTCTCCCGGTAAACGGTAAAAGTCGTCGGTTAGGATGCTCAGCCATTTGGTGTATTGTTTAGCCGAGTATTGCGTCATCGTGGCTGCCGGTTCGTTTTCGCCATCCCCAGCATCGTAGGTGAAGCTCGGATCGTAGAGCGTTGAGGGCGCGGTTACGGCATCAATCTCGTTGGACTCGGTAATTTCGCGGAGGCCCTGCTCTTGAAAAGCCTTAAATTGATCATGCAGGTCCATGTAGCGCTTGTATTCCCCCCAGGTCACTTCGTGTTTGCCCATCCAAAAAGGCGCGACTTCGATACATATCTGTGGACCTTCATCGTCGCTGCGATCTTCTTCATCTTCAGCGCTGCCGATGTGAAAAGTACCGGCGGGAATGGGAATCATCTCAAATTTTGTATCGGTGCCCGGAATGGTCTCGGTGTAAGGCACCATGAATCCCTGGTCCGTCTCCACAAAAAAACCTTCGCTCGGTTTCTCTTTGACGATTCCTTTGGGTAGCGTGTCCTGAGCGAACACTGGTAGTGCAAAACAGAAGGCAAGTAGAAAGCAGATAGGTTTCATCTAATTTTTTTGAAAAAAGAAAACAGGCGGAAGAGATGATTTTAACTCGCTTTTGACCAATTGACCAGTTTCCGATTTGCCAACAAGAACTCAATTTGGCAGCCGAGCTGGTTTCGCTGTGAGGCTAGGGTCAGGGGCTTGTTAGCTCGCCCACTAAATTACGACCAATTTCTTGGCGAATGGTATCAGTGGAAAGATCGCGGCTGAATAAAAACATGAGTTTAGTAAGGGCCGCTTCGATGGTCATGTCGTTGCCAGAAACCACTCCAGCATCCGCCAGCGCTCGCCCCGTCGCGTAATCGTGGGGGACGACACTGCCGTGACGGCATTGGCTGATATTCACAATCACCACACCCCGTTCAGTTGCCCTCTGCAGTGTGTCTAAAAATGGCTGGTTGTGAGACGGACCATTGCCGGCACCGTAAGATTCGAGCACTAGTCCTTGAAGCGGGGTTTGCAGCACGTTCTCGAGAACCCGTGGATCGATACCGGGAAACAACCGCAGCGTGGCCACCGCGGCATTTTGGATGGGCAGGATGGAAACCTCGTTATCGATCTGGGAGCGGCGATGGACGCGGTCTTCAAAAACCCTGATTTGGGTCCCGATGGTTGCCAAGGGCGCTGCATTCGGAGAGACGAAGGCATCAAAGCTGGTGGCACTTGTCTTGGTGGCCCGACATCCGCGCAATAACGCATTGCCAAATAACACGCAAACTTCCGGGACATGGTGTTCGCTGGCAATAATCATGGCCGTGACCAGATTTTCTCGAGCATCGTTGCGGCGCAAGCTCAGGGGTAATTGAGATCCGGTGAGGATCACGTTTTTTTCCAGCCCTCTCAACATGAAAGCCAGTGCGCTGGCGGTGTAGGCCATCGTATCGGTCCCGTGTAACACGAGAAAGGCATCGAATTCTTGATAGTGTTGAACGATATCATGGCCGATCCGCAGCCAATCGGTGGGACAGAAATTAGCCGAATCGAGCAAAGGCGAGTAATTGTGTACCTCGTATTCGGGCATCTTCCCGCCCCATTGATCGGTGATTTCCTGCAACTGTTGATCCAACAAAGCGGCATCCGGAGTAAAACCAAGATCGGTTTGCCGCATGCCAATCGTGCCACCCGTATTGATGATTAGGAGACGTTTATTCATGTTTGGCAGCTCAGGTGAGTTGGGTTAAATGATTGACGGGGGCCCATGCGAAAGTGTCCAGTGAGTTAGCTTACTGGGAAAATTGCTTACCTCGCTTAACGAAATCTCCAAGCTGCCCAACTTGGCATGCCCATCCGGCCAAGCTGAGGGAATCAAGGTTGATATTGTTGGTCGAGTTTTGCAAGATAACGGGAGAAAACTTTTTGAAAACATGGATTTGTTACTTGCAGTCGCCGCTCATTAACATCCAATCACCGGGGCCGCCCCCGAAATCCCTTTTTACGTGAGGTAACGATGGCTGAAGAAAAACAACAAGCTCCCCGTACGGTTTCGGTTAGCGATGGCGATGCCGTTTGCTCTTATGCAAATTTCTGCCGCGTTACCGGATCCCCGGAAGAGTTGATCATCGATTTTGGTTTGAACTCGCAACCCATGGGTACCGCAGATCAACCGGTGGAAATCAACCAACGAATCGTGCTGAACTTTTTTACGGCCAAGCGGCTGTTGCACGCCTTGCACGTTTCGGTGCAACGGCATGAAAAAGTTTTTGGCAATATCGAAACCGACATTCAAAAACGAGTTGTGGAACAACCTCAAGCCGCGACTTAAACCGGTTTCGGGCAACCTTAGGTTGGAAGTGAAATAACCTGAAAGGGTGTCGCTCCATGTAGGCCGCTAGATGCGGTATGGACGGAGTGGCGCCCTTTTTTAATTTGCAATCGACGCTACCAAAGACCCAGAAAAAAAGATGCCAAAAAAATCGATTAATGATACCGACGTCGCAAACCAAACTGTGATCATGCGAGTCGATTTCAATGTGCCGTTGGAAAACGGACGTATTACCGATGACCGTCGTATTGAGATGGCGCTACCCTCGATTCGAAGTGTTATTGATCGAGGCGGGAAGTTGATTTTGATCAGTCACCTCGGCCGGCCCAAGGGGCAAGTGAAAACCGAATTCTCGTTGCAGCCTATCGCGGCTCGTCTAGCCGAGTTAACAGGGGTCTCCGTCGCCTTCGCAGCGGATACCGTGGGCGATGAGGCAAGAAAACAGGTGCAGGAGTTACAACCAGGTGGGATTGTGGTTTTGGAAAACTTGCGATTTCATCCCGGCGAGAAAGCCGGTGACGCCGAATTTGCCGCCAGTCTGGCTTCCATGGCGGATATTTATTGCAACAACGCGTTCGGTACTTGCCACCGCAAGGACGCCTCGATGGTGGCGTTACCCCAAGCCATGGGTGATCAACCCAAGGTGGTGGGCTCCTTGGTCGAAACCGAAATCAAGTTTCTCAAGGAAGTCATTGAGGCACCGGAAAAGCCGTTCGTCGCTGTGCTTGGGGGAGCCAAGGTCTCCGATAAAATTACGGTTATCGAAAACTTGCTTAACATTTGCGATCAGATTCTTGTTGGCGGAGCGATGGCGTTTACCTTTGTCATGGCACGCGGAGGTAAAGTCGGTAAAAGTCTGGTCGAGGCAGATAAACTGGATCTCGCGCGAGCCTTAATGGACCAGGGACAGGGCAAGTTGTTGTTGCCGGTTGATGCGCATTGCGGAGACGGTTTTTCCGAAGGTTGTCAAAAACAAATTTGTGCGGTCGATGAGATCCCCGACAATATGATGGGACTGGACATTGGTCCGGAGACAGCAACACGTTTCGGCGACGTGCTTAGTACCGCCAAGACGGTGCTTTGGAATGGTCCGATGGGTGTCTTTGAAATGCCCCCCTTTGATCGTGGAACCCGCGCGGTTGCGGAAGCGATTGCCGGTAGTCATGCGACCAGTATTATCGGCGGAGGAGACAGTGCCGCAGCGATCACTCAGATGGGTTTTGAAGATCGCGTAACCCACGTCAGTACCGGAGGAGGCGCGAGCTTGGCGATGCTGGAAGGTCAGTCTTTTGCGGCTTTCGAAATTCTGGATGATGCCTGAATGCTGGCATCAGTTCCAGTAACTTCCAGCGGCAGTTATTTAACCCGCAACTAAACCTCCAACGCATCGCATCGCTTGTCGGTATGATGGTGGTTGATTTTGGGCGCCAAGCATCCAAATCAGGCAACCTATTATCGAACCCTGGCAATCAGTAATCGTTTCGCTTTGTTCGACAGTAGATGTCCGGCTCGTTAGGATGGCGGTGGTTGCACGCATCGGTGATTTTAATCCCTGGGAATTATCAAATGAATCGTTTTTGTCTCCTGTTATCGCTCTGTGCGTTTACCTTCTTGGTCCTTGCGTTTGTTTTTGAAAAACCGGCCAACGCCCAGTCGCTCGAACTAAAAGACCTGCCGGGTTGGGAGCGGGTGGAGCAAGCCTCCACGGACGGAGCCGAAATTAAAGTTGTCAGACCGAGCGATTTACGCTGGATGCCGGACGCCCTGTATTTCAAGAGGTCACGCGATAATTTCTTTAAGGTGGATTTTGGAACGGGCGATGTTTCGAAAGTAACAGCGGCGGATGTACCGAAAGCCCCCGAGGCTAAACAAAAAAATCAGCAGGGACGTCGACCCTCGGCTCAACGCGCGCGGCAGCGAGAGTGGGTGCAATCCAGCGATGCTAAATGGAAGGCATCCTATCGCGATTACAACATTGTGCTTGAGTCATTAGACGAAAAACAAAAACCCGTCGGCCAACCGATTCCGGTGACGACCGAAGGCTCAGAAAAGCATCGCTTTGGGACCGCGTGTTGGGTGTACGGCGAAGAGCTTGATCAGAACGATGCGATGTGGTTTTCACCCGATAATCAAAAGTTGGCGTTTTATGAAATCGACGAAGGTCATATGAAGACCTATTTCCTGACAACTCGCAATACGCGGCTGTACACCGAGCTGCACAAAGAGCAGTATCCAACAGCTGGTGAGGATAATCCTCATGTGGCACTCCATATCTTTGATCTGAATTCCCGTTCCCAGGTACGGGTCAATGTGGACGGCCCGATCGATCAGTACATCTACAACGTGCGTTTTTCACCCGACGGTAAACAACTACTTTTCCACCGCACGAATCGCTGGCAAAACGAACTGGAACTGATGGCTGCCGATGTGGCGACCGGGGATACGCGAGTGGTGGTTGAGGAAAAGCAGGATACTTGGCAGGAAAATTCGCCGTTCATGCGGTTTCTGGAAGACGGTCAGACGTTTATTTGGGAAACCGAAAGGACCGGTTGGAAGCAATTTCAGTTGCGAAATTTGCAGGGCGACAAAATTTGCGATCTCACTCCGGAAGTCCCCTACCCGGTGCAAGACGTCGTTTTATTGGATGAGGAGAATGGGTGGCTCTACTATACCGCCTACAGCGACGAGAATCCGTTGAACATGCACCTGCATCGAACGCGTTTGGACGGCACGGGGCAACAGAAATTAACCTCGGGCGACTTTACGTTTTCAGGGTTTGACATTGCCCCCACTCACGACAAGTTCACGGCCCAATACGAGAACATTAGCACCCCACCGGCAACCGGGTTGTGGGAGATGGACGAAGCGAATAGCAAGAAATTGGCAGTGCTCGCCGCTCCACCCGCCGATGCCCTCAAAAACGCCGGATTTGTCCCCGGCGAGTTGTTCAAGTTTAAATCAAGCGACAGTCAAACGGACATCTACGGAACCCTGTATAAGCCACGTGATTTCGATCCCAACAAAAAGTATCCGTTGCTGGTGGACGTTTATGGTGGCCCACATTCAGTGGGGGTGACCAATCGTTTTCGTGCCATGCAGCCTTACTGTGAACTGGGTTTTGTGATTGCCAAGATTGGCAATCGTGGCACGATCAATCGCGGCAAAGCTTTCGAGAGCGCGAATTATTTGAAGCTCGGTCTGGTAGATATGGATGACCAGGCGGATGGCGTAAAGTTTCTCAGCAAACGCGACTATATCGATGGGGATCGCGTTGGCATTTCCGGGCACTCCTACGGCGGGTATATGTCGGCACTGGCGTTGCTGCGTTACCCTAATATTTTTCATGTGGGTGTCGCAGGAGCCCCAGTAACCCATTGGAAAAACTATGACACGATTTACACCGAACGGTACATGCGCAGGCCGGCGGAAAATGAGGATGGCTACGAACGCGGAAGCTGCATGGCGTACGCGGATCAGTTGCAGGGGAAATTATTTATCCTGCACGGGTTAGTCGACGATAACGTACATCCCTCGAATACTTGGCAATTGGTCCAAGCGTTGCAAGATGCCGGAAAACGATTCGATTTGATGGTCTACCCCAACAGTGCCCATGGATTTCGGTATGGTTCACTGAAATGGGATTATTTTGTGCGGCATCTAAAACCCGAAGCTGCGATCGGTCAAGTCAAAGCGGATGAAAATTAGCAAACGCAGCAAACGCAGCAAACGCAGCAAACGCAGCAAACGCAGCAAACGGCTTAGCGAGCCAAGCGACGCACTAACTTGAGCGTGATCAGTCCGCAGACCAAGGCAACCGAGCCGGCGATTAATGCTGACTGGTATTCCCCAAAAATAATGAAGCCAGTCATCGGCAGTACGCTGTAGATGAGAATCGAGGCGATGACGGCGGCGAATAAGGAAATGCCTAAATCGGAATCCGCGACAACGCCGGGGCACTGCTTCGCAACCGGTTTCCAGCCCGGCCCACCAGGATGAATTTTGGTGTAGAAACTGGTGAGCTTCTCCATCGATTCAGGTTTGGTCAAAAAAGTGGCAATTAACCAACAGACAATCGAGGCGAATGCGACCAACATGATTTTGACTTGAGCACGCTCGACGACAACGATTTCCAACCAACTGCTTTTTTTGCCGACACCAATCAACAGGAAGAAAACCAGGGAGGCAAGCATCGCGACAATTTCGGTCCAGGCGTTGATCCGCCACCAAAACCAGCGGAGCATGAAAACGAGTCCCGTGCCGGCACCCAGCGCCAAGAGAATGTTCCAGATCGCGTCAATGGAAAAATCCTTCATGCTCCAGGTTGCGATGCCACCGGCAATCAGCACGATTACCGAGGCCACGCGGGACGCGTTGGCGTAGTGTTTATCGGATGCTTCTGGTTTTATGAACCGCTGGTATACATCTTTCACAAGGTAGGATGCGCCCCAGTTCATTTGCGTGCTGATGGTTGACATGAAAGCGGCAAAAAAGGTGACCAGCATCAAGCCTCGAAGGCCCGACGGAGCCAAATCCGTAATCGCCATGGGGTAGCCAACACCCGGATCAAATCCGCTGTCAGCGACATAGTTGGAGCGGAGCTCTGGGTACATTGCCAGTGCCGCAAAAGCGACCATGATCCACGGCCACGGGCGCAAACAGTAATGGGCGATCTGAAACCACAGCGTGGCTAGTAAACTGTGTCGTTCGTTTTTACAGGAGGCCATTCGCTGCACGACGTAGCCTCCCCCACCCGGTTCGGCTCCGGGGTACCAGGTGGCCCACCATTGCATTAGTGCGATGATCGTAAAGGCATAGAGCGGCATCCATGCGTTTTCGCCACTGAAGTCGGGCAGGAAGTGTAATGCCTGTTCACCACCATCAAATTGCGCTGTGACTTTTTCGCGCAGTGCATCAACGCCGCCGACATGTTTAACAGCAATCCAGGCAAGCAAGACGCATCCGATCATGGCCAAAATAAATTGCATCACATCGGCAAACGCGACCCCCCACATCCCTGAGAGCGTGGCGTACAGGCCCACCACAGCCAAGCAGCCAATGAGTAACCACCATTGCCGACTGGTGGATTCGACAGCGCCGGAAAAAATCGTGGCCTCGAAGAACGTAATCATCGCACCGCAAACCCACCCGATGATAATGGCGTTGACCAGCAACGCAACATAAACGGCTCGTACTCCTCGCAAAGCGGCAGCCGGTTTTCCGCCGTAACGCAATTC
>CAJQPP010000058.1 GCA_905480235.1 uncultured Pirellulaceae bacterium
GCTTTTTGCGTCTGCTTCCGTCATGTTACTTAAAATTTCAAGCCTTAAATCAGTAATGACGAATGGCGATCCCTCAAGCAGGAACTGCTCGCCGGGGTACCCGTAGATCCCGGCGCGGCGTTGTTGGTTTTTTTTACCCGCGAGTGCTGCAGCGACTAGCTTTTCATGAGTCACTAAGCGATCTATTTCACAGGTTTTCTTGGGGTATTTGTTCATAGTCTCGAATTTTTTTGGAATCATTGAGCATTGGCTTACTGTTCCAATTTCAGCATCGCCAAATTCAATGGTTGAGGGATATGGGGACCTTGTTTTAACCCCTTGGAGTGTATTCTAAAACCGTGTCCGCACAGCAAACGTTTGGTATGCAGGTAAATTTTACTTCCTGAAAAGAGTCGGACCGACATAGAAATTCATGACTAACTGAAGCGACGGCTAAAAAAGTGCTCGGTAATTCAGAAAAACCTCTTATAAAACGCCATGGGATTTCGCCATAAACACGATGACACCTGCGTCATTTGAGACGGCATCCTCAAACTACAATTAGACAGGGAAACTATTCAAACCGCATGTGTTGAAGGACGCCAAGTTAGCTAAGCTATCGGGCCTCGTTACTATCGATTATTTCTCTCGGATCTCTAAAGATGAAATTTACGCCAGTCATCACTTTAATCCTTCTGATCTCAATCTTCAGTTTTGGACTCCTGATTTCCCGAAAGACCTTGGCGAAGGAACCTGCGAAGGATGAATACATTAAAGTTGAAGTCCGTGGCAAGTTGAATAATGAGATCATGGCGATCGGGGGTGAGACCACGGGTGCCGTCATTACCGCCAACGGCATCGCATGGGAACTCGACTTTTCAGATTCTCCCAATTCTCAACGGAAATCAGCAGCGATGAACGGTAAAACGGTTGTCGTCAAGGGACAGCTTTCGGTGAAGCGTGGAATTGAAATTCGCCAACGCTGGATCGTCAAAGTTGCTTCGATCGAAGCAGGCACAGCCATGCCGGATCTTCCGATCCTCGACATCAAGAATGACGACGTAAAGAAACTGGAGGTCAGCCAGACATTTGGAGGCTTTCGAGAGACGCAGATTTTTTACACATTTCTCAATCAAAATCTAATCCTCAAAGTAAGAATCGATAACAAGAACAAGGACTTCGCCGTGACAGGTAAGGTAATCGTCTTTCCCAAATCAACAACTGCTGAGGGACTTGCCAAGTGGCTAAACAATCAGCACTCCGACGGCCTTTTTCCCAATATTCCGCAGCCCATTTCGACATTGGATTTGCCCAATCAACTCTGTCGTTCTACGAACCCAAAATTTATCAAGGAAATTGAAAGCACATTAGGTAATTTCAACAGCTACTCAATCGATTTTGAGATTAAAGACGTTGAGAAAATCGGGGACTTTGCGATTAAAGGTTTCTCTGGCAAGGCCAAGGTTCACCTGAAAAACAAATGACAGGATTTCCACTCAATACAATTAGCTCAAGGCTGCCTTTGCTTGAGGCATGTCGTGCGTTGCAGTTGCGCATATCCAGGGGAGAAGAAAAGGTGTCAGGGACCGTTTTTGATGCGATTGAACTGGAGTCAGCCATGCGACCCCAGGCAAGAGCACCTGGACTGCCAATTCGGTCCCCGACACCTTTTCTCCTCTTTTCTCCTCTATCAGCTTAAAGCCAGCGAATGCCTAAGCGACTCGCGACCTCAAAAGGTTATTTGTAAAAATTTGGTTTACGTGGTTTGACGCCCAGTTTTTCGTAATTGAATCCGGGTTTTAGCGGCTTGTAGTCGCCGGTAATTTTCACCGAACTGTCCGGCTTGATTAGTTTCTCCAGACCCAATCCCCAGTAAACCGCGTTTGCCGTCAAACGTCTCACTCCTTCATTTTGGAAATCTTCTGCCGATCCCATGGTGAAGTGAAAGATCTTTGACGAGAGGCCATTATTACCGGTCCAAGTCTTCGTCCAGGCGACCGGAAGAGGCTCCTTTTGGTCGTTTGCTGGTGCATCCTCTTCGAGATTAATAAGTGGCTGTCCCATGACTAATGCAGTGCAAGCATCGGGAAAAGAATCCATGTCTTTATGACAGCGGTAAACATCCGAAGTTCCCCAGATATCTGTGACGCCAGTCAAAATCGGATGCGTTTTGTGTTTGGGAACGACAATCCCTCGGGTCGATTCACGATGCCAACCGCCATGATGCTCCATAAAGGTGCCGCCCAACATTTCGCGGAGCGAAACCACTTTTCCATTCACAGTATATTGTTTCCCTCCATAAAAACCGTGGTTCGCGGTACGTAGCGCAATTAGCGGTTTTCCCGAGTCGAAATAATCGTGAAAAAGATTCATTTGATCGTCAGGGAGTTGCATAAACCGTGACAGCCAAATAACGCAATCGGCATCGGCGATATACTTTAGCCCAGGGATGTTATGGCGTTTTGTTTTGTCTTTAAATGGCGCCTCAAGTGTCGGATCGACTTCTCCGTTTTCATTCATAGAGAACAAAACTGTGCAATCAAATCCGTGATGGGTCGAAAGCATTTTCGCCAACATCGGCATCGCCTGTTCGCAGCGGTATTCCTGCTCGGCGGCGATTAGGACAACATGCTTGCCCTGCCCTGCCCCATCGGAACCGGAATAGGTAAGCCATAAATCACTTTCCGGAACAGGATGTTCGTGTTGTGATGCGAGCTTCTCCTGCGCCAACAAGCCGTTAGACGATACCACGCCGCAGCAAATAAAAAATAGTGTTATAGTAATTCGAAGCATTGTCTATTGGGTTTCATAGGAGGATGTTGGAACCGACGAAGTACACAATGATATCAAGTTTAGCAAATAAGGCTTCGACCGGTGTCGTTCTTATTTCTCAAGCAACCGATCCATCAGAAACTATTTTGCATTCTAATACTTTGATTTTCAGCCCGGATGGTTGAGCACCCCATCCACGCCAATCACCATGAGCCGCTCTTTAGGTTGGCTGCCCATGATACCCGAGTGAGTTGGATCCCGTGGGGACGCACCTGCAACTGGCACCTTTTCTTTCTTTTAACGCCTCTCAAAAAATCCACTTTGGGACAAAACGAAGCGTCCAAATCGATTTTTTATTTCGCGTCTACTGCGCGAATTTTTAACGAGCGCAAATCCAAAAGACAGTTCTTTAGAATGTCGCCGGATTGAAAGACGACTTCCTGAGTTCCCGCTTCCAACTGAACGCGACCGATCAGCGTTTCCCGGTAATCATCCCATGTTCCGGTTCCAGAAACCACTCCCGTGAGTTGGCCCGACCCCAAATCGACGACAAATGGATTGCCGGCGGTGCCATTGTCACAAGCGTAGGTCATCAGTACGTCGTAAATGCCTGGTTTGGGGACTTCGATGGACCATGCCGCTCGATCGTCGGGGCTTTGCCAGAATCCTAAGTTGCCGTACTGAGTTTCGAAAACCAGCGTGGTTCCAAAAATGCGACAGGCGGACGCAGGCAAGTCGATTGCCCCCTCTCGTCCGACCATGATTCGCGGTTTGTTCCCGGGGAAGGGTTTGGGTGGTGGACCCAAGTGGGAAACAAAAGCGAGGAGATCGGCCATCGATTCTTTTGACATTTCGTTTTCCAGCCCTTCTGGCATGAGTGAAACGTTGGAACTGTTTAATTCATCGATATCTCGACGCAAAATCACTTGCTGTTTCCCCTCCTGCATTTGAAGGGTCAGACTATTACCCGTTTCTGATGCGAGTATCCCCGTAAAAAATTGACCTTGGTGGGTGACTGCGGTGTAGGATCGATATTTGTCCTCGATAGATCGGTTCGGATCGAGGATTGCAATTAAAAACGCCTCGGCTGATCGGTTTTTGAGTGCGCTTAAATCAGGACCCACCGCATGCCCCAAGTCACTCAGTTGATGGCACGAGGCACAATGTTTCAAAAATACTTCGCGGCCGCGTACCTGCTTCCCTTCCATGGCAAGTGCAGCACGGTATTGTTGAATGACGGCTCGGCGGTCGGGGTTCCCGCCACGTTTTAACAAGGCTGCGGTCGATTTTCGAATTGCTTCGTCCGTGTGCAACAGCAGCCGTTGTTGATGTGATGGGGTTAGGTCTGCTATCGACAATTGACCCGATTGGATCTGGTGTAAAACTGTTTTGGTCCATGATTTACGAGTGAGTAACAGCTCGACGGTCTGGTCTCGCAGGCTTGGGCTAAATTGTCTCCAACGTGAAAGCAGTTCGCTGGCAACCATTGGGTCTTTGGATTGGCGGAAGGATTCAACCACGGCACTTTGGATCAAAGGACCGTTCCTTGGCTCGAGAAGTTCCGTTAGTATCTGCATTCTGTGAGATGGGTTTTCAGCGGGCAAGCAAACCAAAAACCGAACGGCTGCGAGTCGAGCTTCTGAATTTTGAGCGGGGTCTTGGGCAATGGTCTCAGCAGAACTTGCGAGCCGCCGGAATCGATTGCGTGTTTCAGGGTTCGCGGAACGTACGAAACCCAAATCATTACGACTGGCGACCTTCAAGAGGTGGGTCAATTGCTGAAAATTCTCAGAGCTATTAATGTCTGGCTTTAACGCATCGTCAAATGCTTGTTGTAGCGTAGTGGTTTGACCGTATGCTGCGGCGATTTCGATAACTTGATTGAGTATCGAATCGACTTGCTTGAAATCGTTTTTTTCTGCCGACAAAAGGACAGTGAGCGCACCGGAAACATTACGCTCATTTAACGAGCTTAGCACTGCGGAAACCAAATAGCGATCTTCGTGCTGCAGCACCAATAGCTGTCCTAAGGTTTTGCCGGCCCGGTTGTCTGAAATCTCACCTAAGGTGTACGCCAATTGCATCAATACGGCTGGATCGTCGTCGAGGCGATACGCGACCAACTTGTCTGTGATCATCGAACTTTGCAGATGGGCTTCGGCAATCCGAATGGCGTTTTGTCTTACACCCGGATGCGAGTCGTTCATTGCCTTAACTAATTGAGCGGGCCTCAACGTCTCCAAGCCATCCAGTGTGCAGAGGGCATGGAGTCGGGTCAGTGGTTTTGGTGAGCCGAGTTGCTCGTTCACCAGGGGTGTCGCAACGGCGGGGTCGGACCGCACCAACAGGCTCTGGACCATATCCCTTTGCCAACCATTCGGAGAATCGAGTGCCTCGGCAAGTTCGGTGACTGTGAATTCGTTGAGTTTGGGCAACGGACGATCAGGGGAATCGATGGGGACGACTCGATAAATCCGGCCTTTCTCCTCGCCAGCCCGTAAATCCAGTGTCTTTTCGGTTTGGTCATCAATGTAGGCGGTATGTTCGATCACCAGACGATACATATCTGAGATCCATAACGCGCCGTCAGGTCCCGTCCTCACGGTTGTGGGGCGAAACCAACTATCACTCGAAGCGAGAAATTCCGTATGGGTTTCATTCGGCGATCGACGGGTTTGAAATGTCGTGCCTTGCGTATCCAATATTTGTCGATGGATGAGATTGTGCACCGGCTCGCAAGTGAAAATACTATTCGCAAAACGCGGCCCGAATCGATCGTCGCGATAAACGCTAGAACCGCTGGACGATGTAAACAGGTGAGGTTCGTCTCCTTGCGGCGGGCGATAGCCCTCCCAGTGGCTGAGGATTTTTGAAATGGGGTAGAGCCGAGTGTTTTGTGTGTCTGCGAGCGTTTCCAATGCTGATGGGGAAGCATGGTGTGGATTGCGTCGCGTGTAATGATCCTGGAGTGCGATGTGCCGGAAGGGAGCGGAGTTCGTGCAGCTGAACCAATTGCCCCAATCATCTCTGCGCCGCCCAAACTGGGTTTGGCCTGTTTGGGCATCCAGTTCACCGGTGTTGGGACGAATGCGCAGATCACGTCCAGAAATGTCAATCGTCTTTCCGGTTTTGAGGGACTGAATTCTACCGCCGCTGTCACCGTTGGCGACATAAATCCAATGGTCTAATCCCCGGGCAAACCCGTTAACCAGATGCTGTTGATTCCCTTCCACAAATCCTTGATAGAGAGTCTCCTGATGGTCCGCTTTGCCGTCGCCGTTCGTATCAACCGCATAAATGATCTTGGGTGCCGCACTGACCAAAACCCCGTCACGCCAGGGCATCACGCCCGAGGGAAAGGGTAAGCCTTCCAAAAAAACCGTCGATTGGTCATATCGACCGTCACCATTGGTATCCTCCAAGAACCGAATGCGTCCGCCCGGAGTGCCGTCGTTATTTAAGCCCAACGGATAATCAGCCATCTCGACGACCCAGAGTTTTCCATCCGGTCCCCAATCGAAGGCGATAGGGTCTTGAACCAGCGGTTCGGCCGCGACGAGCTCAACGCGAAACCCGTCGGCAACACGGATCGAACTCAAGGAGGCGGCGGGGCTTTTGGGTCTGGGATCTTGATTGCCAAGAAGATCGATAAAAGAGCGTCGGTCCACGCCATCCGGTAATCGATTCGTTAGCTCGTTTTGAGCCCACAGGTGACGCTCTGCGAACCAGACTCCATTATTCGTTCCATTGCGGCTGATGACGGGTAAGTCGAGTGCATTTTCTTGTTCCCGAGGTTTGGCCTCTCGCGTCCAGCCATTTTCGATAGATTCGAACAGATGGATCGATGAATGGTTTTCATTTGAGAAGATAACATCGACCAATCGATCTTCATTCAAATCCACAAACCTCATTCCCGCATCTTGCCCCTTTGAATTGACAATTCGGGCTGAGCCAGGGAGTCCATACTCGGTGCGTTGCCAACCGCTCTTACCAGAATCTTTTTCATTTTCACGCCACCGCCACACTCCACTCTGTTGGGAGTTTCCGACGATTAGCTCGCAACATCCGTCATCATCCAAGTCACGCAGCCTGACGCCTTGGTCGCGTCCTTGTCGAGCTGTGAGGACCGCTTGCCCGTCGGCGGAATATGCTTGTGCTATCAAAGGGTCTGCAATCCAATGCTGGCCGTCAAAGTGCCAACCCCCGCGGGTGGTGTCGTTGGCAACAAGGATTGATGCATGGCCATTGGCCTGAACGATACCGAATTGCACACCAGCGGATTGTACCTCGCCGTCGGCAAACACCTGAATAAGTGGCGTGGGAAACGACGTTTCGTGCCATGATTGCGTGTCCGGTTCCCAGACCCTGGTCATAGACAGATTTTCGTTACTAATGCATACGTCGAGGAACCCATCCGCGTTCAAATCGACAAGGCGGACGCCGTTGTCATCGCCCGTTGATCGGCGAATCGCCTGTCCCGCTAGGAGGTTCTGATTGATGCGTTGAAGGCATTCCTGGAAGTTTAAGAACAGGACCCTGTCACCATGATGTCTGGCGACGTGATCTACCACACTTGCCATTTGATCATTGCGAATCCAGTCTGCGGGGTGAAACGTGATATTCGCCATGCCTTTCTTGATAACGGTGGCATCGATAACGGCTTTGATATCGGCCGTGGTCTCCGGATTGGCAGGGCCTTGCAGGTTCTGACCTTGCCAGTCGTCCGGGACGGCAACCGGAAATTCCCAACAAAGTCCGCCAATCAAATAGGGGTAGGGGTAATTTTCAATCTTATTCACGAAGGAGCGAAACGGGACATATTTTTCAAACCGGGCGCGGCCACTGCGGTCCCACAGCAGTTGCTGAGGTAATTCCGGATCATTGGCATTTAACAACACCAGAACGGATGAGCTCGCTTGGAGAAAATTTCCAGCGTCGGTTTTCTTGTTAATGATCTCGGCAAACACACGGGGACTCGGTGTGTTCATCGAGTCCATGCAAGGAAAGCGAAAGGCAACCGGCTGGTTTTTGGGTATTGCAAAAATTTGATCGACATTTCGGTCGTAGGTGCTTTTGGCGTCTGCAAAACTGCCGTTCTGTAAACACGGACAGGGGTGATCGGCGGTATGCGCCTCGATCGAAAGTCCTTCGTTCAGCCACGTCTGCAGATGGGGCGATTTCGGATCAATGAAGTTGGTCATGATGCTAACCGGCGCACGACCGTCAATTTGTTTTAATCGCTCGAGGATGGGTCGCAGGTATGTTTCATACCTGCCGATATCGCGCATGTCGTCGATACCCAATGTGACCACCGCCTGTACCCGAGTGTCTCCAACCCACTGGGGTGTCGTTAGCTTTGCGAACGAAAGAGTTGGGTAGTAAGGATCGCAGAAGTCACTGAGGTAAGTGAGCCGATTGGCATCGGTTTGGGCGAACAGGTTGTAGGCTGACAGCAGGGATATCAGTGCGTAGAATCCATATCGACGAAAACCCATATTTCGCTCCAGACCAAGAAGGTTGCCATCATCAGCCGGATTTGTATTCCTAGGCCTACCTTAGACCGATTGACCGTAAATCTGCCAATCGGCCGATCTAATTTATTCTGTCGTCAATACGGATAGGGATTTTAATCCAACACTTCCCAGTGTAACGCATCCTGTCGCCTCAGTTAATGGCCGCCGTCATCGCCGGGAGGACCGTCGCCATCAACGCAGTCGCCTGAATGGTTATCTGTGTCGCCCCGGTCGCTAAAACATCCCCACTAGCAATCTTTTTGATTCGCGCCTTGTGCTGAGACAACTCGTCTTTCGCAATGTCAGACTTTAGCAAACCGGCATGAAGCCCCAGTGGGATTAACACCGCGTTTCACGCATCCGGCTTTGCCTGTTCGTCAAACATCACTTTTGCCATCCTGGCGCGAATGCCGTTGTTAATCGAACCGTCAAGCTCCGGGTGGATCTGCTGGGTAAACAGCCATCGCACCTGCGATTTCAAATAGATCGTCTCCAGTGGCGGTGCCGATTTAGGGTCCAGGTTCTATACATTGAACGAGCGTTGATTGGTCATTTTTAGATAGGTCACGGCCCACGTCATGACAACGAAGGGGCCTGTGATAATCGCGAAATTGCTCAAAATCAGACTGGCGATCCCAAGCAAAATGCAGAGCAGAATATTGGGCAGCAAAATTGAAAACGCCAACCCGAAACGATTCACTTCCCCGTCTTTTTCTTCGACGATGAGTAAAGAAAGGGTTCCAAAGAAAGGGTTCCAGGGACCGTTTTTGATCGCTCCGCCAGATATTAGGCTGCAACTGCCTGTGATTTTCAATCGCTACGAAAAAGCTTCCACGCCGTCTCTACCCTCGCACAAAGAAGTTACATCAGATTGGGTCAATCAAACGAGGTTAACATTACGTTCAATAGCGCACTTACGGACAGGGGTTTTAATCCTCAATGGCGATTCTGATCCGCGACGACTACGTGGTTGCGTTCAAAAAGCCCTCAAGGCTGCTCACCTTACCGGCGATTGGTCCTAGGATGGCTCCTGAATGCCTCGTAGCGTAACACGTGCACGCTTAGGTCCGCGGCCAGGTGCGATAGTTCAACCAGCCGCAGAAGATCGAAACCAACTGCACTGTTATTTGAAAGCTCATCTGCACCGCTGCTAGCCAAAATACGGCGGATTCGGAGTTCTTGTCGATTAGGAACATCGCCGCGACGGCAAGGATGATGACCGCGTACATGACGAGCAACCGGTACCTGCTCGGCAGGAACTGTGAAATATCAAATGGAACAAAGAGCATGATCGAGATTGCGAAGCAGATCGCATAAAGAATGATCGTCGAATTCGCTCCGTAGTAGGCGAAGCCATAGAGATCGAGCAGCCAGTTCTTCATCAGGAGGATGAGGATGCACATCCCCAGCGAGACGGGACCGAACCTGATCACCCAAGAACGGAGCACAGCTTGTATCTGGCGTCTGTCCTGCACCGCGATCGCAGCAGTGATGGCTGGGTGGTAGAAAGCTGCAATGAAGGCGGCAAGGAATATGCTACCACCTGCGACCTGCATGGCTACCGAAAGCAGTGCCGCATCATCGTCACTGTTCCACACCCAGGCGGAGAAGAGTATCGCGGACTGCCCCATCGCCACGGTCGCTAAGAAACCGGTGGACTGCGAGAAGCCACGTCTGAACCAACTCGAGAGTTCGTACGAGCGGGGGCCCTTCCTGAACGTCTTCGGCTCAATCCTACGACGCAAGAGCACCAACACGAGAAGCGAGGAGGCGTAGGCGAAGATGTAGATAGCGGCCGCCTTCCAGGACATAAGCTCGTCGTGGCCGAGAAGGAGCAGCCCGGTCATCAGCAGGATGATGATGATCTTAGGTAAACTTTTTCGAAGAAACGCTGCCATTGCCCTTTGCCCGAGGATCATCAACGAGCTGTAGTAGTACCGTGAGATTGACATCAGGGGCAGGAGCAGCAGGAGCATCGCGAAGAGCGTGATGGAGAGGATGCCTTCGTCTTGCGCCAACTTGTGCGCGACAATGAAGAAGATGACGCACAACACGGACGAACCCAGCATCAACAGGGGAGTTACGAACCGGATGCCTCGTGCAAGGTCGTATATCCCCTTGACCTCAGCATCCCCGTAGACCTTCAACAGGACCTTGTCGAAGCCGAGCGTCGCGATGTAGATGGATAGGCTCAGCAGGCTAAGACTCGAAAAGAATACGCCGAACTCCTCAATCTTGAGCGCCCGCACCATGACCTGACCGATCAGGATCGGGATCAATGCTGCAAAGAAACCTTGAAATATCGCGCGCAGGAATGCTCGCTGAGAGGGCAGGGAGAGATCGGCCATGACTTTCTCGTGACAAGGTTAGAGAACGGTTGGGATTCAGAAATCTCGATTCTAATCCATAGTCTTACTGCTGGGGATTTTAATCCCCAATAGCGCGACTTGATGGATTCTCTGCCATCAATCAATTCTTAGACAGGGGTTTGTGTTGCTGCCGATCTCACCCTCGAAGTATTGCGCTTCATCAGGATCGTCGATAACCAAATGTGGCTACTGATATGCAACCAGCAAGGGTTTCCCGCTTTGCACAACCGTCTTGCGACGGTTCGCTTGTGCAGGTCAGAGAAGATAAGGTGTCAGGAGAGAAGATAAGGTGTCAGGGACCGTTTTTGATGCGTCTGAACTGGAGTCAACCATGTGACCCCCAGGGAAGAGCACCTCGAGTGCCAATTCGGTCCCTGACACCTATTGTTCCTCATGCGGCGAATGATTTGGCGACTTTTGGAATCGCCTTCGGATGTGACCGTGCAGGTGTTGACAATGCACAGGTCGGCAGACTCATCCTTCTCGGCGTCACGGTAGCCGATACCGAGCAGATCTTCGCGAATGAATTGAGTTCCGGGTTGATTACTGATAACTGATAGAGATTTTGATCCACTGTGGCCTAATATTTCGGCCGTATTTTGGCGGTTGTCAAGCATTTGGCCGCAAGTTTCGCCGACTGATTTATCCCGAGGCGCTCGTGCGGATCCATTTGTTGTAGCGGGGTTCCAATGGCCTCCGATCTTGCAGGGGTTCGGATAATCTTGCACGGGTACGGAGATCTGAGGGCTTTAAGGATGCCGGTGGCGCGCACCGATATCGCGTCCGGCTTGATGGCCTCCAAAAGATGTCGCCAAACCGGCTACAGGAACTCGGGGTCGAGGACCAACGGCCACTCGCGTGATGCCTCCGCCTGCATCTCACGGACCTGGGCTTCGAGAAGCTCACCATCAGGAACCCACTCGAATTCGCGCGGCGCTGTTGGCTTCGGCGACGCGGCATTAGGCGGTGCTCGCGGCGAGGCATGGGTGCGGATGGAACCTAGCCACAGACCAAAGTGGCGAAGGATTCGCTTAATAACATCTATTTGTCGACGTTCGATGAAGCGGATGATTTTCATTGCACCGCCACATTCGGGACATTCCAGTGGATCGACTTCGTAGATTCGCTTGATCAACCTCGCCCAGACTGCCAATTCGGCTCCTGACCCCTTTTCCGAAATCGATTCAACATATCTCTTTTGGGATTGATTTCCGCCCCTCAGCTATGCGAATCTATCCGGCATAACCGCATGGTTCTTGATGAAGCATGAAGACGTATTTTGGTATTTGGGCTGGCTGGTCGAAGCAGTCACACAACACGCAACTTGGAAATATAAAAAGTCGCCGGCGTACGCGACGTGAACCAAGCAGCGCAGCGTTCAGTCCAATGACTCTGCTCATGCTTCGATTACCCATCGATTTTTCAAAACTGAAACGATAGGTCGTCGGCAGATTTTTCATCCCTAGGTTTAAGGAAATCAACCTGTGGCATCGCGATTCCTTACTGATTAGGATTTTGATCCACTATGACCGATAGGGACTTCGAGTAAAACCAAGGCAATCTTTGCCAAGGGTTGGGGCACTCAAGAGTGCGACGCCTTTTTTAGACACATCTATTTAGCACACGTATTTTAAGGGTAAACGGTCCATGGAAGCCGGAATTGTTGGGTTGCCTAACGTAGGAAAAAGCACTTTATTTAATGCCCTTACTCTCTCCAAAGCGGCGGCGAGTGAAAACTATCCTTTCTGTACGATTGAACCAAACGAGGGGATGGTGTGCGTTCCTGATGACCGACTCGATAAGATTACGAATTACATTACCCCACAGAAAGTGATTCCGGCGACACTCAAGCTGGTTGATATTGCCGGTATCGTTAAAGGCGCAAGTGAGGGCGAGGGGCTCGGTAATAAATTTCTCAGTCATATCAGGCAGGTTGACGCCATTCTTCAAGTCGTGCGATGCTTCGAGGACGAAGATGTTATCCACGTCAGTGGAGACGTCGATCCTATAGCTGATATCGAGATCATAGAATTAGAGCTGATGCTCGCCGATATTGAGACGCTTCAAAATGCTGAATCGAAAGCGGCCAGAAATGCAAGATCGGGAGACAAGGATGCTAAGCAATTAGTCATCACCATCCAGAAATGTTTAAAGCACCTCGAATCCGAGAGCCCACTCCGCAGTGTTTCCTTGACGGAGCTGGAAGCAAAATCAATCAAAGCTTATGGGTTGCTTACGGCAAAACCTATTCTCTACATCGCCAACGTTGCGGAAGATGATCTCGAAGGTCAATCAACGCTAGTCCAAAAAGTTCGGCAGCACGCTGAAAAGGTGAACGCCGGTTTGGCGATCGTTTGTGCAAAGATCGAAGCTGAGATTGCAGAACTAGAGACCGCAGATCGATCTGAAATGGTAGAAGCTTTGGGACTGCGCGAACCAGCGCTGCACAATGTAGCCCGAGAAACGTACCGAACGCTCGGTCTGATGAGCTATTTCACGGCGGGTGAAAAGGAGGTGCGAGCGTGGACCATTCAAAAAGGATTCACGGGTCCACAGGCTGCTGGCGTCATTCATACCGATTTCGAACGCGGATTTATCCGCGTGGAGGTCTATTCTCTGGATGATTTGGAGACGCACAAGACGGAAGTCGCCGTACGACAAAATGGTAAACTAAGGGTCGAGGGGAAAAACTACGTCATGCAAGATGGTGATATTTGTCACTTTCTCTTCAACGTCTGATGACGCCTTCGGCGAAGACCGACTCGCTCAAACGAAAAGTCATTTCGAATACGGTTGTTTCAGTCACTGGTTTTCTTTTTTCGGGTGGCACCTTCCACGTTTTCGCAAAGTTGACTCGATTCCCAATCGTTTCGTTTCTTTGGTGACCCACTTCTCGTCCCCGAATGGAGCCCCTCTTTTCGCTGATTTTCTTAACGCTTCCAACTCACCCTTGGTCAGCGCTGCGTTGACTCGGTTTTTCCATCCAGGGGGGCGACGTATTGGCCATGCAGAAAGAAGTCGAGGATCGGGTTCCGGTTTACTGACCCAACGAAACAGTGAACCCCAACGCCAATCTTCGTCCCGATCGACCAAGTTCGCTCGCAGTGCATTTCGTTCCACATAACGGCAAACCGTAAGAAAGGGATCGTCGTCCTGAATCGGAAAGCTCTTGAAACGCCCTTGGTAGACGTGTCCTTCACCCGAAGAGTGGTAATGGGCATGATAGCGCATCGTGTGAGTGGCTGTAATCCATCGCATAAAACGGCTCATCTCACCGTCGATCCGAGGGCGAATCAGCAAGTGCCAGTGATTTGGCATTAGCTGAAAGCTGAACTGCTCGACATCGTAACGCTTGAGGCCTTGGGCCAGGATCCGCCCGAAGGCATCGTAGTCATCATCTTTGTGAAAGATGGTGCTTCGCGCGTTACCGCGATTGAGGACATGATAAATGCCTCCCGCTTCGTCGGCTCTTGGTGGTCTGGGCATCCCGACAGATTAACGAACCAAACATGACCAAGCAATGAGTCCTGACCCCTTTGTTTCCTCCCTTTGTTTCCTTTGTTTCCCGCTCCCTTTTGTTTCCCGCTTTGTTTCCCTCACCGATGTTACCAAGCTACAATCCTTGAATTGAAGACACATCTGCCAAAGAGAAATAAGCGATGAAAAATAGGCGACACTGGGAGATACTTTTACTGATACTGATAGGGATTTTGATCCACAGCGAATCTACGTCTTGGCCGTACTTTGAGCGATTGTCAAACAACCAGCCTCAAGTTTCGCCGACTGATTTGGCCCGAGACGCTCGTGCGGACAGCTTTGGATATACCAGGGCGGGGACCAGCGCGGCGTCTAGTCGTGGTTTTTTTCTGGATGGCTCGCCCCCATCTTGGCCAAGCTTCAAGTATTTAAAGGGGGAGATCGTAGGAAATCTGACGAAGACCCGAACAATGGCGTTAGATAATAAAGGAGTCATCCACTCCTTGGGTTATAAGTCGGACATGCATATCAAGACAGATGTTCGTGAAGATTCCATAGCGAGGAGCGTTCAAGGGTATAAAGGCTTTATTGGGAATGTAGTATCTTCTGATGGATACACTTATTTTTTACCAGCTTACTCAGACTCGATGGGTAAATTAAAAAGGTCAACGGGAGAAATTACCTTGGGGAAAAAATTTCCGAGTTGCCCACAAGTTAGGTCTGGAGCAGAGGGCGCAAATGGCATTATTTATATGCCGTCGTATACTAAGACTTTAAAAATTTATACTTTAAATACTAAGACAGGGCAGACTGGATCATTCACTCCTCCTCAGCCGGGCTCCTTTGGTCATGTATGGGGGGCAGCAGCAGATCCAGATGGGAATGTTTACATGCCTCCAGCTTTAGGGAATAAAATTCTTAAGATAGATAAAAACGGGACTAGCTTTTTATTAGAGGGAAAGCCTGTTACATCAGGTACCTCTGGTCTTAATGTGAAGTACGTTGGAGCTACCTATGTCGGAAGTGTAAATAAAGTATTTTGTTTACCTAGGACTGGTAAAAAGGTTTTAATTATTAATTGTGCTGATGATAGCTACGAGGAGATTGACCTGCCTGCTGATTACTTAAAGGTAGCTAATGAAAACAAAAACTTTCATGGGTTCTTAGCTCCTGATGGGTGGCTTTACAGTGCGTTTTGGGGAGATACTAAATGCTTTAGAGTTAACCCGCTTACTCAAGAGATCCAATGGAAGGATTATGAGTATGAGTTTATGGACGGTCATCCAACAGCGAAAGAAGGTTCTGGTATTATGAGTCTTGGTACAGGCTATTCTACTTGTGCATTAACGAATGGTAATGATGTTTACCTTGGTCTAGCAGGGACTTCTCGAGCTATCAAGCTTGAGTATAAAAGATGAAATGTTTTAAGCAGGTCCGCTTCATTGTAAAAGATAGAGGGTTTGTTTATGAGCCTGTATCAAACATACCAGAGGAAAGCTTCAGTGCGACGAGCACTACCCGCAGCAGAGCAATTAATTTCCGAAGCCGAGCCCGAAGTTGCAGGACTTTCTGTTGTAGTTGGATGACGTCGAGATGAACGGCATCGACGGTAACGATCTTGGTGGCTGGCGTCTTCAACCAACCGCGTGATGTTGATGCAGGGATGCCGTGTCGAACGGCACAGGTGATGTCCTGTGTCGATCGAACGAGCTCTTTCAGGCGGTGATCGTACGATTCTTCGTTTGGGTAGCGTTGGCCATTCCCCGATCATGATTCCAGTTTCACACAGTTCAACTGATCGAATGGAATTGGGCATCTCGGCGCCCGAGCCACGCGAGAACTCGCGCGGATCCAACTGTTGTAGCGGGGTTCCAATGGCCTCCAATCTTGCACGGGTTCGGATAATCTTGCACGGGTTCGGAGATCCGAGCGCTTTAAGGATGCCTGTGGCGCGCACCGATTACGAGTCCAGGTTGATGGCGGCTAAAATGTCGCCCAACCGGTTACCGGAACTCGGGGTCGAGGACCAACTGGAACTCGCGTGATGCCTCCGCCTGCGTCTCGCGAAACTGGGCTTCGAGGAACTCGCCATCAGGAACCAACTCGAATTCGCTCGCCGCTGTCGGCAGCGGTTGTTGGGCCGTCGGCGGTGCGCGAGACGAGGCCTGGGTGCGGATGAAGCCCTGCCACAGCCCGCAGTCACGGAGGATTCGCTGGATGACATCCGTTAGTCGACGCTCAATGAAACCAATGATCTTTATCGCGCCGCCACACTCGGCACATGCCAGCGGCTCGACTGCGTGGACTCGCTTGCTCAACCGCCGCTCAGACTGCCAATTAGGCTCCTGCCCCATTTTCCGGACTCTCTGACCCCTTTTCCGGACTCAAACTCAAAAATGAGTGGCATTCGTAGAGACACTCCCTTTACGATTTATCCGGCATCACACACGACTAATGAAATAGCAATGGTCTTTTGCGATCGAGTGTATCCACCACATATTAAATGCGTATCGTTTGAACGTGCGTAATCGGTTTGAGAAATTTAACATCCGTAAACGCAACGGAATCAGACTACTCTTTTTCCAACTGGTCCAATACGTATTGTTGGTCATCCTTAGATAGGCGATCCATCGGCAAGGATGCGGTTGATCCATCCCTTTTCAACAACAAAACCTTGGCATCCAAAAGCTTAATGAACTTCGCTTCTGTTTTGTGTTGTCCCGTGGAGTCGGTAAAAAGACGAAATTCCAGTGTGGATTTGTCTCTCGCTTCTTTTTGCGTGCCAGGCAAATCAAGTTTCTTTAAGTACGCCTGATCGGTACGGCTTAAACTTGTTAACGGCATGGTCACGAGACCCCCATCCTCTTTCAACAAGCGAACATTTTCATGATCCATCGCTTGGGGTAACGCCTTAATGCGATGCTTACCAGTGATATCCCTGAATGTCCGCATTTCGCGAACCAACTCCCGTTTCATCGCCCGGATCTGATCATACTGGTAATGGTAGCTACCATCTTTTTTCCGATATCCAATCTGTGTGGCATAGAACAGATACAACCATCGTTTGCCATCTTGCGTGGTTACGAATGCCTCGGGGACCTGACAGGCATCGATACCCCGATCGGGATCGATAAAGTCCAGTCTTTTCCACCTAATTCCATCATCAGAGATTGCCTCACAAAGCTGACGGCTTTTCCAATGCGACTCCCCCTCTTCAATCGGATAGCCAGTCGGATCAGCAAAAGAATGGTACACGCCATCAATCCGTACAACGTTGGGGTTTGGCCAATTTTTCAATAAGGGCTGGCTCAATTCATGTTGAATCCGAAAGCCATTCTTTACGAGGAATTCAGTATCGTTTTCTGCATAGCCCATGCAAACCCCGTGGTCGGGGTGCCAATAATCAAACCAAAGTCGCCATTTCCCGTCCTCCCAATGGAGGGATGGTCGATGGAAATCTCCGATCCTTCCCGGCTGGGGATCCGGATCCGCCTTATCCCCCTTTCGAATTAAGATAGGCTCTGCTGATTTCTCCCATTGAACGCCATCTTCGGAGGTCGCCCCCATCAAACATTGCACCATCGTCGATGGATACCCGTCCCGCGCCGAAAAATGCTTTGATGTCGCACTGTAGGCCATGTAAAAAACGCCATCCTTGAGGACCACCGCTGGATCACCCGTGTGCCAAGCTTCAAACCAGCGTTCGCTGGCATGAATTACCGGAACCCAAAGCTCGGGGTTCATGGTGTCATCCCAAGACCCATCACCACAAAAGACTTCCCATTTTTTCAAGTCTTTGGAACGAGCATGGTAGATGGCATCGCAACCCGGAAATTTTTGATTGGTGTGATCGTTGGCCCAACCAAAAAACCACATTCGGAAACGGTACTCACCTCCCACTTCAACCACGCAAGGGTTGTACATGTTATTAAAATTGGTGAGTAACGGCTTTTTACTACGTTCCCATTTTTTCTGGGGGACTTGTGCTGCACCCTCTGAAACCCCGCACGCCATCACCATTAAACCAATCAAGCATATGCCGAACTTCATATTCGCACCTTGGGCGTTTCACCAACTTCCATAAAGTATCTTCAAACTACGTAAATTCTAGTCAGATCACGGACCAAAGACGAGAGATCGGAGTAATCGCCACGAACTTACTCCGAAATACCCGGCCGCTTTTTCTCGTGGTAAGCTGAGAAAGATCCAGAACGAGGTCAATCTTGTGTTAGGCCATCGATAAGTAAAACCTTATTTACCGGCGAAAAATACAATCCAGTTTGAAAATCGCAGGAGCAGGCGTAAGCTTAATTAACGGACAGACCGGTTTACCGCATTCAACAATTATAGGGACACTTCTAAAACGCGAAGCGATTTCAACGATTTCACCCCGCTTGAAGATTACATTTTATAGATGCGTTCGCTACTTTATCTGGCGACAATGGCGTTTGTCCATCTTCTGACATAGTCATATTTCTAGAGGCTCCAGGCTGTCTTGTCTCCGATGGTTGTGGTGTCGGCGAGACAATTTTATGAAGCATTACCGATTTACCGCCCAGCGATCTCCAGACGCTTGCTACGAGGGAGTCGCTCGAGCCAAGCAGGCGAGGCAGGTGCAGCAATTGCTCAAGGAGCGTGGGTTAGTCAGCCGGAAGATCACTTGGTTTGAACCGGACGAACCGGTGTTGGCCGAGTTGCCGGGGGAGCCGGATCACTCTGGCGAGGCCCAGATCTTATTACTGCACCAGCGGGGACCGCTTGAGCCGGATGTTTGGCCCATCTGGAAACGGGTGCCTGTCATCGGGTGCGGTCTGATGTTGGTTTTTTGTTTCTGTTCGTTCTGGTTAATCGGGGCGGTTTACGGGCCTTATCGGCTGGTGACCAGCTGGCAGGCGGGAGAAGCCAGTCTAACGCTCGGAGGCGTAAAGGGGATGAGAGGTTCGGCATATCGCAATCTGCGCAATCCTGAGACAGGCGAGGCGGTCAAAAGGGAAAGGAAATTTGTCACAGCCAGCGCTAAAAATCAACCGATAAGATACTGGTTCCTAATGAGCATGTGGTCATTCGGAGTGATCGGCTGGTACGCGGCTCCATTCTGGTTCATTTGGAAAGTCTTTTTCAGCGCTGGACGCAGCCGAGAATCGGCCGAAGCTACCTAAGCCAAGGCTCACGAAAGAAAGGGTTCCCACGTTGGAAAAGGTTCCAGGGACCGTTTTTGATGTGCCCACCCAATATGCGGCAGCCGGACTGCCCAGAATGCAACTACCTCGGACGTGGAAACCGGTCGCCTGTTTTAATTTCCATCTCGAATTCCCTTCAATCACGTCGCCGCCCTTAGGCTTTCCCTTGCCATAACAAACCAGATCGAGGAATTGATTGAAGGCATCGTAGGTCGCCTTATCGCGAATGAGAAAAAGGGGTCAGGACTCATTGTTTTGCCTACCTGATGACTCCTGGCGAATTCGTGGCCTTCCACGTTTTCGCAAAGTTGACTCGATTCCCAATCGTTTCGCTTCTTTTGTGCCCCATTTCTCGTCCCCGAATGGAGCACCTCTTTTCGCTGATTTTCTTAACGCTTCCAACTTACCCTTGGTCAGCGCTGCGTTGCCTTCTCGGACGGCGAGAGGAGCGATTAATTCAGTCCATCGCTCCG
>CAJQPP010000059.1 GCA_905480235.1 uncultured Pirellulaceae bacterium
GGCCGCGTACCTTTTTCAACAGCTGCACGGCAAGCACAAGAAGGTCCTGATCCTCGAAAATCATGATGATTTTGGCGGCCACGCTCGCAGAAATGAACATGCGGTAGGTAACGAAACCATCGTTAGTTATGGCGGTTCCCAATCGTTGGTCAGTCCGCACACATGGAGCAATGTGGTGAAAGGGCTTATGGATGATCTGGGAGTGAATATTGAAGATTTTAAGTCCGCGTACGATGTCGACTTTTACAAACGAAACCAATTAGACGCGGTCACTTTTTTCAATAAAAAGAATTTCGGCAAAGACGCGCTTGTCAGGCATCCATTTTGCAATTATTCCTGGTGGGTGGAAGGTTTGCCTCGTCCAAGTATGCCGGTGGAAGAGGCCGTCAAGGCAACACCTCTGGGTGCGCAAGGAAAGCAGCTACTCCTTAAAATTTTAAAGGGCGGACTGCATACGTTGGGTGTACCCAAGGCTGAAATAGCCGAAACGATTGCCTCCCGTTCCTACCACGATTACCTCAATCAAATGGGCGTTGATGATCCGGGTGTTTTGAGAATGGCGCGCAACTCATGCTCCGACTGGTCGGGGGGTGGCGCGGAAGTGCTTACCATCGAAGAAGCCATGGGATGCGGTGCGCTCGGGCTTGATCCCATGTCGATGAAAAAGCTGGTCGGTGAAAAATCTTGGCAAGAGTCTGTCAAGCAGCATGGAAATATTTTCGATCCCGCCGATCCGTATATCTACCACTTCCCCGACGGGAACGCGACGATTGCTCGCATGCTGGTAAAGAAGATGATACCCCAGGTCGCTACCGGAGATGCGGCGGTCGATATTGTGCGTTCCAGGTTCGATTACGATCAATTGGACAAAGCTTCCAATATGGTTCGGCTTAGGCTTAACAGTACTGTGGTCAACGTTGCCCATGAGGGGGACGCCGCGACTGCCAAACTGGCTAAAGTGACCTACGTCAAAAATGGCCGTGCTCATTTAGTGCGGGGAAAGAACGTCGTGTTGGCGTGTTACAACATGATGATCCCACACATTGTTCCAGAGTTACCGGAAACCCAAGCGGCTGCTCTTCGTCGCGTCAATAAAATCCCTTTGCCATACACAACTTTAGGTCTGCGTAACTGGCGGGCCCTCAAAGAAGCAAATGTTGGCCTGGTCTTTTCACCCGGTAACATCCACCAGATAGGTATGATGGATTTCCCCGTAAACATCGGTGGTGTCGAGCATACGAAATCGCCCGATGACCCATGCGCAATGGTGTTGATTGGTTGCCCTATTGGTTCTCGGATGGGAATGCCGCCGATTGAACAGTTTCGAGAGGCTCGGCTGAAGATGTTGGCAATGCGATTCGAAGACTACGAAAGTGAACTTCGCGAACACCTTACCGCCATGTTGCCAGCAAGTTCCTTTAACTTCGATAGGGATGTGGAAAGCATTACAATCAATCGCTGGGCGCACGGTTATGTCTATTCGGGATCAACGTTATTTGATTCGGATTTGCCTGAGAATGCAGAAATCGGACGCAAAGTCTTTGGGCGAATAGCGATTGCAAATATTGATTCCGGACTTAGTTCTTACCTCCACGTTGCCGTCCAGCAGGCGTGGCGGGCCGTAAATGAACTGCCATCGTAAAACCAACCTCGAATTGGGTGACGCGCAGTTTTGGCACGCATCAATGATTCGATTCAACGCTATTTGGAGGATTGCCGATTCTTCAATATCTCCTGTGCCATTTCAAAGTTTGGTCTCCAAACTTTCAGGACTCCCCGAAGTCTTGCTTCGAATTTCTCGGAGACATTGATTTCTTCCCATCCATTGGGGGTCAGAAGCGCCGATGTTATTTCTGCGATTTCAGGCGCCTGTAAATTCCAATCGACGATCGAACTAAAAACTCGAAGGGAGTCTCCCTCCAATTTGACTTCGTGAAAACCGCCATATTTGGACAGGGAGACGAAATCTTTTTCACCGTCGGTAAAAAGGCCATTCATATAACCGTAGATCTCAGCGAGTTGACGAAAGCTATCCGCCTTCACATTCGGAATGGGAAGGTGATGAGCGTAGACGCCGTTTTTGTCCTTGTAAATAAAATGCTGCACCACCTGAAAGGTGTCCGCATCCACATCATGTAATTGCTTATCACGATGCCATACATTTTGATGGTCACGGCCATAGGGTAAGTCTTCCCGAAAGGTCTGGAAAGTCTTCGGATCTGCCAAGTGAAGCGGACTGCCGCACCAGTAAACCCGCTTGGAGTCCCGGTAGTATTCGTTGGCTAGATGCTTAAATGATCGAGATTTAACACCCTCAATTTTATACGATCCATACCAAGCGTTGTGTGCGTCCTTCCAAGCAATTCCTTCATTGACTACTTTTAGACTCGAAGGATCACAATCGGGAACGACTTTGTAATGGGACCAGACCTGCTCGGAATCTCTTGCCAGCCTATCCCCCATGACTTCAAAAGACATCGGGTCCGCGGTATCGATTTGGTAGAGACCAATAGACTTATGGTGGACCCATGTGTAATAAACAAAATGCTTGTCTTTACTAAATTGTTTACTCAAAACCTGAAAACTTGCAGTGTCGACCGATTCGGCGGGCGTTAGTCCCCTCCGCTGGAAATGGTGATCAGTGCGCAGCGATGCGTCGTCAATTCGCCGCCCCTCCAAGAACAGAGAGTCACCTTGGCGTGTATAACCATGACCCAACACCAGGTTCCCGGTGGGCGTGTCGATAGGTTGCGGAACCTGCTCTTTGGCCTCAGAGTCGACCCTCTGCCCCGCAACCGAACTGCCATTTTTAGCCGCGGCTTCCAACGATTCCAGGTGGTCTGAATGTGTGTCCCAAAAACCGGAGGCAAAAAAGATCGCGACGATCGCCAATGTTGATAGTGTGATCGCACCTAACAAACGATATGGAAAGTTATTTTCTGATGACACTAATTCAGCGGGCAGCGGCACGGTGGTTGGCTGTTGAACATGAGCCAAGCAAGTCTCTAAAATCGCATGAGCTTGATTCGCGGAAGCGTAGCGTGCTTTCTTGTTTTTGGACATTAAGGTGCCAATGACGCGACACAACCAGACAGGGATCTCCGGGTTAATCTGGCGAATGTTTCCGGGTTCTTCATCACGGATTTTTCGCAAAATCGACAGCGGAGTGCTCCCGTGAAAGGGCGCACGACCGGTGCATGTCGTGTAAAGTACGCTTCCCAAGCTAAATAAATCACTGGCGTAATCCACCGCGTCGCCTTGAGCTTGCTCAGGTGACATGTACTGGGGAGTTCCCATCAACGATCCTGTGCAAGTCATTTGAGCATCGTCGGCTGCACGAGCCAATCCAAAATCGGTAATTAGAGCACGTTCTACGCTTGTTTCTTCCAACAGAATATTCGAAGGCTTGATGTCACGGTGCACTAATCCTTGTTGATGTGCCGCAGCCAACCCGGAAGCGACTTGAGTGCCAATCCTCAAAATCTCTTCAATCTTGAGTGACCCCTCACGATCAATTCTCTGCTGTAATGATTCCCCTGCGACTAGGTGCATTACAATAAATGGAATTTCGCGATCCGTTTCTACGTTGTGGATGGAGACGACATGATGGTGAACGATCGCTGCGGCCGCCTTCGCTTCTCGTGAAAACCGTTGTCTCGCGGCACCATGCCCGGCCAGTGATGGAGCAAGGACTTTGATCGCAACCGGGCGGTTGAGTTCGGTGTCAAAAGCCTTAAACACAACTCCCATTCCACCAATGCCTATTAATCGCTCGACTTCATAGCGGCCAAGCCGGCCAAGCATTTCCGGATGTTGCGGTGGTGAAAGCAATTGTTTCACCATCGAGTCCACCCAAGCCTCCGAACGATCTACGGATGGGTGTTCCAGTGACGGAATAGAAGTGGATGGGAGATCACCGCGATGTTTCAGAGCGTTCTTGACTTGGTTCCACTCCGCTTCGCTCGCAGTCAAGGCTGCGGCTTTCGATTGGCAGTGCATGCAATGATTCAAATGATCGATCACTTGCTCAGCCTCTTGCTGATCCAACAGATCATCAAGCATTTGAGCAAGGCGTTGTTCGTCGCACTGCGTATCTCGCATTTCCATTATTCCGTTTCAAACTGCTTGACACGTTTTTTAATCTTTGCCATGACTCGACTTTTGGCGGTGTAGACTTGTCCGCGGCTCATCCCTAACGATTGGGTGACTTTATCAACAGGCATGCCTTCGATACTGGTCATCCAAAACGCTTGCCAATTTAATTTTGTCACCGAGTCTTTCACTTGATCCGAAGCCCATTGAAAAACGGAATTTTGATACTCGGTTTCAAACATCTCCTCGAGTTTTTTCGGAGCAGGAATCTGTTCCATCAGTTTGTAACCTGCGTCTCCCCCTTTCCCCAGCGACCGCGTCGCCTTTCTTGTCATTAGATCAACCGATTCGTTATGTGCGATCCTCAGTAACCAGGCGCGAAACTTGCCACGATTTTCTCGCTCGACCCATTGCGCGACGGAACAGACGACGGCAGAGAAAACTTCTTGAACGATATTCTCCGCGTCAGCAGCTTGCAGGCCTCGTTTGATCGCGACTCGATAGATCACTGCCGAGTAGATTGCCGTAAATTCATCCCAGGCGATGACATCATCAACGTCCTTTAATCGCAGTATCAAACTAAACCGAGTAGTATCCATCAGTGTTTCTAGAGCAAGGAATTTCCGGCCGAAATTTGACGACAACCGCACTGCCGCCAATCCCGAGGCGACCGGATGTTGAGCTATAAAAAGAGCAGCATAGTCGATTTCGATTTAAGCGTTCGGAGGATCGTACGAAAAGTTGTCCTTATTCCCTGCTCCACGGCTGAATCCAAATGAAAGTTTTCTTCGCGTAAATCATCGTTAGTGAAAAGGTTGTGCGAATGGTGGTCCGCTTGGTCCATTTTAGATTTTCTGTCAGGATCTTTCAAAAGTGAATAGTCACCCGCCCTGGAGAGTCGCACAGGTCGCCAATGTGTCCCGGGGGCTTGGCTTCATTTTGACCTAGTTCACCGCAGACCTGAATATACACTCGGTTGGAATGCTGGCCGCCCCTGCTATTCAAAATCACCCTCGTGTTGACAATTTCCGTAAACGCTCGGTGAAATCTCGCACCAGGATGGGTGTTGAATGCATGCTTTTCTGCACCTCCACAGGCTGCCAAAATTTCAGACGCTGTTCGATGATTTTCTCGAAGCGTTAGCATTTCTTTCTTCTTAAAGTGTCGCTTTTGGCTGCCTCGGGAAATTGGGTTGCCGGCGAACGGCGCAATCGCGAAATCTGCCAGGCTCTTGCAGTTGATAAGAAAACTCAGTGAAATTGCTTTCCTGTCACGGAAAAATTTATTCCTCAAGAAAATGCAATTTCAGTCCTGCTTGCTTTGGGGCGTTTCGGGCCGGCGGCGAAGCACGCAATGATAGGTGGCACCAGCTCTTTTCCGCCGAGGCCGTATTTTTTGATTCGCTCCTAAACGTAAATGGAATAACCGTCCACGCTACCCAGTTTGACTTAAAGGCTCCTGACCCCATTTTTTCGCACGCGTCGGGAAGGACCGCGGGGCCCGGCAAATGATTTTGATTAGGTTAGAAATTTAAAAAAAATTAACATCGCGGCGTCAGATTGGCCCACGATCGCTGAGAACGAACGGTCTGGTTTGCTTCGCACCAAGACGCCTTCGATGAGTTGGGCTACGCGGCCGCGTAGCATGGTGCGACCGCGACTGAGTCGTTGCCGTGCGGTATCGACAGAGATATCCAAGGCCTTGGAAACCTCAGCGACCGATTGTTCTTCGCGATAGTAAAGAGTTAAAACCTCACGATAGTACTCTGGGATATCCTCCAACGCACTCCAAACGACCGCCTGTTCTTCATCGGCAATCGATTGAACTAAGGGATCTTCTTCCGGAGATACTGGTTCGACCATCGAATCGGACGCGATGGGCTTTGCATTTCCCTTGTTCTGTTTTCGCCAGTTCTTGGCGAGATTGCGAGCGATTCCACAAAGCCAAGACTTTAATCGACTGGTGTCGCGCAATTTGTCTCGCTTCTTCCAAGCCACCCAAAACGTTTCCTGCGCGATATCTTGGCTTATGGGAAAGTCACCAATGATGCTGTATGCCACGGCGGAAACGGCTGACTGATTCGTTTCGACAATAGTCTGGTAAGCCAGCATATCGCCGGCCAGTACGCGTTGCCAAGTATCGTTTTCAGCTGGATCTTGAGTGAAAAGGCTCATTGCATTCTGTCACTTAATGGGTGGCTCAACGGCTGGAGATTTCAGTTTCTATAATCCAGTGGTCGACTCCAACAGAAACGGAAGAAAAATTACCCAAAAGTTGTGGGCAACTGAAAAAAAGCAATGGTTGCCCGGTGTTGGTGACAATGACAGGCAAAAAACCTGCGACTCGCGCCGTCAATCATTCTAAAACCGAGTGTCCCCGCTCTCAATTTTGGATCCCCTGCACCGCGTTTGCCGAGCGATTTTTATTTCTCGGGAGTCTGACGGGCCTGCGTTGTCGGAGCTTGCGAGTGGGCCGGTTTTTTTGTTGCTGGCGGAGTTTGCCAGGAATCACCCGTTAAAAATTTGAAATGCGGACTTAGGGTCGCGGGTGGAAGATCAATAAATCGTTCGGCAATTGATCTTCGCCTTTTCCGCTGCTAGGTATGGCCTTGCTAACCAGCTTTTCAGCCTCCTCGAGTCCGGCCATCAACCCATCCGCGACTTGCCCTTTAACTAATTCTTGGAGGACAGCATCTCGAATTTGTTCAAGGTCTTGTGAGGAGAGCTCCTCCATAATCGCCTTGTCTCCACGAATTGCAATTTGCTTTTCGAATAGCGAAAGATAGATCAGAATTCCTCCGCTGTGCCTTGTGTTGCCAATGCCAAATTGTTGAAACACATAATTGGCACTGCGTTCAACTTCGTGCCTCATTTCACGGCCAGAAACCAGCAGTCGCCGTAAACCATGCCAGAAACTTGCGATGACTGACCCGGCAATGAATCCGACGACGATCGAAAACGCTTGCCAGACGACAGGTAGCCCAGTTGGGACATCCCAGTCTTCCAAGGCAGCTATTTTTTGGGCCAAAAGCAGCGTGAGCACGCCAGTAATTAGACCCCACACACATTCAGCTCGATCGTAACGACCCGATTCCGTGGCCACTGCGCAGACAATTTCGGCATCCGTATTTTTTTCGATCGCTTGGATGCGGTGGATAATGTTCTTTTGTATTGTTCCGGGCAATTTTTGCCGAGCATTTGCCATATCACCAACTCCCTGAGGCACCGCCACCACCCGAAAATCCACCGCCAAATCCACCGCCAGATCCACCGCCGGAAAATGAGCGTCCGCTACTGCCTTTACCGAATAACAACAAGACGACGAATACCAGCCAAAATACAACTGCAAGCGAGACAAGGACAATTCCAGTAATGATCAAAGTCTTGCGATTTTCAGGAAAAAATACAGCCGCAACAAAGCAAGCGATGGCACCCAAAATCAAGCATATGGGTGCTAGTGATCCAAACCTGCCGGATAAAGGATTGTCTTGATTTAGAAAACGAGTGGCCGATTGGAATTGTTCAGAGATGCCCGGCTGTGGTGGCATGCTGTTCGGTCCGGCCTTCGCCATTTTTGCAAGTAATTCGACACCCGCCAGAATCCCGTTACCGTAGTCGCCTTTTTTAAATTCGGGCACCATATCGTGGTCCATCACCCGCTGACAGTATTCGTCAAAATCGCGCCCCCAATCATTACCTAGTTCGATACGGCCCTTCCGGTCACCAACGCTGATCAACAGCAGAATCCCCTTATTCTTTTTCTGACTGCCGATCTCCCATGTGTCAAACCAGGTGCGCGCAAAACTTTTAATGTCGGTCGCTGATGGTTTATAAGCGCTCATGCGAGTAACGGTAACGACGACGATTGGCACACCGTTATCAACGAAGACTTGCTTTTGTAAATCGCGTATCTTTGCTTCCTCCGTTTTCCCAACCACTTTTGCGTAATCGTGAAAGAAATTTTGCTTTGTCGGGCGAGCGGGGATCTGCGCATGAGAAACCGAAACCGCTATCGTCCATCCAAGCAAGGTCAGGAGCAATAAGCGGAGCGAAATCATAGGTCTCGTGAATACTTTTCGTTCCCGAAATTTCATCGATCTAGGTTGTTTGGTTGGTTTGGTTGTGGAGAATAATCTTAGCCGTCGAATTGAGCTGGGCATGCGGGGGATTCAAGTCGATCTGCGTGCAGAATCCGTCCGTAGTTGGCGGGTAAAAAGGCTTAGCGAATGACTGGGTTCCGATTTTGCAAAATAATAATCTTGCGTTTCTTTAGATACTTTAATGCCGTCAATGGATGGAATCTGGATTATCAAGCAATGTTTTGCTCTGCCGAGTCCGCTCCTTTCATTTGACAATGGCATCATGGCGATGATGGGAACGCTTGTCAAATTTTCGAAAGTGAATTGATCACAAAATGCATAGTGGGCTTTGGGTTGTTTCTCCGGCTTCCTATTGCAACGATGCCGGACTGGAGCGGTTTAATCATCGGTGAAGCCAATCACTGATTTGGATGGTTGCTGGTATTAAACGCGGTATGCACCTCTATAATAAAATTACGGGAAACTTAAAACAGTTTTGAGAACGTTGGGGTGAATTTGCCTTTTGGATTGGATCAAAACCGATGTCGCCTTTCTCGAGTTAATATCTGTCTGGACTAAAATCTTTTGGACCAGACCTAACGTCTCCTGAAAGTCAAGGATTAGATTTACGGCAAGCACTCTAAGCTCGATCTAGAGATTTTACTGAGCTCGCGTTGCGTGTAATCAAAAAAATACCGCAACGCGGGTTTGGTTTCGTTCAGCAATGAAGCTCGTTTTACAATGATGGTTCCCCTCAACAGGAGCCGTTTTTAACCTTAACATTTTGACTGGCGCGAAAAGGAACCGAAGAAAAGCTTGTCGAAATCTTGCAACCCGTTATTGACTCTCAACCCGGGTAACGCTGGTTCTTATATTTGGCTACCAGGGGCAACCGGAATAAAAGAAAGGAGAAATCGTGAAGCGTCTTATTCTTGGATGCGGCTATTTAGGTTGGCGTGTTGCTCGGTTGTGGCGAGCTCAAGGGGATGACGTGTACGCCGTCACACGCAGCCAAAACAACGCCACACTTATGAAACAGGAAGGCATCGTTCCTGTGATTGCAGACATTACCGATCCCGAGACCGTAAAGGCACTCCCTCAAGCCGACACAATTCTGTTCTCGGTCGGCATGGATCGGAAAAAATATGACAGTATCCACGACGTGTACGTGAACGGGTTGAAAAGTGTTCTTGGTGGGATTACCGAAACTCCCAGCCAATTTATCTACATCAGTTCCACTGGCGTTTATGGTGATTTCGATGGAGCATGGATCGATGAGGATTCGCCCGCCGTTCCAGCAAGAGAGGGAGGCAAGGCTTGTCTTGCGGCGGAAGAAATTCTTCGAAACGGTCGCATGGCTGACCAATCCTGCATTCTTAGGTTTGCCGGCATTTATGGCCCGCAACGCATTCCCGCCAAAGCACTAATTCAATCACAACAGTGGAGAAAAATTACCTCGGGCGGTTTCATGAATCTAATTCATGTCGACGACGGCGCGAACATAATCCAGAAAGTGGCCGAGCAAGCAATCGTTGGTGAAACGTTCAATGTCAGTGATGGTAATCCACCAAAGCGAAAAGAATATTATCAATTCATTGCGGAGCAGCTTGGGCTTTCAGGAATACCCTGGGAAGCTACGGCGACTGCAAATGAAATCACCCGATCGGGAGGTAACAAACGAGTCTCCAACCAAAAACTGGTTGGGCAAATCGGCAACCTTTACCATTACAAAAATTTCCGCATGGGTATCGAGCAGGCCTTAGCATTCGAGCCATAACCTGGCAGTAACAACTACTGCTTGGTGAACCAGACTTAGAAGTGAACAAAATTTTAAAAGCTCAAACGCAGCG
>CAJQPP010000060.1 GCA_905480235.1 uncultured Pirellulaceae bacterium
CGTACCACGATATCGACACCCATCTTCTCGTCGCCGCGTGCACCCTTGCGGGCTGCTTCCACCGCTTCACGAGCTCGCAGCAAGGCAACTCCACCACCCGGTAGAATGCCCTCTTCGATGGCGGCGCGAGTCGCGTGCAATGCGTCTTCGACCCGTGCTTTTTTCTGCTTCATGTCAGCTTCGGTCTCGGCACCGACTTTGATCACTGCCACACCACCGGTTAACTTTGCCAACCGTTCCTGCAGCTTCTCGCGATCGTAGTCGCTGTCGGTGTTTTCCACCATCTTACGAATCTGATCGATGCGGCCGTTAACCTCTTTGCGAGTGCCGGAACCTTCAACGATTGTCGTATTGCCCTTGTCGACATTAACTTTCTTGGCTTTCCCCAAGTGGTCCAAGGACAGATTTTCCAGTTGAATTCCCAAATCTTCGCTGATCAGCGTGCCACCGGTCAGGGTCGCAATGTCGCCCAACATGGCTTTACGGCGATCGCCGAAACCGGGTGCCTTGACCGCACAAACATTTAATGTGCCACGCAAACGATTGACTACCAATAGTGTGAGTGCCTCGGCATCCACGTCCTCGGCGATGATCAACAGAGGTTGGCCCGTGGAACCAGCTTTCTCCAGGATGGGGACAATGTCACGAATGTTGCTGATCTTCTTTTCGAAAATCAGAACCAACGCATCATCGAACTCGCAGTCCATTTCGCCGGGACGATTGATGAAGTAAGGCGAGATGTAGCCTTTGTCAAATTGCATGCCGTCAACGTACTCAACCGTGGTTTCGCGGCTTTTGCCTTCTTCCACTGTGATCACACCGTCGTTGCCCACGCGATGCATCGCGTCGGCTAACAAATTGCCGATTTCCATATCGTTGTTGGCCGAGATGGCGCCAACATGAGCAACGTCTTTTTGTTCTTTTTTGGAAACCGGTTTCGCCATATCCTTGAGGAATTCTTCGGCTGCATCGACAGCCCGGTCGATACCACGGCGTACGGCAGTCGGATTACATCCAGCAACAATGGAACGCACGCCCTCTTTAAAGATCGCCCGAGCCAATACGGTCGCGGTCGTAGTACCGTCGCCGGCCAAATCAGAAGTCTTTTGAGCGACCTCCGAAACCAGCTTTGCGCCCATGTTCTCGAAGCGGTCTTCCAGTTCGATTTCCTTGGCAACCGTGACACCATCTTTGGTAACGGTGGGTCCACCAAACGATTTATTAATGATCACATTGCGACCCGTGGGTCCCATGGTAACGGCAACCGCATCCGCCAGTTTATCAATGCCCTTGAGCATTCGCTGACGCGCGTAGTCGTCGAAAATAAGTTGCTTAGCCACGTTTATTTCCTTTTAATATTTGTTTCAATTGGATCGAGGTTGCGGTGAACTAGATGACTTTGGCCAAGATGTCCGATTCACGGAGAATCTTGACTTCGTTGCCATCGACTTCGATTTCTGTGCCGCCGTACTTGCCAAAGATGACTTCGTCACCCACGGAGACAGCCACTTCGCCACGCTCACCACTGTCGAGCAGTTTGCCAGGACCAATGGCGACCACCGTGCCACGCTGCGGTTTTTCGCGAGAGGAGTCCGGTAACAGAATGCCACCTGCGGTGGTCTCTTCGGCGTCCAGGGGCTCAACAACAATGCGGTCGTCCAAAGGTCGGATGCTAATTTTTGCCATGATTTGATTCCTTATCGTTCAATGTTTCTTGTTTTGTGAAGTAACCGGGCCAGTCAAGCCGGCCCGGATTGTTTTTAACGGAGGAACGCTGGACTACATCATTCCGGGCATGCCACCCATGCCGCCCATGCCACCCATGCCGGGCATTCCGCCCATGCCAGGCATGCCACCCATGCCGCCCATGCCCATGTCACCACCCATGCCATGATGATCGTGGTGACCTGCACCCTCTTCTTCTTCGACGGGAATTTCGGTAATCAAGGATTCGGTGGTCAACAATAAGGAAGCCACGCTGGCTGCGTTTTGCAATGCCGTGCGAACCACCATTGCGGGATCAATCACGCCATCTTCGACGAGGTTGACGTACTGCCCGGAATCGGCGTTGAAGCCTTCTTGCTTGCCTTTCATTTGGCGAACTCGATTAACCACGACGGCACCGTCGTAGCCTGCGTTTTGAGCAATGCTACGCAGGGGGTATTCGAGCACTTTTTCTACGATGCGAACGCCGGCTTGTTCGTCGCCTTCCAATTCCATTTTGGCGAGCACTTTGCCAGCTCGGATCAGGGCCACGCCACCACCGGGAACGACGCCTTCTTTGAGGGCCGCAGCTGTGGCGCTTTTGGCGTCTTCCAGCAAATCTTTGCGTTCTTTCATTTCGGTTTCGGTGGCGGCACCGACGTTAATCTGGGCCACGCCACCCGCCAATTTGGCGAGACGTTCCTGCAATTTCTCGCGATCATACTCGCTGTCGGTATTGTCGATTTCGCGACGGATTTGATCGGCTCGGTCGGCAATTTCCTGCTTGTTTCCGCCGCCACCGACGAGGATCGTTTCGTCGGAAGAGATGCGGACTTTGCGGGCCTTGCCCAAGTCGCTCAACTGAACGCCTTCCAGCTGAATACCAAGATCCTTGAAGATTGCCTGCCCACCGGTCAGGGTAGCCAAATCACCCATGATTGCTTTGCGACGGTCGCCATAACCGGGCGCCTTCACAGCACAGACTTGGAGGATGCCACGCATTTTGTTGACCACGAGAGTCGCCAAGGCTTCGCCTTCGATATCTTCGGCGATGATCAATAGTGGTTTCTTCGATTTGGAGGCGGCTTCCAGAAGTGGGATCATCGCTTTGTTGGATGAGATCTTGTCCTCGAATAGCAGCACGTAACAGTTGTCTAATTCAACGGTGACATCTTCTTGATTCGTGACGAAGTGTGGCGAAAGGAATCCGCGGTCGAATTGCATTCCTTCGACTACATCGACATAGGTCTCTGCACCACGGCCTTCTTCGACCGTGATCACACCGTCTTTGCCCACCTTCAAAAAGGCGTCGGCCAAAACGCCACCGATGGATGGGTCGTTGTTTCCGGCAATCGTGGCGATTTGCTGGATTTCTTTCTTATTCTTCTCGTTGATTGCCACAGCTTGCTTGTTGATCGCATCCGAGATCGCCTGAGTCGCCTTGGCGATGCCTCGGGACAAGGCCATTGCGTCGTAACCCGCGGCGATCATTTTCAAGCCTTCGCGAAAGATCGCTTCGGCTAAAACCGTGGCGGTGGTGGTCCCGTCTCCGGCGATGTCGTTGGTCTTGCTGGCGGCTTCTTTCACCAGTTGCACACCTAGGTTTTCGAACGGATCGTCCAGTTCGATATCTTCGGCGACGGTCACACCATCTTTGGTGATTTTGGGCGAGCCCCAGCCTTTGTCCAAAACAGCATTGCGGCCACGGGGACCGAGAGTGCTGCGAACGGCTTTGGCCAGTTTGGAAACGCCTTCCAACAACGGCTTGCGGGCCGCGTCGTCAAATACCATCTGTTTTGCCATGGTAATTCTCCTGAGGTGGCAAATTGAGTCGGTCGTCAAATTGTGTCTTTTATGAAGTAACGCGGTGAGTTGCCTCGAAATCCGCGATTTTCATGTATGAGGGGTAGGATAAGAAGGCCGGGCCTTCCTTTCGGCGCGCACATTTGTCAGGCGCAAACCTCAACGCCCATCCATAAAGGCAAGCGGCGTGCCAAAGGGCATTCAAGTGGTTTTCTCCGGCAAAAACCGTGTTTCAGGGTAGCCCTGTTAATTCGGCTCATTGCCGATGCCTGCTCCGGGGTGACAGCTTGTCATCCGGCCACAGGCGTGACGAATCGAGAGGCGGCGGTCTTGCCCGGTAAGGCCCAGCTTGGGCCAACCGTGAATTTACCGGATCTGCCCGCTATTTTGAGAAGTTTGCTGGGCTAGGGTGCGCAATTCAACGACTTGGAGCAGATCCCTTTCCAGGGTCTCTTTCAGCGCTGAGTATCGGGCGAGTACCAAGTTTTCCAAGCCTAGCAAATTTTGCTGCTGGGTTGCTTTTAAGGCCGCGGTCTCCTCGCTTGAGAGCATTCGCTGGTGCTCTTGCAAGGCCTCCGTAACGATGCTTGAGATCATCGCTCCTAGATCTGATGTCAAACGAAATCTAGGTTCCTGCAAGCTACCAAAGAGTTCGATCGAAAGATCAAAGCCATGAATGTCTTGCAGCGCGCGATTGATGGACGGCAGCAAATGCAATGACTCGCCCGGCAATCGGTTTTGCAGCGGAGCAATCTGTTGCACCTGCAATTGTAAATCCGTCGGTTGCAAATGCAAAAAGCCACGCAATTGATTAGCCTGCAATCGAACCTCCCCGTGCAATTCCAAAATACCAGCTGACCATTTAACCAGTATGGAATCGGTTTGCCCTAAAACCCGCGGTTCGGTCGTGAGTCGAGGGCAAGCGATAAACAGGCTGTCGCTAGACTGTGATCCGCGGCGATCAATGATGCCGGATAAACGCGTTGCATTTTCCCCCTTGCTTTGCAGGGTGAATGTCACAGGTTCGGCAGTCCATTTAGGCGCGGTGGATAAATGATTGATCTGGCCGGTGAAATCAAACAACCGACCATTCAAGTTGCCCTCTCCTTCCAGTTCTGTTTTCTCAATCACCAGAGGTGGGTTTTCTCGAAAGCGCACATCGAAACCGCGCCCGCGAATTTTAGAGGGGTTCGTTTCTACGGCCGGCAACGCGTCCTGAAAGCATTGCAACCAGTCCAGGGTTGCCGCCGTCCATTCTTCTGCGTAGACCTTCAACAGCAACCGCGAGAGCCGCTGAGAATCTATCTCCACCGCTCCCGGCGACTGGATTCGTAGGTTGCGTTGATTGATTTGCAGATCGCCGAAGCCTGCCTGGGCAAGTCGTTGCTTGTCATTTTCCCAACGCTGCCAAAGCTGCTTTAAACTTTCCCGAGCTGCCAAGACATCTTTGGATAATTCCCCAGCACGCCGCTCCGTTAGTTCGGCCCGTTGACGATCCCGAAGTGGATTCTGCCGGAGTTTCGTTAGTTCCGTACGGATCTGTTGCGATTGCTGTTGTAGCTCCGCCGTGTAGGTTTCAAGTTTAGCCAGCTCGGCCGGCCACCAGCGACCTAAGTCCTGCGAGATCTTTTCCATCTCCATTTCCGCAACCGGATCGGCAGCGGCGTTTATTTCTGTTGGCGTCCACCAATCATCCACAGATAATGGATCGGCTGGGTTGCGTCGTCGTTGGTAATGCGTCGTCGCCAGGTCAGCGGACTTGGCCTTGTCTGAAAATCCCCCGAGCGCAGTACGAGGAGTTCCAAATTGCACGCCCGAAAAAAACGCCTCCTTGATGACCCAGCGTCGCTGCCAAAGTTCGGCCATCTCGATTTGTAAGGTTGCCTGTTTCGCTTGGAATAGATTACGAGAAGGCTGACGTGAATCGGCAATTTGCCAATTCGTTAAACGCACCTGCCCCGTGTCAAACGAGATATCAAAATCTCCCACCTCAACTTGGGCTCCGGATAGTTGCTGAGCGGTATGCAAAAACAAAACCCGCGAAATCGGCGTCGCCAAAAGGTAGCCCGAAATACCCAGCAAACTCAGCACAGCCAAACGTGGCAATAAAGATCTCCAACGAATCATGACTTTGCCGCACCTCGAGTAAAGCCACCGCACCAAGCGTACCATCGGTTTTCGCGGATGATGCAAAGCGCCTGAGAACCGTATGCGGTAAATATTAGGCAACCCAAAATGTAGAGCGGCACGAAGCAAATAAGTCCGAGGACCAAATTGCCCATCACGACAGTGTTATTGAATCGAGTCCATGGCATCAAAGGCAGCTCGAAGAGTGCTACCCAAAACCACTCAAATTTTTCATAGGCCAGCATCATCCCACCGATGGGGTGAGCCAACGCTTCCCAAAAATGGGAAAATCCGGTGAAAGCACAGGCAGAAACGAAAGCCACCATTAGATTAGCCGTCGTGCACATCAGGCCAATCGTCAAAACCCAAGGCAAAAGGGAGTCCTTTGGCAGTACCCCGATCAACATCCCTAGAGCCAGTCCCAGCGCCCAACGTCGGGCTCTCCAATCCACAGGGGATGGGGGACAGTTTTCGACCGCTGCCGGACCAGGGTTTATTTCCATATTATCGTTCATTTACATCAGCCAAGTCGTTGATCCGAGCTAGCGGAAACGTCGCAACGGTATAGTTTGTGTATTAATACCAAGACCCGAATTGCAAAGAATCGTCAAAATCGTTCCTTTTGCCCCAACCGCAGAAATAGATCTGCAGCTGTCGCATAGGAAAAACCGAAGAATTCGTCCATATGACTTCTGTTGGGACTGCTATCAGTGCCTGCTTTGGGAGCTTCTCGGATTTCCGTGATCGGATCGGAATTTGCGGACCCTGACGGTGGTGCCAGAAAGGCAGTTCGTGCGGGAAAAGCCGAGGTTTTCGGCGAGTTAAATCAGTGGGAATTCAACTAGACCGGCCTATTTGCTGCGTTTATTATGGGATCTTGGGAGATGGGCAGTCGATGAAAATTTGCTGCGAGATTTATAATTTCCCTACAAATTAAGGAATGGAAATGGACAAGGCACACGAGGTGTTTGCTGATGGAATCGGTGAAATCGTATTGAGTGGCGGGATGGTTCGGATGGACCTGGTTGCCCTCACGGGTAGTCAGCGTGACGAAGACAACCAACCAAGTTTGGAATTTCGTCAGCGTGTAGTCATGCCCCCCGATGGTTTTCTCCGCAGTTTCTCGGCCATGGAGGATTTGGTGAAACAGCTTATAAAAGCCGGATTGGTCAAGCCGCGTGATGGTGAAGGAGCAGCCCCCATCGCCGCCTCGCCTCAAGCGGAACAGCCAAAATCACCAAACTTTTAGGATTCTGGAGAGGACAAACGTCTACTTCAGGCGTTTTATCATTGTGGATGGAGAAAATTCCCCCTCCACGCGTAGATCAACCAACAGGGAGTGGAGGCGAACGTGCTTTCACGCTCTGAAAATAAAAATTTTTGGGGGATCGCAATTCTGCTGTACTGAATTGCGTTTCGTAAATCTGATACTGGAGATTTAGATGAGTAATAATTTCCCGCCAACCGTTCAGGTGACCGGCGGCAACGTTGAATTAGGCGACACGATCCTGCTTTCGAGCATGTTCGAAGTGTCCGACGTTGACCCGGATTCTGTGGTGACGAAAATCAGGTTTCGAGACAGCAGCACGGCGGCGACGTCCGGCGTATTTATCGATAACGTGACTGGCATTGCCTACGGTCAAGGTCAAGTGATCGAGATTGACTACAGCGATCTCTTCCGCATCAGTTACCGAGCAGCCCCGGCGATTGGCGGAGAGTTGATTTCCGTAGAGGCTTTCGATGGCTTGTTTTGGAGCGATCCTGGCACCGGAACCGTTTTTAGTGTTGTCCCCAACACGACTCCACCGACTGTCTTGGCAGATGACTTCTTGGTTGTCGCCACCGAATTGGTTAGCTTGGCACCGCTCGTGGATGCCTTCGATCCGGACGGGTATCCGATTCTTGAATACATGTTTGTGAATCGGTCTCAAGATGTTAACGGCGGGAAATTAATTTTTAATGGCATGGAAATGCCAGATGCGACTTGGTTCCCTGTGGCTGCAGACGAACTGGAGTTTCTTCAGTACCGTGGTGCCCTATATGGCAAGAATGAAACCGTTAGCGTGGTTGCTCGGGATGAAGGGTCATGGAGCGCGACGGCCGACATGGTTGGGACGACGCGAGCCAACATGTTTAATCCAACCGCGACCGCTGTGGATACCTCAGTGGTATTAGGTCAGTCCATGCCTGCGGCTGAGCTTTTCATCTTTAATGATCTCGATCCCAACACCATGAAGTCCGTTGGATTCATCGATCAGGGAGTCGCCTCGGAATCTGGTTTTTTCACCGTGGACGGCGTCGTACAGACCGCCGGTCAGCTATTTTGGGTGGATGCTGCGGATATCAACGACGTCCATTACCATTCGGGATCCAACATCTCTTTGGAACAGTTTTCGGTCCAAGTGTCTGACGGCCAACGGCTCAGTATGTTTGGCATCGCTAATGCGACGACCGTCGACGTGCCAGCGATTACTACCGATTCACAGCTGTACATGCTCGACATGCTCGAACAGGTTCAGTTAGCAAGCCTTGTCAATGTCTCGTCAAGCAATCTGTCGGCTGTCTATTACGAAGTCATCGACATGAACCCGGCCGTCACCTCCGCATCCTTGGTGGTCAATGGTGAGGAATTGGAGGCCGGCGAAGTTCATCGTATTAATGCGGCCGATTGGCCTTTGGCATTCGTGCAAGGGGGCTTAGATGATCTAGGTCGATCCCTGGATGAATTTAATGTTCGCATGGACAACGGGCAGCAGCTTTCACGCTGGTCGGGCGTTAATTTTTCGACTGACCCTGTTAATGAGCGAGCCTTGCTCGAAATTGGTCACTGGGAAACACCCGGCGTCGGTCCTTTAGAGCTGACCTTTAATTTCCCATTTGCCGTACCCGCTTATTTTTGTTCGGGTGGTTTTGAGGAGTGCGAAACTTTCGAACCGCTCAGTGACCCAGGCATGCGAGCGGGGATCCGTGGTGTGCTGGATGATTACGAAGATTTCTTCAACGTTCGCTACACCGAAGTTTCCAGTGGTGTCCTCGCGGACGTGTCCTTTGGCATCAACAGCGCAGGACCCGACGGTGCAGCGGCCTACGCCTATTCGCCAGGAAGTCCAGGAATCCCAGGCCAGTTTGGTTTCAACGCGGATGTGTTTGGAGTGAAATCCAGCGAGGCCGCTCTGGCGCAGGGCGAACCAGGTGAGATCGGATACTTTATCTGGACTCACGAGATGGGGCACTCCCACGGATTGGCTCACCCATTCGATTCACTAACACAGAACTTACCGGCATCGATGGACAATTCCCGATACACGGTCATGTCTTACACCGACGCGTTCGGTAATGAGTTCCCGCAATCGCCAATGCTCTACGACGTGATGGCTATGCAGTCGCTGTACGGTGCCAATACCGATTTCCGGCAGGGTAACACCCAGATCAAATTTGATCGTTCACAAACGTTCCCGCAAATCGTTTATGATTCCGGCGGAGTTGATAACTTCAACCTAAACAATCACTTCATCAATTCGACAATAGATCTGCGACAGGGCCAGTTCAGTTCTCTGACGGGCACCTTCCAAAACGTAGGGATTGCCTGGGGTACCGAAATTGAGAACGCTCGTGGTGGTCTCGGAAACGATACCATTATCGGCAACGAAGGTAACAACTCGTTGATCGGTAATTTTGGTGATGACACACTCCGTGGCGGCGGCGGCGTCGATTTCCTGCATGGCAATGAAGGCCGCGATGTCTACGAGTGGTTTATTGGGGATGGAAATGACGTCATCAACGAACGCTTTGGAGCAGGTAGAGATTTCCTCGATATCCATTTATTCGACGAGTACGTGTTCGATGCCAACGGCAACGATCCACTCGGTGGAACCACGCTCGTCGAAAACTTCAACTTTTTGAAGGTCGGCAGCGATTCCAACGATCTCGAAGTTCGACTTACCCTAGACGGCATAGCTGATGATGGCCGGATCGTTATTGAAGACATGGGCTGGGGCAAAAACCGCGTCGAGACCCTGCGTTTGTATAATTACGATGGAGAGCAGGTTGGACCGGATATTAGCTTAAGATCGGTTTTCGACTTTGCAACGTCGACGGCGACACCCTTCAATATTACCAATAATACCTCTAATTATGGTAATCTGGCCCAACCGGCCGTCTAAAACGATCGACAACGATTCAACCCCGCTTGGTTACCGCCAAGCGGGGTTTTTTTGTGCTACCGTATCATATCAAAGTCGGCCCGTTTTCTAAGCGGGACGCGAAGCACGGTTCTTGGGCGCTCTTGTGTGAGCCCATCGGGAACCTTTGATCGTTTAAGGGATACGGAACCCCAAGCAAAAAATCACCAGGCACCCCATGACCGCGGACCAACCCGAGAACTCCCAGCAACCGGACTCCGTAAACGACGATCTCGATCAAGAGATTCAGGAGCTTCCGCCTTCAGAGATGCCGCATACCGCGGTCAAGTGTCTCGCGCTGGTAGGCCGCCACCATGGTGTCGACATGAGTGTCGATCGTTTGATCCACGATTTTTCATTGGAAGAATCGGAGCCTAACGACCAACGCGTTTTGCGAATGGCCAAAGACAATGGCTTTAAGGTCAAGCAGACGCGAATGAAATGGCGTCAATTGCGACAAATGGGCGAAGCTTTTCCGGTCATGGCCAAGCTGAAAAATGGCAATTTCGTCATCTTTGTCGGCTTGCGTCAAGTCGAAGATGAAAACGGCAAAATAAAAGAAGAGCTCGCGGTTTTTGATCCACTCGCGGATGGCAAAGATTTCTTGTTTCTAGATCGCAAAGCGATCGAAAAGAGCTGGAAAGGCGAGGTCATCCTGCTTAAGCGGCGGTTTTCTTTATTGGATGCCGACCAGCCTTTTAGTTTGCGTTGGTTCCTGCCGGAAATTGCTCGTCAATGGACCGCCTTTATTGACGTCATCGTCGCGGCCTTTTTCATGTATTTGCTGGCACTCGTCGTCCCACTGTTTTTCCAAATTGTGATCGACAAGGTCCTCACCAACGAAGCCTTAAACACCCTGCGCGTGATAACCGTTGGGATTGTCATCGCCCTGGGTTTTGACGCCATCCTGAACTATCTGCGGAGTTATTTGTTATTACATGCCACGAGCAAGATCGACGTACGCGTGGCGACGCGTACGTTCCAGCATATGCTGGCCTTGCCGATGAGTTATTTTGAGCGAATTACGGCCGGCGTGCTGACCAAGCACATGCAACAGGGCTCCAAGATTCGCGAATTCCTGACCGGGTCGCTGTTTCTTACACTTCTGGATTCCGCGGCCTTGGTCGTGTTTTTGCCGATCCTGTATTACTACAGCTGGAAATTGTGCCTGATCGTTTTATTCTTCTCCGCACTTTTGGCCGCGACCATCGGATTGTTGCTAGGCCCCTACCGTCGACGTCTGGAAGCTTTGTATATCGCCGAGGGTGATCGCCAAGCGATGCTGGTCGAAACGATCCATGGAGCTCAAACCGTCAAAGCGTTGAGCATGGAGCCGACGCAACGCAAAAAATGGGACGATCGTTCCGCACAGGCAATCGCGATGCACTACCGCGTGGGAAAAATTTCCATTGCCGCGACATCGGTCTCCAAATTACTCGAAAAATTAATGACCGTGGCAATCGTATTCGTGGGAGCCAACTTGGTATTCCAGGACGAGATCACCGTGGGTGCATTGGTGGCTTTTAATATGATATCAGGCCGTGTATCTGGCCCGTTGGTACAGCTTGTTTCCTTGATCCACTCCTACCAAGAATGTGCTCTTTCGGTTCGCATGCTTGGAGAAGTCATGAACCGGCCTGAAGAAGCGGGATTAGGGCACGGCTTAAGACCGCCCATTAATGGCCGCATTGAATTCGAAAATGTTACTTTTCAATACACACCCACCACGGCCCCTGCACTGGATGGAGCCAATCTGGAATTCCCAGCTGGTGAAATCATCGGCCTGGTGGGGCGTAGTGGATCTGGCAAAACAACGATTACACGGCTGGTCCAGGGCATGTATTCGATTCAGTCAGGATTGATCCGGATTGACGGTTTAGACATGCGAGAATTGGATATCGCACACCTGCGGCAAAACATAGGTGTCGTGTTGCAGGAAAACTTTCTCTTCCGTGGTACCGTCCGTGAAAATATCGGAATGGCCAAAAGCAATGCCTCTTTCAAGGAAATCGTCCGCGCCGCGAAGTTGGCCGGTGCCGACGAATTTGTCGAACGCATGCCGCAGTCTTACGATACCATGCTGGAAGAAAGTGGATCGAACCTGTCCGGGGGCCAAAAACAACGACTGGCCATCGCTCGGGCTTTATTGACCAATCCACGAATCCTGATTTTTGATGAAGCAACCAGCGCGTTAGACCCGGAAAGCGAAGCGATCATCCAAAAAAATCTGAAGAGCATCGCCAAAGGCCGTACAGTACTCATCGTCTCTCATCGCCTGTCAACTCTGACCGGTTGCGACAAGATTGTCGTTATGGAGCGGGGGCAGGTAGAACATATAGGGAACCATCGAGCGTTGCTCGATCAATCTAAGGTGTATCAGGAACTATGGTATCAGCAGATGGGGCAGCGGTAACTCCCGAGGATCCCGGTGATCCACGTCAGAGCAACCCAGCCGAGATCAAAAAAACGAATCCCGAAGACACGGCTCAAAGGAGCGCGCAAGTCGCCGCACCCGTTGCAGGCTATATGCGAGAACCGGCAAAGCCCAATCCCCAGGCCGTTCCAGCGGCCGTCGCGCCGACGACACCGCAAAGCAGCAGTGACCCCGCGGCAGAACCCAACGCCAAGGAACAGGCTGCCGCCACATCAGCCGAGCATGCGAATGCCAATGGCAAGGAAAAAAGCCGCAAGCAACGGAAACGCAGGCTCCCTCGGCGACAGCGAAAAATTAATAAACTGGTCATGGAATTCCAGCCTGACGCAGTCGAAATGGAAAATCGTAAGGTCGCGGGCGGGATGCGGTGGACGCTGTATGTCGTCGTGCTGCTGTTGATTACCACGATTGGTTGGGCTTGGTGGGCCAAAGTTGACCGCGTTGTTCTGGCGGAAGGTAAATTGATTACCACAGCGCCGACTTTCATTATTAATGCACCTCAATCAAGCCCCATCCGATCCTTCCAGATAAAATTTGGCGATACGATCAAAGCGGGTCAAAGACTCATCACCCTGGACCCCACGTTCTCCGAAGCAGATGTTAAAAAGTTGGAAACACGACTAAACGCATTAAATGCTGAAGTCGCCCGACTGGAATCCGAGCAGCTCAAAAGTGATTTTAACGTCGATAAAAATAAAGAAGATCCCGTTTGGTTGAATCAGCGCATTCTATTCATCGACCGTCAAAGACAAAAAGACGCCGTTCGTGAGGAATACGAAGCGGAGAAACTGAAATTGGAGGCACAGAAGGCTCGCAACACCGCTGAAGTCAATTCGCGCAGCGATTTGATCGAGCACCGAACGCAAGATATGCGTACGGCCAACGATCTGTATGAAAAGGCCGCGGTTTCGATGGACGAGGTGAGGAACGCCCGAATTGAACTGAAATATGCTCGCAACAACCTGATTACGGCGGAAAAAACCGTTGCGGAAACCGAATCGCAATTCACGGTTCTGCAAAAACAACATGAATCGATGATGGCGAAAGAACAAGCAGCCATCAGTCTGGAACTCGCTCAAAAACGTCAACAAAGGGAAGAGGTCGAGGAAGACCTTAACAAAGCACGTCGCGCTAATGAACTGGTTGTGATTCATGCCCCTGACGATTATCCCGAGTACACGGTCATCGAAATTGCTGATCCCACATCCATTGCGAATCCGGGACAACCGATCGTCAAATTACTGCCGACCAATTCGCCCTTGGAAATGGAAGTCAAAGTTCAAAGTAAAGACATTGCGTTAATCCGCAATGGTGCGGATGGTACGCCTCGTGATGTACGAATCAAAATCAGTGCCTTTCCGTATATGAAACACGGAAGCTTGAATGGGTTTATTAAAACGATCAACGAAGATATCACCGAATTGCAACAACCGGGCATGTCGCAGGCTTACTATCTGGTCCGTGTCCGATTGGATGACAGTCCCGAAGCGCCCCAATTGCATGATATCCCGTCCGGCGAAAGCCGTTACTTGAGACCCGGTATGTCGGCAACCGCAGAGATTAAGGTCGGTCGAAGACGGGTCATCGATTTCTTTATCTACCCGTTATTCCGCAGTTTGGATACCAGCATCCGCGAACCGTAACGGCGAACCCTCGTTTTCTTTCAAACGGCGGCAACGCACCGCGGCGCACGGATCTGCTCGAACCAACCCGCACAAAAAAAACCGGCTTTCCTAATTCGGGAATGCCGGCTTTGTTATTCGAACCGCGAGCTTGATCTATTCGTCTCCGGCTTTGAACCATGGCGTCAGCGTAGGTTCGTAACCGCAGATTTCATTGTCGTTAAAATACAATGCGATCTCACGAGCAGCGGCTTCTTCGCCATCCGAAGCGTGGACCAAATTCATTTGACGACTACCACTGAAATCACCACGAATCGTTCCTGACGCGGCTTTCAGACCACTGGTGGCCCCCAGCATGTTACGAATGACGGCGATCACATCGAGCCCCTCGACGATCATCGCCAAGACAGGAGCACCGGTAATGAATTCTTCCAAGCCGGGGTAAAATGGCTTCTCAACATGCTCAGCGTAATGCTGTTTAGCCATGTCGGGCGTAACATTCATCAATTTCATGGCGACGATGTTGAGCGACTTATTTTCGAAGCGAGAAATGATCTGCCCCATAAGCCGGCGCTGGACACAATCGGGTTTGAGCAGTACCAAAGAACGTTGCATGGCGAAATTTTTCCTTGAATCGAAGTCTGTTTGATTTGATAGTTGTTAGCGGAAAGGCGGCCAATAGTCGCTGTTTCCAAGGTCGGAATTCTACCAAGTTTTGACCAAACCCAAAGCGGGCCATAACCGACTTGATGAGTTGGATGTATTCGCCAATCGGGCCTCTCCAGCCCCACTTAACCACGACAAAATCGTTGCCCTCGATCTGCCCGAATCGCCTCTTGGGGCAGGGTAGGTGGGCACGCATTCCGCAGGCGCCTACCGCTTGGCAAAGCTCGTCAGGGGCGGCAAAACATTCAGAAAATCCGGTCAATTCCACATACCTATGGACTTTCGAAGCGGGCAGATATCTGCGAAACTTTAGACTGACCGCAGCGAAAGAGGGCCGTTACGCTCGCTAAAAAGCGGGTCTTTTGCTGGGCCAGAAACCAACCTCAACATTATCTATAAGTAGAGCACTGCGACGGGCCAAAATGGGATCCCAAAGGTAGGGATTCCGGTTGAGCTCATAACGTAGAAAAACGCGAATGATCTCCAACAGCGAACTCTTCCCTGCTTCTGCCAAGCCCGCTGAAACCGTTCGCGGTGTTACCGTCCGTTTGGCCGGTGATTCGGGTGATGGAATGCAGTTACTGGGCAGCCAGTTAACCAACACCTCGGCACTTGCGGGCAACGACGTTGCCACGTTCCCGGATTTCCCCGCTGAAATTCGGGCACCGCGTGGTACGCGGGCCGGCGTCAGCGGTTTTCAGGTGCAATTTGCGGCCGAAGAAATATTCACACCCGGGGACGGTTTGGATGCGTTGGTCTGCATGAATCCAGCCGCTCTGATTACGAATCTAAGTGATCTCAAACGCGGTGGAATTTTGATCGTCAATTCCGATAGCTTTGGAGCCAAAGATTTAAAGCTGGCTCAACTGGAAACCAGCCCACTGGAAGATGGCACCATCGATGGCTACCGCGTAATTCACGTTCCCATGACCACGATGACGCGGACTGCTGTTGCGGAGTTGGAACTGAGCACGAAAATTGCCGATCGCTGTAAAAACTTTTTCGCGATGGGGCTAGTATTTTGGTTGTATGGTCGCGATGTAGATCCCACTCTGCGTTTTATCGAAGCTAAATTTGCCGGTAAGGAAAAAATCATTCAGGCCAACCGGCTGTCTCTAAAATCCGGCTGGAACTACGGAGAGACCACCGAGGATTTTGCCTCCACTTACCAAGTTGGTGAGGCCAATCTCCAACCCGGCACTTACCGAAATATCATGGGTAATCAAGCGTTAGCTTGGGGATTGATTGCGGCTTCACAATTGAGTGAAAAGCCCTTATTCCTTGGCTCCTATCCGATCACGCCTGCCAGTGACGTATTGCACGAGTTGAGTAAGTTTAAGAATTTTGGATGTTCCTTACCTTTTTACACTAGCAAATATGATTAAAATAATTATTTTTGCATTTATAAAGTGTGTTTTATATAATGCTAGTTAACGGTATCATTTTGTTCCTTATTTACTTGATCAAACAGACGAAGTTATGTATGAAAAGAAACAGTTTTGTAGAGACTAAAATTTCGGCTGCCATAACGGAAAATCAATTTTCGACATTGTGCAAACTCTTAATGGTTGGCATTGTATTAGCAATAGCATGTTTTTGTCAACAATTTAAAGTCAACTAAATACTTCTTTG